>JAPPGG010000045.1 GCA_028875055.1 Chloroflexota bacterium
CCATACCCGTATCCTTGACTCCCCCTATGTTACCATTTTGTCCACACGCCCTAGGGGGTTGTGCAGCTGCATTTCCTGGACCACTGTCGGACCGCTTCCCTCAGCAATGGACGCGGAAACCGCCAGGGCCCCGTACAGCGCGCCGGGCGCGACCAGGCGGCCGAAGACCCTGTGGTCGGCCAGCCAGGAGGGGTCCGACGGGAATAGTTCCGATTCAAACGTAATCTCACCGCGAGCTGACTCGTGCCGTTCCCCCAGCAGCGGATGTCCGACGCTGGCGCGTCGTTGCCTGGTTTCATCAACCCAATAGCGCTCCCGCTGGAACGGGTAGCCTGGCATCGAAATACGGCGCCGGGACTCTCCCGCAAACAGACCTTCAAAAGAGACCTGCAGCCCGGCCTCGTAGGCCTGGGCTACCGCATGGACGAAATCGCTTTCAGGCTCGGACGACGACCCATCCGACGGCGGCCGCGTCAGGCTGGCCAGGACGGCCGGCGACCGGGAAGAGCCTGCAACGGGCCAAGCCAGCGCCGCCATGGGACCGAGCACGGCATGCGGGCCAATCTCCACCACCACGTCAATCCCCAGTGCCGCCAATGCCCCCACGCCGGTGGCGAATGACACCGGCTCTCTCGCGTGACGCCTCCAGTAAGTGCCGTCCAGGGCCATGTCGCCCTCAACGGCGCTGCCGGTCAAGTTGCTGATAAACGGGAGGGCGGGATGGTTAACCTTCACCGTGTCCAGGAATGCCTCCAGTTCGTCCAGGGCAGGGTCCAACAGGGTGCTGTGGAATGCCCTGGTCGTATTCAATCGCCTTGCCCGGGTTCCGGTTGATTCGAGACGTTGCACTATGGCCTCGACCTCTTCAGCCGTCCCGCTGACCACCGTGTGAGCTCCGTTGTCCGCCGCAATGCTGAGACCGACCCTGGCTGACTCGTTGAAAGCCTCGACTGCGGGGACCACCTGGGCCGCCGGCGCAAAGACCGCCGCCATGGCGCCCTGGGCCGTACGGGATAACAGTGAGCCCCGGGCGGCGGCGAGGCGCATGCCGTCCTCCAGGGAAAACACCCCGGAGGCCTGGGCCGCCGCCAATTCGCCGACGCTATGGCCCAGCACCGCATCGGGCCGGATTCCCACGCTGGACCAGAGGGCGGTCAGGGCGCACTCCAGCGCATAGAGGGCGGGCTGCTCCCAGGCGGTGTCGCCTAGGTCTCCGCTCGCCCCGTCCCGACCGAACATCACGTCCAGCAGAGACGTGCCCCGGACGTCCTGGAAAACCGCCTCGCAGCGGTCCATGACGGCTCTCGCCACCGGCTCCCTCTCGTATAGAATTCGTCCCATGCCGACCCACTGGCTGCCCTGCCCGGTGTAAACAAAGGCTACCCTGGCTGCGATCCCAGACCCCACCTCAGCGACGCCTCCGGCCAGGGCATCCAGCTGCCGGCGCAAGGAACCGGCATCGTGGAACACCACGCCGCTGCGGTACTCGAAGTGACTCCTGCCCACACTGGCTGTCCACGACAGATCAGACAGGGCCGGTTCCCAGTCGGCTCCCGCGCAGGCAACAGCTTCGGCATGGGTGTCAAGCCATGACCGGTGTCGCCCGGCCAGGTCCCTCAGCGCGCCTTCGGATTTGCCGGACAGCGGCAGAAGCCGGAGCGGGCGCTGTATGGAACCGTCGTCCGGCAAGGGCATGCCGGCCGGCTCCGCCGGCCCGGGGACTGCCACGGCCCGCGCCAAACCTGCCGGCACGGGATAGCGGGCCCCGGACTCGCCATCCTGGCCGACGTATTCCTCCATCACGATGTGAGAGTTGGTTCCCGTGATACCAAAGGAGTTCACTCCCGCCAGTCGGGGCCTTCTGCCATGGTCCGGCCACTCCATCGTGGACGAAGTTACCTGCAGGGGATGGTTATCCCAGTCGAAAGCGGGGTTCGGGTTGTGGAAGTGCAGGTGCTTGGGGATCACTCCTCGCTTCAGGGCCAGCGCTGCCTTGATGAGTCCCGCCATACCTGCGGCCGACTCCAGGTGGCCCAGGTTGGTCTTCACGGACCCGGTGAGAATGGGACGGCTTGCGTCGCGTCCCTGCCCGTAGATGCTGGCCATGGCGTTGAGCTCGATAGGGTCGCCCACCGCCGTACCGGTGCCGTGCGCTTCCACAAAGTCAACCTCTGAAGGCAGAACTCCGGCGTCGGCAAGCGCCGCTTCCATAACCTGTTCCAGGGCCGGGGTGTGCGGGACAGTCAGGCCGATGCTGGCGCCGCCGTTGTTCACCGCCGATCCTCTGATGACCGCCCAAATCGGATCGCCGTCGGCCTCTGCTTCACTCAGTCGTTTCAGGACGACGACGCCGCATCCTTCGCCCCGAACGTACCCGTTGGCTGAGGCGTCGAAGGTCTTGCACTGGCCGTCCGGTGACAGCATCATGGCATTGGCGCGCAGCTCGTATATTCGGGCGTTCAGGAGGGCCTGAACGCCACCTGCGATGGCCAGGTCAGCCTTGCCCTGCTGCAGGTCTGCCACCGCGTCATTCACGGCCACCATAGCCGACGCGCAGGCAGCATCGACCGCCTTTGCCGGCCCCATAAGGCCCAGCACGAAGGAGACCCGTCCGCTGGCGCCATTGAGGTTGGTGCCGGTGAGAGCGTAAAGACTCCCCGCAGCTTCTGTCTGCTGGCTGGAGTCCACCACCAGCATCCGGTACTCGTCGTTGCTGATACCGGCATAAACGCCGGTGCGGCTTCCCTTTAGTCCCGAGGGGTCAATTCCCGCGTCCTCGAGCGCGAGCCAGCTCGTCTCCAGCATCATGCGCTGCTGCGGGTCCAGCAGTTCCGCCTCGACTGGCGAAATTCGGAAGAAGGAGGCGTCGAACCGGTCCAGGTCCTCTACGAAGGCGCCGAAGCGGCAAGCCTCGTGGGAAAATTCAGGGTCCCTGATGAGATTGCCCAGGCGGCCCACTCCGGAGCCAGGCACACCCTCCGTTACCGCGTTTTTGCCCTCCACCAGCAACTGCCAGAAGGCATCAAGGTCGTTCGCGCCGGGAAAACGGCAGGCCATGCCAATGATGGCGATGGACTCCCCGTTTCGGGAAGCGCCCTGTTCCCGCTGCGCAGGCGCGGAGTCCGGCGGCCTCAAAGGATTGACATTTTCACTCGACATCATCAGGCACCTACCCTCTCGGACCGGTGTACCGGCATTAACTTTCCACGATTAAAATTGTTGGGCCCCGGGCTGGGTGGAGTTAGTTTTAATTATGGTATTGATATTGATTGTACGGAAGAAATGGCCGAAGTGCATCCCATTGCATCGCGGGGAGACTGGGCAATCGCGTCTTACATAGAGGCTGGTACTTCAAGAACTGGTAATGCCGCCCTTAGCCCTTCGGCCCGGCTCAGGGTGACAGTTAGTTAAGGCGCGATTGCACTGACAGTGGGGGCTGGCCAGCCACCCATGTTCCTGAACGTCAACTCCGGGCTAACGTGTCATACCGGGCCCAGGCAGAGGGGTGCGGCTGCTGACGGACCCGCACTGTATTCGTCAGTCCGCAGAGGTACTCCAGGGGGAAGTAGCAAGTTGGGGGGCGAAGCGGGCGCGACACTGTCGTGAAGGGCGAACTTCCAGGCGGCTATCGTTCCGAATTGCGGCCGCTTGCCCGGTTGCGGGCGTTGAGGAAGTTGGAAGACGCTTCAGGCTGCCGGGGTCGGGCGCTGGTGATAGCCCGGCTGCTTCAGCACACGGTAGGGAAATCGTCGCCTTCAAAGAGGCCATTCTCCCGCTGGAGACCGCGGACATAGCAGATGATGCTGTCCACCTCTGGCTCATTCAAGCCGGCGACGGGGGCCATATTGCCGAAAGTCCAGTGGTGCTGGCGTACACCCACCTTTACGGCATTGTGAAAGCTGGTATCGGGGTGATGGCCGGGATGGTAAACCCGGTGGATCAGAGTTGGGCCCAGGTCGGTGCCGGCCGCCTCCAGCCCGTGGCAGGCGGAGCACTTGGCATTGAACAGTTCTTCGCCGTTCTGGGCCATGATGGCGCGGCTCGTCTCAGGAGTCGTACCTTCTCTTTGGGACCCGTTGCTGCCGGAACCGTCGTCACCCTGGCACCCTGCCATTAGCAAGCAGGCCAACAGGAACAGCAGGCCGACCTTAATGTGCAGGCTTCTCCGACTGCGTGCGCTCATAAAGCCAGGCAAGAGCCCGACAATCCCAGCCATTGATAATCTGGTCCGCAAAATACGGTCACTCGAGAAGGAACCCTTCGTAGCCATTGGCCGCCACGTCAGCGCGCTTGGCCCTCATTACGGGAGCGGTGTCCGGGCTGGTCAACAGGGCCCGGGCTTTCCCTGGAATGTTGGCGCCCACAAACCACGAGTTGGCCTGGCTGCGAAGAATTTTGGAGCCGGCTTCATTGACGTGGTTTACCCAGTCATCCTCCGCCTCGATGGTAGGGGAAATGCGGACGTATTCGTTCTCCCGAACGTAGCGGATGCACTCGGTTACCCATTCAACCAGAGGTTCGGCGGCGCGCACAAAGTTTCCGACCGAGGCTGCGTTGATGGTGAACATGTTGGGGAACCCACTGCTCTGAATGCCCAGGTAGGTACGGGGGCCGCTGCTGAACTTGTCCCGGAGCAGTTCGCCGCCGACTCCCCTGATGTCGATCCGGTTCAGCGAGCCGGTCACGGCGTCGTACCCGGTGGCGAAGATGATGACGTCCAGGTCATATTCGGCGTCGGCGGTCTTAAGCCCTGTGGGAGTCAGGCGCTGGATGGGGGCTTTCTTGACGTCCACCAGCAGCACGTTGTCCCGGTTATAAACCTCGTAGTAGCCACTCTCGCAGGGGAGCCGCTTGGAACCGAACATGTGGTCCTTGGGCACGAGCATCTCGGCGACTTTGGGGTCATGCACGCGCTCTCTGATCTTGTTCCGGACGAACTCGGCGTAATCCTCGTTGGCTTCCCCGGGCAACATTACGTCGTAAAAGTTGGACAGCCACTTGGCAAAACCTGGTTCCTGCCATAACCGCTCATACTGTTCCTCCCGCTCTTCGGCGGATACCTCGAGGGCGGAGCGGGGGTCGAACATGTGAACAAAGGAGCCCGCCGTTTCGCTGCAGCGGCGAAATATTTCGGGGTAGCTGGCCTTGATTTCCCGCTGCATTTCATCAGTGATGGGAGCATTGCGCAGAGGGGCACAGAAATTGGGTGTGCGCTGGAACACGGTGAGGTGCCCCACTTCCCGGGCGATTTCGGTGATCAACTGGACCGCGGTGGCCCCGGTGCCAATTACGCCCACCCGCTTTCCGGCGAGGTCCATTCCCTCTTTGGGCCACCGGCCGGTGTGGCACCACTGACCCTGGTAGGTATCCAGACCCTCGAAGTCAGGAATGTAGTGGGCGGAAAGCAGGCCAACTGCGGTAACCAGGAAAGGCGCCCGGGCCCGGTGGCCGTCGGCGATTTCTACCAGCCAGGTGTTGCGGTCCTCCTCGAAGGTACAGGAAGCCACCCGGGAGTTGAAGCGAATGTCCCGCTTCAGATCGAACTTGTCGGCCACGTAGTTCAGGTAGCGTTCGTTTTCAGGCTGGCCGGAGTAGAGCTCCTTCCAGTCCCATTCCTGGAGCAGTTCTTCAGAAAAGGAATAGCCGTAGCTGAAGCTCTCGGAATCGAACCTGGCGCCGGGATACCGGTTCCAGTACCAGGTGCCGCCTACGCCGTCGCCATCCTCAAATACCCTGACCGCCATGCCCATTTTGCGCAGGCAATACAGTTGATAAAGCCCGGTGACCCCGGCGCCTATGACTATGGCGTCGAAGTATTCTACCGGGCCGGTGGGGACAGCCTTTTCCAATCGTTGCGCAGCCATATCTGTTTCTCCGGCAAGAGGAGTGAGGCTAAATATACCAAAAAAGCCGTACAAAACCGAGGCCCTGCAATTCAGCGCAATCGCGTCTTGAATATAGGCTGATTCATTAAAAGGTGGTCATGTGCCCCTGGGCCCTTCCGGCCGGCCCAGGGTGACGTCAGTTAAGGCGCGATTGCCCTGCCCTGCAATTTCGGGGCTGATCAACTGGCGATGGGCATGATCTGTTATGTGGCAGACAAAAGCCAGCGGACCGTTAGGGGTCGATTTCCCTTGATATAATGTACCAACTCTCGGGCTACCCCCTGGCCCGGTATCACTGGAGGAGTTCCCTTGGCTGCTTCTGAGATTAACGAACACGTCCGTTACGAACCCAGCGAGAGCCCTCCTACGCCCATCGCGGTGGGGGCAGCCGCGCAAGCCACCATTCTAATGATTACTCCGGTGGTCCTGACGGTGGTCATCGTGCTGCGCATTGCCGACCAGCCGCAGGAATTGATCGTCTGGGGAGCGTTCGGCGCGTTGCTGGTGAGCGGACTGACCACCATCCTGCAGGCGGCGGGCGTCGGGCGGTTCGGGTCGGGCCACGTACTGCTCATGGGAACCTCGGGGGCGTTCATAGCAGTATGCATAGCTGCATTGTCCACGGCTGGACCGGCTACCATGGCCAGCCTGATAGTGGTGTCGTCCCTGTTCCAGTTTCTGCTGGCTTACCGCCTGTCGGTGCTCCGGAGAATTTTCACGCCCGTGGTAACCGGGACTGTGATCATGCTGATAGCGGCGACGGTATTTCCGGTGGTTTTCGACTCGCTTACCGACGTCCCCGAGGGTACCCACGGGGCGGGGGCGCCGCTGGCCGCGGGCATTACCATTCTAATAGTGACCGGGCTGGTCATAAGGGGACCGGCGAAACTCCGCTTGTGGTCGCCGATCATCGGCATAATTGCGGGCTCCGCAGTTGGGGCTACCTTTGGAATGTATGACGTCCAACCAATTCTGGATGCCCCATGGTTCGGGGTGCCTTTCGGTTCGTGGCCTGGACTGGACCTGACGCCGGACCACAAGTTCTGGGCGCTGCTGCCGGCCTTCGTCATAGTCACGCTGGTAGGGGCAATTGAAACCATCGGGGACGGCGTGGCCATCCAGAGGGTTTCGCAGCGGCGGCGGCAGGCGACGGACTTCCGTGTGGTGCAGGGCGCGCTTAACGCGGACGGCACTGGCAACCTGCTGTCGGGCCTGGCCGGCACCCTGCCGAACACCACCTATTCGACCAGCATCTCTCTCGCGGAGGTTACGGGGATAGGGTCGCGGCGCGTGGGAATATACATCGGAGCCCTCATCGCGGCGACGGCCTTCTTCCCCAAGGTGGCCGCCTTGATAATCGCCATACCCACGCCCGTGGCGGCGGCGTACATTACGGTGCTTCTGGGGCTGCTCTTCGTGCAGGGAATGAAGATTGTCATTCAGGACGGGGTGGACCACAGGAAGGCCACGGTGGCGGGGGTAGCCTTCTGGCTGGGCACCGGCTTCCAGAACCAGTGGATATTCGGAGACATGCTGGGGGAGGGGTTCCTGGCAGTGCTACTGGGGAACGGGATGACCTCGGGGGCCATTGTGGCTGTTGCGATGGTGGCCTTCCTGGAACTCACCTCGGCGCGCCGCCGCAAGCTGGTTTTGAATATGGACGAAGAGGCCTTGCCCAAGCTGAGAGAGTTTCTCAGCCAGTTTGCATCGAGAGCAGGTTGGAACGAGGAATCCACCCACCGGCTGGCGTTGGTGGGCGAGGAGACTCTGCACAGCATCGCCTCGGAGACGGACGATGAGGAGGACAGCCGCCCGCGCCGCCTGATGGTGAAAATACGGCACGCGACGGGAGGGGCCGAGCTGGAGTTTGTGTCCGGCCACCAGGGCGACAACCTGGAGGACCAGCTGACCTACCTGCAGGAGCCCTCGGACGTCCCCGAAGTACGGGAGATTTCATTCAGGCTGCTGCGTCACTACGCATCGTCGGTGCGGCACCAGAAATACCACGGTATCGACGTGGTGTCGGTGGACGTGGCGGGTTCCCGGTAGGGCCGCCGCGACAGGGGAGGGGCCAGCGGGAATCAGTTGCCGCCCAGGCGGTGACTGTCCAGGTAGCGTCGGGCCGATGCCAGCACCATGTCCGGGTCCTCCATTGCAACGAAGTGGGATCCCCGGGGCAGGGTCTCCATCCGGGCCCCCTTTACCTCGTTGAGGAAGTACTTGATCTCGTCACTGTTGCGGGCGCCCTCGTCCGGGTAGTTGCCGGTATTGCCCAGCAGCAACAGGTACTCGCCGCCCAGCCCCTTCAGGTAGGGAGTGGGATTGAGGGAGTGGCGCGCCTCGTAGTAGATGGCCTCGACCTCGGTGGGACACTTGAGCTCGGCCTTGCCGTCGTCGAGCAGCCGGGTCCCGCCGTAAATGTAATCACGCACCGCGTCGTCGATCCAGGTGCTGAACACCCGGCGGTTGCGGTAAGCGTCGTACATTACTTCGCGAGACTCCCACACGGCCCGCTTGTTGCGGGTCCGGTTCATTCGCTCTTCACGCTCTTCCGGGTTATAGACCTCCAGCGCCGGCCCGACGCGGGTGTCCACCAGCACAGTGGGGCCCATGGTGCCGGGGGCCTTGTGGTTGGCAATCATTATGGTCATTCCACCGGCGGAATGACCAATGGCGTAGGGAGGCTGGGCGGGGTTCAGGGCCCGCACCAATCCAACGACGTCCTCGGCCATGTTATCGAAGGTGTAGCCACCCGGTTTGTCGGTATCGCCGTGGCCCCGAAGGTCCAGGGAGAGGACGTGATAGTCCCGGGCCAGGTCCTCGCCCAGGGGACGCCAGACCATGGCGCACAAGCCTATGCCATGGGTCATTATCAGCGGCGGATTTGACGGGTCACCCCAGGAGAGGCAGTGCAGGTTGATGCCATTGGCCTGAAAATATTTGCTGGTGGGTTCCAAGGTTTCCTCCGGACTTTTTATCCACTGATGGGCACGAGTAATCACTAACTCGGGTATGCTGGTTCAAGGGCCAGAGCGGAGTAAGGCGAGTCTCCTAAGGGACGGCGCCTGGTTACCGGCTTTCGACGGTATAGGGGGTTGGGTGGGCCGGGCCGCTCTTCGGGGCTCAGGGTCACAGCAGATTCCACCTGGGCTGTTCGCTGGCTGCCTCCTTAAGGTAATCCACAACCCATTCACGGACATCAGGGGCAATGTAGAAAGTAGGGCGGATCAGTTCGCTCTCGTCCGCCACCAGGCCCTCCTCCACTGCCAGCCGGGCTTCGAGGGTGCCGGGCATGATGCTCACACCGACCCGCAGGTTAGCCATGGAGGGCTGGATGCTGCGAAGGAAGGCCAGCTTCTCGTCCACGGACTCCCTGGTCTCCCCGGGTTCGCCAAATCGCTGGGCAATAGTATAGTTGAGCCCGCCTTCCTCGCAGATACGGCAGGTCTCCAGCATGGGTTCCATTCTCTCGCCCAGGGTAGTTCCGTCGTGGCTGTCTCCCCGCATGTTGCCCATCATAACCAATACACAGCCGGCGTCCTTCATCATTCCGACCAGTTCCGCATCGCAACTGTAGGGCGCCAGGCCGGTGGTCCAGTGGACGCCAATGTCAGCCTCGGACAGAGCCTGGCAAAGCTGCTTGGCGTGGGCCAGGGGAATGTTGAAGCCATTGTCTATGAAGTGGACCTTGCGCAGTCGGAAGCGGGCTTCCATGTCCTTAACTTCCTGCACAACTTCCTCGATGGGGCGAATTACCCGCCACGCGCTGCGCTCAACCGGCTCAGAGCCGGGCGACGTGGGGTAATTGAAGTCACCAAGCTTGGTGACTATGCCCACGCCGAACCCGGCCAGACGGTATTTCTCCATGTCCAGCTCATCAAACCTGGGCGGCATGGAGAACTCAGACCGACAGCGCATGCCGTTGAACTGGATGCCTGACTCATTGCGGTACACCAGGCCGGGCAGGTCCAGGTAGGAGGGTTCGCCAATCTCGATTCGGCCCGCCAGTTCGGCAAAAGTCTCGCCGGCGTCCCCGGCCAGGCCGAGGTCAGGTTCCAGGTAGGCAAAACACTCGGTGGGCAGCAGGCTGAAAGCAGGACCGCCACAGACGATGGGCGCGGTGGAGGTCTCCCTTATTTTGTCTATGACGTTCTTGGTGATGGGCAGGGCCCACTGAGGGTCCAGGTAGCTGTGATTGCTCAGGTTGCGCAGCGATAGACCGACCAGTTCAGGCTGGAACTCGTGGACGGCTGCCTCCACTTCAGCAAGGTAGTCGTCGGAAAACATGAGATCCAATACCTTGAGCTGGTGACGGTCAGGGTCCAGGTGGCCCGCGACGTACGCCATGCCAATGGGGAGGGGCTGGGCGTTCATCCGGCTCACCAGGCGGTTGTGCCTGTTGGTAGCAATCAACAGTATCCGCATCCCGAAATCTCCTTGCCTGGGTGGTTGCAGAGTCAATATACGTTATCCGTAGTGATAGGGCAATTGGGGATTACCCTTGCTTTCGGCCTTCTGTGATTGCCCTCACCCCCGCCCCTTTCCCAGGGTGAGAGGGGAGAGATACATTGGTCTGCCTCCACGCGCGGTTGCATTGGGGTTACTGTTTCTCGGGCTTGTCCACCGTACTCTTCAAATTGACAGGGCCTTACCCTTGTGCTACGTTTGGCCCGTTCGCGGCCAGGCCCGCGAATGGGTTTCAGCCGCAAAATTTGCCCCTTACGGACTGGATGCCGCCGGAGAATACGACCATGCGAAGTATCGACATTCACGCCCATTTGACCCCCCAATGTTTCTGGAAGTCCACTGAGAATGGCGGAGACTGGCACAGCCTGCGCCGCGAACAGGACGACCGGGGCCGCGAGATCGCCATCGTGGGCGACCGGCGAGGCGGGTTGCCGCCCAAGGCCCGCTGGACGCCGGAAGAACGAATGACGGATATGGACTCGCTGGGAGTGGACGTACACGTCCTTTCTCCCTACTCAGGGTTTTACAATTACAGCCTGGATGCCTCAGTGGCAGTCGCAACTTCGCGCGATTCCAATAACGAAATCGCCGAGATGGTCAAGGCCTGGCCGGAGCGATTTGCCGGCCTGGGTACCCTGCCCATGCAGGACGTCAGCGCCGCCATAACCGAGCTGGAACGCATTATGACCACCATGGGCTTCAAGGGCGCCATGATTGACGACAAGGTCAACGGCAAACTGCTGGACGAGCCCGAGTTCCTGCCCTTCTGGAAGGCCGCCGAGCAGATGGGGGCGTTGATTCTCTTCCACCAGGGGGATGATACGCTGGTGGACTACCGGACCAAGCGATACCACCTGCCCAACAGCGTGGGAAACCTGGCCGACCGGACCATCACTTTCTGCTCGCTGGTAATGGGCGGGGTGATGGACGCCTGTCCTGACCTGAAGATATGCCTGTCCCACGGCGGCGGCTACACCTGCTATAACATCGGCCGCATTGATCGGGGATGGCGTGGTCTGCCGCAAGCGCCCACCAAGCCCAGCCTACCGCCCAGCGAGTATCTGCGGCGTTTCCACTACGACTGCATCGTTTACACCGAGGAGTCGCTGCGGTTTCTGATAGACACTGTCGGCGCCGACCGGGTCCTTTTTGGCACGGACTGGCCCTACGACATGGAATTTGACTGGCCCGTATCCTGGATATTGAGCCTGGACAGCATCACCCAGGAAGAGAAGGACCTGATTCTCTGGAAAAACCTGGAAAACTTGCTGGACCTGTAACCGTTGAGGCGTTCCGCCCCGTCGGAACCCGAACCCACCCACCGCTCCCATTGGAGGATTTCGGATGCGCAGCATTGACATCCACGCCCACACCTTTACCCCGACCATGCTGAAGACGCTTGAAGCCGGCCAGGAGTGGTACGGCATGCGTTACACCAACGAAGAGAACACCAACATCTTCGTCCGCGAAGGCAAAATTGTTAACGTTCATCCCAAGTGCAAGTACACGCCGGAGGAGCGGGTGGCGGACATGGACCAGCAGGGCACCGAGGTCCAGCTGGTCTCGCTGCACACGCCGGTCTTCGGTTATCACCTGTCCACGGCGGACGGTATTGCCCACGCGAGGGAAGTTAACAATGACATAGCGGCTTTCGTGGGCGAGTCCCCCAAGCGGCTGGCCGGGATGGCGGCGCTGCCCATGCAGGACGTGGACGCAGCCATCACGGAGCTGGACCGGGCGGTCAATACGCTGGGCCTGAAGGGGGCCGAGCTGGACACGGTGGTCAACGGCAAGACGTGGGATGAGCCGGAATTTCTGCCCTTCTTCAAGGCTGCGGAGTCCATGGGGGCGACCCTCTTCTACCACCCCCAGCCCCAGCACAACCTGATGCTGGAGAGAACCAACAAGTACGCCCTGCCCAACTGCCTTGGCGTACCGGTGGAAGACACGCTGCTGGTGGCCGCGCTGATTTACGGGGGCGTGATGGAGAACTGCCCCGATTTGAAGGTTTGCGTGGCCCACGGCGGCGGACCTGCCTGCTTCGGCATGGGACGGCTGGACCGGGGCTGGAAGGTGCGTTCGGAAGCCCGGGTGAACATTACCCGACCGCCCAGCTACTACCAGAGCCGCATCTACTACGACATCGTGGTTATGAGCGAGCGGTCCCTGCGCTTCCTGATTGACCAGGTTGGCATCGAGCGGGTGGTACTGGGCAGCGATTACCCCTTCGTCCCCTGGGACCCTTCGCCGACGGGCTGGCTGCAGGGACTGGAAAGCATAACCCAGGAAGAGAAAGACATGATCCTGTGGAAGAACCTGGAAAACCTGCTGGGGATCGAGACGACGGGATAGGAGAGTCATCCACGAATAGACCCGATGAGCATGAATGTATTTCGGCGCCGACCCCTCCCCGTGCCATCGGAGACGATGGCGGGTCAGGGTCAATGCCCGCAAGTATAGAGTTTCCTGCTCACGGGGGGAATAGAGTTGACGGGATTTAAGCTATGAAGAACCTTTGGTCGGAAAACGAGGCGCAGTCCCTGGATGAACTGGACAAGCTGGTTTACATGAGCCGGCTGATTGGAGCCGATCCTTCGCTGGTGGTCTGGGGCGGCGGCAACACGTCCATCAAGATCGTGGAGAAAGACTTCCTCGGTCGGGACGTGGAAGTGATGCGCATAAAGGGCTCCGGCTCGGACCTGAAGTCCATGGAACGCTGGCAGTTCCCCCGGCTGGACCTGGAGAAAGTGCTGCCCGTCTTTGAACGGGAGCAAATGTCGGACGAGGACATGGTGGACTACCTGGACCGGTGCATCCTGGACCCCAACTCTCCCCGTCCCTCCATCGAAACCCTGCTGCACGCCTTCCTGCCCTTCCACAGCGTGGCCCACTCCCACGCCGACGCGGTGGTGGGCCTGACCAACAACAGGGACGCCGACGACATTCTGAAGAAGGTTTACGGCGCCAACATGGGCATCGTGGAGTATTTTCGGCCCGGGTTCCAGCTGTCCAGGCTGGTGGGCCTGGCAGTAAAGGAGGCGCCCAACCTGGACGGCGTGGTGCTGGTCAACCATGGCCTGTTCACCTGGGGAGACAATGCCAGGGAAGCCTACGACCGCCACATAGACCTGGTCACCAGGGCCGAGGAATTTGCCGCTTCAGGCGATGGGAAACTGTTCGGAGGCTGGCAGCGAAATCCCCTGGCGCCGGACCGGCGGCGGGAAATCGCGGCAGCATTGGCTCCCACTCTGCGGGGCCTGGTCAGCCAGCAACGCCGGTCCGTGTTGAGATTCGATGACGCGGAAGACGTACTGGAGTTCACCGGTTCGGAAGAAGGTCAGGGACTCAGCGCCATTGGCCCGGCCACGCCAGACCACCTGATCCACACCAAGCGCAAGCCGCTGTGGCTGGATGTGGCGGACCCGGAGGATGTAGAGTCCGTCAAGGCTGAACTGCGGCGGGGGATGGAAGCCTATGCCGAGGAGTATGCTTCCTGGTACCAGCAGCACACCTCCGGCGAGGACTCCATGCTGGACCCGTATCCCCGGGTGATTCTATTGCCCGGCGTGGGCATGTGGACCACCGGCCGGGACGCCCGCGCGTCGCTGATAACCAATGACATTTACCACCACACAATTAACGTGCTGCGTACGGCCCAGTCAGTAAGCGACTACACTTCCCTTACTCCCAGGGATGCCTACGACGCGGAATACTGGCCCCTGGAGCTTTACAAACTGACCCTGGCGCCGCCGGAAAAGGAACTGGCCCGGCAGGTTGCCCTGGTTACCGGGGCGGCCAGCGGCATCGGGAAGGTGATTGCCGAGCGGCTGGCCAACGAAGGGGCCCACGTGATTGTCACCGACCTGGACGCGGAGGGGGCGCAGGATGTGGCCGCCGGCATCAACCGCAGCGCGGGCCCGGAGCGCGCCGCAGCCTTTCCCATGAACGTGGCGGACCCGGCGCAGGTGGCCGATGTTTTTCAATCGCTGAGGCGGACTTACGGAGGGCTGGACATCCTTGTGTCCAACGCCGGAATTGCGCCGGTGGGGGCTATTGACGACCTGTCTTTGGCGGACTGGCAGCGTTCGCTGGACATCAACACCACCGGCCATTTCCTGGTCTCCGCAGAGTCCGTCAAGATGATGAAGGAACAGGGACTGGGCGGGAGCCTGGTTTTCATCGGCACCAAGAACGTGCCCGCGCCGGGGGCGGAATTTGGCGCCTACAGCGTGGCCAAGGCGGCGGAGGTCCAGCTGGCCCGGGTGCTGGCCCTGGAGAACGGGCAGCACGGAATTCGCGTCAATGTGGTCAACCCGGACGCCATTTTCCAGGGTTCGCAGCTATGGTCTCAGGAACTGAGGGAGGAACGGGCGTCGGCCCACGGGGTTACCGTGGAGGGGCTGGAGGACTTCTATCGCCAGCGAAACCTGCTGAAGGCGCGAGTGTTCGCGGAGGACGTGGCGGAGACGGTGCTGTTCCTGGCCTCGGGCCGGTCGGCCAAGACCACCGGGGCAATGATTCCGGTGGATGGCGGGGTAAGGGAAGCATTCCCCAGGTAGCGGATGACTTTCCCGAAGCCGCCCCTTCAAGGAGATGGCAGGGAACGCGAAAAGGGGCCATTTTAACAACTGACTGACACTGGACCCAAGTGTTGGAGGGGCGCCTTGTTTGGGCGTCCCTCCAGTTTTTTGCTCCGCTACGAACCCGGTTTCAGATTCGGCGCAGGTCTTAACGGTAGCCCACTGCCGTCTCTGACATTCCCCGTCGCGGGTAGGAGGTCGGCCTGCTGGGCAACAACATCAACAATACTGTCATGCAAAGCGCAGCCAAAGCATCTGAATCCGCACCTGCCAGCCAGGCAATGGTACCCCGGCCCTGGCTCTCGGCAAAGGAATCTGGACCCTTCGGCACGCTCAGGGTGCCACGGTCTCTCGCTGCCAGCGCCGGCCCAACTTGAGCGACCATTACAGCGCGATGCCTCTGCGGAGACCTCCCCTTGAGTTGGTTCACAAGTTCAGGACGCGATTGCCCCCCGGCTTGGTTACCGCTTCACGTACTTATCGACACTCATGGCTCCGGTGAGGGCCAGGTAAACGTTGTCCTGGCTATCCACCCAGAGGCCATGGGCGGAGCGGGAGTCCCAGCGGGCCTGGGTATGGCCGTCCTTGTCCCGGATGCTGACGCCCGGCGTTGAACCTTCCAGGGAAGATTCGGCGATGTAGAAACTGCCGTCGCTGGACTGGGATATGTCGTTGGGTCGGGTCATGTCGGTCCACATCTGCAGGAATTCGCCCTCGCCGGTGAAGACCTGGACCCGGCTGTTTTCCCGGTCGCACACGTAGATGAGACCTTCCTCGTCAATCAACAGGCTGTGGGGCAGGTGGAACTCGCCCGGGCCACCCTTGCCGGGCTGTCCCCAGGAGGCAATAAGGCGGCCGTCGCCGCTGAAGCGATGTACGCGGCTGTTGCGGTAGCCATCGGAGACATAGATGTCGCCCGAAGGCGCGGGGAACATTTCCGAAGGGAAGTTGAAGGGTCCGGCAGCGCGAGGCACCAGGGCTCCGGCCTCTTCGCACCCGGTGTCGGAGTGGACACCCCGGTCGCCAATGACCATGAGAGGCTTGCCGTCAAGGGTGTACTTGAGGCAGACGGAATCTTCCCGGTCGGTCAGGTAGATGACGTCGTCCACGATGCAGAAACCGTGGGGCAGGCTGAAGGCGCCGATGCCCCAGGAATCAACGTAGTTGCCCTCGCTGTCGAAGACCACAATGGGCGGGTCCTTGCGCTGGTAAACGTAAACCCGGTCCTGGGAGTCGGTGGCCACGGAGCTCACCACGCCAAAGGTCCAGCCGTCGGGCAGGCGCGCCCAGTCCTGGACCAGGTCGTAGTCGTGCTTGTCGGTGTTTACCACGGTCATCAGAGCGCCTCCTCATTTATGAAATGCTAAGGGGCGGGTCTGCAACCCGCCCCTGCCGGAATCGCAGCTGGTTTACCGCTGGCGCACCCACTTGTCCACGCTATGGTCGGTGGTAAGGCCCAGATAGATGTCGCCTTTGGAGTCCACCCACATGCCGTGGGCGTGGCGGATGGCCCAGCGGGTGATCAGGGTGCCGTCGGGCTCCCAGATGCTAACGTGAGGGACGCCGTCCACTTCCTGCTCCACAATGTAGAAAATGCCGTCACTGTCGCGGGAAATGTCATCGGGACCGCCCATGCCGCTGGTCCACTCGGTTATGTACTCGCCATCGGGAGAGAATATCTGGACGCGGCGGTTGGCCCGGTCGCAGACATAGACCTTGCCGTCCGGGTCCACCAGGCAGCTGTGGGGCAGGTGGAAATGGCCGGGTTCGGTCTTGCCGGGCTGGCCCCAGGAGGCGATCAACTGGCCGTCGGCAGTGAAGCGGTGCATACGGGCATTGCGGTAGCCGTCTGAAATGTAGATGTCGCCGGACGGGCTGGGCACCATTTCCGTGGGGTAGTTGAAAGGGCCGGCGGCCCGGGGCACCAGGTCGCCCGGCTGTTCACAACCCGTGTCGGAAAAGACGCCGCGCTCGCCGATGACCTGCAAGGGCTTGCCGTCCAGGGTGAATTTGACAGCCACCTGGTCGGAGCGGTCGGTTATGTAAACAATGTCGTCAACGATGGTGATGCCGTGGGGGTCGGCGATGGCGCCGATACCCCAGCAGTTGAGGTAGTTGCCGTCGGAGTCGAATACCATGACGGGCGGGTCCTGCCGCTGGAACACGTAAACGCGGTCCTGGGAATCGGTAGCCACCGCGCTGACGATGCCCAGGGATTCTCCCTCGGGAAGTTTGGGCCAGTCCTGGATGAGTTCATAGGTGTATTTGCCGGTGCCGGCAGTAGTCATGCTGTTGCTCCCCCTGTGTCATTAAAGTGGGCCGGAATTCAAACGGAAGTGTAAATGGGGCCAATTTCGGTGTCAAACGGGGCAGAGTGGCAGGGAAATCCCGTCAACCCTGCAGTCCCGGTTCGGCGGGGCCTCAGCCCAGGAACCCCGACAGAATGCTGTCGCGAATGGTTTGGGCAACCAGTTCAGGCCGCTGGACGGGAACGTCATGGATGCTGTCCTCGAGCCAGACCACCTCGACTCTGGGTAAGAGTTTCCTGGCATTAGCCACCGATTCCTCGCGACGGAACGTGCGTTCGGCCACGGAGTCATCATTCGCCATCCGGGCCGGAAGCATCAGCGTTGGACAAGGGACCTGGGGATATAGCTGGGACGGGTGATGATCCCAGAGGGCATCTATTATCCGGAGGTGGTTTTCGCGGCTGAGACGGGTGCGGACGGTGCCGTCCTCCAGGGCCTCAAAGTTGGACATCAATATCTGGTCAAATTCGGGCGGAAGAGGGAAAGGCCGAACCCTGTTGCCGAATCGCTCCCTCAAGGCTTGAGACGTCATTCCGGCAAATAGGGGAGGCGCCATGTCTTCGCGGGCCTTTTCCAGGGTCATGCCAGGGCGGGCGGAAGGCTCGATCATCCCTCCGTCCACAAAGCAAATACCGGCGGCAATGTCCGGATAGGCCACCGAGAACTCCAGGGCAACATCGGCGCCCCAGGAATGACCAACGATGATGGGGCGTTCCAGCCCCCGCGCCCGTACGACACCAAGAAGGTCTCTGCCCACGCTGGCAAAGTCATAGCCGGATTCGGGTTTGTCACTTAGACCGTGCCCTCGCTGGTCTATGGCAATTACGGAGAAGTCCTCCGCGAGCATGGGGGCCACCAGGTCCCAGATATGGCAAGAGGAGGCAAGACCGTGCAGCAAAACGACGGACTTTCCAGTCCCTCCCCAGTCGCGGTAGTGCAGCCTGATGCCGTTGGTGGAGAAGTACCCATCGATTGCCGCCTGAACCATCGTGCCCCCTGGAACTGGTGTGTGCGAGACCCCATTGGATACGCCAAGGGGATGTTACCCCCGCGCCAGGGGAATGACAACTACCGCCTGCCCTGCCACAGCCTTATGGACAGGGCTACCTGCCTATACTAGGATTAGCTAAGTTTGCCAATGGGTGGTGCCAGATTGGCCGGCTGCCCCGTAACCTGCCAGTATTGAAACAGTTTCTGGGCGGTGCTTGTGTCTTGAGGGCAACCGCGCGGGCGTTTGGGAACGATTATGGTCTTTCCCGCGGTGACGGGAAGGAGGTCTCGGCAACAACGTCTGGATGCAAGGATGAAGCATGGCCTATAACGAACAGGCTTCCAACGAAAACAGGCCCAATGCCTACCTGAGGGTGCCGGTGCGGGATGCGCGTACCATTCCCTTGCCGGACGGCGACAAGGGGGAGGGGCTGGCCCTCCGCATGGACCGGGGAGAGATTCGGGCGGTTGTCCACCGGGCCCCGGAGTCACGGAAGGGTGTGATCTGGGTTTGTGGAGCGAGGGGAGGTTTTGGCGGACCGGGCCCGGGTATCTACAGCCAGTTGGCCGAGGAATTTACCGGGCTGGGAATTACGTCATTGCGCATGGACTACCGCCTGCCAAACGTCCTTCCGGAGTGCGCTATGGACCTGCTGACAGGTGTTTCCCACCTGGAAGACATCGGCCACGATCCAGTGGTAATCGTGGGACATTCCTTCGGTGGCGCAGTGGTAATCGCGGCCGGGGCGGTGAGCAAGCACGTGGCGGGAGTGGTGTCGCTGTCTCCCCAGACCTACGGGGCCAACATGGCGGGGCTGGTCTCCCCGCGCCCAACCCTGGTAGTGCACGGAAAAGCGGATACACGGCTGCCCTATTCCTGCGGAATGCAGGTTTACGAGTGGGCCAAGGAGCCAAAGAGGCTGGTGCTTTACGACGGCGCTGAGCACCGGCTGGAAGAGTGCCGTACCGAGCTGGCCAAGCTGCTGCGGGAGTGGATACCGGAGACACTGAACGCCGACCCCGTTGAGCTGTAGTGTACGGGGCCCGGAAAATCGACGTAAGTTTGTCAGTGAGGGCTGTTGAATTGACGACTTTGAGGGACCGCATAGGTTACGACGCCGGAGCCACCAGGCTGGAAGATGCGCTGGAAACGGCGGGGGCCAACGGGTTTTACTACCTGGACTTCAATGCCGACGAGGGTCCGAACCGCATAAACGAGTGGGACGACGGGCGGGTTGCGGCGGTAGTGGCAGCCGCCCGGGAAAAAGGGATAACCCTGACCCTGCACACTGCTTCGTCGGTGAACATTGCCGAGTTTTCGCCCTGCGTGGATGATGCCGTGGACCGGTACCTGGAGGCAAATATCGACCTGGCCAAGAGGCTGGAGTGCCTTGGGGTGGTGACCCACGGCGGGTACCATTTCAGTAGTTCCCTGGACCTAAGGTTCCAGTCCTCGCTGGAACGGCTGAAGCGGGCTACAGCTTACGCCGAAAAGGCCGGCGTTAACCTGTTCCTGGAAAACCTTAACTTCGAGCCGGACCATGCAGAGGTCCACTACATGGCCCATACGGTGGAGGAATGCCGCTACTACTTTGACGCCATTTCGTCTGAGCGGTTTGGGTGGGCATTTACCGTAAATCACGCCCACCTGGTGCCCGAGGATGTGGACGGTTTCCTGGACGCGTTTGGCATTTCCCGCATTGGCGAGGTACGGCTGGCGGATAACACCGGGGAGAGGGAAGTGCATTTAAACCCCGGAGAGGGCAATATCGATTTTCCGGCGGCGTTTGGCAGGCTGGAATCCTCGGGCTATACGGGTTTTTACACCATGGCCTTCGGGAGCCTGGAGGACAAAGTAGCCGCACGGGAGTATTTCCTAACCTGCGTTTGAGGGATGGAAGGAGTCAACATTCATGGAATCCCGGCTCGGGCGAAAGCGGGGCAGCCCTCACCGCAGGGCAATCGCGCTTTAGTTGAATGTCATGCTGAGCGAAGCCAAAGCATCTAAAATCTATCCCAGGAACCGACTTCATTACCCGCAACCGCGCTGAAGAGAAGGACTTTAGGCCCTTCGGCAGGCTCAGGGCGACATGACTTTTGCCTACCGAATTTGTGCCCCCTATAGCCAGAATCTATAACGCGACTGCCCTGGCCCTCACCGCTGCCCCTCAATTGTTCTGGAGTAAGGCCTGCTCAACGCCCTGGCGTGACCGGCTAGGAGTCTTCGTTCCAGTCTCGGACGTAGCGGCGTTGGGCCTCGGTTTCCGGGGAGCGGGTCCAGTCCGACTTGGGACAGTCTTCCCAGAGCGCTCCCAGGCGTTCCAGGGCCTCATTCCCCGGGTAGCCGTGACGGGAAAGCCAGCAGCCAACTATCGTACCCGTGCGGCCAATGCCTCCCATACAGTGCACGTAAACCGTCTTGCCTTCCGCCAGGCTGTCGTCAATGGTGTCCAGGATGGCGGTGGTCAGCTCAGGGGAAGACAGCACGCTTACGTCCCTGATTGCAAAGCGCCGGTGAGTTTGAGTGTCGGGGTCCAGCCACTGGGAATAGGGCAGCCTGTCCCCCTCTTCCGTCAGGTCGATGAAAACTTCGACCCCGCCTTCCTTGAGGGCGTCCAGCTTTTCGATGGACGACGGTTCGTCCAGGTTCCTGGGGTACTCGCCGGCCAGAAATGATCCCGGTACCACCCAGTAGCAATTGTCTATCGGCATTTCCTTCAATTTCCACCTCTATTCGTCGGCCAGGCTGACAGGAATGATGTAAACGCCCTTGGCGCGGGGCATCAGGGAACTCTCGTAGTTGTAGTGGGTTTCGACCAGCATACGGTATTCGGTGTCGGAGAGCTTTTGCCAGCCGAAGGGCACCGGATTCCAGCCCACCATCTGGAGCAGCCTTTCCGACTTTTCCACCACGGAGTCCAGCCCGTCCTCCCTGACGCGAAGGACGTTGGCCGTCATTGCAAAGTCGTCAGCCACTTCCTTGCCGGTCATAAAGAGATGCATAGCCTGCGGGTCAGCATCCAGGCGGCCCAGGGGCATCCAGCTGAGGGTGTGGTCCCAGGAAATCAGTCGGGCGAAATTCGCGTCGCTGGCGTGGAAATTCTCGGCTGAAACGTCCACCACCCAGATGCCTCCCCCTTCGTCGGTGAAGCCGTAGAGGGTGTTGAACAAGTAGTCGCCTGCGGAACTCATACGGGGCGACGAGCCGTAGAGGCCGGCTTCGGGAGCGCGGGGAAACCGGTCAATAGGATAGCGGACTTTCACGTAATCGTTGGGGCTGTCCAGATCGGCCAGGTAAACCGCCTGCCAGCGAGGATCGGCGGGAGTGTCTCCTTCAGCCGGCGTCCAGCCTTCGGAGCTGAACAGCCAGCGGCGGTCATTGTAGGGCAGGGGCTGGGCCATGAGGATTATGCCCGGGGCCACGTATAGTTCCGTGGCATGACCGCTGTCGTCCACCTCCATGATCCGGTACCGCTGCCTCTTGTCGGGCTCCAATGAGCGGCGGACGGTCAGGTAATGGCGTTTCGCCGAATCTTCTGCTCCGGGATAGGCGCGCAGGCCCCCAGCGGTGTCGCAATCTTCCAGCCAGTCCACTCGCTGCTGCCGGAAGACATCGGCTATCCACAGCCCCTCAAACCCGAAGTACTGGACTCCGGCACCCAAACCTTCCCACAGCAGAGCCTGGATGCGGTCTCCAAACCCGAGGTCCTCCGCCAGGTCGGGAAGGGCATGAGCGGGCGTGTAGCGAAACCCCACCGAGTGGAGAAGTTCCGCGTAGTCGTGGGCGACCAGGCTTTCCCGATAAACGTCGCATTGCTTGCGGGCCAGGGGCGCCGGCGGGTATCGCTGGTCCTCGAAGGAGAGCATGAGGATTTCCAGCTCGTATTCCCGGGCCAATGGCGAGGACCCGCCGCTGAGAGCCCGGGAATTCAGGTGAAGGTGGGTTGGGGAGGCGATACGATCGTCATTGCTCTGCCATTCGGCGGGGAGCTCGGACGGAATGACCAGGAAGGTCCCGTCAAGGAAAACATCGGTGACGACGCCGGACGACCACCGCCGGCGCTGGTACTCGAACTCAAGGCTGGCAAACAGGGCATCGGGGTCCCGGGAATTCAACCCTGCACGCAAGTCTTCGCTGGCGGGAATGCCCATTTCCCGCAGGCGGTAAACCTTGTGGACCGGGTGTTCTCCCACCAGTTCGGACTCCAGCGCCAGCGGGTCAAGGTAGGCGACGTTGTCGCCGGCGGTGAGCCTGACCTTTGCCCTGCCGCCGAGAAGCACAATAGCGTCGGGGTCGCCCTCGACATCAACCAGCTCTCCCTCTTCATTCAAGGCATAGAAATGGGGCCTGAGCAGTTCGGCGAAGGGCTTGCCTGTACTGTATTCAGGACGCCTCTTGAGGTGATCAGCAGGCATTTCCTGCTCTCCTGGGGACAAGTTGACCTCCGTTGCGGGTTCGCGGGCGGGCGCCTTGAGCGCGACGGCCGGGGTCTCGACCGGCGGGGGCTGGGTAGCAACCGCCTTTGTGGCAAGTGCGACGGCGCTGGCGGCTCGCGGGGGCGCCTCCGCGGCTTGGGGGATGGCCCCACCGGGGTCGGGAGTCGCCATCTGGGTGCAGGCGGCGGCCAGGGCCGTCAAGGCAAGGGCCACGACTCTTATAGCGCGGATGCTGCGTGGCGGCGGCAAGGGAACAAACCTCACTTGCCGGCTGCGAAGGGTTTGAGGGCAGCGTAAATGACATCGTTGATGGGGGTGGAGACGCCAACCTGCCTGCCTGCCCTTACTACGGCCCCGTTCAGCGCCTCCAGTTCAAGGGGGCGACCGGCCATGATATCGGCGTGCATGGAAGCGTGCATGTCTTCCAGGTCTCCCTCTATGTATTCGACAGTGCTATCGACGATACGAGGGTCCAGGTTTATGCCGGTGGCATGGGCCACAGTCTCGATTTCCCTCATGCAGTTGACGATCACCGCGCGCCACTCGGGGCGGGGCACTATCTGGGCCATAGTCTCGCGGGCGAGGCTGGTGGCTCCGGCCATTGTCGCAATGAAGAGGAACTTGGTCCACAGGGTCTGCCGTATGTCCTGGCTGAACTGGGCGTTGATTCCCGCGGTGGCCAGGGTCTCCTCGATGGCCCTGCCTCGCTGGCTGTCACTGCCGTCGGGTTCGCCAAAGGCGATTCTCACAACGCTGCCGCTTTGCCGGACCAGGCCGGGGCCCAGACGCGCGGCCTCGATATATGCTGCTCCGGGCAAGACCCGCTGGCTGCCGAGTACCTGGGCGGCGGCCTGGTAGCTGTCGATGCCGTTCTGAAGGCACAAAACGCTGGTATCCGGACCAACCAATGGCCGCATTGCGGGGACGGCCGCGTCATTCTGATAAGTCTTTACGGTCAATAGCGCCAGGTCAACGGGCCCGACGGCAGCCGGGTCACAGGTGGCCTGGAGGGCGTCGCCGTATGGGATTGTAAGCAGTTCGGCGTCGGTCTGGATGCGCAGGCCGCTATCCCTGATGGCCGCCAGGTGCTCGCCCCGGGCAATAAGGGTGACCTCGTTACCGGCCAGGGCCAGCGTGCCCCCGAAGTAGCTGCCAATACTGCCCGCACCCATTACCGCAATGCGCATGCCACCTCTCCATTTCAGTGGAATTTCCTGAATCCTTCAGGAGGAACGATAAACCGAAATTGAGGGAATGACAACGGGTGAGGATACCGCTATGCCCGCTATTCTCGGGTGCGAAACCAGGAACCTGTCTCAAGACTGGCAAGTTGGGGGCAGCGGGTTGTCCCGGAAGCGTTTTCACCTCCATCCGAGGCCTGTCTGGTAAAGCGGGTGGGAACTCCTGGCATGGTCTCTATCGGCACTATGAACACGCCTGGAGTGTGAAGAAGCGTTCCATAACAGGCAGCATCGCACCGGTGGAACGGTGGAGATGTAATCAGGACGGGTCTGATCTCCACGCCTGTATCAACCACCTGAATGGCAACGCTACCGCAGTGTAAATTCAGCTTGACGGCGGTTTGTTTTGTTCTTATGCTGAACTGACTTCCCGGAAGGCGATCAGAGCAAGAGACAGGACCCGACTGACCCTTCGGCGGTGGCCGGAGAGTCGGCAGAAGGAGCATCGGATGACCCAGCAGAATCAACCCGCCCCCCCGATAACCCCGCCCGTACCGCAGCCGGAGTCTGACTATTACTGGGAAAAGTGCAAGGAGCGCGAGCTGTGGCTGCGGCGTTGCGTTGCATGCGGCAATGTTTATTTCTATCCCAGGGACATTTGTCCCAAGTGTTTCTCCCGCAATACAGACTGGGTTAAGAGCAGCGGCAAGGGCACAGTCCACACTTTCTGCATTGTCCACCGCGCGCCGACGCCGGCCTTTCGGGACATGGTTCCCTACGTTCCCGTGATTGTTGACCTGAAAGAGGGCGCGCGCATCATCTCCCACCTGATTGACATAGAACCGGACCCTGAAGTGATCAAGTGCGGCATGGCGGTGGAAGTAACCTTCGACGACCTGACAGAAACCATCAGCCTGCCCAAGTTCCGGCCGGCCAGCTAGTGGCGCGCGGCGTGGACTTGACCGGAAAGGTCGCCATAGTCACTGGCGGCAGCCGGGGCATAGGCCGAGCGGTCAGCCAGGGGCTGGCCAGGGCCGGCGCGCGGGTGGTCGTGGCATCCCGGACTGAGGACGAGGCCCCGCCGGGGTCGGAGTATGAGCGCTATGCCTCCGGTAATATCCACGACACCGTCGGCAGCATTCTGGAAGAGGGCGGGGATGCCATAGCCGTACGCTGCGACGTAAGCGACCCTTCAGACCTGCACCACCTGGCGCGCACTGCGGCCGACCGGTTTGGCGGCATAGATATCCTGTTTTCCAACGCCGGAATTGATTGCGAGTCGGCGGTCATTGACCTGGACCAGGAGCTGCTGGACCGCACGCTGGCGGTGAATGTCCGGGCTCCTTTGCTGCTGTGCAAGTTTGCCCTTCCCTTCATGCTGGGACGCTCGTCCGGCTCCATAATCGGCGTAACTTCAGGGTCAGCCAGGGGCTACCGGGAAGGACGCGTGGGATATTCCATGAGCAAGGCTGCCCTGGAGAGGATGTTTCTTAGCCTGGCCGAAGAGGTAAGGCCCCACAACATAGCCGTCAATCTCTTCAGCCCGGGGAGGGTAGATACCTGGATGAACCGGCGGGGCGACTGGCCCGGAACCGCCCACATCCCCATGGTCCAGCCAAACGAAGTGAGCGAAGCCGCCGTCTGGCTGGCCGGCCAGACGGCCAGGTCCTTTACGGGCCAGGTGGTCGAGCGTGCCGACTTTGGAGTGACCTGGGGCGACGGAGTTTCCGCCTGACCCGGGGTCAGGATACCTGGCGGCACTCTGCAAACGTGAACACTCCGGGGACAGCAAAGAACAACTCTAAGGTAAGGAGAATGATCGATGACAACACCCAATCCTGCCAGCGAAATCGCGCCCAAGATGGCGGAACTGAGCGCCAACGTACTGTTTGGAGACGTTTGGGAGCGACCCGAACTGTCCAAGCGGGACCGCAGCATGATTACGGTAGCTACACTGGTGGCGCTTTACCGCACCGAACAGCTGCGGGGACACATAAATCGGGCCCTGGACAATGGCGTTACCAAAGAGGAGATTGGAGAGATAATAACCCACATGGCATTCTACGCAGGGTGGCCCACCGCCGCCAACGCTGTGCGGGTGGCCAAGGAAGTGTTTGATTCGCGGGGATAGCTGCCGTGCGTCATAGCTGAGGAATTTCAGGGGGACGGGTTGACTGCCTGTCCCCTTTCATTTGGCGGACTGGGTTCGCGCCGGTTGCGACTTCACTTCAGGGCTCTTGCCGCCGCCATAAACTCCTGCGCCCCGGAATAGTCCCGGATTCCGCCTCTCCTGATGGAAGGGAGCAGGTAAATATTGTGGATTGAGGCGTTACGAAATCCTTCGTAAAGTTCGAGTGCGATATCAACCCCAGGCCGGCCAGCTTCCAGGTCATATCGAATGCTCTCCGGAACTGCTCCCATAGATATGCTGCCTGATTCCAGCAACTGGAGCCCCCAATAGACGGGCGCCTTTGCCGCATCACCCTGCAAGCGGGCCAGCTGCGCCTGGAAATCGAACGCTATCTTCGGGTCAAAGATAGGCTGAGTTACCAGAAAGCCGGCACCCGCACTTACTTTTCGGGACGCCAGGGCAACCTGCCGGAGCAGATCCGCTGACGGGTCCAGGGTTGCGCCCACGCAGAAGCTGGAAGGCGAGTCCAGCGAACGGCTACGGAAGTCTGTTCCCCGGTTCATGGCCGCGATGGCCTCGATCAACTCGGTCGGTCGGTATTCGCGTACCGCTGAAACACTGTCAGCATCAACAGTCGTGAAGGGGTCGCCCTGGGCTATTACCACGTTCTCCAGGCCAAGCAATTGGGCCCCTAAAAGGTAGGACTGAATGGCCAGCCGGTTCATGTCCCGGGTCAGCAACGCAAAAATAACCTCCTGCCCCGTTCGTTGCCTCAGGTGAGCGGCCAGCATGGCAGAGTCTGTTCGCGCGGCGCGGCCGGGGTTGCGGTTAACCAGCAGGAAATCCGCCTCGGAAGGTGGGGTATCAATCTGGCAGGGGTTGCCGGAGCGCGGAGGAGAGTAGTCGCAGATGAAGGTTGTCCTGCCAGTGACCTCGAAGCCCGCATCGGAAACTTTGGTCATGGGAGGCCACCGCAAATAGACAAGTCAAACAGGCTGGACAACAGGGAACTCAGGAGATGCTCCCAAGTTACGAATCAAGCTGTTCCAGGTATTCCTGGAATATCCGCATGGACTTCTGCTCGGTCATACCGAGGTAGAAGCGAATGCCCTGGACGTATTCGACCACGTCCCGGGGCAACATCAGCAGGTTTTCGCGCGGTTCGGAGATGTGGTAGAGATTGTCCACCCCGTCTTCGAGGCCCACGTAGAGGGTATCCTCAAGGACTGCCAGGGCCTGGGTGTCGATGCCCAGGCGGGCCATCCAGCGGGCGTACACGAAGGGCAGGCGAGTCCACTCGTACCACTGCTCACCCAGGTCGTAGCGGTGCTCGAAGCCACGGGCCCCACGGCGCTGCCGCAGTCCACGGTCTCCCATAACCATGAAGGCATCGTGCTCGTCGCGCAGGCCCACAAACTCAGCAGGTTCCACCTGGTGGCGGAGCTTCAGCAACACCTGGAGGAGCTTGACTGAGGTGCGGGAGTCTTCAATTATCCCGATTCGCGCGCCGGTCAAGTCCTCGATGGGGACCTTGGAATACAGGAACACGCTGCCGGCCCGGTCGGTGCTGGCGATGCAGAAGCCGCCCACGGGTTGCAGCAGGTCGTCCTTCCCGTATGTGTCCACAACGGGGACAAGGGCAGCGTCGATGACACCTTCTTCAATTTCCGCCACGGCGCGGTTGGGCATGGTATCCACCAATTGCATACCCCGCCGCTCCGTGTCGAAGTAGAAGGGTTCGCAGATCATGTATGGAATCCTGCCCACTTTTAGCGACATGCTGTTTGAGTGCTCCTGCGCAATTTTGGTTGAAAGCCGGTTGAGAGATTGGCCGTCGAGTATATGGCCCGGTAACCGATTGTAGGCGGGCGGGAAAACTCAGTCAAGGGAACTGGTCTCGTGGACTACAGGCAGCGCTACCCACCATTGCCTGAAATTTGAAAGCCATCGAGGACACGGCTACACTGGGCGCATGATTTCGAGCAGGGAATAGAGAATCCAGGAGGTATGCCAATGTCCAGAATACCGCCGGTTACCAGGGAAAGCGTCCCGGAAGATATGCGAGAGGCTTTTGACGAACTCGCTGCGGCCCCCGGTGGAATAGGCGCCGGGCCAATGTCAATCTTGAAGCACAGCCCCGAAATGGCCCGCAGGGCCACGCCCTTCTGGGAGTACGTGCGCAACGAGTCCAGCGTACCGCACGAGATACGGGAACTGGCCATGCTGGTCACGGCCAGGGCCAAGGACTGCGTATATATCTGGGACCGGCACGTACCCATCGCCAGGCAGTCGGGCCTGCGGAACGAGCTGATAGACGCCCTGAGGGACCAGCAACCCTTGCCGGAACTCTCCGCCTCGGAGGCTGCCGTAATCAACCTGGCCAACGAGTTCTTTACCGGTAGCCGGGTAAGCCAGGAGACCTTTCAGGCAGCCCACGACCAGTTTGGCACCCAGGCGCTGGTGGAACTGGTGACGCTGATGGGCTACTACGCCATGCTGGCCTTCAACGCCAACACTGTTGACCTGCAGCTGGAGCACGAATCGGATGAGCCGGTCTTGCCGGTATAGGACGGGGGACAACCAGGCGCCGCTGCCCTGGCAGCTCAATCAAGGTTGCATTGATGTGCCAGCTGCCCGAATCGGCAATCCGGCCTTGAACGGAAGTCCAGGGGGTGCCAAGGGTGCATTTGCCGTGCGGAAGGAGCCCTGGATTCCGGTTTTCGCCGGACAGGCGGTTCCTGGGGCCGGACTGGTCCGCCAGGGACTGACCGGCTGCCTTGCGGCAGGGTGTCCGTCAAGATTTTGGTAGAGCAACTGGATAGGGGCAGATATCGAAAGCTAAGGTAGGGGCGCAGGGCCCTGCGCCCCTACAGCGACGGCCTGCAACGGGGCCCCACCAGGCATTCCCCAAAAATTTGACGGACACCCCTTGCGGCACATACACTTGACAGGCGCAAGACCGCAGCTTTAACATTCAAGAAGGTACCGGGGAGAATTCCCCATACCTGCGGCGGCTCGGCGGTTCGTTTCAGGCAACTGGTTCGAACGTGGGCAACAGCCCGGGGATATAGCTCAACTGGGAGAGCGCGGCGTTCGCAATGCCGAGGTTGGGGGTTCGAGCCCCCCTATCTCCACCAACGTGCCCCTGTAGCTCAGAGGATAGAGCGGCGGCGTCCTAAGTCGCGCGTCGGGGGTTCGAGTCCCTCCAGGGGTACCATATAGTCAAACAACGGCGCAGGAGCGTAGCTCAGTCTGGTCAGAGCGCTGGTCTCCAAAACCAGTGGTCGGGGGTTCGAATCCTCCCGCTCCTGCCAAATTCAGGAACAAGAAAACGTTAGAGGGTCGCCAGGCCCTCTATTCTTTTTGGCACGGTCTCCTATCTCCGGATTGCAGGAGGCGACAGAATGGGCAACCCCCTCTCTCCAAACATGGTCAGGCGCCTCACTTCGGTGTCCGACCCCTCTTTGGCTCCTGACGGATCCCGCGTTGCCTTCACCTATGGCTGGGTGGAGGAAGAGTCCCTGGAAAGCCGGTCACGCATCCGGATGATGTACCTGGACGGAAGGTCGGGTAAATCGACGTCCGACTTTACGCAGGGCACGCGGGACAGTTCACCCAGATTTTCGCCTGATGGGCAGACCGTCTCCTTCCTGCGCCCGGACGAAGCGCAAGTCCGCCAGATCTGGCTTATACCCGTGAACGGAGGCGAAGCCAGGCAGTTGACCTGGTCCGCAGGGAACATTGTTGACCTGGGCTGGGCGCCGGACTCTCGCCAGCTAGTGTACTCGGCTGATGTTTCGCCTGAAGAGGACGATTCGACTTCGGATACCGTGCCACTGCCCCGGGTAAGCGTAGCTCGGCGGATCAAGTACCGCTACGATGGCCTGGGCTGGCGCGGCGACGCCCACTTTCACCTTTCTGTAGTTAACGTGGAGGACGGGTCAGGCCGCCAGATCACCGACGGCGACTGGGACGACCTTTTGCCGGCCTGGTCTCCCGATGGAAGCCGGATAGCATTTGTTTCGAGCCGGCGGAAAGACCGGGACATCTCGAGCCGGTCTGAAGCCTATGTGGTTGAGGTGGGCAGCGGCTCCACGCCCGAGCCCCAATGCTGGTCGGGCGACCTGGAGACGGTTGGCGGATTGGCGTGGGCGCCGGACGGCCAGAGGTTGGCGGCTGCAGGGTCGCCGGCCAGCCATGGCCTGGGACTGTGGCAAAGCTGGATCTACGTGCTTCAGCCTGGCATCAACCCTCAATGCCTGACCGATGATACGATTCGTCCTACCCTGGGCATTCCTGCCATCAGCCCCACACCGGAGTCAAAGTGGTACGAGGACGGACGGATACTGTTCCTGGCGGAGTCCCGGGGCGAGTCCTTTCTGGTTGAAACCAGGGAAACCGGGGCGGAAACCAGGAAAGTGGCCGGTGGCGGGATGCAGTCGCCGGCCCTTACGCTGGACAGAGCAGGGACGAAGGCCGTTCTGGTTGCCAATTCTCCGTCGTCGCCGGCCGACCTTCAATTGATTGACGTGCGGTCGCAGAAAAAGACGCTGCTGACCAGCTATAACCGGGAATTTCTGCAAGCCATCCCACCCGCTACGCAGGAGAAGTTCAGCATCAGGCGCGAGGGGCTGGAAATAGAGTGCCGCCTTTACTTCCCGCCGGACTTCGATGCGTCCAAAGTGTACCCGCTGGCGCTGGAAATCCACGGAGGGCCCAACGGCGCATTCTATGACTCCTTTGTTCCGGTGCAACAGTTGCTGGCCACCAACGGTTACCTGACGCTGGCGGTCAATCCACGGGGTTCTTCCACCTATGGGGAAGACTTCATGACCGCGGTGCTGGACGACTGGGGAGGCGAGGACTACCTGGATTTGATGGCGGCGGTGGACGAGGTTTCCGGCCGGCCGTACGTGGATGAGTCACGCATGGGCGTGCACGGCTACAGCTACGGCGGGTTTATGTCCAGCTGGATCATTGGGCAGAACCGCCGATTTCGTGCGGCGGTAATTGGCGCGCCCTGCACTGACCTGGTGGCCATGTATGGAACATCGGACATTGGGGTCAGTTTCGGCGAAGTCCAGTGGGGCGGGACTATAGAAGAGGCCTGTCAGAAGCTGGTGGACCACTCGCCGATAACCTATGCTGCCAATGTGGAGGCGCCGGCTCTGCTGCTGCACGGGGAGGCGGATGCCCGTTGCCCCATCTCCCAGAGTGAGGCCTATTTTGTGCGGCTGAAGCGCCTGGGCAAGGAAGTGGAAATGGTACGATTTCCGGGGTGTTCGCACTCATTCCCGCGCCAGGGCCACCCAAAGCTCAGGGAGGAGTACCTGGCTCGGACGCTGGAATGGTTTGACAAGTATGTGAGGCAGCAATCAGCGGATTAAGCGCCCACTGGCATTCTGTTTATCGCAGGGCATTTGGCGGCCATTCAGTTGAACGCTTTGCGACTTGGAGGAGGTTGAAATGACTTTTGCGGGTTCTCAGTTGTTGCCCAGCGCCCGGGCCGGGGGAATTTCCCTGATGGCGGGCGTGGTGCTGGCCTTTTTTCCGTCGCTGTTCACACCCGGTGGCTGGCTGGTCAGTCCTGTGGACCAGTCCAATTACGCCGAGACCCTGGAGGTGCTGTCAAAATACCCGAGCCTGGCCCACGTAACGGCCATGGCTGCCGCCATATCAATGCTGCTTTACGGCTACGGGTTATTGGGCCTCCTGGGATTGCGCGCCGTACCCGGCAGCAAGTTCTCTTCCCTGCTTCAATTTGGCGTTATCACCAGCCTTTTTGGTTGGGGCATTTTTCTCATCGCCATGGGAAAACGCCACATGACGGTGCACCTGATACAGCGCAGCATGGGGGAGTCCGGGGACCCGGAATTGCAAAACGTCCTCTTTAATGCCGCCCTGAACGGCTACGCGGACATGGCAGGTCTCATCCTCGCATTCCTGTCCATCTATCCCTTTGCTTCCATGATGGTGGGACTGGGACTGGCGCCCCGGTTCGGGTCCATGAACATTTACAAGATTGCTTCCATCGGCCTGTTTGTAGTTGGGGCCGCCGGGTTCATAAACTTCGTTGTTGCCCAGCACTTTCCGGCCATCGCCCTTGATTTGCTTCTGGGAGTCAACAATTCACTGCTGTCATTGGGCGCGCTTTGCCTTTTCATAGTCGGTGTGGGCATGTACCGGCAGCGAAGGGAATTGTTGCCTGACGAGAATGCCAGCTAACTGATGGGATTTGTGCCAAGAACAGGCCAATACTTGGCAAGCTAAAGGTGGAGAGTCGGCGCCTGGCAAGGAGCCACCCCGTCCTGACCTTCACCCCTCGGGATTGAGGGACCTCGCCAGCCTCCTGCAGGATAAAATCTGGTATTACAATTGCCTCATATGGAAAACTATAACCCTTCCGGAACCGCAGGACCCCTTACTGGAGTTCGGGTTATTGAATGGGGCAGCCTGGTCTCCGCGCCCTTCTGCGGCAAGGCGCTGGGGGAACTGGGCGCCGACGTAATCAAGATTGAGCCTCCAGGCAAGGGCGAAGAGGGACGCTACCGCGGTCCCTATCCCGACAATGTTCCCCATCCTGAGAAGAGCGGCCTCTTCCTTTTTGCCAACCTGAACAAGCGGGGCATTACCCTGGACGTGGGTACGGACTCCGGCCGAAGAATTTTGGGCCAGTTGCTGGAGACGGCCGATGTTCTCCTCGAAAACCAGTCCCTGTCCCTGGTAGAAGAAACCGGCCTGGACTATGAGTCCCTCAAGGGCGAATACCCCCGACTTGTAGTGATCTCCATATCGCCCTACGGCCGGACCGGTCCCTATCGTGGGTACCGGGGTACGGACCTGACGGCCAACGCCATGAGCGGCCTGAGTTTTGGCACAGGCCACCGCCACCGGGAGCCCCTGACCACTCCCCTGCACCAGGCCAGCTACCTGGCGGGAGTCGGGGCGGCATTCGCCACGATAATCGCCCTGCTGGGCAGGGATATGACGGGCAGAGGACAGTCAGTGGACGTAGCGGAGGCCCAGGTAATCGGAACATTGCTGACCGGCTACCATCTGCCGACCTACATTTACCGGGGCGTGGCAGGATTCCGTTCGGGAAACAGGATGCGGCTTGGGCTGTTCCCCAATTGCGTGCTGCCCTGTCGGGACGGTTATATCTGCATTGACGCGCCCCAGATGGCCCAATACCAGAGGTTCCTGGACCTGCTGGGGGACCAGGAATGGATGGAGAATCCCCGGTACCGGGACCGGCGGGCCATGAGCGACCAGTACCCGGAGGAAGCGGAATCGCTGATCTCCCCCTGGTTCATGGAACGCACCAAGCAGGAAATCCTGGAAGCGTGCCTGGCCCATCGAATCCCTTGCGTCCCCGTCTATACTTTTGAGGAAACGCTGGGGGACCCTCAGCTGACCTCCCGGGACTACTTCAAGGAGGTTTCCAGCGATACGGCGGGAACATTTCGGGTACCGGGGCCACCCTACAGGCTGCAGAAGACAGCGGCTCGCCTTGTAAGAGCCGCGCCGTCCATCGGCCAACACAACCAGGAAATACTTGGCCGGGAGCTTGGCCTGGGCGGGGACGCAATGGAGAAATTGCGGGCGGACCAGGTTATCTAGCCGCAGATTGCCATGACCAATGAAAAGACAGAAAGCAACAACCTGCTGCCCCTGTCCCGCTACCGGGTGGTGGATTTTGGCACCGCGTGGGCCGGACCCATGGCGGCCCAACTGCTGGCAGACCTGGGCGCGCAGGTCATCAAGGTGGAGAGCAGGGCCAGGATGGACGGGCTTCGGCTGGGCCGGCCCATTGCCGGCGATGACGTTGCCGGCGGCGACCGGGGCCTGTGGCCCGAGCTTCAGCCCGTCTTTCACGGCATAAATCGCAACAAGCTGAGCGTTACCCTGAATCTTAAGACCGATGAAGGACTGGGGCTGGTCCGGGAGTTGCTGGCCGGCAGCGACGTTGCCCTGAACAACTACTCCCCGGGGGTGCTGGACCGATTGGGGCTGGGATACGAGGAGATGCGTGCTCTCCGTCCGGACATCATCCTGGTATCCATGCCGGCGCTGGGCGAAACGGGGCCGCTGCGAGAAGTGCTGGCATACGCCCCGATAATCCAGGCCCTATCCGGCCTGATGAGCGTGGTGGGCTATTCGGGAGATGAACCGTTGGTGGGTGAGCTGCAGGCGCCCTGGAGCGACGTGGTGGCCGCGATTCACGCGGCGCTGGCCACGGTGGCGGCCCTCTATCACCGCAATCGCACCGGACAAGGTCAGTTCATTGAGGTCGCCCAGCTTGAGGCAACCACCTCCATGCTGGGGGAGGCCTTCCTGGAGACCCAGATGACGGGGATGTCGCCGGGACCGCAGGGCAATTACAGCGCCGGTGGGGCTCCCCACAACAATTACCCGTGTGCGGAACCGGACCGCTGGGTTGCCATTGCGGTGACCAGTGAAGAGGAATGGCAGGCCTTTTGCGGGGTGCTGGGCAACCCCGCGTGGACAGCCGGGGAAATGTTCGCGACCATGGCCGCCAGGCTGGCAAATCTTGAGGAACTGGACGCCCATGTAAGGGAGTGGACCCGGGCGCACAGTTCCCGGGAAATTACGGAACTGCTGCAGGGGCAGGGTATAGCCGCCATGCCCGTAATGAACATCGAGGACCAGTTCCTGGACCCGCACTTGCGGGAAAGGCAGGCCTACCTGGAGGTGGAGCACCCCCACGCGGGCATTGAGTGGGTTTACGGGATGCCGTGGCTGCTGGGAAGCACGCCGGGGGGCATGCGCTCCCACGCTCCGCTGCTGGGCGAGCACAACGAGTATGTGCTCACAGAACTGCTGGGCATTGCAGCCGCCGAAGTGACGCGGCTGCAGGAATCGGAGGTCATCTACTGAATCCGTTACCCTACGCGCTCATGGCTGAAAAAACCCGCCGGGGCCCAGGGCGGGCAGCCCTGAACCAGGGCCAGGTGGGAAACGCATCTGGCATTGACCGCAATCCGGCGCGGGTCATGATCCACTAGTGGTTCAACCCGATTGTATTGATGGGTTGGGGCTAAACCGTCGTTCCCGCGCAGGCGGGAACCTCGGACCAACTTGTAAGATGAGCTTCCCACAGGAATGGCAATAAACAAGTGCCATCCATCATTTCAATGCAGTTGGACCACCGGGGTCAGTATTAGGCCAACGCTATCAAAGCCTGAAACCCCGGGTGCCGGCATTCAACGGTATGAGGGCGGCAGCCTCGGAAACCCTTGCCGGTGCAACTCTCCCCGCGGCCTTGATTTAGTCCCTCAGGGGCGGCAGCACCCCGGTCAGCCAGGGAATGAGGTCCCGTAAAACTTCGAAGGGAATTTCGTGGCCCATGTTGTATTCCCGGTATTCGGGGGCGTAGCCTTCGGCTTCCAGAAAGGCGCGGGTTGCGCGGGCGGTTTCCACCGCAATCTGCATGTCACCCGTGCCGTGAGCCACAAAGATGGGCTGACTCCTGCCCTGGGGAAGCTTGGGGCGCAGCAGCTCGGGGTCGAACACGGCGGCGCTGAGGGCCACCAAGCCAGCGAAGACCTCAGGACGGTCCATGCCGCAACGATAGGTCATTGCGCCGCCCTGGGAAAAGCCGAGCAACGCGACATTGCCTGGCGTGGCGTTGAGCTTCTCAAAGATTTCGTCGAAACAGTCCAGGAGCAGGGCCTCGGAGGACTCCCGGGCGGCCTCCACCTCCTCACGGCTGGCCACGTTCTGGCGGGGCATCCAGCCATAGCCGCGGTAACCACCACCAAAGTCAAACTCCAGGGGAGCGTTGGGGCAAGCATAGACGTAGCCCCGGTCTTCAATGGCCGGGGCCAGGCCGGCAAGATCGCCCATGTGCGCCCCGAAACCGTGCAGCATTATCACCAGGGGATAGCTGACGTTGGGGTTGTAATCGTCGGGCATTACGGTCAGGAAGGGGAGGCTGCGCCCGTCGTGTCTCTCTGTCTTCATTCGTCTGTCTCCTTTTGACTGTCCAAAGTCTGCACCATCCTAACATTGGCCACTTGCATTACCCAAGTCCGTCAGCCATAGCCGGCCTGGAAGCCTTCCCATAAGGGGGCGGTGATCCTTGCGCCCACCATACGGGCCGCCTGCCGGAGACCCTGCTCGGCAAAGCGGAGATCGCGGGAGAGAATTTCCTCTTCGGATACCGACGAGAGGCCTTGACGGTACTGGGACAGGAACCGGCCCATTTCCTCGCCGGCGAGTCCCATCCTGGAGAGCAACCGGAATTCCGGTGTTGTGCGCACCAGGTTATATACCTCCTCGGGTTCCAGATCCGGAAAGTTGTCCAGCAGTACCGAAACCCCGAAGTCGATCAGCAGACAAGACCTGGCTGAATTGCCGTCTCCTGGTCGGAAATGAGGGAACAGGAGGTGCGACCGGCCGTCCGGGTCTGAGAGAGTGGCATCATTGTAGTAGATGTGGAGGGAATGCAGGGTCGCCACCATTGTCCCCAGCCTGTTGCCGATGGCAAAAATGTCGGAATCTTCCAGGGATTCCACGGGGAGCTCGGTGAAGGAAGGGCCGGAAACTAGCTCTTCCACGAGGAAACCTTCCAGGCTTTCCACCTGGCGGGGACCCACGCCAGCCTCGCCGGCCAGCCGGACAATGATTCCTTCGTTTCGGCTCTGCAGAGGCTTGACGACGAGACCGTCGCCCGCATCGAACCTGAAGAGGGACACCCGGCCCCGGGTGCGACCGTCAAACGCAACCTCCGGTCGCTGGCCCTGCCGGTAAATCCGCTCGAATAATTCCGGGAAGAATCCGTATATGGAGTACCGGGGCAGCAGCGGATCGCTGGCAAGCCTGGCGAACAGCGACGGTCCAATCCCCGGCGGATTATCAGAGTTTCGAGAGAGCCAGAAGGGGGCCAGGTGAGGCGGGCAAGCCCCAGCTTCAACCGCCTGCCCAATCTCCCGAGATTCCTCAGCAGTGGCGTACCGGAGGCGGGCAATCACGCCTCGAATACGGTCCAATTCGATGGGAGTGTACTCAGGTATCACGGGAGGGTCCCGCTCCGACCACCGCAGTACGACAGGGCGTTGCGGGTCTTCACGACAGGCCGGACTTCTCCGACAGGGCGAACCCGCTTGCTCCGTCCGGCAGAACTTCCCATACGGTGGTGGTGGCGTCGAGGTTCAGCGGGCCGTAAATGTGAGGGTAAATCTCCCCGGAACCGCTGGGTTCCCATACCAGGGGATGGGTCAAACTGTCAGTTTCCAGTTCAAGGGCCAGCATGTCGGCCCGATCAGCAAAGAGTCTTTGCATGACCCCTCGCAGCTGGTCATGGTCCTTAGAGCAGTGGATAAAGCCTTCGGCAGCCAGGCTGGGAGGGCTCCAGCTTTGGCCATCTTTGGCGTCATTCCAGTCATGCGCCGAAAGCAGGTGAAAAATCCTCGCCATCTTTAAAACTCCATTCCGGCGGCCCTTGCGGGAAAGCAGGAGCCTTTGACATCCCTTGGACATGGTTGAGAGGGTAGCATACCGCCGGCAAAAGCAAAACCGCCCGACGGTTTCGGGCGGTTTGACTTACATCATGGAGCCCAGGAGGCGAGTACGCCGGTGGGCCGGTATTACTGTTGTGCCATCAGGAAGGCGACCAGCGCGTCCACATCCTCGTCGGTCAGACCAGCGGTAATCGCGGCCAACATCAGGCCCGGGGTAGCGCGGTCCACGCCCTCGGCTATGAAGCTCTCAGGGTCACGGATGGACTGGGCTAGGTAGTCTTCGGCTGAAACACCGGGCTGCCGGGTGGCGGCCTCGGTACCGATGTGAGAAAGATCGGGCCCCAGCAGACCCACAGCTTCCGGCACACCCTCCACCGTGTGACAAGTCACGCAGGGAGTGGCTGCGCCCTCACCGGTCCCGGTGATAAATATCTGCCGACCGGTATCCACCAATCCTCCACCCGCAGGCGCAACGGGGGCCGCGGCCGGAGCAGTTCCAGGATCGTCGGGGGCGGGAGCCGGTCCAGGCGTGGGCGCCACAACAGGCTTAGGCTTGTTTTCGAGACAACCACCCATTTCATGGTCGAGGGTACAAGGCTTGGCATGGTCTTCCGCAAAAGCCCTTGGCGAGGGAGTCCAGGCGGTAAAGAGACCCACCAAAGCCATGACAACGGCAAAGCCAAGAGCCAGTCCGCCAAGGAAGACCCAGGTCAGGAGGCGGCTGTCGAACTTCAAGTGCATGTAGAAGAAAATAACGGCAGCGAACTTGATGGCCGACAATATCGCCAGGGGCGCGATCGTCCAGCCCTGCCCACGGAAGTCCTCGGGCAGAATTATCACAAACTCGACAATGGTAATCGCGAAAAGGAAAATCGCGATTATTACATACTGTTTGAGCGTAGGGTGGCGGGATTCGTGAACCCCGTGGTCACTGCTCATGCGCCGTTTCTCCTTAGATCAGCCCGAGAAAGCCAGTTATTGAATGGGGGACCAGCGAGGGGTCTCCCGCAGGACCGGTATCGAAACCGCCGATCAGGTAGATCAACGTAAAAATCACGATCCAGACGATATCAACGAAGTGCCAGTACAGGCCCGCCAGTTCCACATCCAGCGCAGTCTTGGGACCCAGCCGACCTTTCCTGGCGATCCACGCCAGCGCCAGCAACCAAACAATGCCCAAGGTCACGTGGGCTCCATGGAAGCCCGTCAGCGTGAAGAAAGTGGTCCCAAACAGGTTGGTATCGATCCGCAGGCCCTCTTCACGGAACAGGTTGAATTCGTACACCTGGAAACCGATGAAAATGGACCCCAGGAAGGCCGTCATAAGCAGCCAGAAAATAATGCCGCCCTGCCGGTCTTCGTTGGTTGCAGCCAGGGCGCGCACCATGGCGAAGCTGCTGCACAGCAGCACGAAGGTGCTGATGGTAGTGATCGGTACGTCGATGATGTCCACCGGGTAGGGCCCAACGAGGCTCTGCCCCCGGTAAACCATGTAGGTTGCGATTAGCGAACCAAAGAACAGGCAGTCCGAGGAAAGGAACACCCACATCAACAACTTGCGGTTATTGATGCCCGTACTGGTGGGGTGCTCCTCCTCCGGAGCGTGGTGGCTAACTTCCATCTGGTGGGCCAACTCTACCCCTCCTGGTGAGGTTCAGCGGGATTTTCAACCGCTCCGCCACAATAGGGGCAGAACCGGAAATTAGTTGACAACTGGTTGCCGCAGTTGGAGCAGATCAGCCTGACGCTGTGCGCGGCGGCGGCGCCAGCGGGCCGTTCCGCCACTGCGACCGGCGCCGCAACCATAGCATGGGGTTCAGCGCCGTGACCGGCTTCGGGATGGTGGTCGTCGCCGGCATGCTCCTTGGCCGGGGGTTCGTTCGCCCAGGCAACAATTCCAATGAAGCAAATGAGGCCGCCGATGAAGGGAATGGGGAACCGTATGTAGTCCCATCCCGTATCTACCAGCATTCCACCGCCGAGAATCAGGACGCCGATGGCCGTCACCAGGGGCCAGTACGAAGGACTGGGCATGTGGATGGTGCTGGGGTCCACAGGGGCTTCCGGTTCAGTGATGGGATGACCTTCCGCCTCCGCGCGCCGCTTTTCGATCCAGTACTGATCAAGACCCTCAACCTGAGGGATCGTGGCGAAGTTGTAGGTCGGCGGAGGGGACGCGATACTCCATTCCAGGCCAGGGGCATCCCAGGGATCGTGTCCGGCATCGGGCTCCTTACGCAGGCTGATCATCAGGTTCACAATGAACAGCAGTGTACCCGCGAGCAGCACCAGGTATCCCAATGATGCCAGCATATTCAGGCCATCCCAGCCGAATTCGCTGGCGTAGGTGTAGATGCGGCGGGGCATGCCGTTCAGGCCCAGGTAATGCATGGGGAAGAAGGTGATGTTCATCCCAATGAAATACAGCCAGAAGTGGAGCTTGCCGATACCCTCGTGCAGTAGCTTGCCGGTCAGCTTGGGGAACCAGTAGTACACACCGGCAAATATGCCGAAGAGGGCGCCGCCGAAAAGTACGTAATGAATGTGGGCAACAATGTAGTAGGTGTCCTGCTGCTGATTGTCCGAAGGGGCCACCGCGTGGGACACGCCGCTGAGGCCACCGACAATGAACAGGGCGACAAAACCGAGGGCAAACAGCATGGCGGTTTTGAGGTCAATCTGGCCGCCCCACAGGGTGCCAATCCAGTTGAATATCTTTACGCCGGTGGGCACCGCAATCAGCATGGTGGTAATCATGAACACGGAGACCGCGACAGGACCCAGCCCCACCGTGAACATATGGTGGCTCCACACGGCCCAGCCCATGATTCCGATTACCACGCCGGAGAATACAACGACAGGGTAGCCAAACAGAGGCTTCCGGGAGAAGGTGGGCAGGACTTCAGACACTATACCCATGGCCGGCAAAATCAGAATGTACACCTCGGGATGACCGAACACCCAGAAGAGGTGCTGCCAGAGTATGGGGTCGCCGCCGCCTTCGGGGACGAAGAAGTTGGTACCGAAATTACGGTCGAAGGTCAGCTCAATGAGGCCCACCGTAATGACCGGGAAGGCCAGGACCAGCAGGATTGAAGTAACCAGCGTCATCCATACGAACAGGGGCATGCGCATAAGACTCATGCCGGGAGCGCGCATATTGACAATGGTTACTACGAAGTTGAAGGCCGCAGCCAGGGACGAAACGCCCAGTACCTGCAAACCAAGGGCCCAATAGTCGAGGCCCTGGTTGGCGCTGAAGGGCTTTTCCGTAAGGTTAGCGTAAGAGAACCAACCGGCATCGGGGGCCTGGTTGGTAAGGAAGCTGGCGTTGAGCAGCAACCCGCCGAACAGGAACACCCAATAACTGAATGCATTGAGCCTGGGAAATGCCACGTCGCGGGCGCCGATGGCCAGCGGAATGACGAAGTTAAAGAAACTGGCGCTCAACGGCATGATCACCAGGAAGATCATGGTGGTGCCGTGCATGGTGAACATCTGGTTGAACGTGTCGGGGTCCACCAGCGTGTTGTCGGGCACCGCCAGCTGCAACCGGATTACTCCCGCCTCCAGGCCGCCAAGCAACAGGAAAATAAAGGCGGTAACTCCGTACAGGACGCCTATTCTTTTGTGGTCAACCGTCGTAATCCAACTCCACAGTCCGGACTGACTGGATGGCCGGTCAATTACATCGGTTAATGTGGCCATTTGTTGCCTCCGCGGCTCCGTTCCACCCTGTAAATGAATCTAGGCTACAGTTTACTTTAGGCTGAGCAAGTATTCCAACAACGAAGAGATATCCGACTCGCTGAGGCTGGCTCGCCCGTCGGCGGTCTGATAAATCGCAGCTCTTTCGGACATATAGTTGCCCGGCTTGATTACCTCGGGGTCCCTGAGCCATTGCCTCAGGTTCTGGCGGTTCAATTCCACCAGTCCGGCGCCGAAACGCTCCCGCGTAGCCAGGTCCGTAAGGTTGGGTCCCGGGGCGATGCCGGTATCGCTGGTCATGAAGCCCTGAACGCGACCGGCAACCACCGCCGGCGAGTCGGACCCGTTGGCGGTGTGGCAGACCACGCAACCGCCGGTGCCGTTAAAGACCGTTTGACCGGCCTGCGCCTGCGCCGACAATACCGGCGCCTCTCCAAAACTCTCAGCCCAGGCCAGGTAGTCTTCCTGGGGCAATACCTGCACCAGGAACCTCATTTGGGCGTGGGCGACACCGCAGAACTCAGCGCACTGGCCGTAGAAGATACCGGTTTCATCGGCCTGGAACCACATATAGTTTTCCCGGGTAGGGACAACGTCCACTTTGCCCGCCAGCTTGGGCACCCAGAAGCTGTGAATTACATCATCGCTGCGAAGGTTTATTCGTATGGCCTTGTCCACCGGGATTCGGAGCTCATTGGCCGTGGTAATTCGCTTGCCATTGCCATTGGCGTCCGGATACTCGAACTCCCACCACCACTGGTGGCCGACGGCAGTAACCTCGAGGGCATCGGCGCCAGCGGGGGGCTGGTCCAGTTCAAACAGGGTAATGGTGGACCAGATACCCAAGCCCAGGATCAGTATGGTGGGAATAACGGTCCAGGTAATTTCCAGGGCGGTATGGCCGTGGGTCTGGGGAGGCAGTTCAGTCTGACCGGGGCGGCGGCGGAATTTGATGATGGCGTAAAGGAGGACGCCCTCAACCAGTATGAACACTGCCACCATAACCCACAGGAGCACGTTAAAGAGCAACAGCTGCTTTTCGGCAACCGGGCCAGAGGTACCAAAAGTGGACTGCTTGGCGTCCGGGGCGCAAGCCATCACCAGGAGGAGGATAGCCGTCAGGCCCAGGAGGAGGAAGTGTTTGCGTGAGATGGAAAGCCGCTTGGACATATGAGTGGTGTTGCCTTTCTTATCCCTGGCCCGCTGGGTCTGGGATTCTTCGCCTCGGAAGGGCAAAAGCCCCATTTGCCAACTCCCTTGTTTCTACTTCGCCGCGAACTTGAACGTAGAGTATGTGCAAAATTTCACTAATGCAAGACATTACCACAGGCTTCTGGCACTGTCAACGAAATTTGAACCCGTTGAGCGCCCTCCCGAATCTGTTATGACAACAACCTTATGGCAAACGTGGCGCCGCAATCCGGGGCTAAATCAGCCGCGAAACTCAGTACCCAGTGGCGGCCCCAACCATCACCGCTACAAACAGCAGGCCCAGGTACAGCAGCGAGTACAGGTATAGTTTTCGGGCATTGGCCGTGCTCTCGTCCTGTCTCAGGCGCCAGGCCATCCAGGTGAAAATGGCGCCCAAAGCCAGGGCGGCCCCCCCGTAAATCCAGCCCACGGCATCGGTAAGGGCAAACATCAGGGTCACGCCCACCAGCACCAGGGTGTACAGGAAGATGGTGGACACGGTGAAGTTGCGGGACGATACCACGGGCAGCATGGGTACGTTGGCTTCCTCATAGTCCCTTTGAATCAGCAGGGACAGGGCCCAGAAGTGGGGCGGGGTCCAGAAGAAAACTAGGGCGAACAGGTACACGGCCGGCAGTCCGACGGTACCGGTTACGGCGGCCCAGCCAACCATGGGAGGTATGGCGCCGGCCGCTCCCCCAATTACAATGTTGTGGGGGGTGCTCCTTTTGAGCCACCGGGTGTAAATCAGGACATAAAACAGGGTGGCCCCCAGGGTCAGTCCGGCGGCCAGCAGGTTCACCCACGCAGCCAGAATGGCGAACGCCACAACATTGAGCACAATCCCGAAGACGAGAGCCTTGTTAGGGGATATGCGGTTGCTGGCAACGGGGCGCTGCCTGGTGCGGCGCATTACGAGGTCAATGTCCCGGTCGTAGTGGTGGTTCAGGGCATTGGCCCCGCCAGACGCCAGGGCGCCTCCAATCCAGACCAGGGCCATCAATGACAGGGAGGGCAGTCCGCCAGCCGCAGTATGCGCCTGGGCCAGGAACATGCCTCCCGCCGCCGTAACCAGCAAAAGGAGGATTATCGGAGGCTTGGTCAGGGTGACGTAGTCGTTGACAACCGCAAGAGGGGTACGCCGGACGGCTTCACTCTCCTGAACGCCAGAGGAATCCAGGTCTGCCGCTTCTCGATGTTCGGTTGTGGCCATCTGGCTGAGCCTCCAGTACCCCTTCAGGCTGTTTCCGGTCCGGCCGCCGCCGAACCCATATCCGGGCGCGAGCTTGACTCACCGGAAGTGGACAATTCTGTCCCCTCCAGATGGCGACTGATCAACGCAATGGTCACTATAACACCCCAAACCCCGGTGGCCAGGCCAATATGAATGGCGCGTATGACAACCGGGAAATGGGTCCAGATAGCCACTGCGCCAATGAACACCTGGGCCAGGAAGAGCGCCGCTCCCAGGGCGCAGAATACCATCAAGGCGGTCTCGCCGGAAGACAAACTGGTCACTCCCAGGCGGTATCCCCGGTAAAGGGTATAAAGGAGAAGCCCGCCTACGACTGCGGCGACGACTCGGTGAAGCATGTGTATTGCCTGCAGTGTGTCTGATGGCAGGAGCGAGCCCCCGCAAAGAGGCCACTGAGGGCAGGCTGCCAGTGCGCCAGGAGTGGCCGTCACATAGGATCCGGAAAGAAGCATGGCATAAGTTGCAAAGGCCGCCACCGCCGCCAGCATGGGAAAACCAGCCGCTCCGTATCTGGACGCCGCTTCCTGGTTGCTGGGACCTGGCATCCCTTCCGCCGACGCCCGGCTGGGGTGAACCCGGCTGGGGGAGTCCTTGGCGTAAAGGGTTGCAACCGCGGTGAGGATTAGGCAGGCCAGTAGCCCCTGGGCCAGGGCCATGTGGGCCGCCACGATGTGGCCGGGCAGTTCGGTCAGCACGGTTACGCCGCCCAGTCCGGCTTGCGCCAGGAGCAACACCAGGGAAATGGCGGCGGGTACCAGCACCGACATTACGCGCCGGTACTTCAAGAGGGCAATCAGAAAGGTTGCGGCCACCAGTGGACCCACTATGGCGGAGGCAACGAGGCGGTGACTGTACTCGATTATGTCTTCCTTGGTCAGGGGAGGAATCAGGCTGCCGTCGCACAGCGGCCACTCGCCGCCGCAACCCAGTCCCGAACCGGTGACCCGGACCACTCCGCCAAGCACTATCAGGAAAAAGGTGGCGATAACCGACGTGACGGCGAAGCGCCGCAGCCAGCGCCCATCGCCGCCCGGAGATATGGGTTGTGCGCTGGAAGGATTACCGGATTCTCCGTAGCTAGCCACCGCGCCCGACTTGACCTCGGCCTTCAAATGAGGCAAATGTAAGAGTTCAGAATTGGTGGGATTTCCCGGCCAGCCAGCCCGTCATAACGGCGAAAGCCGGCATCCGGGAGCCCTTGCTGCCTTTAACCTGTATTCACTGTCAGCCTTGCAGGATTCCGGCCTGAGCCGGAATGACGAGTCCAGGCATCCGTGAATATCAACTCTGAACTGTTACAGGCAAATGCGGTTACACGTGCCTCAAAGGGATATTGTGATATACTTCACATACTATCATGTCTAAGGCAATTCGGGTAGAAGGCCTGGTAAAGCGATACGGCGATTTCGCGGCCGTGGACAATGTTTCCTTCGATGTCAGTGAAGGTGAGATTTTTGGCATCCTGGGCCCCAACGGCGCCGGAAAGACCACTACCCTGGAAATTATCGAGGGCCTGCAACCGCCAACAGCGGGCCAGGTCACGGTCCTTGGCAAAGACATACGGAAACAAGCCCGCAGCATCAAGGCCAGGATCGGAGTCCAGCTTCAGTCTTCGGCTTACTTCAGCTTCCTCACCCTGCGCGAAATCCTGAACCTGCTGGGCAGTTTCTACCCCAAGCGCCTGCCGCCGGATGAACTCCTGGGCCTGGTGGGGCTGGCGGACCGGGCCAACAGCCGAGTCAACCAGCTTTCAATTGGCCAGAGCCAGAGATTTACCGTGGCGGCCAGCCTGATCAACGACCCCGAACTCGTCATCCTGGATGAACCCACCACAGGCTTGGACCCCCAGGCCCGCCACAACCTGTGGGACCTGATTTCCGAAATGCAAGCCCGGAAGGTCACAGTGGTCCTGACAACCCACTACATGGAAGAAGCCGAGTTGCTATGCCAGCGTTTGGCGATTATGGACCACGGCAAGATAGTGGCAATAGATTCTCCCAGCGACCTGATCAGCCGAATCGAGACCACCTATACAGTAAAGCTGCAGACCGACCGGCCCCTGAGCGATGGCCAGTCCCAGGCTCTCAACGAAGGCGGCAGCGTGCAGAAGATGGCTGCGGACCCCTCGTCCCAAACGGCGGCGAGCAATTCGTATGTGCTGCGGCTCGACAGGAATCCTGAATCCCTGAACCGGGCGCTGGACGGAATTGTACGCAGCGGCATCTCCCTCAAGCACCTGGAAATCCAGCCGGCAACGCTGGAGGACGTCTTCCTGGAACTGACGGGTAACGAGTTGAGGGACTAGCGTTGCTGGCGTTAACCATAGCCAACCTGAAAATGATGGTTCGGAACCGCCAGACCACGTTCTGGGCGCTGTTCTTTCCCCTGATAATGGTTGCGGTCTTCGGCCTGTTTGACTTCAACACCTTTTCATCCTCGAGTGTGGCGGCGCTTGACCTGGCCGACAATGACGCATCGCGACAGCTGGTTGATTCCCTGGAAGAAGCGGAGCTGGTCCAACTTGCCGACCCGCCGGCAAACCTGGAAGAGGGGCTGAGAGCAGTGGAGAAGGGAGACCTGGATTTCCTGGTGGCGATTCCCGCGGGTTTTGGCGCGGGGACAGTTGAGGGGGACATCCCTTCCCCAGCTGCGGAACTGGCGGCGGAAGTCAGCATGACCCCGGTTACCCTGGTAACGGGGGAAGAGAGCGAGGAACGGGGCCAGCTAATTGCCAACGTCCTGCGCCGGTCCATCGACACTATCACCAACGGGGAGCCGCCGGAGGAAGGCCCGGACCAGGTGATTACCGAAAGAATCGAAACCCGGTCGGCGCCTTATTTTGACGTTGTCCTGCTGGGTCTGGTCGGAATGGGCATAATGTCCCACGCCATCATTTCCATTGCCGTGCACATCAGCAACTATCGAAATCTTTCCATACTGAAGCGGATGCTGGTAACGCCGCTGGCTATCTGGAAGTTCTTTGCCGCAGAAGTGGTCGCTCAGCTGGTGCTGGCAGTAATTCAGGCCGCGGTCATACTGGGAGTGGGTGTGTTTATTTTCAGGGCAGAGCTGGTGGGGAGCGTGATTCACATGCTGCCGATAATAATTCTCGGAAGCCTCGTGTTCCTGAACATAGGGTTCATCATCTCCGCCTGGGCAAACACGCCGGCGGCGGCATCGGGAATGGGGAACGTGGTATCCCTGCCCATGATGTTTTTCGCGGGCACCTTCTTCTCGACTTCAGCGTTGCCCTGGCTGCTGCCCTACGTCGCGGATGCCCTGCCCCTGGCTCCCATGATTACGGCACTGAGGGACATTGGCCTGCACGGGGCCAATATCTGGGAGGTCTGGCAGCAGCTGGCCTGGCTGGCGGGCTGGCTGGTGGCAACTTCCCTGGTCGCAGTGCGAGTTTTCCGGTTCAGTTAGTTTCCTTCCCAGCTAATTTCCTTCAGGCGAAAACGCCCGTCCCGCATTGGCCTCCAAAGTCTTGTACCGGAGCCTCATGTCCAGCGTTCTGCTCGCCGCTGCTTTTCTACTCGTAGCCATGCCAATGCTGCTTGGCGCCGGCTGTGATGCGAACAGTCCCAACCAGGTACGCGGGCAAGTGATTGAAGCCGTTCCAAGAAACTTCTCGGAACTGGAAGTGCTGCGAATTCGCGACGACGAAGGCAGGGAGTACGTGTTTGAGACCGAGGGATTCATCGGCTTTACGCCTTCCCACGTCCGCGAGCACCAGCTGTTCGGGCAGTCGCTGCTGGTGATCTACGAGAGGCGCGGAGAGGTTCTGATCGCCATAAGACTGGAGGACTGAAGCAGGGTCAGCTCCCGAGCAGCCTGGTCAGGGTCTCGTCCAGCAGCGACTCCGGGGTGAACTGTTCAAACTTGGCTTGCACCAGTCCGTCCTGATCCATTACGAAAGTCCACGGCTCGCTGGGGAGCCCCCATTCTTCCACCGCCGGGACCTTCGTCGCCGCGAAGCGGTTGCCTTCGATCAAGTGCGGGTCCTGGAATACTTCCACGTGAATGAAGTTTACCCGGCCCTCATATCGTTCTTTGAGGCTTTGCAACACGTCCAGCTGTGGGCCGCAGGTGGCGCTGACGCAGAAGGCAGGCGTGGAGAAAAGGACCACCAGGGGCTTCCCAACATCCAGGGCTTCGGCTACCGACAGTTGATAGAATCCGGGGTCGGGGGTCGGGTCGCTGGAAATTTCGGCCAGATCGTCAACCTGGTCGAAGGTAGGAGTATCGCTGCGCGGGGCCGGTAAGCCTATCGCCGGGGTAGCCGGGTGTTCGCGGACCCTCACGGCGGTTGTGGCTTCGACCGCCGCCCCGGTCACGTCTGTGGCGGACACCCTTAGCTCCCAGAGCCCTGGATTCTGCCTGGTGGCTTCGCCTGCCACGTCAAACTCAATCTCGGCTACGAAGACTCCCCTTCCGCTGCCCTCGGGAGGCCAGGACAGAAAGTGGGCTGTTATTGCCTCTTTCGCCTGCGGGCCCGCGCCGCCCGGCGGGGTGAACATTGGCGCCACGTTGGCGGTGCCGGCATTTACCGGGACGTTGTTGCGGTCCACCAGGGCAAAAATAAGCCGGTTATTGCCCTTGGCCAGATCGGAACTCACCATCAGGGCGCTGTATTGGGGCCCACCCAGTTCAGGGATGTCTCCGTCACCGCCGCTGGGGGATAAACAGGCAGTGACGACCAACAGGACAGCCAGCAATGCCACAAAGGCAACAAACCTGGAAACCACCAGCCCGGCAGGGCCCAGTGTACGGGGGCGGTGTGAATCTGAAAGCATAAGGAGGGGAATTATATACCTGTGTACCCACGGAAGAGTGAGGGATAATTGGAATGCAAAAGCGCCTATTCGATGAGCCAGAAGCAATATCATATTTCGTCCACAACAAAAACACAGCCAAGTCCATGTTTGTCAACTTGGCCTTGCTCTTACTTGATGGGGCAATTGACCTTGACCAATCTTTAGATGGCGTCGGTGAACCTCTGCAGTCGATACAGTCCCGCATGCCCTATCCAGAGAATCCACGAAGGGGCAACGGCCTGAATGAGTGTACTTGCAGCAGGTGCGGGCGGACGGGGGTGATCCTCAAGTTAAACCTCCGGGCGGGTTGGTTGTGCCTGCGCTGCAACCGGGAATACATGGTAGCAATGGGCTGGGAGGACGAATACGGGCGCCTTTTGCCCGATTGTGAGAGTTGCAACGGTATCAATCAATCTACCTGCCCCGCCCGATGCAGGGAGGCTGAATTTAAGCGGCATGACGAGTTCTTTGGGTACACAGGTATATAATTCCCATAAGGAGCTTACTCGTGGATTATTCGGGGCGTTGGTTCGACCAGGGTGACCGCTTGATTCGGCAATTCATAAACGGAGGAAGAATTTCAATCGCTGGATGCAGGACAGGAACGCCAGAGGGCCTCCAGCATTCCCCGTTGGAACGACCGGTTCAACGGAGTACGAGACATGGCCCGCTGCTGCGCCCTGCCGGACCCTTCGCTGGAACATAAAGGCCCTGGGACACCGGCTCTAGGCAAAGCCTTCAAGCTTGACACACTGGGCAATCAGATGGTCCATCCTTGTTTCGATTTCCAGGCCTGACACGATCTGGGCGACGCTTTCCAGGTTTTCGCTGGGCCAGGGCATATCTCCAAACAGGGGACGAACCCTGCGCAACTCGGTGGCAAAGTTCCACTCCAGCTCGTTGCCCTGGTACTCGCCCATGTATTCGGTGCCGCCGGACAAGGAAACGGTGATGCGGGGAGCGAAAGCCTGGCGGTTGCGGTGTCCCACAACTTCAACCTTTTTCATCAGGTCCAAAACCGTTGCGTCCTCCTCGGAGGAGCCGTCGCCGGGGTCTATACGGGTGCGGAGCGGCGGGTAGTTACCCTTGACGCAGGTATAGGCCGTGAAATAGTGGGTGCTGCCCACCGCCGGCGCATCGGCGCTGCGCTCGGGATTCGGGAAAGCGGGAGACGGGTAAGTGGTCTCCAGCCAGTTCATATCCACGGTGATCTTTTCGATTTCCTCGACCGGCAGATTGTGAGACGACCTCATATCGGACATTAGCTCGATTACGGGGCAATTGTAGCCGGCCGTCGGGTAGAGCTTGGGCGTGACGTGAAGCAGTTCCCACCTTTCGCCCAACTCGGAGACCACGCTGTCCAGGGAAACCTGCTCAGGTCCGTCGAATACATAGGACAGGTGGCCCCGATTGTTTCCGGTAAAGGCATTGTAGAATCCGGCGGCGCCCTCAAGGGCGGTTTCAGAGCCGCGAACCTGCTCCCGGGCCAGCAGGGCTGCCATTATTCCGTTCCGGGTGGCGTTGGGCTCGTGGAAAAGCATCTCCCTGCCTCCCGAGCGGGGACCCTCGGTGGTACCGCCGGCGAAGGTGCAGGCCAGCGCCATGGCCGTGACCAGCTGGTCCACGTTCAGCCGGAGCAACTTGGCGGTCGCCACCGCTGCTCCCAGCGTGCCGTAAACCGGGCTGGACCGGAAACCCCGGGCCTGGGTAGAAGGAATGAAGTCACCGGCAACACGCGCCTCAACTTCGTAACCGGCAGCCAGGGCGGTTATGAGTTCCCGCCCGGTGCGCCGTTCAATCTGCGCGGTGGCCAGGGCTGCGGGAATTACGCAGGGACCGGGGTGGATCAACATCCGGTACGAGTCTGACTGGTTGGTGGCGTGCATCAGCTTGCTGTTGGCGAAGGCCGCGCCGCACCTGGTGGCCTTGGCGCCATCCACAAGAATTGTGGCCCCGTCCGTCCTGCCCTCCTCCAGTTTAACCAGCTCCATGGAGGCTTGGGCATGGGAAGTTTCGGCGCCGAGAAAAGCGCCCAGCAACCCATGCAACAGGGAAGCCTTTACCTTGTCGGGGACCTCGGGCGGCAAATTGTCGAACTGGAGATTGTCCACGAATCGAGCCAGACTTCGGCTCAAAGAGTCAGCCATCGTTGTTTCCTTTCCTGTATTGCTAGCGCTGGCTTTGGGCAAAGTCGAGCCAGACCCTGGCACAGGGAACGGGCAGGACATGCTGTACGAAACCGGACACCCCGGGAAATACTACGCGGCGACCGTTGGGAAAGAAATCCGCGGCATCCCGAAAGTCGCCCAGCACTTCTTCCCTGAGGCTGGCGGCAGCAAGGATAAGTACCGGTGTGTTGACCTGACCCAACAGGGGACGCAGGTCGCCGGCGGCATTGCGCTGGAATCCACCCACCACGTGGGCCGGGGTAGCCGACATCTGGGAGGCGTACCAACGGGTATATTCGGGAGGCACTATCTGGGGGTCCAGGCGGCGACCGATGGTATTATCAACCCAGGCAGATACTCCCTCGCGCTCGATAAGGTCTGCACTCTCGGCGTGGTGGGGGTCATTGAAGCTGGTGGGGGACGTGCAGGCGGCCAGGGTCAGCAGGCGTTCCTGATGGAGGGTGGCAAATCGCATAGAGATGGAGCCGCCCACAGTCTCGCCTACCAGGTGCACCTTCTCCAGTTCCAGTTTGTCCAGGAGCTGCCCCAGGTCAGCGGCAAAGTTGTCCACCGACCAGGGATACCCGGGCTCCGGAACCGAGGACTGGCCCATGCCCCGCATGTCAAACCGGACCACCCGGAAATGCCGCGCGATTATGGGAATCCAGCCGTACCAGAGCTTGTGGTTCTTGGCCATCCCATGATGCAGGACTACGGTTTCCGCGTCCCCCCAGGGATCCGTAAAGTCGTCCACCTTGTAGAAAAGCTGGCAACCGTCGTCAAGCGTTACAAACATAAGGCCTTCTTCACCTGCGGGGCTCTCAGGCTTTGAAACATTGACTCTACTCAGCGTCAACACCTTCTTCATTGAAAACGGACCGGGCGATGCGCATTGCGGTGCGGGTGTTGAAATACCCGCCGTAGAGAGTCAGCTGAATGAAGACTTCCATTATCTCCGCGGGGGTCATCCCAACGCGGAGGCAACCTGAAATTCTGCGTCGCAACTGGCGATCGTAGTGTCCCATAACCGTCATGGCTACCAGGGCGCACATGGACCTGTCTCTTGCGTCCAGGTAGGGTCGGCTGAAAATCGCTCCCCAGTTGTACTCGTTGATCAACCTTTCCAGGTACATCTCCGGAGTATTGGGATCATCGGTGTAATAGATCGTGATGTCCCCCATGTGAGCTTCGTGGACTCCAATGCCCTTGCGGTGAAGTTCATCGGCATCCAATGAAGTATCGTACACGGTGGTGGGCGTCAGCTGGATGCCCCTCTCTTCAAAGATCTCCTTGGCAATGGACATAGCCGATTCCACTGCCGGTACGCCGGCATAGAAGGTCATCTGGATAAATATCTCAACGACTTCTTCCGGACTCATGCCCACGTTGAGGGCCCGCTCGAGGTGGCGGCGCAGGAGATGCAGGTGACCGAGAGTCAACAGGGCCGAAAGAGTGCAAAGACAGCGCTGCTTCAAATTGAGCTCGTCCCTGACCCAGATGGAACCAAAGAGAGCCTCGTCAACAATACGCTTCAGGTCAGGCGCCAGCTGGTCTATGCCAGGGAGGGTGAAGTGCCGAAAGTCCCCCGCGGCCATGGTGTCACGCATTTGCAATCCGCGGTTGAACCGTTCTTCCAGAGAGGACATATTTGCTCCTTGCAGTGATTTGAAGGCAGCCTAAATGGAGCTACCTGAATTACATACCCATATTATATCGCAACGCAAGAGGGTCAATAGCCCCATCACCTGTCATCTGGCTATATTCCACCCACTGGCTGCGAACACTTGTGAAGCTTCCGGGCCCTAGGCCCCGGACATAACCTCTTCGGCGAACCATTCGAGCCTTTCCAGGGAACGGTTCAGGTCATTTCCCCGGATGTCGAATATGATGCAGCTGACCCCGATGTCCTCATAGGTCTGGATGTCCTGCAGCATTTGCTCCGGTTCACCGGAAAACCGCCGGCGGACTGCACCGGAGGGAGTTGAGCCCGCATCGTACAGGGGCGCCTTCATGGATACCTCGATCTCCCCAGGATTCCTGGAGCAATCCTCGGCATACCGGTGAAGCAGGCCAATGTTCTGGGCCAGTTCCTCGGGCTCGAGGGGCGCGGCGGGAATGGCGCCCACCGGATGCCAACCGTTTCCCAGCCGGGCGGCGCGGCGAATGGCGGCGCGGCTCTGGCCGCCAACCCAAATGGGTGGATGGGGCTGCTGCACCGGCTTGGGCAGGAAATGGATATCGGAAAAACGGCAGTACTTCCCTTCAAAGGAAGGTTCATCGCTGGTCCAGAGTTCCTTAAACGCGCGGATGTACTCGTTGGTAACGGCGCCCCGCTCCGCAAATGGCGGGGCACCCAGCGCCTCAAACTCCTCCTCCATCCAGCCCACACCAACTCCGAGAGTCAATCGGCCGCCGGACAAGACATCCAGAGTGGCCAGAATCTTCGCGGCCAGCAGCGGGTTGCGGTATGGGACAATCATCACGCTGGGAATGAGGCGAATGCTCCGGGTGATGCCCGCCAGGTAGGTAAGAAGGGTAAGTTGTTCGAGGTACTCGGCGGCGCCTCCAGCGTGAAAACTGCCATCTGCAGTGTAAGGATAGGGGGAGTTTATCTCCCTAGGCACCAGGATATGGTCACCGGCCACCATGCAGTAGAAGCCCAGTTCATCGCCCTTCCTGGCTATGGCAGCCAGGGGTTCCGGCCTGGCTGTGGGGCCGCTGTTTGGCAAGTAGAATCCAAATCGCATTTGGGGCCTCCGCCGCAGATTGCCGCATAAATATAAACTTAACCAGCCACCATGTCTATTGGAATCCGATGCACGCCAGGGCAATCGCGTTTTAATTGAATGTCATGCTGAGCGAAGCCGAAGCATCTAAAATCTATCCCTGGAACCACCTTCACTACCCGCAGCCGGGCTGAGGATGAGGACTTCAGGCCCTTCGGCAAGCTCAGGGCGACATGACTTCTCCCCACCGAATTGTGCCCCCTGTAGCCTGATTCTATAGTGCAATTGCCCTGCGATGCACGCAAATGTTCAGAGTCGATGAGTTACGGTGGCTTGGAAGGCATTAATCGGGTCTGCGCCGGAATCCAGCAAGGCTAACGGTGCAGGCAGGCCAAACGTAGCAAGGATTTCTGCATACCGGCTTTCCCGGGTATGAGGGGCTGGCTGGCACGGGATTGGCACCAACCCTGAACTCTTTCCGAAGCGCTATAGGCCAGGGTAAAAGGGCAGCCCGGCCAAATGGCCGGGCTGAAGCTTGCCGTGATTGGCGAGGGGACAGGCCCACGGGTTCAGTTGTCGGTGGAACTGATTTCGAAGTGCTTGACCCAGTATTCGCCCCGGTACAGGTGCTCCATTTCCCTGGCAACGTTCTGCCGAAACTCACCCGTCTCGTAGGCCCGCAGGTCATCGAGAGTCTCCCAGATACTTACGCTGATGCCTTCGTCCGGGTCTTCAGTACCACGAAGCAACTGCCTCTCTTTCAAGCCCTTGATGTCGCCTGAAGCTCCGGCCAGACGCTCGTGGTAGTGCCTTTCGTATTCTTCCCAGCTTCCGGGGCGCAGCTTGCCCCAAACCATTCGGATAAACATTGCCACTTCTCCTGACGTTGGTTAATAGCCAGGCGGTCGTGCGATGACCGCCTGTTAAACATGATAACACCATGCGGGCAGGCTATACAGTTTGAAGGCCCCATTGAAATGTGAAGATTCCGGAAGAACCCTGCGAATCCCAACTACTTCCAACGCGCTCCTGTTCCCGCCGGATATTCGCTCACGCCAGAACGCGGTAACGATAGCGCGACAGTATCAGGTCGTTTTCCTCAAAGCGGCTGAATCGCAATGGAGCAAGATCGAAGGACGCCGCGCTGCCGTCCAGAATAAGTTCGGCCATCGCCTGCCCGATTGAGGGCGCCAGCTTGAATCCATGCCCGCTGAAACCGACCATGCAGTAGAGCCCTTCCACGCCTGGCACCCGGTCCAGTATGGGGTGCCAGTCGGGCGTTGTCGTGAACAGCCCGGACCAGCCACCCCTCAAATAGGACTGGTCCATGGCGGGCATTCGCCGTATCAACCTGGACATGGCGTCGGCGGCCTCAGCCTGATCTATGCCCTTTTCATAGTTTTCCAGTTCAACCTCCTCCTCGGCGTAGCCCACCATGGTGAGAGTGGGGCTTTCCGGCCGGAAGGAAAATGACTGGGCAATGTCTCCTACTATGGGGTGCTCTGGCAGCAGCCCCGGCGGCCGGGTAACCATCGCAACCTGGTGCCTGACGGGTATGAGGGGAAACTCCACACCGGTCCCCGTCATCAGTTTGTTGGACCAGGGACCGGCGGCAACCACCGCAACAGAGGTTGCCACTCTGCCCTGATCGGTCAGGACTGCCTGGACCCGCCCACCACCAATTTCAACCCCGGTGACGTTGGAACGGGTGGATACCTGGGCGCCGAGTTCCTGCGCCCTGGCAGCCAGGGAGGTGGTAACCAAATAGGGATTGGCGTAGCCGGATTGGGGTTCCCAGGCCAGGCTCTCGCCTTCGAACGCCGAAAACATGGGGGCCAGGCCGCGAAGTTCCTCAGGAGAGACCAGGGCAACATCAATGCCGAGGTCCTGCTGCATGGCAATGTTCAGTTCCAGGCTGGGCCGGTCAATTTCCTCGACGACCACGAGATAGCCGGTTTTCACGAACCCTGAGTCTCCGCCAACCTGTTCGCTGAAGTTCGCGTAAACCTGGAGGCTGCTCCATGCCATGGAAGCGGTTATGGGATTGGAATAGTGCATCCGGCAAATGGCCTGGGACAGGCCGGTGGAACCCGCGCCAAGAACGCTGCGCTCCAGGAGCAGGGTATCGGTAGTACCCATTTTTGCCAGGTAGTAGAGCAGGCTGCAGCCCATAACGCCGCCACCGATTACCACCGCGTCGGCTGTGTTCTTCATCATCTCCGAACCTCCCGGAACATGGCAAGCTGAGGCAATTTTTTCCGAACAGTTGGGCCACTCGCGCTCTTCCACCGCCCTTAACAACAACAACCCCCGGCTTGCCACCGGGGGTCGAACCGTTAAAGTCGGAGTGCGCCCTACGCAGGCGAGCCGAACCTAGCGATAATTGCTTTCTCGCATAGAGCTGAAGCAATCACTGCAATAAACCGGGCGGTCACCCCTGGGCCGGAAGGGCACCATAGTGTCCACGCCACACTGGGCACAAACGGCTGGGTGCATTTCCCTGGGGCCCCCATCGAAAGACCTCTGGGACTTCCGGACCTGGCGACACTCGGGGCAACGCCGGGGTTCATTGGTAAAGCCACGGGAAGCGAAGAATTCCTGCTCCCCGACTGTAAAGGTGAATTCGGCTGCGCATTCCACGCAGACCAAGGTCTTATCTGACAGCGCCAACTGCCGACCTCCTCAAAAAAAGATTTGGCCTGGTCGAGGTCATCCGGCGTCAGCGCAACTGAGGCAACTACCCACGGGAAAAAACCTTAACTCATTCCGCAGTCGATTATAGCAGATGGTTTACCCGTATGGAATCGGCTGTCCGGGTCGGAATCTGGCGATTCAACCCTTCGGCCTGTCCTGAACCCTGAACGCCAGGGATTCCCAACGCTCCCAGATACCAGGCGGGCGAGACCTGAGCCAGGCCTGACCCTTGCTCGAAGGGCAAACAGGCCTAGAGCCCAGGCGTCAACTGCCTCGTTGCCAGTTCATTGTCCAGCAGAAGCAGGCTGCTGAAATCCTCGCCAATCATGCGCAGCTTGGCAATTATGTCAGCGGCCGTTTTCTCCTCCTCAATCTGCTCGGTAATGAAGGCCTGCAGGTGAACCTGGGTCGGATAATCGCTTTGCTGGGAGGCCAGTTCGTAAAGCCGGTTAATCAGGCGGCTGACTTCCTGCTCGTGGGCCAGGGTAGCCTCCATGACATCGAGGACGGAGCCGAATTCTACCGTGGGCTGCTCTATGGGAAGGAGGGTCACTCTTCCCTGCCTGTCCTGCACGAAGTCGAAGAGATTCATCGCATGCGCGTACTCTTCCTGACTCTGAATTCGCAGCCAGTGAGCAAACCCGGGCAAATCCTCAGAATCGCAATAGGCCGACATTGAGAGGTACAGGTAAGAGGCGTAGAACTCTTCATTTATGTGCCGATTCAGCGCTTCCTGAATGGTCTGGTTTAAAGCCATAGGGGGAACTCCAAGGTCAAGAATGTCCGTACATTCATTATATAACAGGCGGCCAATTCAGAGTTGGTGACGGATTTGCCAATAGCCCTGTTTCGAACTACGTGGCTGCCAGGCAGCTGTCCGGGCAAGCGGGTGTTGTTTGGAGTCGGGCAGGGGGTAGCGAGGGTTTTTCAGGCCGGGCGTTCTTCCTGCAATCGTCTGTCCGGTCCGCGAAGACCGGAAGCGCAGACAAATGGAAGAGTATGGACTTGCCAACTTGCAAAGGTTATATTATCTGCGGCCCGAGGCCAAGCAGAAATACAGGGCCTGGCCAGAAGTGCAGCTACAAGACGAACGAAGTTTTCAAGGAAAGCAAGGAGGAAGCCCATGAAGGTCGTCAAGATCAGTTCCGTGCCCACCGAAGAGGCAACCAGCGCGCTGTTTACCGGCAATATTGTTACCAGGCAGGCCCCATTCGAGGCCGGGGACAGCAACAATTTCAACTTTGGCGTGGTCAGCTTCAGCGCTGGCTCCCGCAACAAGTTCCACAAGCATAGCGGCGACCAGATTCTGATCGTCACCGAAGGCACGGGCACAGTGGCCACGGACGATGAAGAGGTCGAAATCACCGTCGGCGATGTGGTAATAATTCCGGCCGGCGAGAATCACTGGCACGGCGCCCCGGGTGACACTGCCATGGCGCACATAACCGTCACGGTCAAGGGCAGTCAGACCGAGCAGACCGAACCCTAGCCCCTTCCCAGGTCAATTGGGCGAAAACAGGGCCCCGGCGTTAGTTGCCGGGGCCCTTCTTGTGGCGAGGTTCAGGTCCCTACGGGAGACGTGGTCAGCATCCGTCCTGCCCGTCCTGAACATATTGCGACAGCAACCTGATGGTCTCGGTGAAGGTGCGTTCCCGGTCACGGGACTCGGGAAATTCCTCGCCCAACGGGGTGCTGCCAATGAAGCGGTACATTTCCGCGACCCCTTCGAACAGGTGCGGCGTCATTCCCAGATGCGCGAAGGTGTCACGGATTTCTTCCATTTCGCTGACCCACCTGCGGGAGCGGGGAGGGACCGTAGGGATGGTGCGCTCCATCCTCTGCAGAACGGAGGACTGTCCGGAGCGAAACTCTTCCAGCAGGGGTTCAGTAAGGCCCATGAGTTCAGCTGCCATCAACAGCTCGGAATAGAGGGCCCAGGACCCTTTCGTCATTGCGGCGTAGCACATCTTGATGCCCGAGGCCTGACCAACCTCCCCGTCCAGCCTGATGACGGTCAATCCAAAGTCGTTAAGCTGCTCGAATTCGGCCGCCTGCTCTCCCGAAGCGTAGAAATGGGGACTGTAATCGGGGCGGGGCGGGCCGCCGATGATCGAGACATCCACGAAGCGGCCGCCAGAGCCGGTGATGACAGGCTCCATTTCGCGGGTAAGCTGGGGGGCGATGGCATTGCACTCGGCGAACAGGGTATCCGAGCCGGTGGACTTGATGGCATCGGCCACTTCCCGGCAAAGTGAAGGGACTGCGGCGGACACGGTCATGGACATTATGAGGTCCGATTGGGCCACCAGTTCCTCCACATTCTCCACGTCCCTGATGCCCGCCTTCTGGGAGAGCGCGCGAGTTCTTTCGCTCCTACCGGACAGGCAGGTAATGACGTCAAGTTCGTTCTCTCGCAAGCGCTGACCAACGGCGTGGCCCATATCTCCCGGGCTCAAGATAGCAACAGTATTGATTTCCATTGAGGGTACTTCTCCTGGGTAAAATTGAAGGAGAGAATTATAGCATGGGCAAGTTTATGTTAACGTGACGGGGTTGCCGGAAAGGACCCCCCTTGTGACACTTGATACTGACGACAGGCGCCCTGACCGGGTTATAATTGCAATTCGGGGCGCTGCCTACATCAGAGAGGGATAAAACAAGCGAACAATGTCTCAGCGGGTGGGGGAAATCATTGGGGCGGATTCTCGGGCGCTGACCGTGCAGTGTTACGAGTTGTACGGCGCGCCGCCATTGGGGACATTCCTGTCCGTTGGAGATCCGCCCGCGATTGCGGTGGTGCAGTCCATACGTACGGAACCCCTGGACCCCAGCCGACCAGTAATTGCCCGGGGTAGAGACGCCCGCACACTGGACGACATTTACCGGGAGAATCCTCAACTGGAGCGTCTCTTGACCACGCGGCTGGAGGCTTTGATCGTAGGGCACGAGACAGGCGGCAGGCTGGTGCAACTGCTGCCGCCTGCGCCACCCCCCATCCACGCCTTTGTGGCCGTCTGTCCCCGGGATCTGGTGGCCAGGTTCACGGAAAACCTGGAATTCACCAGGTTCCTGCTGAACTCGGGTCCCCCCATGGCGGACGAAGTAATGGTTGCCTGCCTGCGCGAAGCCTACACAAGTCGAGAGGAAGGGGAAGAGTTCCTCAAGCAGGCCGGACAGACTCTTTCCAGGGAAATGGCCGGCGACTCTGCCCGCCTGAGTTCTATCCTGAGGAGGGCGCGGCTTTGACGGGCGGATTTCCATTTAATGGCACAAATGGCGACGGGTTCCTGCCACACTCGGCTCCCTTCGGGATGGTTGTGGGAGGTTCCCTTTCCGACGGGGTGGAAATCCGGCTGCATCCTTCGGGCAGCACGCTGATAGAAGACGTAAAGGTTGGCACCTTTGTCACCATCCAGGGGAAGCGATACCGGTTTTTCGGTGTCATTACCGACCTGGAGCTTTCCACTTCCGACTCTGGCATTCGTCATTCACCGCCTGAAAGCGACGACCCCATGCTGCTGGAGGTCCTGTCCGGCACGATGGCCTACGGAGTGGTCTCGGTAATGCCAAGCCTTGCCCTGCCGCTGGCCGGGGACGGAGGGGAAGGACCGGCAGCGGCCAAGACCGTGCCCTCCCATTTTTCCCCCTCCTATCCTGCTACGGAGGACGACGTCGCGTCGGTTTTTGGGCGCGAGGACAACCAGCACTTCTGGATTGGGAGCCCCCTGGACATGGATACCCGGGTTTGCCTGGACCTGGACAACCTGGTCCGGCGTTCCTTTGGCGTATTTGGCAAGAGCGGGACAGGCAAGACCTTCCTCACCCGCCTGCTCCTTGTGGGCATCCTTCAGGGCGGGACCGCATCGTCGCTCATATTCGATATGCACAGTGAATACGGGTGGAGCGGCCAGGACACGGACCGCAACCGCCACGTCAAGGGGCTGAAGCAGCTTTTCCCCTCTTATGTCTCAACCTTCACTCTCGATGCGGAAAGCTCACGGCGCCGCGGTTCTTCGGCCGATGAAATCGTCTCCATTGGCTACGGCGAAATTGAACCTGAGGACATCGAACTGCTCAAGGACAATCTGAGCCTGTCCGACGTGGCTTCGGCGGCGTGCTTCAACCTGCAACAGCGGTTCGGCGGCAACTGGATGAGCGAGTTTCTCGCCCGGCAGGGGCCGGAAACAGGAGACCTGGCCGATGACCTGGGAGTCAATCGGGCAGCGCTGGGGGCCCTGCACAACCGCCTCTCGCGATTCCGGCGATATCCCTTCCTGGAGGAGGGCAACCGTCACAACGCAGCCGCCAGGATAATTGAGCACCTGGAGCGAGGCAAGCACGTAGTCCTGGAATTTGGACGCTACGGCAGGGACCTCAATGCTTATATCCTGGTCAGCAACCTGTTGACGCGACGCATTCACGAGCGGTACGTGGAGCTGAAAGAGGAAGCCGAGGGTGGACAGGGCAAAGACCCGCGGCCCCTGGTGATAGTAATTGAGGAGGCCCACAGGTTCCTAAATCCCGCCATTTCTTCTCAGACCCCCTTCGCCAATATTGCCAGGGAATTGCGCAAGTACAACGTTACCCTGATGATTATTGACCAGCGGCCCGGCGGCATTGATTCGGAGGTTATGAGCCAGCTGGGTACCAGGTTTACCTGCGCGCTGGACAACGAAAGGGATATTGACTCGGTGCTGGCCGGCGCAGCCGGCGGCAGGCAATTGCGAGTAGTATTGTCCAGGCTGGAAGAAAAACAGCAGGCCCTGGTCTTCGGCCACGCTGTTCCAATGCCGGTGGTAATACACACGCGGGAATATGGCACGCCCGAGTCCTATGCCAGCCTGACAGGGAACGTAAACCTGGCGCCCTTTGAAGATACCAGGCCCGGCGAATCTGACGCCGAGAGGCTCGAACGTCAGATTGACGAGTTATTCAGCTAGAGACATTCATTGCTGATCCCGATACCTGAATCCTCGGGGGTCCGTTCATTGGGAGCTCGCGTTAAGGTGAATTCCAGCCCGGATAGCCACATGTCGGGCAGTTCACCGATCCTGTTTCCAAGTCGATTGCAAGAATGATCGTCCTGACGAGCAACAACGCCACGACATCATATGTCCGTTCTAGTCCCCGTCCACTGGGGCTGGTACCCACCATGGGGGCTTTGCACGAAGGGCATCTGGCGCTGGTGCGGCGGGCGCGGAGGGAGAATACTTCCGTGGCCGCTTCCATCTTCGTGAACCCCACGCAGTTTGGCCCACAGGAGGACCTGGCCACCTACCCGCGGGACATGGACCGAGACCTGGCGTTGCTTGAGTCGGAAGGCGTGGACCTGGTTTACGCCCCGGCACCGGAGGAAGTTTACCCCCCGGGCTTCGATACGTGGGTAGATCCGGGAGCCATGGGCCAGAGGCTTGAGGGCGCGGTCCGTCCGGGGCATTTTCGTGGTGTTGCTACCGTAGTAACCAAGCTATTGAGTGTAATCAAGCCGGAGAGGGCCTACTTCGGTCAAAAGGACGGGCAGCAGCTCGCGGTCATACGACAACTGGAACGCGACCTGAACCTGGGTGTGGAGATCGTAGCGGTGCCAACGGTACGGGACTCCGATGGCCTGGCACTAAGCAGTCGAAACGCCTACCTGACCCCTGAGCAACGCAGGGCGGCGCCGGTGATTTACCGGGCCCTGACGCGGGCAAGACAGCTTTGGGACGAGGGAGAACGCGATGCAGCCGTCCTGAGAGCGGCCGCCCACGGGCTTCTGAAGGCGGAACCATTGCTGAAGGAGATAGACTACGTCAGCATAGCCGACGCTGACACCCTGGAAGAACTGAGCCGGATTGAGGGCCCTGCCGTGGTATCCACGGCGGCAAGGCTCGGCGGAACCCGGCTTATTGACAATGTGCTGCTGGGGTAAGTCGGCATCCCCTGCATTCCGGAGCCCGCAGTCTTACTCCTGCACCAGCTCCCTGACGGTTTCAGTCATAGCGGCCAGGACCTTCTCCCAGTCTCCAACAACGCCGTAGCGGGCTTCCCGGAATATATTGGCTTCGGCATCTTTGTTGATGGCCACGATAGCCTTGGAACCCGAACAACCGGCCATGTGCTGGCTTGCGCCGGAAATGGCGATTGTAATGTACAGGTCCGGGGTAATGGTCTTGCCCGTAAGGCCAACCTGGTAGCTGGCCGGGACCCAGCCCGAGTCCACCGCGGCCCTGGACGCACCCACAGCGCCGCCCAGCAATTTCGCCAGTTCCTCCAGCTTGGCAAAGGGCTCGGGGCCACCCAAACCGCGCCCGCCGGAAACAACGATGCTGGCATCTTCCAGCTTTACGCCCTCGGCCTCTTCCTTGACTACTTCTATGACCCGGCTTCGGACCATGGATTCATCCAGGTCAACTGGAAAGGAAACCACCTCTCCCTGCCGAGACTGATCAGGCTCCAGCGGTACATAGACCTTGGGGCGCACGGCCGCCACCTGGGGAGACTGGTTGCAGCTGACCACCGCCACAGCGTTGCCACCGTAAACGGGCCGGTTGGCCAGCAGGGTGCCCGTTGCCGTGTCAACGGAAACCTCCAGGCAGTCCTGGGCCAGACCTACCCCCAGCCTGAAGGCCAGCCGGGGCGCTACCTCACGACCCTGGTTCGTGCGGGCGACCAGGACAATGGCGGGGCCCGTTTCCCTGCACAGGATGTCGGCAGCCGCCAGGTAGAGCTCAACCTGGAATTCCGCCAGCAACGGGCTGGTGACCGAATAAACCCGGTCGGCGCCCTGGGCAACAGCCTGCCGGGCAGGAGCGTCAACGGCGCTGCCAAACACCGCAACGGCCAGTTCCTGACCCAGGTCGTCAGCTATTTTGCGGCCCGCGGCCAGGATTTCCTGGGATGCCAGGCTAAGCTCGTCGGCCTGGGTTTCTCCAATTATCAGGACGCCATTGCCCTCCGCCATGAGGACCTCCATCAGTTTTGTCTGTAACCAGGGAGCAGGATAAGCTCCCTTTAAATTAAGGTTCTTGCTGCTTGCGGGTATTGATCAGAAGAACTTTTCCTCTCTCAGCTTGAGGGCCAGCTTCCGGCCCGCATCCTGTTCATCGTCGCCTTCAATAATCTCGCATTCAGTGTTGCTGACCGGCACAAACAGGTCGTGCAGGGTAAGCCTTGGCTCCAGTTCGCCGCCGTCCATTTCCAGGTCCGAGGCGCTCCAGATGGTAGGCCGTTTCCGGGTTGCCGCCATTATGCCCCTCAGTGTGGGGTAGCGGGGCTGACCCAACTCGTTGCTGACCGTCACCAGGGCAGGGAGCGAGGCCTCCACAACCTCGTATCCGTCGGGGATGAGACGCTCTACAACCACCTTGTCATCCTTGAGTTCCACCTTCTTGCCCAGGGCGACGCAAGAAACATCCAGCAGTTCGGCGACACCCAGCGGCACCTGGGCGTTGTCCCAGTCTGAAGCCTGCCTGCCGCAGATAATCAGGTCAAAGCCGCCCAGCTTCCGAATGGCGGAGGCCAGCAACTGCGCCGTCTGAAAACTGTCCACCGGATTTCCGAAACTTTCGTCCTGGAGCAGGACCAGTTCGTCCGCGCCCATGGAAAGGGGTTTCTTCATCACGTCCAGGGCAAACTCTGCGCCAGACGAGATGACGGTGACGGTCACATCCTGCTGAGAGTCCTTAATCTGGAGTGCGGCTTCCACCGCGTTCTCGTCAAATCCATTAACCACGGGGGGAATGTTTGGGGGGGTAAAGACCCGCTTGGCGTTGGCGTCGATTTGAAAGGCGGCCATAGGCATTTCAGGGTCTATGACCTGCTTGGCCAGTACGGCAATCTTGGCTGGCATTTCTAATTCCTCGCGGGAAAATCAGCTATAAAAACCTTGTGAAATGTATCACCAACGGCCTTGAAGTGTCAATTGAGACTGGCGGTCAATCGTGCATCCGGAAAAGGCGCGGGCAAGGACCAGGGAGGTTCAAAGGCGAGCAGCCCCTGCTTCCGGATGTTAATATTGCGTTGAACGAGCGCCATGCCGACTGTCTGGGGATCTATGCTCCTTTGGATTCTTCGGGCCCTCGCCTCTACCCTGGCTGGATTGTGCATCTATCTGGCCGTTGCCCTGCTGCTCTTCCACGTCAACCTGCAAGCCCTCCTTGACGATGAACTCTACACTGATTCCCTGCTGGAACAAAATGCTTACGAACGGCTATATACCGATGTTCTGACCCCCCAGAACATCGAACAGCTCTGGAGCGAAGTTTCTGGCGACGTCGCCTATCTGACTCCTGAAGAGTTGCATCGTCTCGTAAGGACCGCTGCCCCACCGGAATACTTGCAGGCCGAGGTGGAGGCCAACCTGGCGTCGTTGTCATCCTTCTCCAACGGGGAGTCGGAAGACCTGGAACTTTACCTCGAGATTTCCGGCCCCCTGGACCGACTGGTTGAATCCACGGTGGACCTCCTAACTGATCGCATTGAAGCGAAGCCTCTGGAAGCCGGAGAGTTAATACAGGATGTCCTGGATGAAACGGAGGACAGTCCCTACACGGAAGACGTCAGGAGCGCGCTGGAATCCATTTCATCCGGCGAACTGGAAGGCCAGTCCATCAGGGACCTCACGGGATTGAGTGAGGAGGAAGCCCTGGCGGCCTTCAACCAGGCTTTTGCCCAGGTAGTGGACAACCCCTTGATCGACTGGCGCTACCGCGACGCCCTCAGGAAAGCGGAACCGGAGCTCCGGCAAGTATTCAGGGAGGGTGATGTCAGGGAATTGCTCAGGCAGGTCGCAAGGACGGTGGCGGCGCCGGCCCTCGAAGCTACGCTGGCAGAATTCGGGCGCCGACTGGACTCCGAAGGCCGCCTGCCCCTGGTGCCGCTTCTGGCTGAAGAAGTCGCCGGCATCAGTGAAAGCGATTTTCAAGCCAGCGCGGACAGATGGCGGGAACGGATTCAAGCTGTTCTTGACCGAACCAGGAACTATGGGCTGACCGCCCTCGCGGCTGCCATTGGTCTCATCACTTTGATCTATTGGGGCCGTCCCGGAGCGGGGGTCCGCTGGCTATACCGATTGTTGATCGCCAGTTGCGGCGTGTCGCTGGCGTTTCTCACCGTCGCGTACTTTGCCTTGCCCAGGGTTGTTGATCGCGCTGTTGAAGGCGCCTGGATGGGGGACGAGGTTAACGTCGAGGGGTTTGTAGTCCTGACTTTGGATGTGGTCATTTCGGTAATAACCGCCAGGCTGGAGTCATTCATGTGGTACTTCGGCATCGCTTTCGCGCTGGGCATTCTGCTGTGGACTTCGCTCATGGCGCGGGACAAGGTCCAGGAGAGACGAAAGCGCGAGGACAGGGGACCAGCCGACGACTCCCGGCCAGTCGAATCCGTAACCGGAGAGGATTCGGGCAGCTAGAGCCGGCTGCCCACAAAATTGGGGTAGCCCCGGAGGAACTCCGAAGACGATGTGGCGCGGCGTCCTTCAAGCTGCAGAGACCTGATTCCGAGGATACCTTCCGCGGTCCCTATGCCGCACCCGATATCGCCCTCATTCAGGGCTACCACTTCACCTGGCTGGGGCCCTGGCGACTCCCCGAGCTGCTTCCCACCCTGCAGGGCCACCACTTCAAGCAACCTCAAGGTCTTGTTTTCCCACTGCGTGAAAAGTCCTGGCCAGGGGGTTAAGGCCCGCTGACGGCGTTCCAGGTGTGCGGCGGATTGAGTCCAGTCCGCAATCCCGTCACTGCGCACCAGCTTGGATGTCACCGTGGCAAGCGAGTCCTCTTGAGCCATGGGAGTAAGCTGCCCCGCCGCCCAGGGCTCGAGGCAGTTGACCAGCAACCTGCCTCCGGCTCTGAACAAGTCCTCGGTCAAGGAAAGGGCTGTCTCCGTACCACTCAGCCCATACTTTTGCTGGGCGACGATGGGACCGGTGTCCATGCCCTCGTCCAGCAGCATCAGGGTAACGCCGGTTTCGGATATGCCATCGAGAATAGCCGTCACCACCGGAGAAGGGCCGCGATAACGGGGGAGCAGGGAAGGGTGAATATTGAGGCAGCCGTGGGGCGGAATTTCCAGCGCAGCCGAGGGCAAAAGCTTGCCATAGGCAGCAACTACCGCCACATCGGGCCGAAAGGCCGCCAGTTCCCGACGCGCCTCTTCCGAGCGGAAGGAAACGGGCTGGCGAACCGGAATACCAAATTCCAGGGCTGCGCCTTTGACCGGGGTAATCTCAATTTCGCGACCGCGACCCCGGGGACGGTCCGGAGGCGTATATACGGCAGCTACCTGGAGTTCGGAAGCGCCCTGCAATTCTTCCAGGACAGGAACGACATATTGGGGCGTTCCCATGAATACTATTCGCATCGGCAACTCAACCCGGTGAGTCTCCTTTTGGACAAACCGGATACGCTCAGCAAATCACGACTCGATCCGGTTCTCCCCGGCACATTATTGCACCGCACCAGTGGCCCCACAACAACCTAAAGCTAGCGAGCAACCATTCCATGTCAGCAGGACCCGTCTGGCGTCCAAAGCGGGGGTTCCGACCTTCGCCGGGAGCCGGGAGCTCAAGAGGGGCAGCGACGCTCCAGGACAAGAGATTTCGTGGTCCTCGGCACGGCCGAGAAGGCCAATGCGGAAATCCCACCAACTCTGAACCTTTTCGGTTGCGAAAAACACGTTGACAAGCACTTGCTGTTGTGCTAAAAATACTGGAACCGCTTGGCGGGAATCTGAAGAAGGAGGTGATATGGCATGGAACATAGTTTAGTATGCGGGGGCGATGGTAGGCATCAGTCTGGACACGACGGGGTGAGCCTGACCTAAAGGCACATATCACCAAAATCCCGTTAGTCGGGCCCAGGCCAATGTCTACCATCGCCCCCGGGACCACGAAGACCCTTGGGCGGTGCCTCATCCAGATGGGCTGGGCCCGAACCTTTTTCAGCCTCGCTTTGCGGCAAGCATTTTCTCCAATTTCAGCCGCAGTTTTCCAAGTGCAAGCTAGTATTGAATCCGGACTTCGCAATTCTGATTCAACGCGCTCAAAATACCTCGAATAACGAGGTACTATAATTGACAAGCAGGTACCCTGCTCGTAGAATTACGTGGCTAAATTACGTCTCAACACACTTTGGTTCAGGTGGAGTATTAATGCTACGTATTCGGTTACGGAGAGTAGGGAAGAAGGGAAGGCCGTCCTACAGAATAGTCGTTGCAGATTCCGCAGCGCCCCGAGACGGCGCCTATGTTGAGTGGATCGGTCAGTATGACCCCATGGTTGACCCACCGGCAGTGGTGCTGAAGGAAGACCGGGCCGTCGAGTGGCTCAGTCGCGGCGCGCAGCCCTCGGACGCAGTCAAGCGGATCTTTGACAGGGACGGCATTTACGATAAGTTGCGCTCTCCAGTGGATGAGCCTGTCGCGGTTGAAGAGCAAATTGAATGAAAGAATTGGTAGAATACATTGCCCGTTCACTGGCCACCAATCCCGATGCGGTGAAGGTGACTGAATCCATCGAAGAAGGCCAGGTGATCCTCAGGCTCGAAGTGGCCCCAGAGGACAAGGGCAAGGTAATCGGCAGACAAGGAAGGGTCGCCCAGGCAATCAGAGTTCTGGTCCGAGTTGCCGCTATTAAAGAAGGCACCCGCGCACTCCTTGAAATAGTCTGAAGTCAGCTTATTCTTGCAAGCGCCTCCAGCCTGGTGTTTTCACGGAGAAAACACATTCCTATATATCTCCAAGCGTTAGCCCAAGTTTGACTGACCAACGAGAAAACGTTGAAGGCCTGGGAATTTCCCAGGTCGTTGTTGGGACAGTCCTTGGCGTCCACGGCGTAAACGGCCACATTCGCATCCGGACTCTCAGCGACGTGCCCGACAGGTTTGACAGCGGCCACACGCTGTACCTGGAAGGAGCTCCGGTCCTCATCGAGTCCAGTTCTCCGGCCGGCGCCAACCTGCTCCTGCTGAAGCTGGCCGGAATAGACAGTCCATCCGCCGCCAGATCGCTCATCGGCCAGGATCTGTCAGCCCCTGCCGAATCGTCTCCCGATTTGCCTGAGGGCGAGTATTTTCACTACCAGCTGATGGGCATGCAGGTCTTCACCGAGGAAGGTGAAAACCTGGGCAGCATTTCCGAGATTATTGTGACGGGCAGCAACGACGTTTATGTGGTTTCCGGCGGTGAAGGGGACATACTTTTGCCGGCCCTGGCGCAGGTAATTCGAAGGGTTGACATTACCAGGATGGAAATGGTCGTCAAGCTCATGGATGGCCTTCGCTGAGTATTCGCACCCTGCGAATTAAGGCGCATTTTCCCCACTCCCTACCTTTTTCCCCGGTTTCCGGCCTGGGGCCCTTTCCGGGCCAGGCCGCGCTGGCTATCGTTTCAGAGCTTTTGTGATTTAGGACTGAGTTCAGTCATGGTTGAGGCTGTTCGGGGGAAGGCGGCCAGCCAGGTCTGCCCAGGAGTGTTGGTGGGAGCGCACCCTTCAGTTTCATGGGTGCAGGCAGCGGCGGGTGTCCGTCAAGATTTTGGTAGAGCAACTGGATAGGGGCAGATATCGAAAGCTAAGGTAGGGGCGCAGGGCCCTGCGCCCCTACAGCGACGGCCTGCAACGGGGCCCCACCAGGCATTCCCCAAAAATTTGACGGACACCCGGCAGCGGCAGCCGCTTTGACCGGCCGTTAAGCCAATGCTAAAATTCAGGCAGCAATCTCGACGATTATGGTCAGAGTTGGTGTCAGGATTTTTCTTGCTTTGCCAGTTTGACCGTCAGGAGGCGAGTAGTTATGTCAGGACATTCAAAGTGGTCAACCATCAAGCGAGCCAAAGGCGCCGCCGACGCCAAGCGGGGCGCCCTCTTCACCAAGCTGGCCAGGGACATCACCCTGGCAACTTCCCAGGGAGGCGGCGGCGATCCGGATATGAACTTCCGGCTGCGGCTGGCCATAGACAAAGCCAAGTCCAGCAATATGCCGATGGACAGCATTTCGCGGGCCATCAAGCGGGGCACGGGTGAGTCCGGAGAAGGGGCGGAGGCGCTTTCAGAAATCACCTACGAAGGCTACGGGCCGGGAGGGGGAGCCATTCTGATCCAGGCCGTCACTGACAACAGAAACCGCACTGCCGCAGAGGTGCGTTCCGCCTTCAACAAGGGCGGCGGCAACCTGGGCGAGTCGGGCTGCGTGGCCTGGAACTTTGAAACCAAGGGCGTCATCACCATCGAAATGGACGACGAGGAGAAGGCAGAGGAACTGGGGCTGGTGGCTATAGATGCCGGGGCGGAAGACGTGAAGATCGAAGACGGCATCGTTGAAATACATACCGCGCCAGACACCCTGCAGACCACTCAAAAAGCCCTGGAAGAGCAGGAAGTGAGCTTCACGTCTTCGGATATCTCCCTGGTGCCCAAGGCTACGGTAGCCCTGGACGCGCGGGCTGCCGAACAGACCCTGCGCTTGCTGGACTTGCTTGAAGACCTGGCCGACATCCAGAAGGCCTACACCAATGCCGACTTCCCCCCTGAGGTCCTGGAGCAGTACGGGGCAGCATCCTAGAACTACCGGCTGAGCCTGGCGGGTGATGGTCTCGGTCCGGCATCGGGCCGGCTGCCATCGCCCCCTTCTCTTTTGCCGCGCCACCCTTGAGGCCAATGCTATGCGAGTCCTGGCAATCGATCCCGGCACCATCAAGATGGGCTACGGCTTTATTACCAGCGAACCCGCTACTGAGGTAGTGGATTACGGGGTGGTGACCCTGTCCAGGTACATGGCCATCGAGGAGAGGCTGTTCCAGCTTTTCACTCACGTCAGAAACATGATCAGCGTGTTCAATCCCGACGCTGTGGCGGTGGAGGAACCCTTTCTTGGGCGGGGAGACCGGCAGTTTATCGGTCCGGCGATTGCCGTGGGCCAGGCACAGGCGCTGGTACTGATCGGGGCCGCCAGCGCGGGCATTCCGGTCCACCGCTACAGTCCCGCCGAGGTCAAGCGGGCGGTGGCCGATTATGGGGCCGCCACGAAGGACCAGATGCAGCGGGCGCTGGCGGCGACCCTTGGCCTGGACTCGCTGCCCGAGTCCGATGCCGCGGATGCGCTCTCGGTGGGGTTGTGCCACCTCATTCACACCAATGCAACTTCGGCCCTCTCCCGAGAAATCTCCCCGGGATCGGAACGCTAGTCCGTGATTGCAGGCGTTAAAGGCACCCTGACGGCGGCGGGCGACGATTGGGTGCAGGTGACCGTTGGCGGCGTGACCCTTCAGATTTCGGTGCCGCCATCGGAAATTCTCAGCCTCGGTTCGACGGGAAGCCAGGTGCAACTGTTTACCCACCTCAGAATTCGAGACGAGCACCCCATCCTGTACGGATTCACCAGCCAGGCCGCGCTGGACCTTTTCCTGGTCACGCAGGGTGTTTCAGGGGTAGGGCCCCGACTGGGACTGGCCCTGCTTTCCGGGCTGGGCGCCTCGGGTCTGCAACAGGCAATAGCCCTGGGTGACACCGCCAGGCTGAGCGGAGTTTCGGGAGTGGGACGCAGGACTGCTGACCGCATTGTTCTCGAGCTAAAAGGCAAGATGGAAGACGTGGAGATGGCCGAGGACGAGGGCGGGGCCGTTTCGGGCGACGGGGAGTTGATTGAAGTTCTTTCCGCCATGGGCTACTCCACTTCTGAGATCAGGCGGGCACTGGCTAACCTGGAACGTTCGCCGGACATGACGGTGGAGGATTATCTGCGCCAGGCATTGCAGCAGATAGGGGGGTGGTGAGGGCCCATTGGCCGGCGCCCACTTCAAGTCTCCCAAACAGTACAGTCTCATGCGAACGGAATTCTGTCAGAGTCGTCGGTTCTATTTGCTGGTAAACTGAATCCCGAACCAGATCCACTCCCGGACACAAGGGTAGCAGTCATGCCTGAATTTCTACTGGCTTCCGACTTTAGAATGACCGGCGACCAGCCCCGGGCCGTGCAGCGGCTGGCAGACGGGCTGAGGGAAGGGCTGGTACACCAGACCTTGCTGGGCGTTACCGGCAGCGGCAAAACGTTCACCATGGCCAATATCATCCAGGAGGTGCAGCGGCCGACCCTGGTCATTGCCCACAACAAGACCCTGGCCGCCCAGTTGGCCACCGAGTTCAAAGAGTTCTTTCCCAACAACGCGGTGGAGTATTTCGTCTCCTACTACGATTACTACCAACCGGAAGCCTACGTGCCCAGGACCGATACCTACGTGGAGAAGGACGCCAGCGTCAACGAGGAACTGGACAAGCTGCGCCTTTCCGCCACCACGTCGCTGCTGACCCGCAGGGACGTACTGATAGTCGCATCGGTTTCCTGCATTTACGGTCTGGGCGATCCCCAGGATTATTTCAACATGGTGGCCCAGGTACGGGTCGGCGAAATCCGGGACCGCTCGAGGCTGCTGCGGCAACTTGTAGAGATGCAGTACGAGCGCAACGATATGGAGTTGTCCCGGGGAAAGTTCAGGGTTAGGGGCGAAGTGCTGGAACTGGTGCCTGCCTACGAGGAAGCGGCCACCCGAATCCAGTTCTTTGGCGACGAGGTCGAACGCATAGTCACCCTGGACCCGCTGACGGGAGAGGTGCTGGCGCAGCAGCAGGAAACGGCCATCTATCCGGCCAAACACTTCGTCACCAGCAAGGAGAAACTGGCCCTGGCCTGCACCGACATTCGGGAGGAACTGATCGAACGGCTGGCCGAATTGAAGCGACAGGAGAAGGTCCTGGAAGCGGCCAGGCTGGAGAGCCGGACTCACTACGACCTGGAAATGCTGCAGGAAACCGGTTTCTGCGCCGGCGTCGAGAACTATGCGCGCCACCTTTCGAGAAGGGACGCCGGCACTCCTCCCCATACGTTGCTGGACTACTTCCCGGAGGATTACCTGCTGCTGATTGACGAGTCTCATATGACGTTGCCCCAGGTTAGGGGCATGTACCACGGGGATATCTCTCGCAAGCAGACCCTGGTGGACTATGGGTTCAGGCTGCCTTCGGCGCTGGACAACCGGCCATTGAACTTCGGGGAGTTTGAGCGCCACGTCAACCAGGTTATCTTCGTATCAGCAACCCCGGGGCCCTACGAGATGGAGCACAGCGCCACGACGGTGGAGCAGGTGATAAGACCGACCGGCCTGCTGGACCCCACCATTGAGGTAAAGCCCTCTGAGGGTCAGATAGACGACCTGCTGCACCAGATCAAGATTCGGGTGGAGCAGAGACAGCGGTGCCTGGTAACAACCTTGACCAAACGTATGGCCGAGGAACTGGCCGACTTTCTGTCGGAGATGGGCATACGCAATCACTACCTGCACTCGGACATCCACACCCTGGAACGGGTGGAGATTCTGCGGGACCTGCGGCTGGGGGTTTACGATGTGGTGGTGGGCATCAATCTCCTGCGGGAGGGGTTGGACCTGCCTGAAGTCAGCCTGGTGGCCATCCTGGACGCGGACAAGGAAGGGTACCTACGGTCAACCACCTCGCTGATCCAGACTATTGGGCGCGCAGCCCGTCACTCCGACGGCCACGTGATTATGTACGCGGACCGCGTAACCGACTCGATGAAGTTCGCCATTGACGAGACTTACCGGCGGCGGGGGCTGCAGGACGTTTACAACCGCGAAAACGGCATTGAACCCCAGAGCATCCAGAAGGCGGTCCACGACATCACGGAGAGCATCAAGGGCATTGGCGACAACCGGGCCAGCTACCAGGTAGTGCGACAGGAGATGTCCCGCGATGACATGTTCCGGGTCATCAAGGACCTGGAAGTCCAGATGAAGGACGCCGCCCGCAACCTGGAATTTGAGAAGGCCGCCCAGGTGCGCGACGAGATTTACGAACTGCGCCGGATACTGGCGGTGGAGCAAAAGACCCTGGCATAACCAGCCCAACGCAAGAAGGGCGCCCTGCCCTTTCGCTACAACTGGGCAGGCTCAACCGCCTGGCCATATAGGAACCACCCCTTTCTGGCGATGAGCATTGGGGGTCAAGCGCTCCCGGCTGACCTGCTCAATGCCGATACCGTCGTTGCCCTCATAGTCCCGGAGTCGCCCAGGGCGGCTTCACCACCCTCGCCCTCACGCGCCAAGTAGAATGAACTCTTGAGATAAGCTCTAGGCCCTCCGTCCCTGGGCCAGGCCGTGGTTAACCTTCTGGTGGAGCAGTTCCAGCAGTTCGCCGTTTTCCTCCAGGGTAAAGTTGTCCACGTAATAGCGGCTCAGCCCGGAACCGCCGTCCACGGCGCCCTCATCCACCATCCTGGTGATCAGGCGATTCTCCGCTTCAACGGAAGGCAGCAAATTGCGGCCGGCCAAGAGGGACAGGGCCGCCACCAGACCGTACCCACCCCAGTTGGAAACGCTGGCGATCAACAGGCGGTCCACCGTGCTTATGGCGGGTTCGTCGGGCAGGGTCGCCACGGGCGGGATATGCTCCACCACGTTGCCCATGCCGATTTCGTTGCCGCCGTCGCCAATGCCAACAGAGGGAATGCCCAGCTCAAACAGGTAGTCCAGGCGGGCGGTGAATTCGGTAATATCCCTCGACAGCATATTGAGGTAAACATCACTGGCGTTGCGCCCGCACCGCTCAATGGAAATGAGCAGGTCCGGCCGCAACTCGTCAATCAGCGCTCCGGCGGCCGTCCTGCTTTCCGCATCGCCGGCTATGGGAAACTCTACGACTCTGGCGCTATCACCCAGCCAGCCGCGCAGCATGGGGGCGGTGTGGACGTCAGTGACGTAGGTGACATCATTGCCCAGGGTCTGCAGGGCGTTGCCGATGGCCAGGGCGCCGGGCGGGCCGTCAGTCTCGTGCTGCCCTGCGGTGAGAATGTAGAATCCCGTGATGATTGCCACCCGCCCGGGGTGTTTCAGCACGTACCGGGCAGTGCGGTCGCAAAAGTCGCCGGGCAGGAAGGGCCGCAGCTGGGAGACTCCCCGCTTGTCCTCGCACAGGATCAGGTCCTCGATGGTGTCGCCTGCGAAATTCATCTGCCGTTCAACTCCTCCATGGGCAATCCCAGATTACGGTTCATGGGGCAGACAGTTCACAGGACGGCATAGTCGGCATCGCGCTGGGCGGTTACGAACATGTGGCCCGGAGCGTGGGTGATCATCAACGAGGGTTTGCAGTTCAGGGCCACCGCCTGGGGGGTTACGCCGCAGGCCCAGAAGACCGGTTCCTCGCCAGGGTAAATCTTCACGGCATCCCCAAAGTCGGGGCGGCCAATGTCCTCAATGCCAATCACCGATGGGTCTCCGATGTGCACCGGCGCTCCGTGGGTAGCCGGAAAACGGGATGTAACCTGCACTGCGCGCACGATCTTGTCGTGCTGCACGGGGCGCATGCTCACCACCATGGGACCCGAGAACACCCCGGCCGGGTTGGTGGGAATGCTGGTGATGTACATGGGAACATTGCAGTTCATTTCCTGGTGCCTGAGGGGTATCCCGGCATCGGACATCGCAGTCTCGAAGGAAAAGCTGCACCCCAGCAGAAAGGAGACCAGGTCGTCGCGCCAGATGTCCGCGAGGGAGTCCACTTCCCTGGTAAATTCGCCATTTTCGTACACGCGGTAGTAGGGAATATCGGTGCGTATGTCAGCGCCCGGAGCGGTGAGCCTGGGCTCAACCTCCCCCGCCTCAATTACCTCCAGCAACGGGCAGGGACGGGGATTTCTCTGGCAGAAAAGCAGAAAATCGAAGGCCAGATCCCTGGGCAGGATGGCCAGATTGGCCTGAACGTGCCCGGGCGCCACCCCGGAAGTGACTCCTCGCCAATCATCACTGCGAATTCTCTGCCACGTTTCCTGGGGCGTTGCCGGAAGGGTCTGCATCGCCATTAGAGCCTCCAAGAGGTCAAATTTTCCGCGCCCGGCAAAGGCGGGGTGTACTGCCAGGAGAAAAGGGTAACCCATAGCGGTCAATGACACCAGATGGTTCGGGGACAAAGATCAGGACCAAGAAAACACTTTTTCCCGTCATTTGACCTCACCTGACCTCATTTTGTATCTGGGCGATTCTTCTTGATACTGGGAATTGTCTCGTCTTGGGGCCCTCCATGGGGTTTCCTGGAGGGTTTCGGCCCAAGAGAACTGTTGGACATAGAGCGTAGCAGGAGCCCCGTCAATTTCAGCCATTTTATTCCATAGTAAGCCGGCGCATACTGAATGGAAAAGGGGAGCAGGGCAATTGCACTATAGAATCAGGTTACAGGAGGCACAATTCGGTGGGCAGAAGTCATGCCGCCCTGAGCTTGCCGAAGGGCCTGAAGTCCTCATCCTCAGCCCGGCTGCGGGTAGTGAAGGTGGTTCCAGGGATAGATCTTGGATGCTTCGGCTTCGCTCAGCATGACATTCAACTAAAACGGGATTGCCATGGAAATGGCAGAACGTCATAAGTAACTGTTCAAAATTGATGAGTCACTATGGCTTTGAAGCCACTAATGCGACGCAGGCCGGAATCCAGCAAGGCTGACAGTCAATACAGGACAAGCGCAGCAAGGATTCCTGGATACCGGCTTTCGCCGGTATGACGGGGCTGGCTGGCCGGGAAACTCCATTAGCTCTGAACTCTTACCTATTGCATCGCCATTTGGTGCGCACCTGAAAATCTAATATACTTACGCCATCGAGTTACGAGACAAAAAGGTCCCGCCTGTGTACACCATATTTCTCCTGGCCACCCACGGAAATGGTCTGCACGGCTTGTTGGAAACGATGAGCCGAGCAGGACTTTCCTGCCTGTTTGGCTCCGATTTCTCCCAGGTGGCCGATGCGGCGGAATCGGGACAGTCGCACATGGACGCGGTATTGCTGGACGTGGCCTCCTTCCGGCCGGTGGAGTGCCAGGAAATAGTTTCGGGCTGCCGCAACCTCAAGATGCCGGTGCTGGCGGTCATTCCGGGGGAAGACCTGCAGAGCTATGACCCGGCCATGAACCCGGACGAGTTCATCCTCAGCCCGATGCAGCAGGAAGAACTGGTGGCCCGGATCAAGCAGGCCATTTACCGGGTCAACGGGCCTACCGGTGGCCAGCTATTGAAGGCGGGCGATCTAGTCATAGACCTGGAGAAGTACGACGTGATGATGGGAGGCCGCCGGGTTTCCCTGACCTACAAGGAGTTCCAGCTGCTGGTGATGCTGGCTTCCAACCCGGGCAGGGTGTATTCACGGGATGTGCTGTTGAGCCAGGTCTGGGGGTATGACTACCTGGGCGGCACACGCACGGTGGATGTCCACGTCAGAAGGCTGCGGTCGAAGATTGAGGACCCGGACCATTCCTTCATCGAAACGATCTGGAATGTGGGGTACCGCTTCAGGTCGATAAACTGAAGGCTTGATGGGCGCTGCTTTTCCGGAAACCAGGGAAGGACGTGACCTCCATCCCTGTATTGCCCCGCCCCGGGATACGGGATCCGGAAACCATTTCTAGCTGATTTCCCCGCTCACCCGTTCCACGTATCGGGCAACCTGGGCGGCCATGCCGGCGTGTCCCGGTTGTTGGAGCTCCGGGTCTTCTTCGATTATTTTCGTGGCCTCCCGCCTGGCCAGGTCCAGCAGGTCAAGGTCCGAAGGCTGCGCCATGCGGAGATTCGGCAGACCACTTTGACGGGTTCCGAAGAAGTCGCCTGGCCCCCGCATCTTCAGGTCTATTTCAGCCAGCTGGAAGCCGTCCCGGGTGCTTTCCAGGGCTGAGAGTCGCTCCCGGGCCGAGGAGGAGGGGTTTTCCGACAGCAGCAGGCAATAGCTCTTGTGCTGGCCCCGGCCCACCCGCCCCCGGAACTGGTGCAACTGGGACAGACCGAAGCGGTCGGCCCCTTCGACGAGCATTACCGAAGCGTTGGGCACGTCAATTCCGACTTCCACCACCGCCGTGGTCACCAGGATGTCCAGTTCCCCGTCCCGGAAACTGCGCATCACCCTGTCTTTTTCGGCGGCCGACATCCGGCCGTGAAGCAGGGCCAGCTTGAGGTCGGGAAAGACTTCCTTCGACAGCCTCTGGTGCTCGTCGGAGGCCGCCTTGGCTTCGATTACCTCTGATTCCTCGATCAGGGGACACACAATAAAAGCCTGCCTGCCATCATTGACCTCCCGGCGAAGGAAGCCGTAAGCGGCCTCGCGGCGATCGGGTTCCACATACCGGGTCTGTATTTCCTGGCGGCCCGGGGGCAGCTGGTCAATAACGGAAATATCCAGGTCGCCGTACAGGGTCAGGCTGAGGGTCCGCGGAATGGGAGTGGCCGACATTACCAGCGTGTGCGGGTTCTCCTCGCTCTTCTGCCGTAGGGAGGAACGCTGCAAAACGCCGAAGCGATGCTGTTCATCCATTACTGCCAGGGTCAGGCGCGGCATTTCCACCCCCTCCTGAATCAGGGCGTGAGTGCCAATCAGCAAGTCCAGGGTCCCCTCGGCGGCCAGCGCCTTGAGGCGGTTGCGGGGCCTGGCGCGGGTGCTGCCGGTAAGGAGACCGACGGTCATGGGCCGGCCCAGGGCTCCCAGGTAAACCGTCAGCAGGTTGTCTCCCTGGGTCGTGTCTGCCATTCCGCCCAGCAGGCGGGTGACAGTCAGGAAATGCTGCTCCGCCAGCACCTCAGTGGGGACCATGATGGCGCCCTGGTAGCCCTGGGCGATGGCAGCCAGCAGGGCGACCAACACCACCACGGTCTTGCCGCTGCCCACTTCACCCTGGAGCAGGCGGTTCATCGGGGGAGTGCCCTGGCGCATATCCCCCAGCATTTCATCGAGGCTGCGCCGCTGGGCGTCGGTGAGCTGGAAGGGAAGGTTCCCCAGGACGGCATCCAGGAATCCCGGGGCTGCATCCACGCTGATGCCTTCCAGCAACCCCACTTCCCGCTGACGGCGGGAAAGGACCGACAACTGGATTGTCAGCAATTCATCGAAAGCGAGACGGCGACGGGCCCGGTCTCGGCTTTCGAAGGATTCGGGGTAGTGGGCCTGGAGGAGGGCTGCCTTCAGCTGGGAAAGGGAAACGGCTGACAGGACAGCCCCGGGGAGCGTTTCTTCCAGCAGGTCCGCATGGTCATTGAGCGTCTGCCAGGTGAGGGCTCGCAGGGTGCGTCCGGCGAGGCCCTGGGTGAGCGGATAGACGGGAACGAGCCTTCCGGTGTTAACGGGAGCCTGGCCGGGCCTGATGATGTCGTACTCGGGCGATTCGAAGACGGGGCGGTTCTGGAAGGCATCCACCTTTCCGCTGACGGCGATCCTGGCGCCCGGTTTCAGGGTACGGGCCAGGAATCCCTGACCAAACCAGGTTATCTTAACGCTGCCGGTCTCGTCGGTCAGGACGGCCTCGGTGGCCTTGCGGCGGCGCCGACCGAGGGCCAGTTCCCGGGCTTCGCTTATGCGCCCTTCCACCGTAATGTCCTGGCCGGGCCAGAGTTCGGAGATCTTGGCCTTGCGGGTGTAGTCGATATGGCGGGTGGGGAAGTGGTAAATCAGGTCTCGAACCGTGTTGATTTCCAGCCGGGCCAGCTGATCGGGCAGCCGGCGGGTTACCTGCTTTAGCTGGGTAACGGAGGAGTCCAGGCCGATTTCGGCGGGAGTCGCTGCGGGGACTCCCGCCTTGCGGCGACTGCTCGAATTTGCCCGAGGGCGGGCCGGCCCGGGCTTTGCTTCGGGCACGACGCTGGCGGATTGAGCACTGGGGGACAGGGCGCTGGCGTTCTCGGCGCTTGGGGCCTCTACGGAGGCTGGGGCCTGGCCTCCCTCCAGCAAGCTGAGCCATTGCTCCACCCACTGGGCGCGCTGGGGGCCATCCATTCTGGCGTATCCGGGTCGAAGCAGTTGCCTGGATTCGGACGACTTGCCGGCGAAGGAAGCCATGGATTCGGCCCACAGCCGGAGAAAGCTGTCCAGACCACCGATAACGGCCCGGTCGTTGAATCCGTTAGACCTCTCCAACTCAAGGATGTTGCGGAACGTCTGGGTCCAGTCTTCGGATTTGGGTGAACGAGCAGGCATGTTTCGTATGGCGATGTCCGGTTTGGGTGAGGTCAGTATCCTTCCGAGAGCCTGGAGTCACAAGGCGCTAGAGGGCGGAGGTGACCGCCACACCAACCGCCCTGGGGCCCACGTAGGTGCCCAGGGCCGGCCCAAATCTGACGGTCATAATCTGGTCTTCGGGGACCAGGTCGGAAAGGGATGCGCGCAAATCGGCTGCCCACTGCTCGTCAGTGCTGTAGGCCACACCGACGCGGGCGGCGGGGGCCTTCTCCCGGGTCATTTCGACTAGCCGGCGCATGGCCCGCTGGTGGTTGCGGGGACGTTCCAGGGGATGCACTTCCCCGTCCTCCAGGGTAAGGATGGGCTTGACGCTCAGCAATGAGCCTACAAAGGCCTGTGCCTTGCCAATGCGTCCGCCCTTCTGCAGGTACTCGAGGGTATCCAGGGAAAAGACGGCGGAGGTACGTGGCAAATCCCGGCGAACCTGGTCGGCCAGCTCCTGACGGGATGACGAACTGGGGGCGGCCTCGGCAGCAGCCGCTACTATGAGGGCCAGGGCAATGGAAGCGCCGCCCGAGTCCACAACCTCTATCGGGGTGTCTGGCCCGATGCTGGCCCTGGCCTGTTCGGCGGAGTTGACGGTACCGCTCAGCTTGCCGGAAACGTGAATTGAGACAATCTCGTCGCCCTGGCCTAGAATTTCCTGGTAGGCCGCCTGGAAGGTGCCGACGGAGGGCTGGGAAGTGGTGGGGAGCCTGGGGCCGTTCACCAGGCGTTCGTAGAATTCATCCGACGTCATATCCACGCCGTCGCGGTAGGTCACGTCGTCGATAACCACATTGGCGGGTACGACTGTAATATTCAATTCCTCGGCCACCGCCGGCGGCAAGTCCGAAGTGCTGTCGGTAACTATGCGTACTCCCATTGTGCTTACTCCACCGATGCAAAATATGGGTAGTGGGGTTGCCCCCCGTAAAACAGATCAACCTGAATGCCCGGGACCTGCTCCTCTATGGCGCCGGCCAGCTCCTGGGAAGTTTCCTGGTCGGTGTCCGCCCCCCAGTAAATGGTTACTATGTGGTCGTCGGCCAGGCTCACACCCGCCAGCGAAGACAGCAGGGCGGCCTCCGCGGAGGTTTCCACCACCGAAAGGTCACCGTCAACCAGGCCCATGAAGTCCCCCTCGGCCACCGTTACGCCGCCAAGGGTGGTGTCACGCACGGAGCGGGTCACCTCTATGGAGACCACGGCCGCGACCGCCTCGCGCATGGCCTCGAGGTTTTGCTCGGCAGAGGCCTGGGCATTGAAGGCCAGGGCCGCCGCAACGCCCTGGGACACGGTGGAAGTGGCTACCACGTGAAGGTTCTGGCTGTCGTTTTCCCTTTCGGCGGCCTGGGTTGCGGTTATGGCAACGTTCTTGTTGTTGGGCAGGAGAATGACATCCTGGGCGCCGGAGCGCTCGGCGGCGCCAGTCAGCTGGGCGACGCTGGGATTCATGGTCTGTCCGCCACTGACCACCTGGGCGCCGGCCGTGTCCTTGAAGAGCTGGGCCAGCCCGTCGCCTGGAGCCACCGCCACCAGAGCGATACCGGACTTCGGTTCGCTCCGTTCCTGGTGGCCCGAGGCCCAGTCCTGGTTCTGCAGGCTCATGTTGTCAATCTTGATCTGGTCCAGCTCACCCAGCCCCACGGCGTAGGTCAGGGCAACTCCGGGGTCTTCCATGTGGACGTGGACCTTTATGAAGCGATCATCCCCCACAATAACCAGGGATTCCGCCTTCTCGGCCAGTTCAGAACGCACACGATCAATGTCCAGGTTTTCGCCCTGGATGAGGAACTGGGTGCAGTAGCCCCACTCCGACTCCGTGGAAGAGTCCAGGAAATCGCTTTCTACGGAGACGGACGCCAGCTGCGAGGGATCGATCTGACCGGCGGCGGTGGCCAGTTCCAGGTCTGCCTCTTCCACGTTCTCGCCGGTGAGGTGGAGGTAGGCTCCGCCCAGGATAACCACAATTCCCATGCCGCCGGCATCGACTACGCCTGCTTCCCGCAGTTTGGCCAGCATGGAAGGTGTGGCGTCCAGGGCGTCCCTGGAAGCCTGGTAGCCCTTGTACCAGAAGGAGAGAATGTCGCCAGGGTCGCCGGAGGTTTCCAGGTCTGACTCCAGGGCCTCGGCGACGTAGCGGATTACCGTCAGCATGGTACCTTCTACCGGATTGCCGACAGACTTATAGGCTGCGTCGGTGGCAGACCGAAAGGCCTGAGCCAATTCCCTGCCGCCGCATTCCTCTTCGCCCTCCAGTCCCTGGGCAATCCCCTTGAAGAACTGGGACAATATGACGCCGCTGTTGCCGCGGGCCTCCCAGAAGGTGCCATCGGCCACCTGGGCAGCTACCTCGCCGGCGGTGGCGTTCTCTGACTGGACCAGCTTCTCCACGCCCGCCCGCATGGTGAGCAGCATGTTGGTGCCGGTGTCACCGTCGGGGACGGGATAGACGTTCAGGGCATTGATGGGGTCGCGATACCGCTGAAGGCAATTGAAGCCTGCGGTCAGTGCATCGGCCAACTGTTTGCCATTTAAAGCCTGCATAGTGAACATTACCTGAAACGATTGGTTGGATTGATGCTCAATTATATAGAGCAGCAAATAATTTTCAACTTGCATACCTCGCAAGACCGGGGCTCTTTTCCTTTTACAGGTGCGGAACCAAATCAGCTGAACGGGCGAGGCTAGAATGGCGGCATAGCTTTGTCTGCGGCAGTGGGACCGCTGTACGAGCCGATTAGCGCTATCAATACGTGCTGACATGCAACAGTTCAGAGTTGAGGGAATTGCCTGCCCATAAACCCGTCATACCCCCGACTTCGTAGGGGCGCATGGCCATGCGCCCCTACCCAACCCACGACTTGCACAGGTTCCAGGTTCCTGCCTGCGCGGGAACGACGAGTTTTCCTGCCTTTTAACACACCATTTCTGAACTCTTAGGTTGACATCCGTTTCTTGACGCTCTCCCGGCCCTGGCCTAGAATGGGTCAAAGGGAAGATTGACCTGCCCGGCCGGCAGTTCCAATACTACCCTCCCCAATTCGGTGTCAGTCCGGAAAGCGCTTTGACCGATTCCAGCTCGCCCCCCGAACGCTATTCAGAGTCCTCGCTGCGCATTGTTTCCGGCGATTCCCAGCCGGATGACGAGAACACGGACGTCTCCCTTCGGCCCAGGCGTCTGAACGAATTCGTGGGTCAGGCTCCGGTGAAGGAAAACCTGGCCATCGGTATCCAGGCCGCCAAGATACGCGGCGAACCCCTGGACCACATCATCCTCTACGGCCCCCCGGGTCTGGGCAAAACCACCCTGGCCCACATTATTGCCAACGAGATGGAGGTCAACATCAAGGTAACCTCGGGGCCGGCCATCGAGAGGGCCGGGGATATGGCGGCCATCCTCACTGCCCTGCAGCCGTACGATATCCTGTTCATTGACGAGATTCACCGGTTGCACCGCTCGGTGGAAGAGGTGCTGTATTCCGCAATGGAGGACTTCTTCCTGTCGTGGATGGTGGGCAAAGGCCTGGCGGCGAGAAATATCAACCTGAGAATCAGCCCCTTCACCCTCATTGGGGCTACCACGCGTTTTTCCCTCATCAGCGCTCCCCTGCGGGACCGGTTTGGCTCCGTGTTCCGGCTGGACTACTACGAACAGGCGGATATGGAAATCGTGGTGCAGCGGTCGGCCAATATCCTGGGAGTCTCGGCCGATGCGGAAGGTATATCCGAGGTAGCGGCCCGGTCCAGGGGCACGCCCAGAATTGCCAATCGCCTGCTGAAGCGGACCCGCGACTATGCGCTGGTGGTAGCGGATGAGGACATCACCGGGGAAGTGGCACGGGGCGCCCTGGACCGCCTGCGCGTGGACGGGCTGGGGCTGGACGAAACAGACCACCGCCTGCTTGCCAACATCATCGACAAGTTCAGCGGCGGGCCGGTGGGACTGGAAACCCTGGCTGCTTCCCTGAGCGAAGACTCGGATACCGTGATGGAGGTCTGGGAGCCATACCTGATGCAGCTGGGATTCCTGGAAAGGACGCCCAGGGGCAGGGTAACCACCCGCCGGGCTTACGAGCACCTCGGTCGCACGGCGCCGGGGGTTGACGACCCGACCGACCAGGGAAGGCTTTCCGGGTTTTAGCGCGCTTCCAGCATTTCGCGCCCCCTCGGCGGGGGATGGCGACAACCAGGATTATTGGCCAACACATCAGCGAGAGGAGAAGCAATGATTTACGAGCTGCGAATTTACGAGACCATGCCCGGGCGCCTGCCGGACCTGAATGACCGCTTCGCCAACCATACCGTTGGCTTCTTCGAAAAGCACGGCATCAAGGTGGTCGGCTTCTGGACCGAGGATATTGGCACCAGCAATCGCCTTACCTACATGCTGGGTTACGACAGCCTGGCCGACCGGGAAGCCAAGTGGAATGCCTTCCAGGCCGACCCCGGCTGGCAGCAGGTAAGGGCAGAAACGGAAAAGGACGGCCCCATAAATGCCCGAGTCAACAACATGATCCTGCGGCCCACTTCATACTCTCCAATGCAGTAGCAAGAGGTGGACATCCGGCAAACACGCCAGTCCCCCTGACGCTCCGGCACTCAAGCGGGCTTCAGACGTTGAATTCCGGGGAACCCCGGAATTCAGGCGAAATCAGTGCGGTTGCCCCCTATTGAGGCAACCGCTACAATTACTGCTCCTGCCTGTATTGTTCCTACCTGGGCCCGAGCCCTGCAAGCGGTACGTTTTTGAGTTCCTTTACGTCCGGCACATCTCTGGCAAGCAGCGAGTCCCGCGAGCAATGCGGGACAGGCGCTCTTGACGCTGCCGAGGTTCTGGGAGCCCGGGGCGTAGTCGCCCCTTCGGACCACCACCTCACCAGCACGGATGCCTACCAGTTTGCGGGAGCGGATTGTCCTCCCGTCAGTGAGCTTTGCGCCCTGGCCGCGAGGATGAGGGACGAAGGCAAGGGACGGGTGACCACCTTTTCTCCAAAGGTATTCATTCCCTTGACGCACCTGTGCCGGGACTTTTGCGGCTACTGCACCTTCAGGGAAAGCCCGGAAACGGCTTCCAGCCTGTATATGTCGCCGGAAGAGGTTTTAGCCGTGGCCCGCGCGGGCCAGCGGCTGGGCTGTACCGAGGCCCTGTTTACCCTGGGAGAACGGCCGGAGCAACGGTATCCGGAAGCGCGACGCTGGCTTGCAGACCGGGGTTTCGCGACTACGCTGGAGTACCTGGCGGAAATGTGCCGGCTGGTAGTGGAAGAAACCGACCTGATGCCCCACGCCAACCCGGGCACCATGAGCCGAAGAGAACTGGCAGCCCTTCAGCCCTACAACCCGTCCATGGGCCTGATGCTGGAGAGCACAAGCCCCCGGCTGTACGAGAAGGGCGGCCCCCACGAGTTCGCACCCAGCAAGCGTCCCCGGGTTCGTTTGAGGACAATGGAGTTGGCCGGCGAGCTGGGCATACCCTTCACCACCGGCCTGCTCATCGGAATCGGGGAGACCAGGCGGGAGCGGATTGACGCCCTTCTGGCCATCCGGGACCTGCAGCGCGCCCACGGCCATATCCAGGAAGTGATCATCCAGAACTTCAGGGCCAAGCCGGCTACTCCCATGGAGGAGTCCGAAGACGCCACATCGGAAGATATGCTGTGGACTCTGGCGGTCGCCCGGATTCTGCTGGGACCGGACATCAACCTGCAGGCGCCGCCCAACCTGAGCGCCGAGAACTACGAGACATATCTGTCAGCCGGGATTAACGACTGGGGCGGGGTTTCGCCGCTGACCATCGATTTCGTCAACCCGGAGGCGCCCTGGCCGGCGCTGGCAGACTTGAAGCGAAGAACAGAAGATCAGGGGTTTGAACTGCGACCCCGGCTGCCGGTTTACCCGGAGTATTTCCTGGGGGACGAACCCTGGCTTTCGCCAGCCCTGCGGGACAAGGCGGCCGAACTAACAGACAGCGACGGATACGTTAAGGGAGGAATGGAGCGGTATGCCGGAAGGAACTGAAGGACACGCCACGGCCGGAACTGCGGCCAACAGTCTGCCGGCCCTGATTGGCGGCCTTGCGCCTTCCACGGCCCGCATCCTGGACCGTGCGCTGGCAGGCGAGGATATCAGCGTTGAAGACGCCGTGGAACTGTTTGACACCACGGGCCTTGAGTTTGCGGCCTTGGGAATGGTGGCTGATGAACTGCGCCGCCGGACGGTGGGCGACCTGGCAACTTACGTGGTGAACCGCAATATCAACTTCACCAACGTCTGCATCAAGCGGTGCGGGTTCTGCGCCTTCAGCCGGGATTTCCGCGAGGAGGAGGGTTACTTCCTTCCCGTCAACGAAATCGTCCGGAGGGCAAAGGAGGCGTGGGACTATGGCGCCACCGAGGTGTGCATCCAGGCGGGCCTTCCCCCGCAGATGGAAGGCGACCTCTATATCCGGCTGTGTGAAGCCATTAAGGAAGAACTTCCGGACATTCACATTCACGGCTTTTCGCCGGAAGAGGTTCTTTACGGTTCGGTCCGCTCCCGCTGCACCATTCGCGAATACCTTGAGGGGCTGCGAGATGCCGGCGTAGGAAGCCTGCCGGGTACCTCGGCGGAAGTGCTGGACCAGGCGTTGAGGGACCGGATTTCACCGGGTCGCATAAACGTGGAGCAGTGGAAAGAAGTCATTACCACCGCCCACGAACTGGGCATTCCCACGACTTCCACGGTTATGTTCGGCCACGTGGAGTCCAACCTGCAGATTGCCAGGCACATGGCGCTCCTGCGGGATATCCAGAAGAGCACCGGAGGGTTCACCGAGTTCGTGCCCCTGAGCTTTGTCAACTCCGAGGCGCCCATGTTCCTCAAGGGGCTGGTGGATAACGTCCGGTCCGGTCCCACGGGCATGGACGTGATCAAGGTACACGCCATCGCACGAATAATGCTGAACAACTGGATTCCCAACATCCAGGCGTCCTGGGTCAAGGAGGGCAGCCGGATGTCGCAGCTGCTGCTTGCCGCCGGGGTGAACGACCTGGGCGGGACACTGATCAACGAGAGCATTTCCACTTCGGCGGGCGCCCAGCACGGTCAGCTAATGCGCCCTTCGGAATTTCGAGACATGATCCGCCAGGCCGGTCGCATACCTGCGGAACGATACACTACCTACGGCTTGAAACGGGTATTCGACCGGGACGACGAGCAAGTTGACCCGCTGGACCTGGTTGGCGACAACGTCGAGGAGATATTCGGTTCCTACCAGCGCCTGGTCAAGCTGGACACTTACCGTTTTGAGCATCCCCGCCATACCGCCGACGCCGGCGCAGAAACGCGGTAGCCAGACCCATCTCCAAGAGGATGGCAGATTTCTCCGGAAAGGTCCTGGCCCTGGCGGGAGGCGTCGGCGGCGCCAAGCTGGCGCTGGGGTTGTCGCGCATCCTGGCGCCCCACCAGCTGACCATTGTCGTCAATACCGGCGATGATGAGACCTTCCACGGCCTTCACGTATCCCCCGACCTGGACACGATGTTATATACTTTAGCGGGCCTTTCCAATCCGGAAACCGGATGGGGACTGGCAGGCGAGTCCTTCCGTGTCCTGGAGATGTTGAACCGCTACGGCGCAGATACCTGGTTCAACCTGGGCGACGTGGACATGGCGACCCACATCCGGCGCACCCAACTGCTGGGCGAGGGCGCAACCCTTTCCGAAGTTACCGCGGAACTGTGCCAGCGGCTGAACGTGCGTCACCGGATAGCTCCCATGTCGGATGACCCGGTGAGGACTTTTCTGAAGACGGACCAGGGCGACCTGCCTATGCAGGATTACTTTGTCCGGTTGCGCTGCGAGCCGTCCGCTGAGGACGTGTCTTACGTGGGCGCGGAGGCTGCCAGGCCATCGGACGAGTTTAGCCGCGCGCTGGATGAGGCAGACCTGGTGGTGTTCTGCCCGTCCAATCCGCTGCTCAGCACCGGCCCGATCCTGGCCCTGCCCACGGTAAGGGAGCGACTGGGAAAGGGCGACCCCGCCAGGCTCAGCGTCGCCGTCAGTCCCATAATCGGGGGCGAGGCGGTGCGCGGCCCCGCAGCCAAGCTGATGACGGAACTGGGGCACGAGGCGACCTGCGTAGGCGTTGCGAAGATGTACCAGGATATCTGTGACGTCCTGGTGATCGACAAACAGGACTCTGAAGCGGCGCCGGCCATTGCCAGCCTGGGAATCAGGCCCCTGGCGGCGCCCACGATTATGAACACCGAAGAGGACAAGGTGGCCCTGGCGAGACTCATCCTGGAACTGGGAGGCGGCTTTCAACATGATGAATGATGTCCAGGTGGATGAAAGCAGCATAATTCCGATCATACCGATGAAGCCCCTCGCCGACTGCAAGACCCGGCTGTCCCGCACACTGACCGCCGAAGAGCGCGGCGACCTGGTAATCGGTATGCTGCGACGCGTGCTGATGGCAATAAGGGGCGCTTCAATGGACTCGTTCTGGGTCGTTGGCGGAGACTGGCGCATTCGCAATTTGACCCGCAATTTCGATGGCATATGGCTGGAGGACCTGGGACGGAATCTCAACGACACCGTGGACAAGGCATTTGACCGGGCAGCCCAGCGGGGGTACGGGGCGATGTACCTTCCGGGAGATCTGCCTTTCATCCGGCCCGCCGACATTTCCAGCATGCTCAAGTCCGCAGGCCACGGACGCAACATTGTCCTGGCGCCGGCCCGGCGGGACAGCGGGACCAACGGCATCCTCATTCCCCCGAAGCTGGCCTTCAAGCCCGAGCTGGGCAACCGCAGCTTTACCAAGCACCTGAGCCAGGCTGGAAAGCTTGGAATTTCCGTGGCCATCTGCTACAGCGAAGGACTGGGCTTTGACCTGGACATTACCGAAGACCTGGAATTCTTCCAGCAAAGGGAGCCGGGTCTGCTGGACCGACTTACCCCGCACAAGAACGCAAATCCACTGACCGAGTTCTCCAACTTGAGAGGCGAAGGTGACCCAACAGCAATCTAGCTCCAACCCAGGCAAAAAAACGCCGAAGATAGGTTTCCTGCTGCCGACCCGGGGGCTGCTCCTGGCTGAAGACCGCCCCCAGAGCGCCAATCGAATCCTGGAACTGGCGTGCCGGGCAGAGGAAGGAGGGCTCGACTCGGTGTGGGTCGGAGACAGTCTCACCGCGAAGCCGAGGCTTGAACCCCTGGCTACCCTGGCGGCGGTGGCGGCGCGCACCAGCCGGGTGCGAATGGGAACAGCCGTGCTCCTGATGGCCCTGCGACACCCGGTGCTGCTGGCCCAGACCCTGGGCACCGTGGACCTGATATCCCAGGGGCGTCTCATGATCGCCGCGGGAGTAGGGGGCGCTTTTAACGCAGAACAGGAAGGCGAATGGAAGGCCGCCGGAGTGTCCGCCAGGCGCAGGGCAGGTCGCCTCGAAGAAATGGTCAGGATAATCAAGTCCCTGGGACGCGGCGACACCGTGGACTTTGCCGGTCGCCACTTTGACTTGGATTCGGTAGCCGTCAAGCCCTGGCCGGTGCAGGAGGACGGAGTACCCATATACCTGGCCTGCCACTGGCGGTCCAGGGCAAAGGACGCCCAGATAAGGCGGGCGGCCAGGCTGGCCGACGGCGTTATATCCATCTCCGACACTCCGGAAGAACACACCCGGGTAATCGAGGCGGTCAGGGCCGAAGCAGCGGAGGCTGGACGGGACCCCGATTCCATCGAGACGGTCATGTACCTCACGGTCAACATGGATACGGACCTAGCGCGAGCGGAGGCTGAATCGGAGCGCTACCTGATGGGCTATTACGGCGCGGAAATCTGGGGCGACCGCTGGGGGCCCTTTGGCGGGCCGGAAAGGGTTAAAGAACGAATTTCAGAGTACCTGGATGCCGGCGCCGAAACTGTTGTAGTCCGGTTCGCTTCCTTTGAGCCCGAACAGCAGTTGAGCACGTTCCTAGAGCAGGTCGCTCCCGAGTTTATGTAATCGGCACGTCTCGGCCTTCCTGATACAGCGGGGAAGGACGGGCGTGGAGCCATTGGAGGGGACCCTTGTATCCCATAGACCTGAGCGGCAAGAAAGGCGTAGTTTTCGGCGTGGCCAACGACCGCAGCATTGCCTGGTCCATCGCCCAGATTCTGGGCGAGGCCGGGGCGCAACTGGCCCTGACCTATCAGAATGACCGCCTCAAGGACCGGGTGGTCCGCCTGGCCGACACGCTGGAGGGTTCCATCGCCCTGCCGTGCGACGCTTCCGAGGACAGTCAAATTGAGGAAGTATTCCAGCAGGCCGGGGAGGCTTTCGGGGACATTTCCTTCCTGGTCCACAGCATAGCCTTCGCCAACCGGGAGGATCTGGCAGGCCGCTTTGCCGACACCGGACGCGAGGGGTTTCGCGTGGCCCTGGATGTCAGCGCCTATACCCTGATTCCCCTGGTGAAGTACGCCGCTCCCCTGATGACCGGCGGAGGCAGCGTCATTGCCATGACCTTCCAGGCGTCGCAAAAGGTCTATCCCGGCTACAACGTCATGGGCACCGCCAAAGCAGCCCTGGAACACAGCGTCAGGCAGCTGGCGTCGGAGTTCGGTGAGGAAAACATCAGGGTCAATGCCATTTCAGCCGGCCCCATCGACACCCTGGCGGCCAGGGGTATACACGGGTTCCTCGACATGAAGAAAATCCACGCGGAAAAAGCGCCGCTGAAGCGCAACATTGTTGCAGAAGAAGTGGCCAAGACCGCCCTGTTTCTGTGCAGCGACATGGCCAGCGGTATCACCGGGTCGGTGATTCCAGTGGATGCCGGTTATCACATCATGGCGGTGTGACGGGTAAGCGAACCAGGTGTCGGGCAGGACATTGGCGCCAGCCCAGGTCGCCAGGAGCGTACCTGCATCAGGGCGGGCCAGTGGAAGAGCAATCGGAAGGGGCTTGGCCGACTAGATGGCTTCCAGCCGACTCTGGTCGGCCTTTTGTCGCTCCGGACGTCCCACGCGGCCGTAGGCCTCCGCCCGCCGCGCCCACGCCTCCCGGTAGTTGGGGTCCAGCGCAATAGCCTTTGTAAACTGGTCTATTGCTTCCTGGAATCTGCCCTGATTGAAGAGTTCAATGCCTCTTTCCGTCAAGTTTGTGGGCGTAGGCAGGGGCCTGGCCGGCCTCGGTTCAGGCTGGGCAGGAACTTCAGGTTCCGGGGGAGTCTCCACGGCATCCTGGGCAAGGATGGGTTCAGCAGCCGGGGCAAACCGCGAAGCTTCATCCGTTTGAGCTGCGTCCTCTCCTGAAAAGGTTTCCGCCGGCACAGCTTCCTGTTCCCGGGAATCGACCTGATCTGCCACGGTTGCGGCAGACTGGGCCGTTGCCTCGTGTCTCTGCGGGGCCATCTCTTCCTGCGTTTCGCCGGCAGCCGAGTCGGCGCGAGACAGGTCCCAGCCGCACTGGACACAGAAGTTCATTCCCCCGGTGTCGGAAGCTCGGCAATTGGGGCAAGGGGCGGCGTCCGCCTGGCTGTTTCGGCGGAACAGGGGACTGCGGAACAGCAGCAGGAAAATCAAGGGGGCCATTGCCAGGGGGGCCAGGTACTGTCTTCCGAAAGTCCACCCCAGCACAATAATGGTCACTACCCCAACACCCCAAAGCCAGGGGTTCAGGCCCTTGGAGCGGGCTAATCGCGTTGTCCACAGCACGATTATCCCCAGTGATATGAGAAGCAATATGTCCTGAGCAGGCATAATGGTAAGCTAGAGAGCGTTTTCCTCACTGAGTCAGGAACGACAGGGCAGGGCCCGTTATCTAGAATATACACTCTACCAAGGCACTTCACAATGGCTAACCTTCACAGGGCCTGGGAAATCGCACTTCAGCAAGGGTCACGCGGAGCAACGTCGAGACATCCAAGACCGTTCCTGACGACCAGGAGTTTAGACCCTTCGGCAAGTTCAGGGAGACGTGCTTCCTTGCTTCCAGCCACGCATAGTTTGAGCGGAAATTGTGCTGCCATTTCCACGTTCAGGACGCCCGCCACAGGCAAAGGGGGGATTGTCCCTCGCGCAGGTCTCCGCAAAATGCTCTCCCTCATGGCGCCAGGGAAACCGAACCTACCTAAAGTTGCCCGCCCCGAGCCCCAAGGGGATCAGCGTTCCGCCGATGGGAACTCAGCTTAGCTCGGGGTTACAGCCCCGAGTTGATGAATCACAATGGCCTGGACAGCGTCATTCCGGCTTGTGCCGGAATCCGGCAAGGCTGACGGTGGGTACAAGTGAAACGCAGCAAGGATTCCTGGACACCGGCTTTTGCCGCTATGACGGGGCTGGCTGGCGCGGAAATCCCACCAATTCTGAAGTCTTGCCTCTCGGGCTACTTCGACGGAGCGAGGCCGGCTGGAGGGAGGGCTGGCTGGAGGCGTTTGGGGGCGTTCCCGGCAAGGTACAGATAGTCATTTCCGGATTGACCCGTACGTACAATATTGCTATAATCCCGCATTGCCAAACTCCCTGTTATTTCCAATCAGTAGCAGACTTTGGCCAGGCATTGCACCTCACGCCAACTCCAGAAACTTTCGATTGCTGAGAGGAATTAAGGAGAAAAGGGTATGAAACTTACTATTTCCGTACTGAAAGCCGATGTGGGCTCCATAGGCGGTCACACCAAGCCTTCCCAGCGAATGATGGATGCCGTTGAGCAGGCGTTGGCCGACGCCATCAGCAGCGGCTTGTTGATCGACGGCTACGTCGGCCACACGGGCGACGACATCTGCATGACCACCACCCATACCCGGGGCGCCAACGACACAGACGTGCACCAGTTTGCGTGGACCACTTTCCTGAAAGCCACGGATATTGCCCGCCAATACGGCCTTTACGGCGCAGGCCAGGACCTTCTGGCCGACGCTCCATCCGGGAACATCCGCGGGGCAGGTCCGGCGGTGGCCGAGGTCGAGTTTAATCACGACCCGGTGAAGACCAATCCCGTACGTCCGGCCGAGTCCTTCTTCGTCCTGGCCGCCGACAAGTGCGGCCCCGGCGCCTATAACCTCCCCATGTTCCTGGGCTTTGCCGACCCCATGTATTGCGGCGGCCTCATGCTTCCCAGGCTCAGCGAAGGGTTCACCTTCAACGTCATCGACATGGACAACACCGAGGGCGACAGCCTGATTGCCCTGAACGCTCCCGAAGACTATTACAAGCTGGCGGTACTGCTGCGGGATAACGAGCGCTTCGGCATCGACTCGATTGTCTCCCGGTACTCGGGTGAGACGGCGGCAGCCATTTCCGCCACCCGCCTGCACAACATTGCCGGCAGCTACACCGGCAAGGACGACCCGGTGGCGGTGGTCCGTAACCAGGGCATATTCCCGGCTCCTGAAGAACTGACCTCTCCCTACGCCAAGGCCCACTACATTGGCGGCGACGCCAGGGGGTCCCATGTGATGCCTTTGATGCCGGTGCCTATCAACACTCCGGTTACCGGCATGTACTGTCTGCCGCTGGTCTCCTGCGTAGGATTCTCAATAGCTCCCGACGGCACCTTCTCCGATTCCAGCATCGACTTTTTCGACAACCAGTCCTGGGACCACGTGCGGATGCTGGCCCAGCAGAAGGGCATCGAAATGCGGTCGCAGGGCTGGTCCGGCGCGGCCATGCTGCCCTACGGCGAGCTGGAATACTCCGGGTTCCGCCAGAGCATTGGCGACCTGGTGGACCGCTTCGCCTTCCGCAACGGCCACGGAGCCGAGATTCCCGAGAAGGCGGGCACTGCCGACAACGACTAATCCCAATTTCAGCGGCGCTCCAAAGAGCAGAAAATGGCCCGGGCTGCGTAAGCCCGGGCCTTCCGGTTGACTGGTTCCGGTTGACTGGTTCCGGCGGAAGAGATTGAATCTCCCGCTATTGCGATGGCGTCCGGCTTCAGCCCTTCAGCGCTCCGTGCCGCTCGAAGATGCGGGCTAGTTCCGCCACACCCTCGGCCACCGTGTCGGCAGTCGGGTGTCCAAAGCAAAGGCGGGCACAGTTGGCCCCGCGCCCTTCGGGAGAGAACATGGTGCCGTTATAGTAACCGACTCCTTCGTTGAACGACGTTTCCTGCAGCCCGGCCAGGTCCACATCCTCGGGTAATTCCAGCCAGACGTACAGTCCTCCCTGGGGCTTGCTCCACTGGGCGGCGTCGCCGAAGTTCTCGCCCAGGGACGCCAGCATGGCATCCCGCTTCACCCGCAGGGACTGGTTCTGGTCGTCGATGTGGGCGTCCATATTGCCCTTGGCGTATTCCTGCACGGCCAGGGCAGCGAACTGGTTTACGCCGCCGCCGCCCTTGAAGCTCATAGCCCGCTGGATCACTTCCTGGGGAGCAACCATGTAGCCCAGGCGCACGCCGGGGGCCACAATCTTTGAGAAGGAACCCACGTACAGCACCCGGCCGCTGTCGTCCAGGGAGTGCATGGAGGTTACCTCTTCTCCCTCGAACCGCAGGTCCACATAGCAGTCATCTTCCAGCACCGGAACCCCGTATTTCTGGGTAATTTCCAGGGTCTTCACCCGGCGGTCCAGGCTCATGGTCCAGCCCAGGGGATTCTGGAAGGAAGGAATTGTGTACAGGAACTTGACCTTCTTGCCCTCGGCGGCAACCGCGGCAAGGATGCTCTCCAGCTCTTCCGGGATAATGCCCTCGTCATCGCACTTTACGCTGCGAACATCGGCGCCGAAGCGGCGCATGGTGCGCAAGGTCCCCAGGTAAACGTACTCCTCGGTCAGCAGCACATCGCCGGGGTCGGTCAGGGCCGCGATGAGCATAGATATGGCCTCGCCGGAGCCGGAGGTGAGGACTACGTCGTCCACCGTGACGCTCATATTCCGGTCTCGGGCCAGTTTCTCCACGACCCACTCCCGCAGGGAGGGAAGACCGGCGGGGACGGGGTAAATGGCCAGATCCCTGCCCTCCCGTTCCAGGGCGACCCGGAGCGAGTCGGCCAGTCCTTCCAGGGGGAGGGTATCCGGGTCGGGATAGGCCACCGCGAAATCATACCTGGCGTGGCGGCTTTCGCCCCGCACAACGGGTACCGACTGCTGGGAATAGAGGCCATCGTAGCTGAATGGACTAGAGGTAGTCACTTCAGGTTCCTCCTTTGTTTTGGGTCTGGCCTGGACAAGAGCCCGGGCGCCACCTGGCAGATATTATTCCGTTACTCGGAGTGAAAGATCGCGCAATTGGCTTGCATCAACCGGGGACGGCGAGCCGAAGAGCAGGTCTGTGCCGCTCTGGGTCTTGGGAAAGGCGATGACGTCACGTATGGAGTCGGCCCCGGCCATGATGGTTACCAGGCGGTCAATGCCGGGAGCTATGCCGCCGTGGGGGGGCGCACCATACTCGAAGGCTTCCAGAATGTGCCCGAAGCGATCCTCCACCTGTTCCATGCTGTAGCCGAGAATTCCAAAAATCTTTTCCTGAAGTTCCCTTCGGTGGATTCGAATGCTCCCACTGGCCAACTCGGAGCCGTTGCAGACCAGGTCGTAGGCCTTGGACTCAATGCCCCCCAGGTCTTCCCCGTCAAGGAGCGCTTCCTTCCCGTCGGCCGGCGCGGTAAAGGGGTGATGGGAAGAGTCCCACCTGTTGTGGGTCTCGTCCCACTCAAAAAGTGGGAAGCCGGTGACAAAGGCGAAGGAGAGAGTATTCTCGTCGGCCAGGCCCAGCCGGTCTCCGAAATATTCACGCATGGAACTGAGCCACAGGTTAACCCGGTTGGCCGGACCGGCCATCAGGACTATCAGGTCTCCGCCCGTTGCTCCCATTTTCTCCGCCAGGCGCCGCGACCATTCGACGGGCATTCTAAGGCCAGGGGAGAGGAGGAAAACGTCCTCTTCCAGGGCCTGTGGCTGCCCCTCTCCCTGGAGGCGGACGTGACTCATGCCTGCGGCTCCGAACTCCCTTGCTGTTTCTTCCAACCTGCGCATATCGGAACCGGTGTAGTGGCCCTGCCCCGGGGCCACAAAACCCTTGACGATGCCACCGCTCTCGATGGTGGACAGGAACACGCGGAACTCGGTCTCGCCCGCCAGGTCCGTGACATCGGTCATTTCCAGGCCAAACCTCAGGTCCGGCTTGTCACTGCCGTATCTCGCCATTGCTTCATCGTACGGCAAGCGGGGGAAGGGCTTGATAAGTTTCTTTTCGGGGGTCAATTTCTCCACCATGCCGGTGTAGAGTTCTTCAGTCAGGCGGAGCACGTCTTCCTGATCAACGAAGCTCATCTCCAGGTCAAGCTGGGTAAATTCGGGCTGGCGGTCGGCACGCAGGTCTTCATCCCGGAAACAGCGGGCGATCTGGAAGTACCGCTCAACTCCGGAAACCATCAGCAGCTGCTTCAGCTGCTGGGGCGACTGGGGAAGGGCGTAGAAGCTACCCTTTTGCAGCCGGCTTGGCACCAGGTAGTCCCTGGCGCCTTCGGGAGTGCTCTTGATCAGAATGGGGGTCTCCACTTCCAGGAAACCCCTGGCGTCCAGGAAGTCGCGGATGTACTTCACCACCTGGTGTCGCAGGATAAGATTCCGTTGCATCTGGGGGCGACGCAAATCCAGGTAGCGGTACCTGAGTCGCAGCGCCTCGTCCGCCCGCACGTCATCCTCGATGTAGAAAGGGGGAGTCAGGGAGGAATTCAGCACCTTGACTTCGTCGGCATACACCTCCACATAGCCCGTGGGCAGGGAGGGGTTTTCTGATTCGGGCGGGCGCCGGCGGACCTGGCCCTTGACCTCAATCACCCACTCGGAGCGCAGTTGCTCCGCGGTGCCGTAGGCCTCGGGAGAGAGTTCAGGGCTGAATACTACCTGTATGATTCCGGACCGGTCTCTGAGGTCAACGAAAATCACCCCGCCGTGGTCCCGCCGGCTGTCAACCCAACCGGCAAGGGTTTGCCGACTGTCTATATCGGACAGAGTCAAATCGCTGCAGTTTACGCTCTTCAGGGGGTCGCCTCCACATCAGGTATAGTCCTGGACAGGTCAGGACTAAAAGCTAACAAAGTTCTGAAATATGCTGGCGGCAGTGGGCTGGGGGCCATTCAATGCCTCTTCCACCGACTCCGCGATTTCTTCCGGTTTGCTCACGGGCGGAAAACAAAGGGTCTCAACGCATACGTGGGCTACCGCTTCGTCTCCGTCCGTCCCGACGGGCTTTACTATCACGTGGGGATGGCTTACCTTGCTGGCCGCCAGCGCCAGGGAATGGGAATGGGGATGGCCGGTGGGCCCTTCAACAGTAATTTCAACCGGTGTATGCAGGAAATGGTCCACGGCCACGGCGTAGGCGGCGGCATGCTCTCCAAAGTCCCGATTGGCTTCGGCATAGGCGCTCAGCGTGTTGTCCGCCCGCAACCGGTAACTGTCCTCGCCGGTGGCGTGGTGCAACTTCAGCAAGGCCTCGGCCACCTGCACATTTTCCGGCAGCGGCTTTTCCCTCAGGCGCAGGTAGCCCACCGCATTGGGGTCGGCCTGGGTATCGAAATAGGCCCCCATGGCGCGATCGTAGAAACGCTCATCCAGGAGCCGGGCAGCTTCTATTGCCGACGCCAGGTATTGAGGAGCTTCCGGAGCACAATTGTGGGCATCCATCAGGGCATTGAACCAGGTCGCCCAGTCACAGAGCAGGTCCTTTTCTGGCTGAAGCTGCGACGAGGGATTGCCCTCGCCATCAAGGGCGTGGGCAAGGCGCTGGGCCTCAGCTCGGGGCATTGTACGGTCGAGGAGTTCGAGGGCAACTGATGAGAGTTCCGGACGGGGCAGTTTCCACGAGGCTTCCAGCATCAACGATGCTGCCTGGCAAGTCCAACTGGTGTAAACGAACCGGTCGGGGTCTGGCGCGAGGCTGATCTTCCTGGCCTCTTCGGGCATGCCAAAATAGTCGGAGTGAGCGCCCTGGCTGCCCCGAAAGCCGCCTGCCTCTCGGTCCAGCAAGGTGTCCAGGAGGAAGTCCAGGGTTGACGCCGCGACTCGAATGTAACGGCGGTCATCCAGCAATACACCGGCATCGAGGAACACCCCGGCCAGCTGGATATTGTCCTCCAGCATCTTTTCGTGCTGCGCTTCCGTCCAGTCTCCCTGGACACAAAAGCGGAAGAAGCCGCCATCCACCTGGTCGTATAACTCCCCGTCCACCATGCTGTCCAGAGACTTCTTCAGTATTGCCCCATAGAATTCCTCGCCCGTGGTACGAAACAGGTGAAGGAAGAGGCGCAGGATGGGCGCCGAGGGGAACTTTGGCTCCTCGCCGAAGCCCCCGTGGCGAGGGTCATAGGCGCCGGCCATGCGGCGGGCGATAATGTCAACCAGGCGATGCCCTACCTCGCCCCCGGCCGCCACCTGCCCCACATAGTCCTGCCGCTGCCGATGCAGCTGGGCCGACTGGTCATAGATACCGGCCTTGTCCTCTTCATAGGCCCGACGGACTTCCATGAGCATGGCCAGCATCTGGTCGGGAGGAAGGTAAGTAGCGCCCGCGATGTATCCGCCGTGGGGAGTCAGGAAGGCAGTGGTAGGCCAACCTCCCACGTTGTAACGGGCATTTACTTCGGGGCGGTGGTCGTTGTCAATCAGCACCGGCACGAAATGCTCGTTTACGAAATCGGCTACTTCAGCATCGTCAAAGGTAGTCTCCTCCATTACGTGGCACCAGTAGCACCAGACGGCCGTGATGGACAGCAGGACGGGCTTGTCCTGCTGCTGGGCCCGATTAAAGGCTTCAGCGTTCCAGTGCGACCACCGGATGCCTTTGCCCTGTTCGTTTGTACCGGAAGCGCCAGCCATTTGGAGGGTCCCTAAAGGTGTTTCAAATGAGGATAGAAGCCGGGGAAATCCCGCATTACGTTAGCATAGCGGTATCGGATTTTCAATGTCGGCACACCATATTTCATACCTGATTGCCCTGGTTCGCTTCGAATTTAGCAACCGGGCTTCGTGAGCTTGGCTGGGCCCGATATTATGGCAAGATCGGCGAGCTGCGCCTTGAGGTTCTCCACCATAGCGAAGAGCCGGCAAATCCGCCGCCGGAGGGCGTTCGTATCACCTGTTGGCAAGCCCCTGACAATTCCCGCACATTCGTGCGCTATACTGAAATCAGCTTACAGTCCACAGGGCGTGCCTGCCAGCATTGATGGAGGCTGACCATGCAACAGTTTTCAGAGTCAATCTTCTTTGCTTACAAGCGCGGGACCCACTGGCCTGCGATTCGTCGGGGCATTTTTGTTCCCCTTTTCGTAGTTGTGCTGGGGGCTTCCCTGGCAGGCTGCACCTTCCTGCAACCCGACTTTTCCAACGGAGATGCGGAGGTCGAAACTGCCACGCCGGATGTGGAATCCAGCCAGGTCCGGTCGATAGCCGTAGAACAGGAGAGTAGCGGGGACTCCGCCGCCACCCCGCCGGCTGCGACGGCATCAGCAGCAGGAGGAGGAGTCGAGGAGGCCGAGGAACCAGGCGGCTCCACCGAAGCCATCCAGGAGACTGATCAATCCACCGGCGAACCAGAGCTTACCGAAACGGCCGGTTCCGTTGGCGCGGGACCGCTGAACGATATTCTGGGCGACAACGTTCCGGAGGTCGCTTCTCCAGCAGAGGAGGGTGAAGGTGGCTCAAAGGTCCCGTCTTTGGGACTTTCACCCCTGGATATAGTGGCGGCCCAGGACCAGGTACTGGAAGAAATTTACGATTCCACCCTGCCCTCCGTGGTTCTGATCCGGGTGTCCAGGAACCTGGGATCGCTGGCGGAACGGCCTTCCATTCCAGACCTGCCGGACATACCCAACGACTTCTTTGAACGAACCGGGGGGACCGGGTTTGTATGGGATGACCAGGGCCACATTATCACCAATCACCACGTGGTGGCGCAGGCCGACCGAGTGATCGTTGTACTGCCCAATCGGGTGGAAATGGAGGCGGAGTTTCTGGGCAGCGACCCGGATTCGGACCTGGCAGTCTTGAAGGTTTCCGACCCCGACGGCTTTCTGGTTCCGGTCACCCTGGGGGACAGTGACGAGGTGAAAATGGGCCAGCTCGCCGTGGCCATAGGCAATCCCTTCGGGCAGCAGTTCAGCATCACCACCGGCATAATCAGCGGTATCGGGCGGACTATTCGCAGCGGGCACAGCCAGTTTTCCATACCGGAAGTTCTGCAGACCGACGCCCCGATCAACCCAGGCAACTCCGGGGGCCCGCTGCTGGACCGCAACGGTAATGTTATCGGCGTTAACACCCAGATAATCAGCCGCGCCGGGGTAAGCTCGGGAATCGGATTTGCGGTGCCCATCAACATCGCGAACCAGGTGGTTCCGACCATCATCAGCGACGGCGAGTACGAATATTCCTGGCTGGGCATCAGCGGGACCAGCCTGGGCCCCGACGCGGCCAAAGCGATGGACTTGCTACCCAACACCCGGGGCGCCATGGTCATTGACCTGGTAACCGACGGCCCCGCGGAAGAAGCCGGGCTGGAGGGCAGCGATGAAACCATCGAAATAGAAGGGCTGGAGATTCCCTACGGCGGAGACATCATTGTCGCCATAGACGGTACGCCCATTGAGACCATCGACGATGTAATCGCCTACCTGGTGGCCAGGACCAAACCCGACCAGGAGGTTGTGTTTGAAGTTATCCGGGACGGGACCCGGCAGGAGATCACGGTCACGCTGGGCAAGCGCCCAACGCCGTAACGCAGAACCGCAAACCGCAGAGTGTCCCAGAGCAGGGAGGGTGGGCAGGCAGTCCACCCTCCTTCCTTTTGGCGGCAAGATCTCGGCCCCAATAATTCAAGCCATCGGTGGCTGTCCGGGGTATTCGCAAACTAATGCCCGCCCGGGTCGCTTCAGGGCTGGCGGCTAAGTTAGGAACCAAGTCACCCTGTGCCTGTCCGAAAGCCCCAATTCCTTCTCCTACACTCGGCTGAGGGTAGTGAAGGTGGTTCCAAGGACAGACTTAAGGCGCTTCGGCCTGGCTCAGCATGACATTAAACTAAAACGCAGTTGCCCTGTTCGCTGGTTCCCACAGATTGACCGGGGCCGCAAATTGGCCTAACCTACTCCGTGTCCCGGCCTACAGCTGTCGGACCTACACCTGGAAGAACGAAGAAATATGGACCTGCCGGCGCATACCTATCTGGACGAGAGGGGAATCACCTACCGCAGGCTGGAATTCCCGGGGGAAACGGAGAAGGGGGCCGCTAACGTGGCCCACTCCCTGGGGTTTGAAGCCGGCCAGATGGTCAAGACCCTGCTGTTCCGCACCGACGCCGGGGAAATGGCGCTGGTAATGCTGGGCGGCGACCAGCACGCCATTTCCGGCCAGTTGAAACGTGCCCTGGGCTCCCGAAATATCAGCCTGGCAGACCCGGAGTTGGTACAAGAAGTAACGGGCTACACCGTGGGGTCCATACCCCCTTTCCACTGGCAGCCACCGGGATTTCGGTCCATACTGGACTCCGCCCTGACCGAGTACCCCGAACTGGGTGTGGGCGCCGGGGTCTGGGGCAGCGAGATCGTGATGGCGCCTTCGGACCTGATAGCCGCTTCCAGCGCCGAAGTCTTTAATTTGACACGGAGGGACCCGTGAAGATCTGGACAATTGCTATCCTGCTGGCCCTGGCATTAGTGGCTTGCTCTCAGTCCGAAAGCATGACTACCACCGAGTCGGGGCTTCAGTACGAGGTACTGGCGTCAGGCGACGGGCAGTCGCCTTCCCTGGGAGACATTGCCGTGGTTCATTACACGGGCTGGCTGACCGACGGCACCAAGTTCGACAGCTCCGTGGACCGCGGAGACCCCTTCGAGTTTCCGGTAGGGCAGGGACGGGTGATTCAGGGCTGGGATGAAGGTGTCGCCCTGATGCAGGTCGGCGACAAATGGAAGTTCACCATACCCTCCGAACTGGCCTACGGCGAGCGAAGCATCGGTAACGGGCTGATTCCCGCCAACTCTACCCTGGTATTCGAGGTTGAACTCCTGGACGTGAAGTAGAGATTGCCCACTTCTTCCATATAATGGAAGCGCACGGGCAACTCCAGAAAAATCAGGCGGTATGCAAAAGCATGGTGAGAACCAACTGGTACACCGACCACCCCCCGGCATGTACCTGCAACACCTGTGAAGAAAAGAAGGCCATAAAGCGGCAGGAAGGCCGCAAGATTGGCCGCAACGAAAAGTGTCCCTGCGGCAGCAACCGCAAGTACAAGCGCTGCCACGGGGCCTAGAACGCCTTCAGCCCGGCTCAGCCGCCGGCCGACGGGCGCGGCGGACTTTGGGGTTGCCCGCCCAGGCTTCGAGGCAGTTCGTATGCCCCTTCAGCGATGATCCCTTTGCCCCTCGAATCGAGAGCTTCCTCGCAATGATGAAATATCGCCAGGGCTTTTGAGGCTGCTTCCTCATCACTCAGGTCAGCCCGACCCGCCAGGTCTCGCAGGTCTCAAGCCTGGTCCACGAGGCCTGCCATGCTGATGTAATGCCCCAGCAGCCATATGGCCTTTCTTGTTCCGTTCATCAGCGCCGCGCAACTTCCCCAAGCCTTTCTTGCCATCCGCCAGCATCCAAACCCGCCGCTGCCACGTATAAAGAGGCAACAAAAGCAAGCCTGGCCCAACCACTACAAGCTATTGCACCGGTTGTTGAATGGTTGCCAGGGGCGAAACGGTCGGGTTCAGGGAAGTTCGGAGAGGGTGGTGGCGCGCCTGGCAGGACTCGAACCCGCAACCCCTGGGTCCGAAGCCCAGTGCTCTATCCATTGAGCTACAGGCGCAAACGGGGCGGACAATTTCCTGAAGGTTGGTTGGGGCGAGCGACGGGATTCGAACCCGTGATCTCCTGTGCCACAGACAGGCGCCTTAGGCCTCTTGGCTACGCTCGCCATCTTGTCATGCCGCCAGGAAGCCCGCGTTGGCGGGTTTCCGAAAATCGGCAACGGGTATGGTAGCAAAAAGGCGGCCCGCTTTCAACAGCGGCGGTATGCGACGCAAGACAATCGCATCCTTTGGCCGCTCAATTTGCGCCTGGGTGGGCGGCGCAGGGGACACCAGATTCAAACCTGCCCTTGGGGGAGACACCCGTCGCGCTTATTGATTCTAAGTACTGTTTATTGCCCTACGAGGTAGTTTATGAATATAATGCCGGGGGTGAACGTGATGACTATCTAGGTACCGCAAGCGCTCTTTCTTCGGTAACTCACTCTCACAATTCTTGCTGGAAGGTAATTATGCGCTGGACGACTTTGCTAATACTGGCCGTTCTCGGACTTTTCGTAATAGCCTGCTTCCCTGGCGATTCCGAGAACGGCGCCGAAACCCAGGCCGAGCCAGCGGCGGCGGCCAGTCCCGAGGTTGCAACCGAACCACAGCCTGCGGACACCCCACCGGCGGCGGACACCCCACCGGCGGCTGAAGCCAGTCCAACGACTGCCCTGCAGCAGTCTGCTCCTCCCACGGTCAGCGCCGTCATTCCCGCGGTTCCCGTCATAGCTACTCCGGAACCTGATACCTCGACTACCGTGGGTCCCTACACCGGCGGGACCCGTCCCGCCAACAGCGGCAACGGCATGGCTACCGACGGCGGCACCCTGAGGCTGCTGTTTGCCGACCCGCCTACCTTTGACCCCCACCTGGCCGAGGACAATATTTCCGGCCTGCTGGTCAATGAGATTTTTGGCGGCCTCGTAACAATAGAACCCTTTAACTTCTCCGTTGCGCCCGACCTGGCGGAAAGCTGGGAAATCAACGAGGACGGAACGGTTTACACTTTCAGGCTTCGGCCCAATGCCAGGTTCCACGACGGCACACCCGTAACCGCCCAGGACGTCAAGTGGTCCATAGAGCGGGTTGCCAACCCTGAACTGGTTTCTCCCGTGGTGGACCAATACCTCAACGACATCGTGGGTATAAAGTCCAGGCTGGAAGAATCCTCTTCCGAGGTCTCGGGTGTCCAGGTGGTGGACGACCAGACCATCCGGTTTACCATTGACGCCCCTAAGGCCTATTTCCTGGCCAAGCTCACCTACCCCACCGGTTTCATACTGGACCAGGAAAACGTGGAAATCGGTGACAACTGGTTTGAGACCCCCAACGGCACCGGGGCTTTCCGCCTGGATGAGTACACCATCGGAGAGACCATCCGCCTGGGCCGTAACGAGTACTTCCACCTCGGGCCTCCCCACGTGGACGAAGTTGAGATGATTCTCAGCGGCGGCAACCGCATGATCCTGTTCGAGAATGACGAAATCGACGTTACCGGGGTTGGACTGGCCGACCTGGAGCGGATTCTGGACCCGACCAGCCCGCTCAATCCCCTGGTCCACCCGTATCCCGCTCGTTTCACAACCAGTTACATTGGCCTGAATACCGACGAGCCGCCGCTGGATGACCCCAAGTTCCGGAAGGCCCTGAACCTGGCTTTTGACCGGGACCAGATCGCTTCGGTGGTTTACGAAGGTGCGGTGAGGCCGGCCAGGACCATTATTCCGCCCCGCTTCCCGTCCTATAACCCGGACCTGGACCCCTATCCCTACGACCCTGAAGAAGCGCGGCGCCTGTTGGCCGAGTCCAAGTATGGCGCGGACCCGGACAGCATACCCCGAATGGTGCTGAGCATTTCGGGCAGCCTGGGCGCGGCAGTGCCCCTGGGCCTGGAAGTTATGATGGAGTCCTGGAACCAGGAACTGGGCCTGCAAGTTGAAATCCAGCAGACGGAATGGGCAACATTCCTGGAGGACGTCAACCAGGAACGCTATCAGATGTTCTCCCTGGGCTGGGGCGCCGACTACCCTGACCCTGAGAATTTCCTCGACCTTCTTTTTCACAGCGAAAGCGAGGGGAATCGCACCAATTACTCCAATCCGGAAGTGGACGCAGTCCTGGAACAGGCACGAGTGGAGCAGGACCTGACCAGGCGGTTCGAACTCTACAACCAGGTTGAGGAAATGATCCTGGAAGACGCGCCCTGGGTCTTGCTCTGGAACGACGAAGACTGGTACTTCCTGATCAAGTCGAACGTCAGGGACTATTTCCTGCTGCCTCTCACCATTCCCAAGTTCCGGTACGTGCACTTCGCGGAACAATAAGCCGATAGCGAGGAAGAAGCAGTGGCAACGTACATTGCCCGCCGGTTGCTGTGGGTGCCGGTACTTCTGGTCATGGTATCGTTCATCACCTTTGCCCTGGGCCGTTTCGGCCCAGGGGATCCGGTGCAGATACTCCTGGGTCAGAACTTCCGTGAGGACGCCTATGAGAGAATCCGCAAGCAGCAGGGTCTGGACGACAATATTGCGGTCCAGTACGCCAGGTACGTTGGCAACGCGTTGCGCGGGGACTTTGGCGAAAGCTACCAATACCGTGGACGCAGCGTAACCGCCCTGCTGAAAAACAAAATCTGGATTTCAGCCCAGCTGAACTTCGCCGCATTGCTGATCTCCATTACCCTGGGAATTGCGGCCGGCCTCTTTGCCGCCCTCAAGCAGGGCAGTTGGTGGGACAGCGCCATGGTGGCCTTTACGCTGGTGGGTCAGTCAATGCACGTCTTCCTGACCATACCGATAGCCCTGCTTATCTTTTCCCTGAAACTGCAGTGGCTGCCCACCCACGGATGGGACGGCTTCTTTTCCACCAGTATCATCCTGCCAGCTCTTGTGCTGGGCATTCCGGGAGTCGCCATCGTAACCCGCCTCACCCGGGCCAGCACCCTGGACGTAATCGGGCAGGACTACATCCGCACCGCCAGGGCCAAGGGGTTGCCCGAAAGGCTGGTGCGAGTGCGGCACATCCTGCGCAACTCCCTGATACCGGTGGTGACTACCCTGGGCTTTTCCCTGGCGGGGCTGGCCAGCGGGTCTTTCATCGTCGAACTGTATTTCGGCATCCCCGGAGTCGGGCTGCTGACCATAGAGTCCCTCTTCTCCAGGGACTACCCAATAATCATGGCGGTTACCCTGCTGGGAACTACCCTGTTCGTGCTGGCTAACCTTATAGTGGACCTGGTTTACCCGGTCCTGGATCCGAGAATCCGGCTGGGAGGTGACTACGTTGCAGGGTGAAGCCCAACGCCTCCAGCTTCCGAATACCGAACACCGGGGCCACAGCTATTTCTACCTGTCCCTGCGGCGCCTGTCGCGAAAAAAGCTGGCGATGACCTGCCTGGTCATTATCGTCATTATGTACGGCTCGGGGGTATTCGCGCCCCTGGTTGCGCCTCACGGGTACAACGATCAGGACTTGTCGATAGTCAAGGAGCGTCCCAGCCTGACCCACCCCCTGGGAACCGACCGGCTGGGACGGGACATGCTGAGCCGGGTAATGTATTCGCTCCGCACGACGGTGATCATTACGGTTACCTCGCTGGTCACGGGAGCCCTCATTATCGGCGTGTCCCTGGGCCTCATTGCCGGCTATTTTGGGAAACTTGCCGACGGCATCATCATGAGGGTTGGCGAGGTAACCTCGGCCTTTCCTGATATTTTCCTGGTGCTGATAATCGTGGCTACGGTGAAGCCAAGAATCCTGCAGTGGGTTCGAGGGTTTGAGGACGCCACCGGAATAGACTGGATAATCCGTCTCGGCATAGTGGACTACACCGTAATTTCCCTGGCCCTAGCAGCCTTTTCCTGGTTCGGAATGGCCCGCCTGGTACGGGGACAGGTATTGCAGGCGCGGGAAAATCAGTACGTGGAGGCCGCCCGGGCCATGGGTTCTTCCACCGGCAGGATCCTGGGCAGGCACCTGTTGCCCAACGTTATCAGCCCGGTAATTGTCTCGGTTTCCGCCGGCCTGGGAGCGGTTGCCGGGGCGGAGGTGGTCCTCAGCTGGCTGGGCATCGGCATTCAACCGCCAACCCCCAGCCTGGGCGTAATGATCTTCGAGAACGGCAACATATCCGTGCTGCGCAGCGACCCGCACCTTACGCTGGTGCCTTCCAGCGTGCTGGTGCTGCTGCTGTTCACCTTCAGCCTGCTTGGTGACGGCCTGAACGACGCATTTAACCCCCGCGCACGTTGACGCGGCTTATGCCACCAGGAAATGCGGCGGGGCCCGGTGAATTGTCTCGGACATTCACCGGGCCCCGCCGTTGCTTGTGTTTCCTATCCCGTTGCCTGGTTCAGGGGTTCCTCATAGCTGGATGACAAGTGCCCGGCTTTTCGGCGGCAACCAACCTTGTCAGCGTTCACCATTTCCTGCTGCGCTTGATAAGTACCAGTCCCAAGGGCGTTCCCAGCAACAGGAGCAAGGCTATTTCGCCCACAAAGCCGCCCTGAACCGATGGGGGGCCACAGCCACCGTCGGCCGCCTCCGGCTCGCTCTCCAACGGAGCTTCGGGCTCCGGGGCTACGGACGCCGTCTCGGGAGCCGCCGGCTCTGCGGCTGACTGTACCGGAGCCGGGGTTGGCGCCACTGGGGCCGGAGCTATGACGGCCGCCGGTGGCTGGGTAGGCGCCGGCGCGGGGTCCGGTACGACCGCCGGTTCGGCCTGCCTGGGTGCAAAGGTAGGCATCAGGATAGGCGACACCGTAGCGTCCGGAATATTTTCCAGCAGGGGTCGGCGGGAAGGCGCCACGGGCTTCGGCAGCGGCTCCAGTCCGATTTCCTCCCGCCAGGCCGAGTCGATTCCGTGCTGGTCCAGGCCATAGACCGCCATCAGGGCGGAGTCAATGTCCAGGGTACGCTTGAGGGCCTTCATCAGCTCGCCCATCTTTTCTTCCCCGTACTCCTCGACCATGAAAGTAACGACGGAATCTCCGTGGCCGTAGGCATAAAGGATCTCCTCCGGAGTGCCGCTGTAGGAACCCAGGTGCCAGAGCGGTCGCAACTTGTCCCTGTCAATCGCCTCTTCCACGGTGCCGTTCAGGAGCTCCCGGTTGTCGCCGTGGTAAGAGCCATACTCCGCCAATCCCTCATTCAGCCAGGCCGGGACCTGGGGATATGCTCGCCCCAGGACGTCTCCCACCAGTAAATGAACGAATTCGTGGGCCGTGGTGCTGGTTACCGAGCCGCTGCCGGAATGGACCATCAACACCCGCTCCTGGTCAAAGGCCATGCCAGCGGTAATCAGCTGGCTGCTGGTGGCCTGGGAACGGAAGGGCAGCGCCCCAAACATTTCGCGGTAGTTGTGGTAGGTAACAATGTGCAGGGGCAGTTCCGGGTTGACTCCCAGCAGGGGGCCGGTTATCCGCATGGATTCCAGCGCCGTTTCCAGAACGTGCTCCGCCCTGCTCTTGACCAGGGGGTCGTTGTAATAGACCGTTACAATGCCTTCCGAGACCGTGAACCACTCGAAACGCGTGTCCAGGTAAACGAAGACCTGCTCTTCCGTCTGCAGAACCCTGCCTTCCGCGTCCCGTACCTCGAAGGAATAGGCCATCCTTGTGCCTGGCGGAACATAATTGTTGCCGCTGGTCAGCAGTTCGGCCTCGCCGCTGACGGTGACTCCAGGCTCGAACTCCACCTGGCGATAGGCGCTGCGAGTGGTCTGGCCTATAGTTTTCATTACCACCCGGACTTCTTCAATGTCGTCGGGCCCCGTTACTTCAACGAAGAACTTGACATCGGTGGGGAAGTTCGTCTCTACCCGGTGGTCCAATATCTGAATTTCGGATTGCTGGGCCTCCGCGGGACTCACGCCCGCAACAAACCCAACCACCGCCGCAATAGCGAAGGCGGCAATTCCCAACAGAACGAATGAGTTTTTCATGTCTGACCTTTCTGCCAAAATTGGGCCAAGGGTGGCCTCCGCCGCCAACCGGCTTCAGGCAAAGAGCATCAATGGACCCACAAACCATTATAGAACCAACAGGGATTCTGCAAAAACTTCGGCGGTCACGTTTCTCTTACGCTTTTCCTGCCCCTACGGACTTGACGAAGGGACAAGTCGATACAAACTTGGCAATCGCGCCTCAGCTGCAGTCCAAAGAGAACCGGGCCGGCCGGAATGTTGCCGTCCTGCCCCGTCCCCACTCCCCGGTGGAATTGCATCTTACCTTGACGGCGTTGGTAAAGACCTTTCTGAGTCCGTATAATTGAAATATGAACCAGCAAACAATACTCTGCCAAACCCACCTCGACCTGAATGCCAGGATGGTGCCCTTCGGCGGATGGGATATGCCGGTCCAGTATTCGGGCATCATCAATGAAGTCAAAGCGGTCCGCACCGCGGCAGGAATCTTCGACGTTTCCCACATGGGCCGCCTGTACATTTCCGGCCCCCGCTCAGGGGCATTTCTGGACCGGATGCTGACGGGCTCAGCCACTGGTCTGAGGCAGGGACGCGCCCGCTATTGCCTTATCTGCAATGAGTCCGGCGGCGTCATTGACGACACCATTTTCTATCGCCTTGGCGACGAGGAATTCTTGCTGATACCCAACGCCGGCAACCGTCCCGCTGTGGTTGAATGGTTCAACCAGTGGATCGAGGCGGAATTCTCGGGCGGAGTAAGCATTGATGACCGGACAACCGAAACCGGCCTGATAGCCCTCCAGGGCCCCGGGGCAGCGAATTTGCTGGACAGCCTCTGCACTCTGACCGGAGGCGCCTCGCCATCATCTCTGAGGTTTTTCGCCTGGGGAGAGGGTGAACTGGGCCCCCACACCGTTTTTGTGGGGCGCACCGGCTACACTGGCGAAGACGGGTTCGAGCTTTCCATGTCCAGCCAGGATGCGACTCCAGTGTGGAATGCCCTGATGGAAGCGGGGGCGCTTCCCTGCGGGCTTGGGGCCCGCGACGTGCTTCGCCTGGAAGCCGCTCTCCCCCTGCACGGACACGAAATAGACGCCAACACATCCCCCATTGAGGCCGGCCTGGACCGGTTTGTCCGTCGCGAGGGCGACTATATAGGACAACCCGTCCTGGCACAGCAGCGCAGCGATGGAACGGAGCGCCGGCTGGTGGGCCTGAAACTGCCCGGCCGCAGCGCTCCCCGAGCCGAGTACCCGATTCTGGCGAACGGGCAGGAAGTAGGTCGAATAACCAGCGGCAGCTTTTCGCCCACCCTTGACACCAGCATTGCAATGGGCTACGTTTTTGCGGGCCATTCAGAAGCCGGCACGACACTGGATGTGGACATTCGGGGTCGCCCGGCAGCTGCGACAGTAGTTCCTCTGCCCTTCTACAGCAGAAGCTGAATCTACCCAACAATCAGGAGGCCGCTACAGGATGAGTCCCGAGGACCGCAAATATACCCGTGAGCATGAATGGGCCAAGGTGGAAGACGCCGACGCCAAACTGGTTTCCGTAGGCATTACCCACTTTGCCCAGGACGAACTGGGAGACATTGTATATTTCGACCTGCCCAACGCCGGCGACAGTGTTGCATACATGCAAAAGATGGGCGAGGTTGAATCGGTAAAGGCCGTCTCCGACCTGTTCTCCCCGGTCACCGGCAGGATTGACGCCGTGAACAGCGAACTGGTGGACCACCCGGAACTGGTCAACGACGACCCCTTTGAAGCCGGCTGGATCATGCGAGTTGTGCTGGAGGACCTGGGAGAGCTGGACACCCTCATGTCCGCCAATGAGTACGACGAATATACCGGAGCAAGCTAGCGAACCTCAAAGGCCTGAAGAGGGGCGGTGGCGGAGAGGAGAGCTAATGGAGATCCGCGGCGCGACGGCCGCAATTGCGGGTAGGACTGTTCCTTCCAAAACCGTAGGCGCCACTCAGGAGTATTGCCCTTGACTACTGCCCATTTCCAATCCCACTACATCCCCAACACGGAACGGGAACAGGCCGAGATGCTGGCCACCCTTGGCCTCACTAGCATCGACGAACTTTTTCATGACATTCCGGACGAATACCGGAATCCTCCCCTGAATCTGCCGGAACCACTATCGGAGCTGGAAATACAGCGGGAACTGGCCGGACTCGCCTCAAAAAACCGATCCCTGGGCAGCGGACCATCCTTCCTGGGCGCCGGCTCCTATCACCACTTCATACCGGCCATAGTCAAGGCCCTGATGACCCGGGGAGAGTTTCTAACCGCTTACACTCCCTACCAGCCCGAGGTAAGCCAGGGCACCCTTCAGGTTATTTACGAGTTCCAGACTCTCATCAGCAGTTTGTTCGGCATGGAGGTAGCCAACGCCGGCATGTACGACGGCGCTACCAGCCTGGCCGAAGGCGTGCTGATGGCCTGCCGCGTCACCAACCGCGAACGGGTGGCTGTTTCCGACACCGTATCTCCCACCTACCTGCAGGTGATTCGCACCTACTGCCAGGCCCACGGCATAGACATCGAGGTGGTCCGGCACTGGGAACCGGAAGTCGGTGACGACACTGCCTGCCTCGTCGTTCAATACCCCAATTTCTATGGGGGGCTGGAAGACCTGGGAGACTTTGCCCAGCTGGCCCACGGGCACGGCGCCCTGTTGGTGGTCTCCACCGACCCCACCGCCTGCGGCATGCTCAACCCGCCAGGACATTACAGCGCAGACATTGTGACGGGAGAGGGACAGCCTTTGGGCATCCCCACCAGTTATGGCGGCCCTTACCTGGGCCTCTTTACCTGCAAGGAACAGTACATCAGGCAGATGCCCAGCCGCCTGGTGGGTCGCACGGTGGACAGCCAGGGCCGGACCGGCTACGTTCTCACCCTCCAGACCCGGGAGCAGCACATCCGCCGGGAACGGGCCACCAGCAACATTTGCACTAACGAGGCCCTTTACGCCCTGGCATCAACCATTTATCTTGCCGCCATGGGACGGCAGGGTCTGAAGCAGGTTGCTGAACTGTGCTACCACAAGGCCCACTACGCCGCCTCCCGGATAGAATCCCTGCCAGGGTATAACCTGCCCTTCCAGCGGGGGCCTTTCTTCCAGGAGTTTGTGGTCCAGTGCCCGGCGCCTCCCGCTGAAATCAATCGGAAGTTGATGGAACGGAACATCCTGGGCGGCCTGGACATCAGCGTTCCACCTTATAGCGCCCCCCTGCCGCCGGACTTGGACAAGGGAATGCTGGTGTGTGTCACCGAGATGAACAGCAAGGAAGATATTGACGCTCTGGTAGCAGGGCTGGCGGAGTTTAACTGATGCTCAAAGGTGGATCCAGAGATACCGGCAAGCTCCTGATGGAGCGCAGCGTCCCGGGCAGGGCCGGCGTGGTTGCCCCTCCCCTGGACGTTCCCGAACAGCCGCTGCCCGATGCGTCCATGCTGCGGGACGATCTGGCGCTGCCCGAGGTTTCCGAGCCAGAGGTGGTCCAGTACTTTACCGCCCTGAGCCAGCAGAATTTCTCCATCGACACCCAGTTCTATCCCCTGGGCAGCTGTACGATGAAGTACAACCCCAAGATCAACGACGAAATGGCCTTCCTGCCGGGTTTTGCGGCCATACATCCGTTGCAACCCCCCGACCAGAGCCAGGGCGCCCTGGAACTGCTCCATACACTGCAGGAGTACCTGGGCGAAATTACCGGCATGTCCGGCGTCAGCCTGGCGACCCTGGCCGGCGCCCACGGCGAACTGGCCGGCGTGTTGATGATGCGGGCCTACCACCACTCCCGCGGCGATACGGGGCGCATCAAGATGGCCATTCCCGACAGCGCCCACGGCACCAATCCAGCCTCTGCAGCCATGGCCGGCTTTGAGGTTGTGACGCTGGCCTCGGACGAGGACGGCAACGTGGACCTGGAAGCCCTCCACGAACTGGTGGGTCCGGACCTGGCCGGGGTGATGATCACATTGCCCAGCACCCTTGGCCTGTTTGACCGGAACATCGTCGAAGTCTGCCGCATAGTCCACGAGGCGGGTGGCCTGGTGTACGGCGACGGCGCCAACATGAACGCCCTGCTGGGCCGCGCCAAGCTGGGCGATTTGGGCTTCGATGTAATCCACCTGAACCTGCACAAGACCTTCAGCACTCCCCACGGCGGCGGCGGTCCCGGGGCGGGACCCGTATGCTGCGCGCCTATCCTCGAGCCTTACCTGGCAGCCCCCATCGTAACGGCCAGCGCCAACGGGTCAGGTCCAACCTACGCGCTGTCCAATCCGGAGCAAAGCATCGGCAAGATGAGCGGGTATCACGGCAACTTTGGCGTGCTGGTCCGCGCTTACACCTACATCCGGACCCTCGGTGACGCCGGAATCAAGTCAATTAGCGGAAATGCCGTCCTGAACGCCAACTACCTCTTAGGCGCCCTGAAGGATATCTACTATCTTCCCTATGACCGCACCTGCATGCACGAAGTGGTACTGTCGGCCGACTGGCAGCGCGCTCGGGGAGTAAGTGGCCTGGACGTGGCCAAGCGACTCCTGGACTACGGATTCCACGCGCCTACCATGTACTTCCCGCTCATCGTTCACGAGGCCCTGATGATAGAGCCCACCGAGTCGGAGAACCGGTACACCCTGGACGCGTTCATAGAAGCCCTGCGCCAGATAAACCGGGAATCTGAAACTGACCCGGACATGGTGCACCACGCCCCTCACACTACCCCGGTGTCCCGGCTGGACGAGGCGGGCGCGGCCCGGCATCCAGACCTCAGGTGGCGCCCCAAAACCTGACTTTCCGGGCAATATTCTGCTTCAGCAAGGGCCGCCTCCCTTCCGGCAGGGGGCGGCCCGCAGTTTTGCGCCGCCGTGGATGGCGCAAGCATTGGCTGAACTGGGCTCAGGCGTTACAATGCCGGAAACCGGCTGAAGTTCATTTAATAGCGTCAGGAGGTACAACCATGCCACTGGACCCGCAAATCGTGACTGTGATGGAGGCTGTGGCTGCCCTTGGACTGCCACCCAACAATGAGGTTTCACCCGAGCAAGCGCGCATCAACGGGAAAATGCGTCCCCGAGCACCGGGTCCCGACGTCGGCAAGGTGGAAGACCGGACCATTCCGGGCCCCGGAGGCGAAATACCCGTCCGCATTTACACGCCGACAGGCTCCGGACCCTTCCCCGGGCTGGCCTGGTTCCACGGCGGAGGCTGGGTAGTCGGTGACCTGGATACCGCTGACGGCGCTGCCCGGCAGTTGTGTGCCGGCGCCGATTGCGTGGTGGTTTCCGTGGACTACCGCCTGGCCCCCGAAACCAGGTTCCCCGGTGCCGCCGACGATTGCTACGCTGCCACCCAGTGGCTGTCAGCCAATGCGGCTTCCCTTAATGTGGACCCCGCCCGCATCGCAACCGGCGGCGACAGCGCCGGCGGAAACCTGTCGGCTGCCGTCTCTCTTATGTCCCGTGACCGGGGAGGCTGTGACCTGGTGTTTCAACTGCTGGTTTATCCCGTAACGGAGCGAAATTTCGACACCATCTCCTACATCGAAAACGGCGAGGGTTACTCCCTGACCAGGGAGGGTATGGTCTGGTTCTGGGACCACTACCTGGCCAGCGACTCTGATGCAACCAATCCTTACGCAGCTCCAATGCACGCCGCCGACTTGAGCGGTTTGCCCCCGGCCCTGATAATCACCGCCGAGTATGACCCACTCCGCGACGAAGGCGAGGCCTTTGGCCAGAAGCTCTCAGCAGCCGGCGTACCCACCGTCTGCACCCGCTACGACGGCATGATTCACGGTTTCTTCGGAATGTCTGCCTCAGTGGACAAGGCAAAGGAAGCGGTGGAACAGGCCGCCACCTGCCTGAAAGAGGCATTTTCCGGAGCGCCCGTAGTCAGCTGACCAGGTTGGAATGCGCTGGACCGGGGTCTGGCGTCTCTTACAAAAACGCCGGGGGCAGGAAAATCTGCCCCCGGTCTCTTGTTTAGTTCGTCCGTTGGTAGATTGCGAAACCCTGCGATAGCCACGGCATTCTCCTTGTGATAGTATCCGCCCGATACACTTACGGGCCGCTCCCCGGCTTGTGGGTTCGGGTCACGGCTCAATCCTCATTTAAGGAGTACTGCTATGGAACAGGTAGCAAGTACAGTTTTCGCCGAAACCCAGATTCGAGGGTGCAACCACGGCTTCGTGGTTACTTCCGAAGGGGTGGTGATGATCGACAGCCCCCAGAAGCCCAGCGACGCCCTGAAGCTCAAGGAGGAGATCGCCAGGCACGGCGAATTGCTCTACATCATCAACACGGAGCCCCACGGCGACCACTGGACCGGCAACGCCTACTTTGACGCGCCGGTCATTGCCCATGAGGGTGTTCGGCAGCGCATCCTGGACACTAACCTGGAGGAACATGTTGCCCGGGTCGCAGGCATGGGTCCGGAGGAACCGGCGTTGCTGGAGAACTACACGCCCAATGCCCCGGTGGTCACCTTCCAGAACGGCATGACCCTCCATGTGGGGGACCATACCTTCGAAATGATTCATATGCCCGGTCATACCCTGTACCAGGCCGCTATCCTCATCAAGGAAGAGGGGGTGGTATTTACCAGCGACAACATCTTTCACAAGGTGCAGACTTACATCCAGGAAGCCAACCCGGACCAGTGGCTGCGGGCCCTGGAATCCCTGCGCCGGCTGGACGAGGAAATCTTCATCCCCGGGCACGGACGACGGTGCGACAAGAACTACCTGGACGAGCAGGGCGAATACATCCTGGAATGGAAGGAATACGCACGCCAGGCAGTGGAACGGGGAATGACCCGGGACGAGGCGGTAGAAAATCTTACCGACCTTACCGACCGGTACCCCATGGACGTAGGCCAGGACGGTACCTCACCCCGCGTTATGAAGATGAACGCCGCCAACCTCTGGGACTACTGGAACAGGTCCGGCCTGCACGCCGACAGGCCGGAGTAATGACGCGCCCGTTAGATGCCGCCAAATGAGTGGGGCGGGTTTGAAACCCGCCCCGGTTAAATTCACCCCGAATCTCCCTTCAGACGCCCTGCCCTTTGAAGACCCACAACCAGTCCAGGTCTCGCGCGGGACCGGTAACCCATCCGTCCATGGCTTGCTGGCGCTCCGCTTCAATATCCACCCCCAGTCCGTCGGCCAGGCGGTTCATGAAGTTGAACAGGCAGGTAATGCCCACAACCGACAGTATCTGCTCGTCGGTCAGCCCGAGGTTTCGCAGACCGGCTACATCCGATTCTCTCATTTCGGTCGGACTCCTGGTGAGCTTTACCGCAAAGTCCAGCATTCCCCGGGTCTGAGGGTCCAGGTCCGCGGTGGTGTAGTCGTGGAGGATGTGGCTGGCGTATTCAGGATCGTCCGAGTGTTGACGGAGGAACCCTCCGTGGGAGGAAGCTCAATAGCGGCATTTGTTGATGACGGATACAGCCACCGCGATGGACTCCTCCTGCACCCGGGTCAGTTCCGACGCTCCGAAACTTATGGCCTGGTTGAGATTCCTGACCGCCTCCATCATCCTGGAGTTGATGGACATGGAACTGATGATGCCTGGCATTCCCACGTCCTCCTGCCGTATCCAGGTCATTGCTGCCTCCCCTTTTGCTGGCGTCGTTTGTCGACGGCCCTGCGACTCTGGTGCGCCAATTGGTACGTCGCGCTACTCGGAAACCGACGCCGGTCGCGCGCCTTCCAGGTAGTGCGTATGCTCTTCCGAGTAGGGGTTCAGCGCGGGGAAGAAGACCAGCAAGTGAGCCGTGCCCTCGCCCGTAACCCGGAATCCATGCTCGGCCCCTGGGGGAATCACCACCGTATGATTGGGTCCCACCGTCCGGGTTTCGCCGTCCATCACAACTTCCAGCGTTCCTTCCATGATTACAATCAGTTCATCGATAGTGTGGGTGTGGAGGGGCGCGCCCGCTCCCGGATCAGCGGTGTTTATGCTGAAGGTGCTGGTAACTCCCTGCTCGTGGCCGGCGACATCCCACTTTCGGTAGCCTGGTCGCCAGGGCACTTCAGGAGCCTGGGAATGGTCAATAATGGGCATCTTTGTTCTCCTCGTAACAAGGTTGTTTCTCGCGAATCGCGCTTCAACCGGAAATCGATGGCATTGTACCGCATTAACCCCGTTTAATTCGTCCCTTACTTCCGGTTTCAGGGCAATCGCGCCTTGACTGACTGTCAATCTGAGCCTATCGGCAGGTCTTACCCTGAGCCAGGCCGAAGGGCTGGGGGCGGCATAACCACTGTTTAAAGTATCAGCCTCCCCTTGAGAGGCGACTGCCCTGCTTCCGGACTGAGGTTCCCGCTCAATGCGGCGCTGTGCCCTTGCGCTCAGGGGCGAAAAATGTCCAGACCGTGTACAGGCCTGGAAGGGACCCGTGTTATACTCTCCACCACTCAAATCCGGAGGAGTCAGCGATGACCACAGCGGACAATGACCGAGTTTCCCGCTCATTTACCATCAACGGCGACGCCATGACCCTGGACGGCATGAAGAAACAGGCGGAGGCCCGCGGCTTCACCATAATGTGCGACGAAGGCCCTCCCATGGGCGACAATACGGCCCCGTCACCCATGACCTATTTCGCCGTTTCCATTCTCTTTTGAGAAATGACCCAGCTTGAGCGGTACGCTCAGATGATGAAGGTGGACCTGGGACAGGTTAAGGCCAATATCGGCTTTTCGGTTTCCTCCGAGGGTTCCGTGCTGCGGCAGACTATTCAGGCCAAGGCCGACAAAGTCCTCATCCATTATGACGTTGAGTCCAGCGACCCACCCGAAAAAGTTGCCGGCCTGATGCGGAATGCCCGAAACGGCTGCTATGCCCGCCAGTCCTTTGGTCGCCCCGAACTTTTTGAGGACACCATTAACCTGAACGGCAGCCCTTTTAACCTGGATGACTATCCTGCTCCCGCGGGCGACTAGTCACCCAATTCGCCTTCCACACAATAAATCCGGTCTGGTTTATTGGGCGTAGTATATGACGGTAGGGGTCATTGACATCCTCTCTTTCACCCCCTCTGGATGTCGGGCCCCTGCCACAAGTTGATTGCCACAGGCTCACAAACGGGGGAGGGAAAACCGTGACCGGGAAGGTACCAGGTAAACCGACTCCGGTCGGCAGTGATTTAGTATGCAAGGCATTTCCAACGGCTTAACGCCCGCTGACCCAGCGGTGGTCACCCGGGGCCTCACCCGAAAGTTCGGCGGCTTTCTCGCCCTCCAGGACGTGAATTTCGAAGTTCCTGGCGGCGCCCTGCTGGGTCTTCTTGGCCCCAACGGTTCCGGCAAGACAACGATGCTGAGCATCCTAGCGGGGTTCATTTCTCCCACCTCGGGCTCATTCCGCCTGCTGGGGCAGCCCAACCATCGCCAGGCGCTCACCCGCACCGGTTTCCTCATTTCCAGGCCCCTCCTCTGGCCTCACCTCTCCTGCCGAGACAACCTGCGCTGCATTCTGGGCATGCTTGGCCTGGATTCCGGCCGGAGAAGTGTTGACTCCCTGTTGGCCCAGGTAGGACTGGAAGGAAATTCGGCCAGCCGCAAGTTCAGCCAATGCTCTACCGGCATGAAACAGCGACTGGGAATTGCCACGGCCCTGATCGGCAACCCCGACTTGCTGCTGCTGGACGAACCAACCACCGGCCTGGACCCCGAGGGCATGGTGGAGATTCGAGACCTGGCCCGGACATTGGGCAGGGAGGGCGGGCGAACGGTCATAATGTCCAGCCACCTGCTTCACGAGGTGGAATTGACCTGCGACAGCTACGCCATCATCTATAAAGGCCACCTTGTGGACCAGGGCAGCATATCTGACTCGAAAGCCGTGGCCGCTGCTGTCCGGATCGAAACCACCGATAACGAGACTGCGCTGAATTGCCTGAATCGTAATGAATGGTCCGTTCAGAGCGTTTCGGGCGAGTCCGGGATTGCCGAGAGTCTGCTTGTAGAAGCGACGCCGGGGCGCGAATGGGAAGTGGCCAGAGACCTGGCGCAGGACGGCATCTACCCCAAGTCAATGCGGCCCGTAGCTCGCAACCCGGGCGCCGGTTCCCTGGAGCAGAAATACCTGGCCGCCGTGTCCCATGGCGGTCATCCCGAGGAGGATCCCCGCTGATGCAGGCCGGCTTGAGACTAGCCCGATGGGAGTGGTTTCGATTGCACCACCGCGGGTCTTTCCTCCTCCTGGCTAGCCTGGCCATCGCAGTTCCCTTGCTGTCGCTGGTGGTCAGGGCAATGCAGCTGGCGGGTTGGCTGCCGCTCCTGGGCGGCTCCGGCTATTTCGGGGCAGCGGCAGGCTCCCTGTTAATTCTGTCTCCAATTCTTGCCATCGTTCTCTCTTCTTTCACCCACGCCAGCGACCTGCAGACCGGCTCCTGCCGTACTCTGACGGCTCGCGGAGCCTCGCGCGAAAGCGTGATTGCAGCCAAGAGCCTGGTAGCCGCCGCACTGCTGTTGGGGTTCCATCTTCTGGTACTGGCGGCTGCCGCTATTTTCGCCGGCGCATCGGGGCCTCACTTCGCTGGCTGGCAGGACGGGACGGTTTCGGTATTAGCCTCCTGGATGGTTTCCCTGCTTTACCTGGCGCTGGGAATCGCTTTGTCTCACTGGCGGCAGTCGGCGTCGTTTACCCTAGGTGTGGGTTTGTCCATTGTTTTTGCCGAGGCCATATTCTATCCGCTGGCCAATGCCCTGGGTGCGCTGGAGAATTGGCCCGTAGCCGAAGCAACAGCATGGACCCTTTGGGGAATTGCCCAGGGGCTGCGGGGCGATAGCAGCATCCTTTCAGCGGCCTGGTCCATCCCCGTTTCCATCGGCTACATCGCTGCCCTGGCCATTCTGGCGGTGGCAGCCTTTCGCAAGTTCGACCTTCAGGCCGGCGGCGAGTAGCAGCGCCGGCGCTCCTCCACACATTGCTCCGCTGAAATGCAGCCTGACAATTTCTTGAAGATTGCCGGTTACATTCTTGGCGAGCAGTATCCATGCCGCTTCGAGAAATAGATCCAGCGTTGCTCCCAGTGCGTATTTTCATCAAGCTAGACTTTGACATACGGATAGAAGACGGTTGTCATTGTCAGGGCTATCGCATAAGTGAGTAAATTGTCATTCTGAGCTTGCCGAAGAATCTAAACTCCTCCCCACAAACTGGCTTTCGGACCCGTGTCGAGGCCGTGGGGAATGTATTTAGGCCTTTCGGCAAGCTCAGGGCGAGATAGCTTTGACTTGTGGATATTAGCCGGCTGTAGGACGAATCTTTCATGCGATAGCCCTGTGCCATTGTCGAGTGTCGTTGACACCTAGTTATGCGTGGGATACCATCAATGGCTAGCGCTTCACGACGCCACCGGGCCTTCCGGTTTCCTGAGCACTCTTTCCCTCGGCGTGAGCCGCTGGAATACGAAGGTAGGGATGAGAATACTTTCCGCATTGGGTCGGATACTGATTAGCTGGTACGTAGCTGCCCCGGTTCTGGCCATACTCGGCATAGCCATCGGTTACGCCCTCTTCTTCCACGGTTATCCAGGCAAGCCCAAAATCGGGGTTATCGACATACCCTATACGGGCATCAATGAGGACGCGGCCTACGTTATTACGGCATACCTGGACTACTGCCGCCGGAATCCCGACATCAAGGCGGTAGTCATCAAGCTGGCCAGCCCCGGCGGCGGCGCTTCTGCCAGCGAACAGCTCTACATCGAGACCCGCCGCCTGCGAGAAGAGAAACCCGTCGTCATGGCCATGAACGGCATCGTGGCCAGCGGCGGTTACATGATGGCCCTCGGCGCCAACTACACTTATACCAAGACATCAACGTTGGTGGGAAATGTGGGTGTGGTTGCCGGCAGCCCGCCGGTGCTTCCCCCGCTTGCTCCCGAATTCATCGCCTACACCGGCCCCTACAAGCTGTCCGGTAGTTCCCGCCGCGACTGGATTGCCACTCTAGACCGCCTGAACGAGGCATTCATCGAAATGACGGTACGTGAGCGTGGCGACCGCTTGAAAGTTTCCCGCACCGAACTCGCCGAAGGACGCCTGTACGCGGGTGTGGACGCGGTGCGCCTGGGATTTGCGGACGGCATTGGCAGCGACGCCCGGGCCCTGGAAAAGGCCGCTGAGCTTGCCGGTATAGCCAATTACGAGATGGTTAACGTAAACGTTGAAGTCAATCGCCAGTTCGTCCAGAACTTGCGTCGAATCTATTCTTCCCACGGCGATGCAGGATCCCCTCTAACCGAAGCGGACGCCCGCCTGATGGACATTTTTGTCAGCCGCCAGGCGCCAGAGGGATCTGCTTCCAGCGGCTCGACAAGCGAAATCCTCAGTGGGGCGGACGGCCTTTCGCAGGCTGACCCTTCATCCGAAATGGACCAGTGGGTAAATGTGGAAGGCCTTCAGAGGCCGCTTGAGTATGGCGTCCTGGGCGTCCCGCCCGAAGAGGCCTTCCCCGAATTGCCCGTGGAGTTCAACCAACCCAAGTTCTACTATCTGCACATAGGAGCCAACCCCTAAAGTGTGGAAGCTTCTCATTTTTCCAGTCTGCGCGGTTGCGTTTTTCCTGGTAACTTTCCTGTCCTCATACCAGTTCTTCTACCGGGGTGGGTATTCTCCTCCGGTGGCGCCGGACATTTACTTTGAAGAAATAATGGCCATACCGGCGCCCGCCGAGGACTTTACGGACCAGCCCGTGTTTTCCGCCAATCCGCTGGGCGCCACCAACCGTGGCACTTTGCTGGTAGATACCGGCCATCGCAACGCCTTCTCCACTCGCGAGATATCGACTCTGTTGAACCGCGTCAACGCCAGGGGTTTCGACGTGGCGTACATCTCCGAACCTGGCGCTCCCGCACTTTCCGAGGGGCTGCGTACCGCCGATGCCTTCATGGTCGTTCTGCCCAACGTACCCTACAGCGCCGGCGAGGCCGACCTGGTGGTGGACTTCGTTGAGCGGGGCGGCAAGGTCCTGGTAATAGCCGACCCGGGCCGTCCTCACCAGATCAACAGCCTTTCCGAGAGCCTGGGAGTAGCCTTCCAGCCCGACTACCTGTACAACCTGGAGGAGCACGACTCCAACTTCCAGGAATTCTACGTGCGAGACTTTCCGGCCCACGAGATAACTGCCGGCATCAATGAAATGGTCTTCTTCTACGCCGGTTCCATTGAATCTGCCGGCGAAAGCCTGGCATTGACCGACGAGAACACACACTCCAACATTTCGGAACGGAACCTGCCCCGCTCTCCCGTGGCCATGGGCGCCACCCGGAACGTGCTGGCCGTTTATGACCTTACCTTTATGATCCCGCCCTACAACGCGGTAAGGGACAACGATCAGCTGGTAACCAATATTGCCGAGTTCCTGACCGAGGAGCAAAAGGACTACCGTCTCGCTGACTTCCCCGGCTTCCTCCAGGGCGGCGTTGATATACTGCTGGGCCGTCCGGACCTCTTCGACCTTGGGGCCGACATGAGGCAAGCGCTACTGGACTCCGGCATACCGTCGGAGGTACGGGGGTCGGAAAACGCCGGCAGGGACACCGTGTTTCTTGGACTTTACGAAAATCCCGCCGCGGTAGCCCGGTATCTGGATTCCGCAGGCGTCCGCATTGATGATTCTCTCTCCGCTCCCTTCTCAAGCGGCATCCCCCTGGAAGGGTCTTCGGTCCTCCTGCTCCACCGTACCGGCGAGCGGGATGTCCTGATCGCCCTGTCCAGCACGCCAGAGGGTTTGGCGGAAATGGTCACTAAGCTGAATTCCGGAACCTTCAGGGCCGGACTGGCTGATGATTATGCAGGGGTGTACAAAACCAGATGATGAAAAAGCTGGTCCGCAAACTGTTTCTGGCTCAGGCCGTCATCGTAATTGTACTGATGGCGGGAATAGCTGCCTGTTCCAGCGAACCCGAAGAGGTCTCCCGGGAAACCGTTCCGCCTCAACATCCTGGATCGAATACTGGCGATTCCGGGTCCAGAATGGCGGTCGCAGTGTCAGCTGAAGTCGTGGCCGACTATGCATCGTCCCAGGACAGCATCAACGCAGAGTGGGACCAGTTCCACGCAGACTTTGACCAGTGGCGGACCGGCCTGACGGCATGCGACCGCACGGCCGTGGAGTCCGCCCTGCGGGAATTCGCCAGCGACTTTGCCGCCATAACCGAGGAGGCTCGAGCCCTCCCGGGCAAGGGCATCGCCCGCGAACTCCCCGACAGCGCCATAGCCGCGGCCAATGCCGAGGAAGCTTCCCTCAGACTGCTGCGGGACAACTGGCAGCCCGGCAATCCTGCCCTTATGGAACAGACCCAGAGTGAACGCGCCAGCGCATCCGCCCTGCTGAGAGCCACTCAGATTGAGGTTGACAAACTGCAGGAACTTGACGACCCCGAAGACCGGGAAATCGCCAAGGAGTTTGCGGAAGAGTTGGCCTCTGTGGAGGAAGACTGGGACGCCTTCTACGATTCCTACAACTTGTTGTCGGATGAACAACTGGACCTCGCAGCCGCCGAGATCGTTACCCGGCTGCGGGAGTTGGCCAATGAGCACGAGTCCATAGTTTTCGCCCTGGAGGACATTCCTTCCGACAAGGTTACTGACCCCGTCCAGGATCCCCTGATCGAGGCTGCAGAGTCCGAAGCCAGCGCCCTGGAGGACCTGATCGACACCATGCGTCGGGAGGCACGGGGTAACGGCGATAGTGAAAATGGCGAAGAGAGTGAGGCTGCCCCCGGACCTGGTTCCGAAGAGCCCGGCACGGAGGGCGAGGCAATGTCGGAGGGTCCCGAAAATGGAATACCCGGACCGGGGATGGTTCCCTCTCCGGGAGCTTCAAGCAGCGGACTACAAGGCGGCCCAGGCGGAGGACTGGACGGTGGTTCAGTCAGTTTCGAAATCCCCGGAGGCGCATCCCGCCTTTCCGGGGCCCCCGCCACTCAACCCATTCCCGTCCCCACCGGTCAGCAGGGCCGGCCCCAGGACAGTGATGGTCCATCCGGGTCTGCCAGCGAGACTGCAGATTACACCGAGCACTTCGATACTTTTGAAGACACCCTGGACGACACCAGGGGGATTCGCAGGAAGGCCGGAAGGGACCTGGATGACCTGGTAGAAGGCTTTAGCGAGTCCGACCGGAAGGACTTGTCCGAGTTCGTCCCCGCCTTCAGGGCCGTGATGCGGGACCTGAACGCCTTCCACGAGGATTTTGACGCCTGGGTCCGCACGGAAGGCGACTGCAATCGGGCCAGCGCCATCAATTCCCTGAACCAGTACAGCCAGCAATTCAACGAATTGGGCAACCGGGTTCGGAATCTCTCCCAGGCATCCTATCTGCGACCCAGTTCCGACCTGATAGTGGAGGCCGCCAACCGGGAGGGAGCAGCGCTGCGCAGCCTGGCAAACACCTGGGCGCCTTACGAAAGTGACGTTTACCGGGGGCTGGACGAGGAGCGCACCAATGCCGACAACCTGCGCCGCCTCGCCGTCCGCCGCACCCAGGAGCTTATGGAAAGAAACGGAATCGAACAATAAGGGCCAGAAAGCCTGGGCAACGCGAGAGGGGCAACCGGAGTGGCTGCCCCTTCTTTATTGTAACGAGGTATCGGCCCCATTAGTGAAAGGCGGGGGGGACGCTGAACCCGCAAGAACATCCGCTCGAGCCTGGCCCACCTGGGATGTACTATGTCATTCCCCGATATTGTGCTAACTCAGCGGGGCTATGCCGGCAGTTCAATCGCACCTTAACGAATGACGGGCTGAGCGACCTTGAGGCATCGAATTCCGTTCCTGCCTGCCAGCCAGAGGGGCGCATGCATGGCTTCACCTCCGGGCTTGGCTCGTTGTGGGCAGCGTCAGGGTGGCATAATTCCCTGCAGTCAGCCCGGTTTCAGACTCGGAGGAGTCACAATGATACCGCCCCGGCTACACCGCAGTAATTAGCCTCTGGCACATTTCAGCCCCCTGCAGCACCTCTGGAATCAGCGCCGTCTCTTCCCTGGTGTGGAACGACCGCACACCAATGCCCACCGGCAGGGCGGCGATGCCATGCTCGAAGAAAACATTGGCGTCCGAACCGCCGCCACTTCCGGCAAATTGCGGTTGCAGCCCAATTTGTCCCAGCGCCTGAGAAACCATGACTGCGGCCGGGTGTTCAGTATCCACCCGGTATGCCCTGTAACTGTTGGCAATGTCCAGGTCAATCCGGGCATCCGGGTACATGTTCCCAACTTCGGCAAACGCCTGCCGGAACTGGTCGGTAAGACGGTCCAGCTTTTGCTGGTCCCGGCTGCGAATTTCGCCATCCAGGAAGGCTCGTTCGGGAACAATGTTCCGCTTGAGCCCCCCTTCCAGGTATCCAACGTTGGAAGTGGTTTCGTCATCGATGCGGCCCAGGGGCAGCCGGGTCAGGATATGGGCCGCCACCACCAGCGCCGATAGTCCCTTCTCCGGTTCCAGGCCCGCGTGTGACGCCCTGCCCGTTATTTCAGCCTTCACCACGTTCTGCGCGGGAGCCGCAGCCGTAATGCGGTTGACCTCCCCTTCGCCGTCAAACACCACGCCGCGATTAGCTGATATAAGGCTGAAATCCAGGTTGCGCGCGCCATTCAGGCCTCCCTCTTCGGCTCGGGAAAAGACCACCTCCACCGGCAGATGGGGCGAACCAGATTCCACTACCGACGTCAGGGCTTCCAGCACTATTGCCACCCCGGCCTTGCAGTCTCCCCCGAGAATGGTGGTGCCATCGGAGCGAAGAATGTCGCCCTCCAGCCTGGGCCTGATGCCCCGCCCCGGCTCCACCGTGTCCAGGTGGGCGGACAGGATTACCGCCTCTCCGGTCCCTTCAAGGCGGGCTATCACGTTGCCGTAAGCGTCGTGCTTCACCGTGAACCCGAGGTTCTGCAGGCGGGCGGTAACCTCGCGGTCCATCTCATCTTCTTCGCCTGTAGGACTGTCAATCCGAATCAGGCTAACCAGCGATTCCACCAGACGCTCCCGATTGGCCATGGTAGTACCCCCTTCGCAGGACATTGGAGAGTTTCGAGGATTATACAGCAAGGCCTGCTCTTAAGGGGCCCACCAAGGCCACCGCGACTCACCAACTCTGCCCAGTCACCCTACCTGTCCATACCTTGTGCTGATTGGGAAAAGCCGCTTATAATCTTTCCACAATAGTATCGGGAAACTAAGGGGGAACCGCCGTGACTACAGGGCAGACCAGCAGCCAGGCCGGAGAGTTGTTAGCTTTTTTCCGTGGTGATTACGTTCCATTGAGCCAGGCCAAGGTCAGCGTCATGACCCACGCACTCCACTACGGCACCGGAGTTTTTGAAGGCATCCGCGGCAACTGGAACGAAGACCAGGGCGTGGTCAACATCTTCCGCCTGCGGGAACACTACGAGCGGTTGCTGCGCGGCACCCGCCTCCTGATGCTGGACATCCCCTATTCCGTTGAAGACCTCTGCGAGATTACCGTAGAACTGGTCGAGCGCAACGGGCACAATCAGGACATCTACATTCGTCCCCTGGTTTACAAGAGCGCCGAAATGGTCGCCAACCTGAAGCTTCAGGACCTGGAAAGCGACTTTACCCTGATCACCGTTCCTTTCGGCAACTACCTGGGGTCAGACCTGCTTCACTGCTGTACTTCGTCCTGGCGGCGGGTGGACGACCCAATGATTCCCGCTCGTCTGAAGATATGCGGCATTTATGTAAACAGCATCCTGGCCAAGACCGAGGCCACACTGGCCGGATTCGACGAAGCAATCATTCTCAACCAGGATGGTCACGTTTGCGAGGGTTCCGGCGAGAACCTCTTTGTGATTTCCAACGGCCGCATGATCACACCTAACCTCGAAGACAACGTGCTGCCCGGCATCACCAGGGACACGGTAATCGAGCTTGCCCAGACCGAACTGGGCCTGGAAGTTGTTGAGCGCAGCATCGACCGCAGCGAGTTGTACCTGGCCGACGAGGTCTTCCTCACCGGCACCGCAGCCCACCTTACTCCCGTGGTGGAACTGGACCACCGCCTCATTGCCGACGGCGCGGCCGGGCCGGTTTCCGCGAAACTGCAGAAGATGTACTTTGATATCGTTGTGGGTCGGAACGAGAAGTATCGCCACTGGTGCACGCCGGCTTCTCCCAGGCTGGTGACCGTTTAGCAAGGGTTCACGTTTCCCGGCACCGCCAATTCCCCGGATACTCCCTTTCCAGACCAGGAGAAGAGAGCCGGTGCTGCAGACCTCTGAAAACTATGGTTTCGTGCTTCTCGCTATTTCTGTAGCGGGCGCCGCCTATTTGATGGGCAGCCTTTCCCCGGCATACTTCGTTGTGCGCCGCCGCCTGGGAATCGATATCAGGCGAGCGGGTGACGGGAACGCCGGTTCCGAGAATGTGGGGCGACTTATCGGTGTCAGGCCTGCCATCCTGGTGGCGGTTATAGACATTGCCAAGGGACTTCTGGCCGTAGCCCTGGCCCGGACCATGAGCCTGGCGGTGGCCGCCGAGTTCCCGAATAGTCTGCCAATTCACCCAGAGAGCTTCAAACAAGGACTGATGCTGCTGGCTGGCATCGCCGCAGTACTTGGCCACTGCTGGCCGGCTTACCTGAAGGGGTCGGGGGGAAGGGGAGCAGCCACGGCCACCGGGGTTTTGCTGGGGATAGCGACTGCACCGGCCCTGCTGGTTGCCCTGCCGGCATTCGGATTGATGTGCATTTTCCGCAGCACCACCTGGGGACTGGCCTCCTTTTTCATAGGAACTGTGTCTGTTGCTGCCTTCTTCGCATACTATGGAAACCTGGGGTACTCCCTGGCATGGGTTGCCTGGATCATCACCATTCCGGCTATGGTAGGTGTGATTCACCTGATGACTTCCAGGAAGTCTGTGGGAAATCCCGCGGCCTTTGCGGAAAAATAACCCTCGTCACCTGGGTAAGGCTACCTTCATGCTCCGGCGCACCCTGCATTCACTTCAACCATCAACTGCCACTTTCCAATCACTTCAAGCGGCTGTCAGGGGCACAGTCTAAATGTGGATAGTCGTTGCGCTGGTTTCGGCTGCCACCCTGGCCCTGGTTCACCTGACCGATAAGCGTCTGCTGGACCACCATTTACCCAACATTGACACCCTATACGCCTGGGTTGCGATAGGGCTGGCCGTCTATATTGCCGGCGCGCTGGCTATATTCGGAGTTCCTTCAGATACGGCGCTCCCCTACGTCCTTGCCGCCCTGGCATCCGGCCTGGCCCTGGGCATAGGCTATGCTCTCCTGTTCGTGGCCCTCAAGGTTGATGAAGCATCCCGGGCTGTTGCCATCTCCCAGATCTATCCCATCTTCGTGGCGCTTCTGGCGGTGCCATTCCTGGGGGAACGCCTGAGCCCCTTCCAGTGGGCATCCATTGTTTTCGTTGTACTGGGGACCATGGTCATTTCCCTTCCCGCCGTTCCTCACAAGCTGGGAGAGTTGAAGCCGGCCAGGGGCGTACCGGCAGCCGTCGCCAGCGGACTGTTCCTTGCTGTTGGTTTCTTCACGGCAAAGGTGGCCCTGGCCGAGAGCTCCTTCGTCACAGTCTTCATTTACCAGCAGGCCGGGACGCTCCTGGCCTTCTTGCCCTTTTGCCGCCCGAAGGTCTGCATGCAACTGTTCGGCGCGATGAAGCGGCCCAGCACCGTCGGCCTGCTGCTGGTGGGGGAGGGGATGCTTCCATTGGTAGTAGTTGCCGGCGCCCTCCTGGCCACCAGCCTGGGCCCCGTCTCCCTGGTGACTGCCTTTTTGGCAACCACACCCCTTTTCGTGTTTGTGCTGGCCACGGCGCTAAGCCAAGCGCGATGGCACTTCATGGAAGAAGTCCTTTCTCCCCAGACGCTGGCGATGAAGTTTGCCGCCATCGCCATGATCGTCGCCGGTGTCAGTTCCCTGGGTCTCTTCTAGCCCACCGGCCCCACAGCATGTGAACGCCTTCGTCTCATCGTTCCCCGTTTGACAGTTTCCCCGGTCTGGCCCACAATCCACCAAGACTTCCGCCCAACGCGGGGATGACACAGGAGTGGAATATGGGCTGGTCCAGCCACCACAAGAACGGTTTAATCTATTGCAACCCGCAGCAAAGCTATCGAGGGTACACCCTGGTCGCCACCAACCGGGGCGGCTCATTCGCAAACCTGATAGACATGGAAGGCCGCGTCTGCCACCGCTGGTACCATCCTGAGGAGATTGTTTACGGCTATTTGCTGCCTAACGGCCACCTCCTGTTCCGCAGCCGAACGGCTCGCCACGAAGGCGAGGGGCCGCAGTTCGGGGGCCGTTCCATGTCGTTAATTGAGCTGGACTGGGATGGCAATCTCGTCTGGAAGTACGAAAGCCCCGACATGTTCCTCCACCACGACTTCGAGCGTCTGTTAAACGGCAACACCCTGGTATTGCTTTGGGCTCCCGTGCCCGCCGACCTGGCGGCCCACGTCAAGGGAGGCTACGAGTCTCCCGAATCGGAAGAAATGTGGGGCGACGTGGTCCAGGAAATCACTCCCGACGGCGAGGTAGTTTACGAGTGGAAGTCCTGGGATTTCCTCAGTGTGGATGAAGACGTGATCTGCCCCATGGAAGGCCGCCACGAGTGGTCTCACCAGAACGCGCTCAACGTCACCCCCGACGGCGATCTGCTGGTCAGCTATCGCCAGACCAGCACCGTGGGAATCGTGGACAAAGCCAGCGGCCAGTTTCGCTGGAAGTGGGGACCGGGAGAGGTCAACCACCAGCATCACCCAACCTGGCTGCCCAGCGGAAAAGTGATGCTCTTCGACAATGGGTGCCACCGCCGCGGCGCCAGTCGCTCGCGAATCATCGAGGTTGACCCCGAGACCAGCGAAATTGGCTGGGAGTACACCGGCACCCCGGACATATCGTTCTTCAGCTACAACATCAGCAGCGCCGAACGTCAACCCAACGGTAATACTGTTATTTGCGAAGGCGCGCCGGGCCGCATTTTCGAGGTAACCCAGTCCAGGGAGATCGTCTGGGAGTACGTCAACCCCTTCTACGGTGAAACCGGGGGCGGGCCTCCCCAGAACGGCGTCTTTCGGGCCCACCGCTATGGCCCCGACCATCCCGCCCTCATAGGCAAGGACCTCGACCCGGACCGGTACGCCAACATCAACCGCCTCTACGGAGTTGCCTGAGCGGCCGATTGTCCGCCAGGGGACTTTAGACCTGAACCCGCATATTGCGCTTGCAAGGAGAGAAAAATGGGAAAACTGGATGGCAGAGTAGCGCTGATAACCGGCTCGGGCCGCAATATTGGCCGGGCCACCGCGCTGAAGTTTGCAGAAGAGGGGGCCGACATCGTTGTCAATGCCCGCAGCAATCGGGAGGAAGCCGAGGCCGTTGCTGAAGAGGTGCGCGCCCTGGGCCGACGCGCCCTGCCGGTCCTGGCCGACGTGTCCAGCAAGGAACAGGTGGACAGCATGGTCAAGATGGCCCTGGACGAGTTCGGCCGCATCGACATTCTGCTGAACAACGCAGCCATACGTCCTCACAAGCCCTTCCTGGACCTGACCCTGGAGGACTGGGAATACGTCCGGGGGGTGGTGCTGGACGGCGCCTTTTACTGCACCCACGCGGTCATGCCCTCCATGGTGGAAAACAACTACGGAAGAGTGCTTTTCTTCACCGGCGATGGGGCCTGGGCCGGCGGAGCGCAGCGGGGCCATGTGTCCGCCGCCAAGATGGGCCTGGTGGGCTTCAGTCGCAGCCTGGCCACCGAGTTTGCCCCGCACAATGTCAGGGTTAACGTGGTTTCCCCCGGCAGCATCGATACCAGCAGGGCAAACCCGGAGTGGTACCCGGAAAGCCGTCCCCCCAACGCCGCGGGCATACCCCTGGGCCGCCAGGGCAAGACCGAAGAGATTGCCGCCGCCTGCCTGTTCCTGGTCAGCGATGACGGCGGGTTCATAACCGGCCAAACCCTGCACGTAAACGGTGGAGCAGCGTTCTTCTAAGGCGGCTTTCTCGGTGTGGCATGGTAAGAACGCAGGTGGGGTCCTTCCAGGGCTCGTTTATCAACCCATCCTCCCTCCCCCAGCATTACTTTAAGAAACCTTTCCGCAGTGACGGGATAGTCGGAAAAAAGAATCCGGGGCGAGTCATCAGTCGCCCCCGGTCTTAGTACCCTTTCCAGGCATCCCTGGCACAATTCTCATTCTCTAGTCCCTGAAACGGAACTCCTTCAAGTCCGGCGGGATAATCAGCGTGGCCTCGGTAGCTTCCTGGATTTCTTCGGGTGTCCAGCCTGGAGCGTGTTCCCGCAGCTCAAAGCCCTGCGGCGTCACCTTGAAGAGGCCCAGGTCCGTAGCCACCAGCGTCACCACACCCGGCGCGGTTATGGGCAGGGCGCAGCGCTTCAGCATCCTGGGCTTGCCGTCCCGGGTGGTGTGTTCCATGGCAATGAAAACCTGCTTGGCACACGCCGCCAGGTCCATGGCGCCTCCAATCCCACCCCCTTTCCGGTTGGGAATCCGCCAGTTCGCGAAATCCCCGTTCTCCGCCACCTCGTAGGCTCCCATCACGGTAACGTCAACCATCCCGCTGCGAATCAGGGCGAAGGAGTCGGCGTGGTGCACTATGGCCATGCCGGGAATGGGCACAACGTTCTGCCCGCCGGCGTTTACCAGGTGCCGGTCTTCCTCGCCCGCCGGAGCCAGAGGCCCGTAGCCGATTACGCCATTCTCCGAATGGAAGATAAGGTCCTTGGTGGGGTCAACATAGTTGGAGCAAAGGGTCGGCATTCCCACACCCAGGTTAACGATCCAATCATCCTGGAACTCCATGGCCAGCCGGTCGCACATGGCCTGCCGCTGCAGCTTGGGTTTCTCTTCGGTCATCTGGGTTCCTCCTTGAGGAATCTTTCAAAAACGGTGGAAATGAAGAAATTAATCGAAAATGCCGTCGGGCGGAATCTTGACCAGGCGGTTGACGTAAACCCCGGGGACGTGAATCTTGTCCGGGTCCAGCTCGCCCACCGGTACTATCTCGTCCTCGACCTCTACTATGGTGACCCGTGCCGCCATGGCCATAATCGGATTAAAGTTCCGCTGGGAAAGCCGGAACTGCAGATTGCCGAAAGTGTCGGCGCGGAAAGCCCGTATGAGGGCATAGTCGGCATGGAGCGGATACTCCAGCACGTAGGTTCGGCCGTCAATCTCCCGGTGCTCCTTGCCCTCCGCCAGCTCCGTTCCCACGCTGGCCGGAGTGAAGAAGGCCCCGATTCCGGAAGCGGCGGCGCGAATGCGTTCGGCCAGGGTCCCCTGCGGGACCGTCTCGGCATCAATTTCCCCATCGTTATACATCTGCACGAAGGGAGAGATCTGTGAAGGATGGGTGGGAGATGTGAATGCTGCGTACATCTTCTTTACCTGGCGAGCCGCAATCAGTGTCCCAACGTCAATCTTCTCGTCCAGCGTCCCGCAATTGTTTGAAATGCCGGTGAGGTCTTTCGCTCCCTGGCGATTCAGGGCTGCCAGCAGGTTTCGGGGTACACCGACGCCGCTGAATCCCGGCGACATAAACGCGGAGCCGTCGGCAACGTCAGCCACCGCCTCATCAAAAGATTGGTAGATCTTGTTCTTCATTCGGGTCTGCTCCTGGGGACAATCTGCCCTACATACTACCGCACACAGCCATTCGTTGCCACACCCTCTATGGTCATGCAGATCATACCTTCACCCCTTTACCTGTCCCTCTTCCCATCAATCCGGCCGGCTGCCAATTCCCCTTCCATTCCTGCATTGCCCTCGCCCATCACCTGGATTAGCCGGGCAGAAAACGGAAAGGCTGTAACGCGCCGAATCAAATCCCCGCTGCTTCTCATCATTTTTTGCTACATGCGCCGAGCATTGGGATGGCTTTGAAATCCTCCACTTAATCGCCTGGCTGCACCATCCGACAAATGGATGCAGCCACATACGAAGTGGGCAAGAATCCACAGAAAAAAGATGCTTCGATCTTTCTCGCCAATCTGGCAAGGCGAAACTGGGTGTGTGGCTGACCCGGCCCGGGGTCCCTGGAGATGGAGTCAACACTTGACAAGGAAGCCGATTAGCAGAACAATCCATAGGGAAAATCGCTGGTGCGGGAATGAATCCCGCGCGAACGATTGAGCGTAAAAGCGCAAGGGAGGGCTAGCATGGCAACCGAACAGCACCAGACCCACCTGTACGTAGGAATTGCCGGAGAAGCGCCGTTAATTACCAACTCCCAGGAGGTCCGTCCCCTGGGCCACGGGGGCCTGTACCGGCAGGCTGACGGAGAGGAAGACTGGCAGAGCATTATCAACGGCCTGCCCGCGGAACCCCAGGTCCGGGCCCTGCTGGTACACCCAGATGATCCCTCCGTAATCTTCGCCGGCACCCAGTCCGGCGTGTACCGCAGCAGTGACCGGGGCGAGAGTTGGCAGGCCACCGACTCTCCCGACGGCGATGTCTGGTCCCTAGCAGTTCACCCCAATGACCATAGCGTGATGTTTGCGGGTTACGATAACTGCATGGTAGCCCGCTCCAACGATGGTGGCTCCACGTGGAAGAAGCGCAATACCGACAGCGTCACCTTCCCCCACATCACCATGAACCCCTATCCCATCTGCAAGCGGGTCATCGGCCTGGCCGTTGACGCTCACAATCCCCAGGACGTTTATGGCGCCATCGAAGTAGGTGGGCTGATTGCCAGTCGCGACGGCGGCGACAATTGGGAGTCCATTACCGACGGACACTACACCCGGACCGGTCCGGTGGACCTGCACGGAGTCCAGGTGAACCCCACTTCTCCGGGCCTGGTTTACATCATCACCCAGTTGGCCATGTTCCGCAGCCGGAACAGCGGCAGCAACTGGGAGTTTGTGGACATTGACGAAATGTTCCCCGGCGGCAGCTACTGCCGCGACCTGGTAGTTGCTCCAGACGACCCGAATACCATGTACCTGGCCGCCGGGGCCGGCGGCGGCAGCGCCCCTCCGGGCACCACCGAAGCCGGTGTCCTGGTCCGCAGCCGGGACGCCGGGGAGACCTGGGAACGGGTGGAACTGGGGGAAATGGCCCCAAGCCGCATGTTCCAGATCGCCATCGACCCCAACGCTCCCCAAAACGTCTATTGCAGCGACCGGGACGGCCTGGTCTTCCGCAGCAATGACGGCGGCGAGACCTGGAACAAGAGCAGGGTTCCCGGTGAAATGTCCCGAGTCCAGCACGTCTATCCCATGGTTTGCGGCTAATAGCGGCAACCTTAGCCGGGGGTGTCCCTGTTTGTGAAGAACAGTCCTGACATCCCTGGCCAACACCACCTACCGAGGAAAGCGAGGCCCTCAATTGACGTCCGCAGCTTTGGAACGCGCAACCTTTCGAATCTCCGAGCAGGACCTGGAATACATGGTCCTGGACAGGGCGGAACTGCCGCCTGAGTTTGCCGGTTACCAGCAGGTCCGGGTCGGTCCTCTGGATAACGAGAACATGGCCGCCCACGGATTCACCGGCAGCACCGCGGCCCGGTTCCGCGAGGCCGGCCGAATTACCGGCTATATGCGGGAGTTCGGCCCCACTTCAGACATGAACGTATTCGACGGTTTCAACTTCGTGGGATCCACCGTGGCTCACCTCTTCGATAACCCCGAGTCGGTAACCGGGTGGATGACGGACGTCTTTCTCAAGGACTTCGAAAGCAACGTGGGCGAAAGCGTCGGAGAGGGCCACCAGCTTATCTCGGTGGACCGGCTGGAGCCCTCGGGCTTTTTCGACGAGGCCGTGGCAATCAAGGCCGTCCAGGGCGGCCCCCAGGGAGTAGTCTCCTCAACCGTCATTGACTTCAGGGTTGGACGCATCCTCGGCGTAGCATTCGTTGGCGCCGTAGGCAACCACGACCGTCTCGACCTGGCCGGCCAGCTGGCCCTGGCCCTGGAAAAGCGAATAGTGCAGGTGGTGTTGGGGGCGATTTAGAGATGTCTCGAGAGGCTTTTCCAAGTATCGGGGAGAGGACCGGACCGGTGTGACAGATAGCTTTGCGGACGTTCCTACCAATGGGTGAGGGAATTCTCAAACAGTTTTGAGATAGACCAGGATCAAGTCCATTACCGTTCCTTCCCCAGCCAGCGAGAGGCCTCCCGCGATTGGGGAAGTCTGAAAACAAGAGAGCCCGGCGAACTGCCGGGCTCTCCACTTGCTCAAGGCTTGTTATTCCACGAACCCGGGAGTCTTTTATTCAGGCGCACCGCCCCTACCCCTCCCTTAGCAGCCTTACCACTTCGTCCCCCACTTGCGACGTTGTTGCTGTACCACCCAGGTCTGGAGTCATTACTTTTCGCTCCTCCAGGCTGCGCACCACGGCTGCATCGACCCGCTGGGCGGTCTCCGTTTCACCCAGGTGGTCCAGCATCATAGCTACGGCGGAAATGGTTGCCAGCGGATTGGCAATGCCCTTGCCCGTTATGTCAAATGCTGCCCCGTGGACCGGCTCAAACATGGAGGGATACTCCCTTTCCGGATTGATATTTGCGCTGGGAGCCAGGCCCATGCTTCCGGTTACCACGGCGGCGATGTCCGAGATGATGTCAGCGAACAGGTTGGACGCGACCATAACATCAAAGTCCTCGGGCCAGCGCACCAGGTCCATGGCCACCCGGTCCACCAGCAGCGACTCCGTCTCTACCTGGGGATATTCGGCGGCCACCGCCTGGAACACCTCGTCCCAGAAGACCATCCCAAAAGCCTGGGCATTGGACTTGGTCACCGACGTAACCTTCATCCGCCGGTTGCGTCGCACGCAGTACTCGAACGCCGCCCGGATAATGCGCTCCGTCCCCCGTCGGGTGAAAACGTTGGTCTGCATCACCGTTTCGTGGGGAGTGCCGGGATACAGGCGGCCGCCAACCGGCGCATACTCCCCCTCGGTGTTCTCACGGAAGATAACCAGGTCGATTTCGCCGGGCGACTTGTCCGCCAGCGGCGACGTAACTCCGGGGTGCAAATAGGCGGGACGGACACAAACGCCCTGGTCGTAGGCCCGTCGCATGGGCAGCAGCAGCCCCTGGAGGGTAATATGGTCCGGAATGTCCGGATCACCCACTGCCCCGAACAGGATGGCCTCATTGGCGGAAACCTGCTCCAGCCCGTCTTCCGGCATCATCCGGCCTATTTCCCGGTAGTAAGCTGAACCCCAGGGGAACTCGGTGTACTTGAAGCTGAGACCGGGAGTGCTGGCGGCCAGAAAATCCAGCACCTTCTTGCCCTCGTTAACCACCTCGGGACCAATGCCGTCGCCGCCTATAATCGCCAGGTTATGCTCTGCCATGGGGATCTGCTCCTTCGATACTAAGTTGATTGACCTCTGGGCTCCTGGACAAGTTTACGTGAATATGTAGCCGAACCCGTCGCCTAAACTCGTTGCACGCCGCCACCAAGAAGGCGCAGGTGATAGACGGCCTCAGCATCGGGAAATTCTCGCTGGGCCATACGGAAGGTGGACTTCCCCCTCCGCTGGGTCGCGTCCAGCAAAACCCCGATGGCGGTGCCGCTGTGCGCCACATTGACGCCCACGGCGCCAACGGACTCGGCAAACTTCATGACTTCCGCCAGCCGGGGTTTGAACAGCACTTCCTGGGCTGCCAGGGCGCTGTGGGTAGCCCCTTTCCCTACCAGGCCTGGGTCTCTCAGCCTGATACCATCCCTGACCATATCCAGGGCCCTGCTCGTCTCGCCGCTGATCGCCTGCCACTCCCGGCGACGGTCCTGGCGGTTGAAAGCCAGGGTGTCAATCTGGCCCCCGAAGTCCAGCGCCAGGATTTCCATGGGGAGAGGGGGCCCCAGTTCTTCAACAATCAACCCTTCACGGTGGTCGAACAGAGCAATGCCCGGAAACATTATGCCGTCAGTGGGTTCCGTTTCGACGGCCAGCTGGCCAATCTGGGCTGGGGTAAGTTCCACTCCCAGGGCCAGGGCGGTGGCTGCGATGGCTGCCGCCACGTCCGCGCTGCTGCTGCCAAATCCCTTGCCCCGGGGAATGGGGTTGCTGACATTTACCTCCGCGCCCAGGTGCTGCTTTCCCAGATAGGCCAGGGTGTGCATAACTGCGGCGGAGGTCTTGGGGCAGTCGGCCGGACCCAATACACCGGAGGATTGTTCCCCTATATCCACCTTTACCCTGGCAAAGAAATCCACGGGGCACGTTACCAGGAAGTGGGCATCGCCCAGCATTCCCTGCACCAGCTCCCCGCACACTCCCGGCGCGCGCACGGTGGCAGACCCGATTAACGCTTCGGGCTGAAGGATTGAGTCGCCGGAATGAATTGGACTGGGCCGTTGTTCTTGCAAGGCAGTATTTGATCCACAGCGTGCAACCCGGAATCGGACTCCATGGCACGCGGCATTACCGGGGATGACGACGGGAATTATACCGCAGTCGGCAGATTGAACTGCGCTAATGCGGCTTTATCTGCACCGAAATGCCTGCAACCACCAGCCACACCGAGTCTGCAAGCTGTGCGGCACGCTGGTTTACGGTTCCCAGCAGGTCCTGGAACCGCCGGCCCAGGCGGTTGGGAGGCACCGGACCCAGGCCAACTTCGCTGCTGACCATGACCGCCGGAATTCCGGCCCGGTCTAATACCTGGACCAGGGCTTCAAGCTGGCCCATGGCCAAGTGTTCCACCTTGCTGGCGTCGTCTTCGTCGTGGGCCAGCAGCAGGTTGGAAACCCAGACATCCAGCGAGTCCAGGAGCGCTACTTCAGGCAATCTGGGTTGTGACAGGACGTCCTCAACGGCCTTGGCCAGGTCCACCGGTTCTTCCACTGTGCTCCAATAGTCTGGCCTGCGCTCCCGGTGCTGCCGGATGCGTTGGGCCATTTCTTCGTCAGTAGCTAGCCCGGTGGCAACGTAGAGGACCGACCGGCCGGACTGCTCCGCCAGGGTTTCTGCGTAGGCGCTCTTGCCCGACCGAACTCCGCCCAGTACCAACGTTAGCGTTGCCGCCATGGGTCAGGCGTCATCCCGGTCAAAGTCGCGATTGAGGCCCGTGATGGAATAGACCAGGTCCATATCAATGCTGCCACGAACCCAGTCGGCCAGCTTGTCGAACTCCGCATCCATGGCGCCCAGCTCACTGGATTGGGGCAGGACAACCCCTTTCCGCCGCGCCAGCTCTTCCAGCAAAGCCCGGCGCAGCTGACCGTTGTGCAGGAGACCGTGAACGTATGTTCCCAGCACTTGACCGGACTCATCCATGGCGCCGTCATAGGCGGTGTCCGCAGTGACCGCCACATCGGTGCGGTCGTCAATCCGGAAAGGAAGGGACACACCCTCTCCCGTGGTGCGGCCCATGTGAATCTCGTAGCCGGTTATCGGTGCGCCGACGGCCCCTCGCAGCAGTCCCGACCCTTCCACCACCTCACCCCGTATGCGGTGGGTCTCTTTCGTTCCCGCGAAAACGGTGGTCAGGGGTAGCAGGCCCAAGCCCTCCATCTCGGGCAAGGTGGACTCTATCCCGTCCGGGTCGTAGAGGTGTTTGCCCAGCATCTGGTAGCCGCCGCAGATGCCCAGCAACGCGGCGCCCTCTTGATGCAGCCGCTTGATAGCCGGCGACAGGCCCTGGGCGTTCATCCAGGCTAGGTCCGGAATAGTGGTCTTGCTGCCAGGCAGGACGATCAGATCGGGCTGCCCAAGCTCACCGGCCCCGCTGACGTACCTCAAGCGCACCCCGGGTTCCCTGGACAGCGGGTCGAAATCGTCAAAGTTGGAGATGTGCGGCAGCTGAATCACCGCCACGTCCAGCATTGCTGCTTCCGAGTCACTTCCCGTCCGCAGGGGAATATCCAGGGCTACCGAGTCCTCTTCCGGAATGTGAATGTCCCGGTAATGGTGCACTACGCCAGCCACCGGGATGCCGGTGCGCTCTTCCAGCATTGTCAGGCCATCGGCCAGCAGGCTGGCATCGCCGCGGAACTTGTTGATGATAAAGCCCTTGATGACCTCACGCTCCTCCGGCTCCAGGAGCGCCATCGTGCCTACCAGGGAAGCGAAAACGCCCCCGCGATCAATGTCGCCGCAGAGCAGCACCGGGGCGCCGGAATAGAGGGCCACCCTCATATTGACTATCTCGGTGGCCTTCAGGTTTATTTCCGCGGGACTCCCCGCCCCTTCGATAACCACCACGTCATATTCGCTTCTCAGGGTATCCAGGGATGAATGCACCGATTCCCACAATTGGGTCTTGAGGCCGAAGTAGTCCCTGACCCTGGCGGACACCATGGGCCGGCCCATTCGCACCACCTGCGCGATGTGGTCCGCTTCGGGCTTGAGCAGGACCGGGTTCATCTCCACTCGCGCTTCTACTCCGGCGGCCTCGGCCTGCACCGCCTGGGCCCGTCCAATCTCGCCGCCGTCCCGGGTCACGTAGGAGTTGTTGGACATGTTCTGGGCCTTGAAGGGCGCCACGCGAAACCCGTCCTGGCGAAAAATACGGCATAGGGCCGAAACCAGGACGCTCTTCCCAACGTGGGACGCAGTGCCCTGCACCATCAATACCCTGCCCAGGGGAGGGGCGCCGAAGCCGGTCAATGCTCTGGTATTTTCCATAATGCGACGGAAAAAATCCTAGCCAACATCCTTCAAGTGCGATGTGTCGTTATACAGGTGCATTACCGAATTATCGGGGTAGGTGCGAACCACAGACAGGGCGCAATTGTGCATGACGAACTTCCAGTTGGCTTCCAGCGGCAGCTCCAGCAGTGCGACGATACCACTGCGCAGGGAACCGCCATGGCCAACAATCAGCACGTCGTCCCCCGGGTGCAACTCTCGCAAGCTGGAAAGGAACCGGGAAATGCGGGACTGGCACTGGCGGATGGTCTCGCCCCCTGGCGGCGCAAAATCCGGATCATTGACCAGCGATGACTCATAGAGTTGCGGGTATTGTTCCCGGTATTCTTCCGGAGTCAGTCCCTCGAAGACTCCCTTGTTGTACTCCCGCAGTTCCGGCACCGGCTTTAGGGGTGTGTCTCGCTCGCCCAGGATTATCTCGGCCGTCTCCCTGGTGCGGCTCATATCGCTGGAATAGGCCGCGCCGAACGCAATGTCCGAGAGCCGCCTCGCGGTGACCCGGGCCTGTTCCCTGCCCCGCTCGGTGAGGCCCACGTCAGTGTGGCCCTGAATGCGTCCCTCAGCGTTCCACAACGTCTCGCCGTGCCGCACAATGTAAAATGTTCCCATTTCTCTCCCTTACTCCCCGGACAGCGCCAGCCCCTGTTCCAGTTTCCGACAGACCGGACACCTTATTGGTCCCTTCTAACTGTTGCCATGCTCCGCGATTTCCTGCCTGACCGCTTCTGCAAGCCTCTGGCAATCGGGCATGGACCTGATGCCAATTCGGATGCAATCGGGAAGGCCGAAGGAAGCGCAATCCCTGACGAACATCCCCCTGGACATCAACCTTTCACGCCATTCCGCCCCGTTGCCTGCCTCTACCAGCAGAAAATTGGCAGCCGATGGCAGTACGCAAAAGCCTTTCTCGTTTAACTCCCGAGTCAGGAAGTCCCTGGAGGCGTTGACGGCTTGCCTGGCCCTGGGCAGGTAGTCCTCATCTTCAAGGGCGACCACGCCAGCGGCCTGGGCCAGGGCGTTCACGCTCCAGTCCGGTTGCAATTCCGACAACCTTCTGACAATTTCCGGTGCGGCCGCCACGTAACCCAGCCTGAGACCCGTCAGGGCATAGTCCTTGGTCATCGAGCGGAGCAGCGCCAGGTTGGCCCCAGACTTCGCTGCCAATAGCGGCAGGGCATCCCACCGGTCCTCCACAAAGTTGACATAGGCTTCATCGAGGACCAACAGTGAATTGGCCTTGGCGGCAGCATCGCACAATCTCGATACCTGCTGCCTGTCCAGGTAAACGCCCGTGGGATTGTTTGGATTGCAAAGAAAAATTAGCGCCGGTCTCTCCCGGAGAATTGCGGCCTCAGCTGCATCGAGGTCCCAGCTGAAATCATCCTCACGCCGAGCCTGGAGTTCCAGCATTTCAGCCCCGGCCAGTTCACAAGCGCCGACATACTCGCCGTATGTGGGCGAAAACTGCAATACACGGGGGCACCCATTGGATGACGGGCCGGAAATGCACGCCCGGGCCAGCAGGTGAATCAGTTCCGTGGAGCCGTTTCCCACCAGGAGATTTTCCATGCCGACGCCGTGGTGGTCTGCAAGAGCTTCCCTCAGCTCCAGGCATTCAGGGTCCGGATAGGCGCCCAGATCGACCCTTTTCAGCGCTTCCCACAGGCCTTCGGGAGGTCCCAAGGGACTGACACTGGCGCTGAAGTCCAGCGCCTCTGCGGGGTCCAGTCCCAGCTCCCTCAGCTGAGCTGGCCGGATTCCGCCGTGGACCGGACGTCTCGCACCGGCAATTTCACCAACGGGTTCGCTCATCTATCCGAACATTCGCTCCTTGAGCAGCAGCAGGGCCAGGGTTATGGCAATCCCCAAACCTGCGATAAAGTACATTGACTGTACAGACCGGGTAATGTCCTTGGGCTCCAGCGGTCGGGTGGCGTCACCCAGCCGGTAGTGGCCTTCCTTCGCCAGCTCAACGCCCAGGGCTCCGGCCATTCCTGCCATAGTCCAGCCCGCATTGGGGCTGGCGGTACGGGCGTGGTCGCGCCACATCACCCGGAAGGCCTCGCCCGCCCGCTGGCCGGGAAGCATCAGGCTGCCCAGTCCCAGCATCAGGGCGGTAACCCTGGCGGGCGCCAGGTTGACCAGGTCATCCAGCCGGGCCGCCGCCTTCCCCAGGAACTCGTACTCGCCCCGATAGCCTATCATACTGTCCAGGGTGTTGATAGCTCGGTAAGCAAATGCCCCGGGAAGCCCGAAAAGAGCAAAGGCCAGCCAGACGCCGACGAAGCTGTCGGTGGTGTTCTCGGAAACCGATTCCACGGTGGCGGCGATGGCCTGTCCCACCGTAATCTCCGAAACGTCCCGGCTCACCAGGGAGCGCATGTTGTGCCGTAAACCCGGAAGGTCGCCCTGAAGGGCCAGGGACTCCGTCTGGGCAGCCACCCGGTGAAGCATCCTGACGGCAAAGGTTGTTTTCAGCAGCGCCGCCCCGCCAATGAGATACGCCGCCCAGTGGAGTTCTGCCAGGCCCCAGGAAGCCACCCAGGCGCAGGCCGCCCAAAAGGCAGGAATAAACACCGCTATCAGCGTTCCCGCAACCAGCCCCGCCGCCCTGGTCCTGGGAGCCACCCTTTGCGCGACCCTGACCGTATAACCCATCCAGACTGTGGGGTGAATCCTGCCCGGCAGTTCCCGGCCCAGCAGGTCCAGCATCACGGCCAGAATCAGCACCCCGGCCTCCAGGGGAATGTCGGCTATGTAGAGGGACAACTGGGACATTCTAGCCTGATTGTTCTGCCAGAACGAGCCTGTCAGCTGCCAGGAATGCCAGCTACAGGCTCTGCGGCGTATGTCCAGGTTCTCAGGTCGGGGCGGAAAGATCAGGAAGTACCCCGGCTGCGCTTTTCCTTCATGAGGTTGTTTTACCACCCGACCCGTACTTTCGCGCAATACCCGGGTTACAGAACGGGGCCGGTCGGCTAGAGCATTTCACTGATTTGATGCCATATGGGTGCAACCAGTCCGAAGGGAATGATGGCGACCAACGCCAGCAGTCCAACCGCCTCCGACAGTTCATTGGTTGCGCCATAGGTGTCCCCGGTCATGCCCCCGGCCAGGCCGACCATTCCCTGGCCCAGTAATAGAGCAAGTATGCAGATTCCTGCCAGCACCACCATGCCGCCCACGCCACCCACCACCAGCGCCGCCGCCACGGCCACCAAGGCAGCTATGGCTGAAGGCGCTGAAGCCGGGTACTCATGAAAAGGCGAACCCAGACCCGGGGTCCGCACATAGGGAAAGACCATCAACTGCAATACCATGGTATATCGTGAGAATACCGGAAACAGCAGCAGGGCCGCTTCCTTCCCGGGCAAGTTGAGCGACAGCAGGGAAATGAGAGCGCCATACTTGATCAAGAGCGCGCACCCCGCGCCGGCCACTGCAAATGCCCCAACATGCGGGTCGCGCATTATCTCGCGGCGACGTTCAGGAGTGTCCCCGCCGAACAGCCCGTCGCAGGTATCCATCAGCCCATCCAGGTGGAGGGCGCGATTGACTATCACCAGAAAGGCTACCAGCGCAGCCGCAGTAACGTAAGCGGAAAAGGCATAGCTAAGGGCCCATTCCAGCCCAACCATCATCAGGCCCAGGATGAGACCCACCAGGGAGAACCAGGCGCGAGAATCGCTGATGGCCCTCTGCGTCAGATCAGCAGGCCTGGGAGAGGGGAAGACAGTCAAAAAGCTTAATGCAGCCAGAAAGGGCGCCAATTCTTCCCGCCTCTGCCAGGGCAGGCACAGGTACTTCTACCGGAGACTGTACCTCAGGTGAGTTCCGGCGCGGGCCGAAAACCCTGTGCCAGGAGCTGCCCGGCCCTTCAGATTATTCTTCGTCTTCGCTGCGCTCGGAGACGCCGGCCTCAGCAAATGTCGCCATCTCGGCCAGGCACAACGACGCAGCCTCGATCAGGTGCATCGCCAGGGCCGCGCCGGTGCCTTCACCCAGCCGCATTCCCATGTCCAGCAGGGGAGTCAGTCCCATGGCGTCGAGGCCCACCCGGTGCCCGGGCTCCACGGACTGGTGGGCCGCAATAAAGTAGTCCCTTGCCGCCGGCGAAATGAGCCACGCAATTAGCGCCGCCGCGCCTGAAATGAACCCGTCCACCACAACGGGCCGGTGGCTGGCCGCCGTGCCCAGCATGGCTCCGGCCAGCACCCCGATTTCCAGGCCGCCCACCTTAGAAAGGACGTCCAGCCCGTCCCTCGGGTCCGGTTGATTTACTTCAATGGCCCGGCGCACTATTTCAACCTTGTGGGCCAGTCCCGGGTCGTCCAGGCCGGTCCCGCGCCCCGTGGTTACTGCGGGGTCCGCGCCGGTCGCCACGGCAGTAATTGCGCTGGAAGCGGTAGTGTTCCCGATTCCCATATCGCCGCAGGCAATGATGTCGGCCCCCTCTCCAATTTGTTCCCTGGCGGCGTCTATGCCAATCTCCAGGCAGCGAACGGCCTGCTCGCGGGTCATGGCCGGCCCCACTGCCATATTGGCAGTCCCGTAGGCGACTTTAACTGACCTGAGCAGGGGATGGGGGTCCAGGTCGGCGGCCACCCCCGCATCGAGGATAACAATCTCGGCCCCGGCATGGCGCGCCAGAACATTGATGCCCGCGCCGCCCCGCAGAAAGTTGTACACCATCTGTGGGGTAACTTCCTGCGGATACGCGCTTACGCCTTCAGCTACCACGCCGTGGTCTGCCGCCGCGAGGATTACCGACTTGCGGCTTATCCGGGGCACGGTTTCGCCAAACATCCCGGCCAGCATGACCGACAGGTCCTCCAGTCGTCCCAGGCTGCCCAGGGGCTTGGTAAGGGTGTCCTGCCTGGCCCGGGCAGCTGCCATCGCAGTCTCGTCGAGGGTGGAAATGGCTTCGATGGTGGCGTCCACCAGTGGAGATATGGTCATGGAGCCTCCTGCAATATTGGGACCAGTCTGGGGAAACCGGGGCTGTTCCCTTCCTTTACCTAGAATTCAATGCCGGGCTGGGCCTTGATGCCGCTTTGGTAGGGATGCTTGACGACGTTCATTTCGGTCACCAGGTCAGCGTACTCTACCAGGTCTTCGGGGGCATGGCGTCCCGTAATAATGACGTGCAGCATCTCCGGACGGTTCCTGAGGACTTCGATGACCTCTTCGGTGGCAATCCAACCGTAGTGCATGGGGTAGGTAAATTCGTCCAGAACCACGACATCGTACTCGCCGGAGGCCAGAACCTCCTTGGCATCCTCCCACAGGGCCCTGGCAAGGTCGGCGCTCTGGTCCAGGTCCTGGGAGCGCCAGGTAAAACCGTCTCCCATGGCTCGCATGGCAACGCCGATTTTCTGGGCGGCCCGCTGCTCGCCAAAGTTGGCGGTGGTGTGCTTGATGAACTGAAGCATTGTCACGCGCAATCCCCGGCCCCAGGCGCGGAACAGCACACCCATGGCCGCTGTGGTCTTTCCCTTGCCATTGCCCGTATTGACAATCACCAGTCCCTTGTTGATCCGGGGACCTTTAACCGACTGGGGTCCCTCGCGGCTTTCCTGATCGGCGCTCATTGCTGACAGTCCTCCTGGTGGCATGAGTTCGTGGAAAGGGCCTTCCTTCAATTCACTTTTGAGCCGGGGTCTTATTCTACCACGCAGGTATCTATGAACCGGCGGGCCAGGCCCGGACTGCTTCCCAGGTGAATGTGGATGTATGATGCCCAGATACTGCCCACCTGGAAGCCTTCCGGACGGTTATCCTGGTTCACAACCCGGTAAACGGACTGTTCCGGCCGGGGTTGCTTGGCCAGTACCGACCAGTGAAACTCATGCCCGCGGACCCGCTGTCCCTTCCGGAGGAGCGGGGTATTCTCTCGCGCCTCCACCTCACGGTAGCCCATCGTCAGCCGGCGGTTGCTCATGGACGAAATTACAGGAAGCGCACCCACCATGGGAAAATCGTTGCCGTCAAGGTCCGACAGGCTCTGGCCCAGGTACATCAGGCCGCCACATTCGGCATATACCGGCACTTCCCTCTTCAATGCGTCCCTCATCGACTCCAGCATTGGAGTGTTTCCCGAAAGTTCTTCAGCAAACATTTCGGGGAAGCCTCCCCCGATATAAATGCCGCCCACACCCCGGGGCACTTCCCGGTCAGTCAACGGGCTGAAGGGTACCAGCTCGGCTCCCCAGGCTTCCAGCAAGTCCAGGGAATCCTGGTAATAGAAACTGAAGGCCTTGTCCTGGGCTACGGCAATACGGGCGCGTCTTGGTTGCGGCTCCGCCGGATATACTTGCGGATCCTCCGTTTCAGGAGCGGCGCCGGCGGCCAGATCAAGTATTCGGTCCAGGTCTATGGACTCTTCCACCTGCGCAATCAGGGCATCGTACCACTGCTGAACCACCGTTCCCTCCACGGTGGGAATCAGTCCCAGGTGTCGCTCCGGCTGGACAAAGTCATCTCGCCTGGGCAGGTAACCCAGCACCGGCAGTCCGGTGGTAGCCTCAATCTGCGGCTGGCAAAACTCCATGTGCCGGGGGCCGCCCACTCCGTTAAGTATGACCCCGGCTATGCGAAGGTCGGGGTCGAACATCTGGTAGCCCAGCACCTCGGCGGCCACACTGCGCGCCACCTTGGCTGCATCCGCCACCAGGATGACAGGCGCGTTCAGCAGCTTGGCCAGCTGAGCGGTAGAACCCTCTTCCGTAAGGCTGGAGTGTCCGTCAAAGACCCCCATAACCCCTTCAACCACGCAAACCTTGTCACCGCCGCCGGCCCGGCTGAACAACTCCGTTACGGTTGGATGGGGAATCAGCCACGTATCCAGGTTGCGGGAAGGCACTCCGCACGCCAACTGGTGGTAGGACGGGTCGATGTAGTCCGGTCCGGCCTTGAAGGGCTGCACCCTGTGACCACGGCGGGTCAGCGCGCCCATGATGCCCGTGGCAATGGTGGTCTTGCCCACACCGCTGCGGACGCCCGCAATGACAATCGCTCTGGTCATTCAGTTCTGCTCATCCTGGGTTCTGTCCTCAGCGCCCTGGCCCCCAAAGCTCAATCGCGCCGGAAAAGGCTCGCCGTGAAGAGGTTAGCAGGCCGGAGACTCCCTCGGGTCCAGGGTAGTTCCGTACTTATCCACCAGCGCCATGAAGAGATCGTGGCGCGGCTGGTTTGTCTCGTCTTCCTCGGACTTTCGGAGGTAAATGCGCAGGACGGGATCCCGGTTCTCATCCATGAACCATACCGAGTAGCTCGGAAGCCCCTCTTCGTTCATCCGGTGCAGAAACCGCACTTCTTCGATCTTGTCCAGGTACATGTGAAGATGGGTACCGCCCTCCGCCATGAAGGTCACGATGTTGCCGTCCTCGGAAAACCGCAGGTCATCCAGCATCATGTAAACCTCCGACGTAGCAGCCGTGTTGGACAACATCAGCACTACCTCGTTGAAGCCCACTTCATCGAAGCCCTGGTGGCACTCTTCCAGGATTTGGCGTAACATCTGACCCTCCGCGCAGGCGCTTGTTGGCGAACATTATGCCGACTCAAGAGGTATAATTCCACCGGAAGAGCAATCGTGTCCGGTAATCGGGCCGGAAATCGAGAGTGGACTGGATGGTCTCCTGGAGCGCAGCTTGCTGCGTCCCGTGGTCACGAGGGGAGGAGGTCCTGCGCGACCGAGGCGGAGTCCATCCAGTCATCTCCCATTTGGCAAGTCCGACACCACCGGTGTCAGTCAGGTAAATGGCAAATCAAGAATTACCGGCTGAGCGCTCAAACCAAAAAAAGCCTGACCTTCTTGGTCAGGCTATTTATTGCGCATAAACATACACCCTTCCGCGAAGCGTATTCTGTTTTAGCCCGATGGCAGGTCTCCTGGCTTCTGGCTATTTGCGAGCATTCCCGCCTTCCCAGCCTTTCTATAAGGCCAGTGGCTCACCTTTCGGTATGGGTCAACTCTCGCCAGTCACAGTGGCGCGACCACGCCGGATTTGCACCGGCTTCCCTTTTCAGCCCCGTATGGGGCCACCGTCGGACTATTTTCTGTTGTTAAAGGTCTTGGTTACCGTGCCGGCAATGCTATCTCACAAACCGACAACTGTCAATCACCGGTCCGAAGTCGGTAGCGTCGCGATACAGGTGGTTTATTGCGGGCAGGGGCGCGCCCGCTCCCCTGGATACAGTTAAACCCTTCTGCCTGTGCCGTACCACCTGGAATGGAAGGCTTTCCCCCACGGCAACTTAAGCAGAGTGGCGTCCTGAATTGCCCGGGGCTCGCAGCAAAAGGTCCTGGCGCCTCAAGGCGGGCGAAGGCTTGACTTCCTGGCGGGCAGCAGCTGTTCCGGTCCCCGGGCAGGGCTGGCCCGAACGGATGCAGGTGTTCCACCTTCGCTCCGTGTGACCGGCCTTGGGCGCTGATTGCGCTGCGGACAGTTTCCGACGGCCAGCGTTCCATTGGGGCGACCGGACCTCATTGGTGCGGGATTGAGGCCCGCCGTTGTCGCCTTCCGGGCTCCCACTAGACCATGCCGCTCCAATCGAAACGCCGCCAAGCAGGGGCGTCGCCAGGAATATGCCGGCCGGGCGCTCCCATTGCTCAGAGGCGCCCGTCGGCTCAATGGTCTCTCCGTTTGCGTGCCCCGGCCGGGTATGTTAATTTCCTGCCAGCAACAACCACCAAAGCTATACACCTTTCCCCACTCTACACAGGCATTCAGGAGGATATATGAAGCTGCAGGGAAAAACTGCCCTGATTACCGGCGCCAGCAGAAATATCGGCCGGCAAATCGCATTAACTTTCGCAAGGGAGGGAGCCGACCTGGTGTTGAACACGCGCCAGAGCCAGCGGGAACTGGATGAGGTTGCCGCCGAGTGCCGGGAATTGGGCGCCAACACCCACCTTGCCATGGGTGACGTATCCGACCCGGACAGGGCGGCCGGGATAGTCGAAGAGGGTATCGCGGCGCTGGGCAAGGTAGATATTCTGGTCAGCAATGTGGCAATACGCCCCCACAAGCCCATCCTCGAAATTTCCAACGAAGAATGGCGGCAGGTAATGGAAATCAACCTCTACCCAGCCTTCTACTTCATCAAGGCGGCGCTTCCCGGAATGATGGAGCGGGGCAGCGGCAGCATAATTGCCCTGGGAGGACAGTCGGCCGTTACCGGTCGCCCCGATACGGCCCTGGTAACCACCGCCAAGACCGGGCTGCTGGGTCTTATTCGCGCGGTGGCGGCAGAAATGGCTCCCTACAACATCCGCGCCAACATGGTAAATCCGGGATCCACCGACACAACCCGCGCCCATCCTGAGTGGTATCCCGAATTTGAGGAAGTAGCCAGGGGATCCGATGCCCACGTAGCCAGCATTCCCATGCGCCGGCAGGGTACCGTCCACGACATTGCGGAGGCCTGCCTCTTCTTTGCGTCGGACGAGTCCAGCTACATCACCGGCGACCGCCTGAACGTAATGGGTGGCCGGTACATCTTCTAATGGCACCACTGTTTTGGGTGGTGGTCCGGGATTTAGCCTTTATTCGGCGGAAGCCGCCGTGAAGATACCCGGCACCCACTCTTAACTAGAGAATTGTTGAGCTGCTGGGGGCCACCCAGGGGGCAATTGCTTTACGGCTTTACCCAACGCGGGTAGCAGCAGCCCGCCATGCCGGCGTACGCGGGCATGGCGGGTGCAGTGGCCCAAACGGTCGTTTGTTTGCGGAAATTTGTGAGGCGGCGGCACAGGCTTTCAGCCTTCCGCAGGCTTAGGCGGTCGAAGGGGTCCAGACCAGACTGGCGGCTCCCAGCATCCCCGGAGCATCGCCCAGCCGGCTCGGGATCAGGTGGAAGCTTCGGTGCCCGTCCGTCATGGCTCGCTGCTGCATCTGCCCATACAGCCTCGGCACTAACCCCATCTTTACCAGGCCAGAGGTCACTCCTCCACCCATGACGATCAGGTCCGGATTGTACAGGTGCAGCAGGTTGGTCAGTCCAATGGTAAGTGAGTCAATCAGGTCTTCGAGGATGCTCCATGACAGCGGGTCACCCTCTCCGGCGGCATCCAGGACTCTTTCCGCAGTAACCAGCCCCGGTTCCAGCTCGGACAGGACCCCGCCGCCGGCCCCGGGTTCGGCAAGCCTCTGTCGGGCGATTCTCGCAATTGAAGTGCCGGAAGCCAGCGCTTCCAGGCATCCCCTGTTGCCACACTGGCACACTGGAGCCTCGGGATTTCGGTCAATGACCATGTGGCCCACCTCCGCCGCCAGGCCACGGGCTCCCAGCAGGAGTCTTCCCCGGTCTATTACCCCGCCGCCGATACCAGTACTTACGGTAATATAGACCAGGCTGTTGGCATCCGCCCGGAACTGGCGAGCCTCCAGGCCTGCCCCGTATGCGTACTCGCCCAGCGCGGCCATGTTGGCATCGTTACCCACGCTGATCGGCATATCCAGGCGCGACTCCCAGGCTGCCTTGAGGGAAACCCCATTGAGCGCCGGCAGGTTTGGTGGCTCCTGCAGTGTACCCGAGTCCACGTCCACCGGACCGGCGGCGGCAATGCCCAGGCCAGTGATTTTCCGGCCGCTGCCGCACCAGGCACGGGCTTGCTGAATCAGGTCTTCACCGTCGCCCAGCAGCTTGTCCTTGTCCGCGCCGGCCGAGTTGCGTATCCGCGACTGCCACAGAATCCGACCATCACGGCCGACCACCGCAATACGGCACCAGGTCCCACCCCAGTCCATTGCCAGCGCCACGCTCGCGTCCTGGTTCATCTACCCCCTCCATCCTCTCCAGGGTTACACCGACCATTTCCCGGGGTTGCTTGCCAAGGGTAAGCCAATCTTATATCCCCCTTCACCAAAATAAAACCGGAGGGAGGCGCCTATTCCGCCAGCAGCTCGTCCAGGGTTTCCCGCAGCTTCTCCGGCCTGATGGGCCCGACAAACTTCTGCCTGACATTGCCGTCGCGGTCAATGAAGAACTTTTCGGGTATTCCCTTGACGCCGTAGTCGATGGCGATCAAGCCTTCACCATCGACCCCGTTTGGGTAACTGATTCCAAAGTCCACCAGGTAGGCTGCTGCGTTATCGGGCAGGTCCCAGATGTTGACGCCGACAAATTCCAAATCCGTGCTTGCATAGTTCCGGTAGGTTTCTTCCAGCACGGGGGCCTCCTGCCGGCAGGGAGCGCACCACGACGCCCAGAAATCCAACATCACCACCTTGCCCTCCAGGTCCGAAAGAAGCAGGGTATCGCCGCTCTGAACTTCAAGGGCAAAGTCTTTTGCCGGCTCCCTTTCCACTTCGGACACACCGAACTCGGTATTGACGCCGAGGCCGCCCGCGCGGCCTCCCGTCTGAGAGGAAGCCCACACCAGGATTCCAAGAAATGCCAGCAGCGGCAGGCCGGTCAATATTATGATCCAGACCCGTTTGTTCACGGCAGTCGGCTAACTCCCCTGGGAGGAGGGCGACAGCTGCTTCAGTCTGCCCATAAGTTCCTCCCGTCGGGAGCCGTATTCCTCCTCGGTCAGGTGTCCCCCCTCAAACCTGTCATCCAGGACCGCAATGGCTTGAATCAGGGATTGACGGTGAGAAACGTCGTCCCCGGACATTCCGGCCACTGATGGCGCCGTTTTCGGGGCCCGGAACCATGCCCACAAGAGCAGAATGCCCAGGCCAACAGCCAGCAATACAGGAATAATTGCCAGCCACAGCTCTGTCCCGGAAATACTCTGAATCAGGATCGTGGACAAGCCAGGCTGGGGCAACTGCGAGATTCGCAGGGCCACTCCTCTTCCCGGCGGGACCTGGCTGGCCTCCCACACCAGGTAGGGAGTGCCGCCAACGTCTATTCGTGGCCGTGGCTCCAGGGGCGTCACCTGTATCTGCGACAGCGCCAGGGGGGCAAGCACCTGGTAGGTCTCGGCTCCCTGTATCAAGCGCTGGTTGAAGGCTACGCTGTCGGACTCGTAGGGAAAACGGTAGCTGTATGTAATCTCGTGGTCCCCTGGCAGCACCGGAGCCGTTACCGCAAATCCGGTTCCCATGGGTACGATATCGCCTCCAGGCAGAGTGGACTGGACCGAAAGGTCAGTTGCATCGGTTGGAAGGGAGAACCGGAGAAAACTAATGTCGGCCGGATTCGTGATGTTGGCCAGCTCAGGCAACAGCGTCCGGTCGCTGGTGTTGCTGACTCTCAGCACTTCCAGCGCGCTAATCTGCCGCCTCTTGTCGTCCACGTCGGCGATAATCATCGCCTGCCGGCGCACTTCGATCACGCCTATATCCTTGGTGATCTCGTAAATGGTCAGGGTCACGGAATCCTCGAGGTCCGCGGTTTCCACGATCTCGCTATATCGCATTCCATCATAGTCCGTCACCAGCACGTAACTGCCGCCGTCAACCCTGGACACGTTCTCGAAAATGAACCTTCCCTCCGCATTCGAGATCGCGTTGTAGCTGGCGACCCTTCCCTCTAAGGGGTCAACCGCGTGGAGTGTCACCGGAAGACCCGAAGGGACTTCTCCGCCTCCAGTACCGTTTTCCACCACACCCCGGAGGGAATGCACATCAGTACCCTGGGCCAAAATCGGCCTGGGGTGATGCGTCGCCAAGCAGACCAGCAAGAGGCAAAGCAGCAGGGGAAGCGCCAGGGATGGATGAGGAAAACTGTGAAGGCTCATAATTGCAAGCGCCGCTCAGTCTGCTGTTGAAGGCCGTCGGTTTTCGGCCCGACCTGCATCTGGTACGCCACATTCAGGGCAGGCATCAACCTCTGCCGGAACCGACCTCCCGCAATCGGCGCAGGCCGCTCCGACCTCGGAGCTTGGGCGCAACCCGGCGCGGGCCATCCGGATTTCTTCCTCCAGAACCCACTCCTCCCCCGCTTCCTGCTCCTGCTCCATTGCCCTGAGCAGCGTGGCAGCCTCAATCCGGTAACCGTTCAACTGTTCCCGGAAGAGCCCTTCAGGAACGTTTCCCAGCTCCCGCTCCAGCTGCAGGGTACGAATCGCCTGGTAGATCGAATCCAGGTCGCCCCCGGAGGCCGCCTGCGAATCGGTGGCCGCCTTCTCGGCCGCTTCACCCGCCATTTCCGGCGGTGACGGGAAAAGCCTGTGCTGGAAAAAGGGATAGACTGCCACCGCAATCCCCAGCAGGGACAGGACGACTCCGATTGTCAGGGCCATTACGGCTTACCTGGCCAACGTCGGCTGCCGCCGCGAGGCTTCCACCCTTGGAGATTCATACAGTTGTGGCCCGGGTGCCTTCGCCGCCGGAAGCAGTCACCAGCGGACTCCTGACACGAACCGGCAGGCGACTCTTCTCCGGCCAGAGCGATACCACTGTGCCCAGTATGAGGACCGGTCCCGCCACCCACATCCACCAGATCAGGGGATTGACCAGTATGCGAAATCCCACCGAACCATCGGGGAGGTTTTCGCTGGGCACTACGTAAAAGTCCTCAACGGGGGTGGAACGAATCGCCGCCAGAGTCGAGGCCATGTTGAAAGAGGGATAGAAGCTGCGCCGGGCCTGCAGGTCCTCCAGAAACTCGCCATCCCGATACAGCTCCAGATTAGAAAAATACTCGGTCCGGTCGGACCGATTAACCTGAATTGTGTCCTGGTACCGCAGTTCATACCCGGAAATCTCGTAGGACTCCCCGGGGGCCAGCACAACATCACGTTGCACGTCAAATAACGAACCGCCCAGCACTCCCATGGCCACCATCACCACCGACAGGTGCACAATGTAGCCCCCGTAACGAGGCCGGTTGGCGGAAATCAGGCGGAACAGGGCCAAAGCATAGTTCTCGCCTGAATTGCGATGGCGCACCAGCATTCCCCTCCCCCATTCCATCGCTATCCCCGTAGAAACCAGGGCACACAGACCGAATCCCGTAAGGGCGAAGGGCTGCCTCGTTATGAAAACTGCCAGGACTGCCACCGTTATCACCGCCGCCGAGGCGGGAACCAGCAGCGCCCGCCGGAGACTTGCCCAGTTTGCCCGGCGCCAGGGCAACAATGGCCCCACCCCCATCAACAGCACCAGGGCCAGCATCAGCGGCCCGTTTACCTGGTCGTAGAAGGGTCGGGCGATCGTTATCTCTTCTCCGCCTCCCAACTTCGCAAACAGGGGATAGACCGTTCCCCACAGGGTGACGAAGGCTATGCCCAGCAGCAGCAGATTGTTGATCAGGAAGGCTGCCTCCCGGGAGAGCATCGAGTCCAGGTTCTGCGCGCTCTTGAGCAGGTTGTACCGCCAGAAAAAAATTGCGAAGGGGACCAGGACTCCCACCGCAAGGAAGAGCAGGAACACCCAGCCTAAAGTGGACGCCCCGAAGGAGTGGACGGACGGCACAGGCCCTCCCCGGTTCATGAACATGCCGTACAGGGCCAGCCCCAATGCCATGTTTATCAGCACTATGTTCCACATCCGGAACATTCCCCGCCGCTTCTGGACCATGATCGAATGCACGAAGGCGGTAAGGGCAAGCCATGGCATGAAGGCGGCATTCTCAACTGGGTCCCAGAACCAGAAACCGCCCCATCCCAGGATGGTATAGGCCCACCAGGACCCCAGCAGCAGACCGCTGGCCAGCAGAGCCCAGGTGACTATGCCCCAGAGGCGGCCCGAGTCGGCCCACTCGTCGCGGCTCTTGCCGGCCACCAGGGCGCCCAGCGCAAAGGCGGAAGGAATGCTGATCCCGATCAGCCCCGCCATCAACGCTGGCGGATGGAAGAACATTCCGAAGTGGGTCAGCAGCGGGTTAATCCCCTCTCCGTCGGGGGGAATAAAGGGCAGCTTGGTAAAGGGGTTAGCCATAAAGGCCATAACGGCTATGAAAAAGACCTGCACAACCATCAGGGTCGCGGTGGTGTAGGGGAGGAAGTCCCTGGTACGTTCCGGAGCCCAGCGAATTGCCGCCGCCGCCATTACTGAAAGCACAAAGGCTATGTATAGCAGCGAGCCCTCATTGCCGGCGTAGAAAGCCACCCAGGTGTAGATGTCAGCCATGGCGTTGCTGCTGTGAGCCGCCACGTAGGCCACTTCATAATCCCGGTTGATGAAGGAACCCACCAGGCTCATGGTGGCTACCAGCATTACCAGGACCAGGACGTACACAGACCGGCGTGAACTGACCACCAGGGCCGGCACGCCCCGCACTTTGCCAGCTACAGACCCAAAAAAGGCATAGCATGCCAGGGCAAGCCCGATCCAAAGCGATATTGCGCCCAAGTCAGCCATTTTCGGTGTCTGCTATTCCTGTGATTAGCCCCATGGCGTTAAGAGATTCTGGACCATAGAGAATAGTAGCACTAACGGTATTCGCTGTAAATTTTGCGGATTTCGGTAAGGCCCGGCCCTGGCAGAAGCCGTGGAAGCTCCCAGGCATGTGCTCTGGCTGCTCGTTCGGGCAGTCCTGCCATTGTTGAAGAACGGCATAAGCGCAGTTCCTCCTTGGGTGAGAAACGTCAATGCTGAAAACTAAAAGCAAAAATCACATTTTTCTGCGATTTACTATCACATATTGAGGTTTTTGATTGACATTATTCTGGTATTCCAAATATACTTGCCGCCAAAGCTCATCCAGCGAATAGCCCTCTTCATATTCAGTATGACAGGTCCGACTTCCGCAAGCCCGGGCCAACTGTAGTCCAGGCCGCACGCGGTATCGGGTACTGCCCCCTCAGTCGCTATTCCACAGAAAAGGAGGTGAACCAACTCAGACCCAGTGGAAAGAAGTCATAACGACAGGCATGAATTGCCTCAACACCAGATAACTGAATCCGAGTTCCTGTTAACCAACGAAACGGCGGTATCTCCGGCAAAGATGTGATAACCGACCCCTCGTAGCAAGCACATCTGCATGACCTCTAACCAATGGAACACGTACCCGCCAACCACAGGGAACCACCATTTGGGAGGATTACTGATGAGCAATTACAGGACATGGAAGCTGTGGCGCCTTTTCTTGTCCGGCGCCCTGGTCAGCATGATGTTCATTGTAGCCTGCGGAACTGCAGCGGAGGTGGAACAAGCGCCCGCGCAAGAGCCGGCAGCCGCTCCCGCGGCCAGCCAGCAACAGGCGGCGCCCGCCCAGTCTGCGGCTCCTTCGGCCCCGTCACAACCGGCTGCTCAGCAGCAGGCGAGCGCCGGTCAAGCAGCAGGATCTTCCGATACTTCGACGGCAGCATCCTCTGAACCGGCCCCTCAGGCGGTCCCAACGCCAACATCCGTAGCCCAGGCCGCACTGGCCCCGGTGTCGGAGTCGGCTATGGGCCCACGGGAGGCTCCAGATTTCGCCTCATACTGGACCCCCCCGACGGCCTTCTACGGCGATCCGGTTTACGGCGGAACCCTCCGCATCAACTACGAGGACCCTCTCGAACACGCCAACGTCTGGGGCGCCCGCAGCGGCACTACCATCCGTTACCGTGTTCCCACCCATGACACCCTGATCCAGGACGATCCCTATGATCCCGGCGGTCCGTACATTCCCGGGCTGGCCTACGGCTGGACCGTGGACGACGACCTGCAAGGCGTAACCTTCTTCCTCAAAGACAACGTGATGTGGCATAACGGCGAGCCAATGACCTGCGAGGACGCCCGCTACAGCTACGAAATCATGATCACTGAAGAGGGTATCACCGGTTCTTACATGAAGAACCGCCTGACCGACGTTGACCTCAACGCCATGCAGTGCGTGGACGAGTCTGCGCTGAAGTTCCGGTTCACCAGTCCTTCAGCCGTGCCGCTTCTGAGCTTCGGCAACCCTGCCGCCATGATATTCAACAAGGCATGGTTCCAGGCTGGCGGCGAGGAAGCCATGTTCCAGGACGTCTCAGTGGGAACCGGGCCATTCACGTGGGACGAGGGCCAGCAGGTGGGTGTTGACGAACAGCACTTCTCCCGCAACCCCGATTATCACGTTGACGGCCTGCCCTACATCTATGACCTGGTCATCTTCGGAATCCTGGACGAGTCGGCGCAGCAGGCCGCCATGCTGGCCCGCCAGACCGACTGGCACTGGATACGCAACTTTGGTCAATATGACCAGTACGTGAAGCACGACCAGATCCAGACCGTAATCCGGGCCACCCGTTCCAGCGAGAACCTGTGGATTAACAGCCGAAATGCTCCCTTTGACAACGTTCGGGTTCGCCAGGCCGTTGCCATGGGATTCGACAAGTTGACCGGCATAAAGGTGACCCTGCAGGGTTACGGTTCCACCGGTCTGGGCCTGATGCCTCCCGGCAGCCCCTGGGCGGTGACGGAAGAGCAGGCCTGCAGCATTCCCGGCTGGTGCCCGCCCGCCGACATGGAAGCCCAGCGAGCCGCGGCCATCCAGATCCTTAATGAGGAAGGCTTCGACTTCGATAAGACCTACGTGTTGACGGTGGAAAGCGACAACCAGCGGGTTAACCGCGCCACCTACATGCAGGAGCAGTTGCGTCTTCTGGGCATCAAGACCGACTTTGACGTCATTGAGACCATCGCTTACCGGAAGTCCAGGCAGGCCGGTGACTGGGGCGACTTCATGGCCTCCACAGGCGGCGTTGCCGGCGTCGATGACCCCTTCCTTGGCCTGGGTCACTACCACCGGTGCGAAAGCCTGTATAACTTCCAGACCCCCGGTACCGCATGCGATGCGGCAGCGGAAGCCATGTTTGAAGAGCTGGGCAAACTGACCGCCTTCGAGGACCGGAAAAAGTTGGGGCAGGAAATCCAGGTGCATCTCATGCAGCAGTACTGGAACTTCCCCTCCTTCTGGGAACAGGAAGGGGTCGCCTTCTGGCCCGAGGTCCGTGGTTATGTCCACTTCCCTGGTCCCACATCCAGCCACCTGCGATGGGCCCACATGTGGATCGACCCGAACCACTACAACGATAGCGGTTTCTCCGGCCAGACCCAGGGTGTACCCGGCGGCGAATAGCATTCGCACTCTAAGCTAAAGGAAAGACTTTCGGGCCATCCCACTGCTGGTGGGATGGCCCCTTTTCTTGCCCGGAACCCCTCGGGGTAAAGGAATGCAGTTTCACGATTGCAGCCGCGCTGGCAAGCGACGAGAAAGGCTCAAATTAGAAGTGAGATTAAGAGAAGTCGGATAACAGGACAGAGACTCCCCATCATCACTTCCGCGTGACAATTGACTGTTGCGACTGCCCAGCCTGAATTCTCATCTTTCTTGACCCCTACCGTACCGTGTGCTTAACTTTAGCCCACTATCGAAGCGCAACCTGCTATCCCAGTAACTCCTCTTCGGTCGAGAAGCAGGGAGAAGTCCGCGCCCTGGGCGAAAACATCAATGGCGGTTCGCGCCGGCAGGAGGAAAAATGGACTTTGGCATATTCATGCAGTTTGAACGCCGTGAAGGCGGGAGCCAGTCTGAAGCCTTCCGGGAGGGGTTCGCTCTGGTGGACGCAGCCGAGGCCTGGGGCATCGACGAGGCCTGGCTTTCCGAGGTCCATTTCGCTCCCACCCGCACGGTCCTTTCATCGCCGGCAGTCATCGCAAGTTCCATCGCCACACGCACCGACCGGCTGAGAGTCGGTACTGCGGTGTCGGTGCTCCCCCTGGGAAATCCCCTACGCATCGCCGAGGAAATGGCCACCGTGGACCAGATAGCCGAAGGGAGGTTCGATTTCGGCATCGGCCGCAGCGCCTTCCCCAGGGCTTACGATGTTTACGGCATTCCTTACGAGGAGAGTCGGGGCCGCTTCGAAGAGGCTTTGGAAGTAATCCTGGAAGCCTGGAAGGGCGAAGCCTTCTCCTACAGCGGCGAGTACTTCCACATTGAAAGCGCCCACATATCTCCCACTCCCTATACTCTTCCCCATCCGCCCCTGCGGGTGGCGGCCACCACGGAGGAGACCTTCCCCCGGATGGGGCAGCAGGGAATGCCCATCTTCGTAGGGCTCCGGGGCATGGACGTCAATGACCTGCGGGTAAATCTCTCGAAGTACCGGGACGCCTGGCACGAGGCAGGCCACCCCGGCGATGGCGATGTGTCCTTGAGAATTCCCATATACGCCGGCGACTCGGAACAGGCTGCATTTGAAGAGCCCTCGGAGAGCATCCATGCCTACTTCAGCCGCATGAGCTCCCTCTATCGCGATTCCGCCGGACAAGCAGGAACCGAAGCTACCGAACTGCGACAGGGACGCGGCGACCGCCTGGCCAGTATGACTTTCGAAGAAATGCTGGAAACCAAGGTCGCCTTTGGCTCGGCCGAAGGCCTGATCAACCGCCTTTCCCGGCTGGAAGAGGACCTGGGACTCAACAGCGTAATCGCCGAACTCAATCCCGGCGGCCTTATTCCCCCCGACCGGGTAATGCACAGCATGGAAATCCTGGCCAAGGACGTGGCCCCCCACTTCAAGTAATAATTCAGGAGTAACTCCGTTGAAAATAGCCGTACTGGATGACTACCAGAACGTAGCTCGGGAAATGGCCGACTGGTCAGCCCTCCCCTCGAGCGCAGAGATTGAAGTGTTTCAGGACCACCTGGCGAACGAGGACCGCCTGGTGGAACGGCTTCAGAGCTTTAACGCCGTAATCGGCATGAGGGAACGCACTCCCTTCCCCCGTTCAGTTCTGAGCCAGCTGCCCGACCTGAAACTCCTGATAACCACCGGCGGACGCAATGCCTCCTTTGACGTGGATGCCGCCACGGAATTGGGCATAGTCGTCTGCGGGACCGGAGGCGCCGGCGAGGGACCCACTGAATTGACCTGGGGCCTGATTATCGGAATCCTGCGCAAGATTCCCCAGGAGGACCGCCTGACCCGGGAGGGACGGTGGCAGACCACCATCGGCGTAGGCCTGAAGGACAAGACCCTGGGCCTTATCGGACTGGGCCACATCGGCGGGTTGATGGCCCGGGTGGGCAACGCCTTCCAGATGAATGTTATCGCCTGGAGCCAGAACCTTACCGCCCAGCGCGCCGCCGAATGCCAGGCCACTCTGGTGGACAAGGACACGCTCTTCCGCGACTCCGACATTGCCTCGGTCCACCTGCGCCTCAGCGACCGGACGCGAGACCTGGTGGGGGCCAGGGAGATCGCCCTGATGAAACCCACTTCCTACCTGGTCAACATTTCGCGGGGGCCCATTATAAACGAAGCTGCGCTGGTGGACGCCTTGGAGCGGAAGGCCATCGCAGGGGCGGCCCTGGATACCTTTGACGTGGAACCGCTGCCAGCCGGCCACCCCTTCCTTCGCCTGGACAACACAATCATCGCTCCCCACCTGGGCTACGTCACTGAAGAAGGCTACCGTGCCTTCTACGCCGGCGCCATCGAAGACATCAGGGCCTACGCAGCGGGTGAACCCGTCCGGGTGATCAATCCCGACGTCCTTGCTGCTCCCCAATTGCGCCCACAGGCCTGAAGTGCCAATGTCTTATTGGCCACTCGCCGGAAGGAGAATGGCCAGTTCTGCCCGGTCCCTGGACCGGCCTCCGGTCCACCGTGATTGACCGGACCATCCACATATCGCAGGAGCAACCATGAAGGCAGTACGTATTGAAGAGTTTGGCGACCTGGACGTCCTCCAGTGGGCGGACGTACCCGAGCCGTCTATCCGCCCCGGCCAGGTGATCATCAAGGTCGATTCCTCGGGCGTTAACTACGCGGACATCATGCGCCGCCAGGGCAACTACCCCGGTCCCGACCTGCCGTCCACCTTGGGACTGGAGGCCGCCGGCGCCATCACGGAAGTGGGAGAGGGAGTAACGGGCCTGACCGTCGGCCAGCGGGTAATGGGCATGGGCCCCCAGGGCAACGCCGAGTACGTCTCCGTCAACGCCTCATACGTCTTCCCCTACCCGGAAACGGTGGACCCGGTCCACGCCGGCGGAATGCCCATCGTCTTCCTCACTGCCTACCACCTGCTCAAGACCCGTGGACAGGTCCAGCCCGGCGACACCGTATTGATTCAGGCTGGAGCCTCCGGAGTGGGCACCGTTGCAATCCAGCTGGCCAAGGCTTTCGGAGCCCGGGTCATCACAACTGCTTCGTCAACGGAAAAGCTAGACCTTGCCCGATCCCTGGGCGCTGACGAAACCATCAACTACGTGGCCCAGGACTTCGAGGAAGAGGTCCGCCAGATGACCGGTGGCAGAGGAGTCGAACTGTTGCTGGAGTGCGTCGGCGGCCAGGTGCTGGAGAAAAGCGTCCGCTGCGTGGCCTCTTACGGCAAGCTCATCTCCTACGGCAACGCCTCGGGCACGCCGGCCAGTCTGGCCAGCGGCGACATCTTCGCCGCCAATCGCACTGTCATTGGCTTCAGTATGGGACGCTCTCCGGCGGGCAGGCTCGACCATGCCGCGGCCATGGCCGAAATCTTTCCCATGCTGGCCGACGGCAGGCTTCGGCTGGTGGTGGACCGAGTCCTGCCCATGGCAGACGTGGCCCAGGCCCACCAGCACCTGTCAAGCCGGGGTACCCACGGCAACAGGGCAATCGCATGAGTGAGTAAATGGTCATTCTGAGCTTGCCGAAGAATCTAAACTCCTTCCCACCAACTGGCTTTCGGAACCGTAGCGAGGCCGTGGGGAAGGATTTCAGGCCCTTCGGCAAGCTCAGGACGACATAACTTTGCCTTGTGGATAATGGCCGGCTGTAGGACGAATCTTTCATGCGATAGCCCTGCCCACGGCAAGGTTATTCTTACCCCATAAGTAATTAAGAGCCAGCCCTTTTGAGCCCCAACCTGAGGTGAATCAAGGATGACCGAGGCAGCCCTCCCGGGTTCGAACAGCCTGTTGGTACTGGCAGGCACCCGCAAGGGAGCATTTATCCTTACCGGCGACCCTTCTCGCCAGCGCTGGCAGGTTACCGGCCCTTACAACCCGGGGACCGACACATTTCACCTGACCTCTGACCCCCGCGCCGGAGGCAGGATTCTCGCCGCAAGCAACAGCATGTGGTTCGGCCCCCAGGTTGAATACAGCGACGATTTCTGCAAGACCTGGGAACAGTCAACTGAACAACCTCGCTTTCGCGACAAGGCCGAGTACGCCGAGCACGACGGCCCCACGGTCAGTAACATTTGGCACATCGAGCCCGGCAGGCGCTCCGAACCTGGCACGCTGTACGCTGGCGTTCAGCCTGCGGCCCTGTTCAAGTCCACTGACGGCGGGGCAACCTGGCGCGAACTGGAGGGTCTGGGCAAGCACCCCACCCGGCCCGAATGGATGCCAGGGTTCGGCGGCCTTTGCCTCCACAGCATCGCCCTGGACCCTCAACTGGCTGACCGCATGTGGGTGGGCATATCGGCCGCCGGTGTCTTTCGCACCGATGACGGCGGGGAGACCTGGAAGCCGACCAACAGGGGCGTCCGCGCCGACTTCAACCCTGCAGACCCCTTGCCCGAATGGGGACAGTGCCCCCATAAGCTGCTTTCCCATCCTACGACTCCCGGTCTCCTTTACCAGCAGAACCACTGCGGCGTGTTCCGTTCCGATGACTATGGCGACGCCTGGACCGACATCACCGAGGGGCTGCCCTCCCGTTTCGGGTTCGTGCTGGGCCTCCACCACACCGACCCTCAAACCCTGTTTGTCCTGCCGGAGGACGAGGTTTTGGGCTCCGATGTGGGCGGCGGTATTCGCTACGCCTCAGGGGCCAGGTTCCGGGTTTTCCGCAGTCGCACGGGAGGACAGGACTGGGAACCGCTGACTAACGGCCTTCTCCAGGAACACGCCTACCTGCACGTCCTCCGGGAGGGAATGGCTACCGACATGCTGGACCCGCTGGGAATATACGTTGGCACCGTAAACGGCCAGATCTTCTACAGCCGGGACGAAGGCGACAATTGGGAACTGATGGTGGAGAACCTGCCGCCCATAAATTCGGTAGAAGTGGCGGCGGTAGCCTGAGGCTTCAGGCGGCAGGGTTGCGATTCAGGTGGTCTATGCTGGAAGGGCCGGGTTGGAGATACCCGCCCCTAATACATTTCGACCGTCCTGCCTGTGTGAAACCCCCTGAAATGAAACGTTTCCGCTTCAGGCTGGGAAATCGCATCCAGGCAAAGTAATGGTCATAGAAGTCTAAGAGTCCGGACCATGCCCTCCAGCCGGCAGGATTGTCTTGAAACGACCGCTATGGCTCGTCCCTTCTCAAGGTGTATAGGTCCGAGGCCATAATCTCCGGTATCAAAGGCGTCAGGCTCGGAAAGTCATCGGCCACCGCGTGAATCAGGCGACCGCTCAGGCCGTCCGCGGCGTCGCTGGCCAGCCAGACCGCCAGCTCGGCAGCCCGCTCGATGGATGCCCCGCCGCCGCCGGTGACCTGCAGCCCGAACTCGTACAGTTCGGTTTCACCCGCCGCCTGGGCCCCGTCCGTAATCTCTTCCCACATCCCGGTGTGAATCGAACCGGGCCCCAGGGCATTGACCTGTATGTTCTTGTCCGCCAGCTCCAAGGAGAGAATTTCGGTCAGCCGAATAATGGCCGCCTTCGAGGAACCGTAGGCTGACAGGTAATGGGGAGCAGAAGTGGACCCCGACCCCGAAAGGTTAATAATCCGGCCTCCTCCGGCCTCAGCCATAATGGGAATTACCGAACGGCAGCACAGGTAAGTGCCCACCAGGTTTACCTGTATTGTCCGGACCCAGGACTCTACATCGTTGTCCTCCAGCGCGCCGATGGGGCCCACAATACCGGCATTGTTCACCAGGATATCAACCCGCCCGAAGCGCTGCCGGGTTTCAGCCGCCATGGCTTCTACCTCGGCCTGGCTGGTCACATCAACGCGCACGATGCTTGTCTGCGCGCCCAGCGCCGCCGCCTGCTTCGCCGTCTCCTCCAGCTGGTCCAGGCTACGGGCCGCCAGTGCGATTATGGCGCCTTCCCTGGCGTACGCCATGGCTATGGCCTGTCCTATCCCTCTTCCCGCGCCGGTAATGAGGGCCACCTTGTCCTTCAACCGCATAGAGTTCACTCTCCTCGCGCCTGCTGATACAACTCCAGCTTGCCTTGCGCCTGTTCGGGAGGCCAGATAACTACCTTCCTGCCCAGCTGCCACTGCACAATATTCACGGAGCGGCCAACTTGCTCCCCCGACTCGGAGTTGATCTTGAACCTGCCGAAGAAGGTCTGAAAGTCCAGGTTCCCGGCTGCAGCCCAAAGCAATCCCTGCTCGAGGCTTCCGGCCGCTTCCACACACCGCTGGGCTACTAGTCCGGCCGCGAAGCATTGCGCCATCGGGTAGTCGACGGGAACCCCTGTGGCAAAACCCGCGCGGTTCAGCGTTGCACGGACATGCGTCGGAGCCGGACCAAAGTAATCGCACGGATTGGGAATGGGAGCGTTCGACGCGGGCGGCTCCCACTGGCTGGGCCCCACGAAACCGTCGGCCGCCCGGCCCATCTCAGCGCGAAACCGGTCAATGGGCGTGGCAACAACTGCCATTGCCTTCGGCAAACGAGCTGTGCCCGGCTGAGAAGCCAGCGTTCGGGCAATGGCGATATCATGACGTATCCGGCCAACTGCCAGCAACAAGTCGGGATTCGCCTCCAGGACTTCCTGAACGAACCCGCTGAAATCAGCCTGCGTTGAAGGAAACTCCCGGTGGTAAACCTTGCAAAAGCCGCTGGCCACTGCGGAATTCTCGAAACCCTCGCTGACCAGCCTGGGAAATGCCCCGTCGGAACACCGGAGCACACCGAAGGCTGCAGATGACGGGTATGCCTCCCTAACCAGCTTCGGCAGGGCCGCGAGGTATGACCGGGCCCCGGACAAAATGCCGACTACCCGCCGCCCTGGCCCGTAGATTTCATCGGCTGCGCCGCCCTGGTTCCAAAGAACCTTTCCCGCTCCCGCCGCAATGTCGGCGACTGCCCTGGCCAGGCCGCTGGAATAGGGTCCAAAAAGAAGATCAACCCGATCTTCGTGGATTAGTCTCCCGGCGGCCGCCCCGGCAGCATCGGCCAGGCTGCAGTCGTCGTAGTGGACTACCGCTACATCATGCCGGCGATTGCCGACCCGGAGGCCACCGGCGCCGTTTACGGCATCGGCCCACGCCTGGAGACCCGCCAGCGCCTGCCTGCCCTGGGTCCCGAACTGACCGGTCAGCGAGACGGGAATCCCGACCTTAACGGCAGCCATGGTCGAAGCTCAGCCCAAGACCGGTCTTGACCCAATCAGGCTACATACGGGGACGGAAGATTCCAAAGGAGCTGGTGTATCCGTGCAGGAAAGTGGTGCCGCTGACCGGCCCGATTTCGCCGTTGCAGAAGAACCCGCCCAACGGCACAGGTCCTACCTTGTCCCGGAACAGCTCCGTATCGTGGTTGGGACGCCCGTACAGGTATTGTCCCCGCCCCAGGCACGAAAAGAGCAGGGCCCCCTGGACTTCGTTCTCCCGGTTATCGCCAGCGTAGCGCTCCAGCACCGCCGCCAGGTCCTGCGCCGAGGTGTCGGCGTCCCTGAGATGAAACTGGACCAACTGGCCTTCCTTTAGCATTTCACCGATAGCCAGGGAACCGCTGCGGTCGTCCATTCCCATCACGTTGCGAATCAGGAAATCCCCTTGCTGGGGCTCGTCGATGAATTCGTCCATTACCACACCCAGGAAAAGGGAATGCTGCATCAGTCCCTGGTCTCGCTCAGTGAGGGTGGGATAAAGACCCCGAAGGACGTTCAATGGCGTCTCGCCATCCAGGGCCTCCAGCAGATTGCGCCGGCTCTGGGTAATGCGCATGGGCTGACCAATGGGACGACACCCCTGTGCGACTACCGTGTCTATGGTGATATTGCCGTGCAGCGCAACTCCCACCGCGCCGGACCGGTGGACCCGGTTGCCCAGGAACAGGGCGTTGCCACCCTGCTGCTGCGCCCCGCTGGCCAGGCCACCAATCTTGGCGGAACCGGCAAAGGCAAAGTCCATTCCCAGGATCAGGTTCTGTACCGGAAAAGAGAAGGGGTCAGCCAACACCACAAACTGCGGGGCATGGGAGGGACTCACCCCGAGCAGATCCTCCCAAGAGGTCGGACCGGCATCCAGGTCCGGAAGCGCATCGCTCGCCAGGTGGAAAGGCGTTACAGTTACGTCGGGCAAAGAGGCGGCGGTTATGGAAAAGGCGGGGCTCTGCTCAACTTCCTGGCCGTTCCCGATTATGCCGCCGCCGGAACACCCCAGGACCAGGGGCGCTCCGCTGCCGCCAGACAGGGCCTGCCCTATAAGCTGCGGCACTGCCTCGTAGTTCGAATGGTGGTGGGAGGAGGCAAAAACCACGGCCAGGTCCGGTTGAACTTCACCCAGTTGTTCCCGGAGGCTGGAGACGCACTCATCAATGGCTGTCTCCAGGGAAGGATGCTCGGATAATGCGGAGGCCCACTTCATGCCTGCACCTCTCATTTATGCAAGTAGGGACTGTACGAATTCTAAAAGGCAGCCCCAGTATATCAGGTTGAGCTGCCCAGCCGGACGAGGAAATGGCACGAACCGACCCGATAGCGAACGGGATACGCCGGGCGCTCAACCGAATAGTTGCGGGGAACCAGTTGGCGCAAGGGGGCTGCGTAGAACGCCCAACGGACGCCGCCACGTCAGAACATCTGGAAATGGGCCTCGGTGGGATTGCAGTCCGCCCCGTTTATGGGCACCATGTCCTGAGGGCAAGCAGAGAACGCTACCACGCAGTCCATCTCGGCTCGCAGCAGCACATAGTTGCCAGGCATGCATACGGGAGATTCAAAGGCAATGCTGCCATCCGGCGCCACCGGTATATTCATGAAGAGGTTCCACGGGCTGGGCGTTTCGGGGGCTGCCAGGCCCAGTTCCGCCAGCGCCGCCGCCAGGTTGTCGGTGCAATTGTCGTGATATTCAGTGCAGCCCAGAAGCTCATAACGGAACCGGTCGCAGGCCGCCAGCAGGGTATCGTGAACGCCTCCTGAAGTATCTTCTACCAGTGTTAGAACGGGCCGCCTCCGGTTGGAAACCATGGTTTGCCCCAGCCCAGGCATGATTCGTCCCAGGGAGGCGCGCGAGTGTTCCATTGACATGAACTCGCTCAGGTCATCCCGACTAAAGGCCCATGTATCCACAACCTGCTGCCCGTGGGTGTTGATTACCTTCACGTGTTGACCGGCTGCCAGGAAAGCTGCCTTGCCCCCTCGAGCCGGAATTGTGAATGTGGAAGCTGCGGTCATAACATCACCTCTAACCAGCGATGCTTCGGAACGTCGCAATTCGCCTTCAGCCTGTGAAACCCGCCCAGACCTCCGGCAGTCGCTCCAGGGCCCCCGGCTCCAGCGGACCCAGGTTTGCATATTCCACAGCCTGCTGCAGGTGCTCCAGGCTGGAATAGCCCACTAGAACGCTGCTCACCCCGCCATTGCTCAGGGCAAACCTCAGGGACGCCTCCACCAGACTTTGGGCGTAGCCTTCCTGCACCAGGAATCGGAATCCCTCGGCACGGCTCATGTCCTGGTTGTAATCGCGTCCTGAACCAATGGGCGCCACCGAGGGGACAGCCACCGGATGGCGCTCCGCCTCTCCACTCAGCGCGCCGGCGGCCAGCACCCTTATGACCAGCACACCCATCCCGTTGTCTGCCGCCATCCCAATCTGATTCCCGTAGTCGGGCATGTCAAACCCGGAAGGAACGGCAATCCCCGCGCTGGGGTTTACCAGATTGTAAACCGACTGGATGGTGTTTAATGAGCCCGACCCGATCACCCGGTGTAGGGCTGTCGTCTCTCCCACGGCCGTCATTCCCCAGAATCTGACCTTTCCCTGTTCCCTCAGCTGGGTCAGGGCATCCACAACCTCGCCCAGGAGCTCTTCCGGTGATATTGAACCACCTTCAGCCTCAGAAGCCAGGTGATTGTGCATCTGGATCAGGTCAACCTGTTCCCGCTGGAGACGGGTCAGGCTGTCTTCTACCGAACCAATTACGTTGCTCTTGATCTGCCCCACTTGGTGGGTGGTTACCCGAAACTTGGTGCCCACGTACACGTTCGCCGAAAGCTCCTTGAGCACCCGCCCCAGGTTGGTCTCTGACTGGCCATTGCCGTACGAGGAGGCGGTATCGAAGTAGTTGATTCCCAGTTCCATGGCTCGGGCCACGGCCCGCACCTGGTCGCCATGGTCGCCGCGGATCATCAGGCCACCCACGTTACCGCAACCGAACCCAATTTCAGAGACGTTGAGTCCGGTGTTGCCCAGAGGTCTGTATCGCATGTAGTATCACCCTTCCCATTTACGTGTGGACTAATAGTATTCCCCAGGGGGAACAACGACAATGCCTGCCTACATGGCAGCTGCCGCCATTGCCAGCATTCCCAGTCAGCCATATAATCGCCCAAGCTACCCAATACACAGGGAGGCCATCCTATGCAGACCAATACTACCAAGGCCAAGCTGGCCGCCGGGGATGTCGTTTTCGGGGCAATTATCACCCGATATTCCCCTGACCTGGTTGAAATCTTCGGCGCCGTGGGTTATGACTTCGTGATGATCGACTGCGAACACGGCCCCATGAACCTGGACCAGGTGGAACACATGGTGCGGGCCGCCGAAACCTTCGGCATTACACCCATTGCACGCATACCAAACAAGGAAGAATCCACCATCCTGCGCTTCCTGGACCGGGGGCTGCAGGGCATCATCGTACCCCACGTCAACAGTGGCGAGCAGGCCGCCGGCGTGGCCCGTGCTGCCCGCTACCATCCCGATGGCCAGCGGGGCATGGGAGGCGGGCGAGCCCACGACTACGGGATTGGCGTGACCCGCGACGAGTCCACCAGTTGGGTCAATTCCCAGCTGCTGGTAATCCCCATGGTGGAAGAGGTAGAGGCAGTTAACAACCTTGACCAGATTCTGGCGGTACCCGGGGCGGACGTTTTGCACGTCGCCGCTTCCGACCTGGGCCAGAGCATGGGATTCCCGCCGGTCTCTGAGGTGCGTAAGGTCATGGGCGAAGTAATCCCCCGGGTGCGGGCCGGGGGCAAAAACGTCGGTGTAGGCGGCAACAATCCGGCGGATGCGGCCGGCGTGGCAGAATTCATCAAGCTTGGCGCCAACTTCGTCACCGTGTCTTCCCAGGGACTAATGCGCCTGGCCGCCGAGGACTTCCGAAAGCGAGTGGACGAAGCCCTGGCAACACCTTAGGCCTTTACCAAGACTATCTGCCCGACGGGCACGCTTCACCGCCTCTTCAGGCAATTCACTGGAGGCAATTTATCGACAAGAAGAATGAAGGAGGGACAGGAATGCCGGAACCAGCACTGAAACTGGAGCAAATTCAGGCCGCAATGCAGGCCATGATGGCCAAAGCCCAGGAAACCCCCGACGCACCGGTGGCCATGGCCATTGTTGACTCCACGGGAAACCTGGAAGCCTACGCAAAAATGGACAACCTGCGGATGTTCAGTCGCCGCCACGCCCTGCGAAAGGCCTACACCGCCGCCATAATGGGCCTGAACACCGGCGCCCACGCCGAGCGGCTGCACGGCCAGGGACGCAGCATCAGCGAGCTGGGCGACCCCAATCTCACCCATGGACAGGGTGGCCTGGTAATTATGAAGGACGGGGTTATCCTGGGAGGCATAGGTGTGGGAGGCTATCCCAGCGGCCAGTCCGACGAGGACCTGGCACGTGTGGGCCTGGATGCCATGAATCTCTAGCGGGATATCGGAATCCATTCAGAGAACAGAACGGGCGGGTGAGTGACCCGCCCGTTCCTGTTTCAACCCTGGCAGTCTGCCTGGCGCGTCCTTTATTTGGGGCGCTGGATGATCTCGACGCTGACGTGGTCCGGCGCCTCGATAAACGCCACCATGGAACCGGAGGGCATTGTCCATGGTTCGCAGATAAAGTGCACACCATTGGAACGGAAGTTGCTGGCGGCAGCCTCCATATCGTCAACCTCAAACCCGAAGTGGTCCAGGCCGTAGCGGGGCTCCGTGGAACCCGGCACCGGATCCTCTCCCTCAGCCCGCCCGGAAATTGTCATCAATGGCCGTCCACCCAGCTCCAGTATTATGGACTTGGTAGTGGACAGGGGCCTCTCCGCAGTGATTACGGCGCCAAAATTGTCACAATAGAACCTTGCGGCGGCATCCGGGTCTTCGCTGCGAAAGTGCAGGTGATTCTGGGTAAAGTTCATGGTTAGCCTCCTCAAGCCAGAATTGGTTATGCCAGGAGTTCGGTATGCGCCCCGCTACCCCAAAAAGTCCTTGACCCACTGGTTGTAGCTGTCACGGCGGGTAAGCTGGTTCATCAGCTCGGGTGAAGCCAGCTGGTCGGTAAGGTCTGCCGGCTTAACCCCGTCTCGCAAGGCCTTCATGGTGTCGTAGGCAGCCTTAATTGCCGCCGCAAAGGGCAGGTGCCCCTGCAGGGCAACCCGGACGCCAGCCCTGCTCAGGAAGTCCAGGTCGGCCAGCTCGCCGCCGGCTCCACCAAGGAGCAGCGGAATGTTTACCTCGGCAGCCACGGCCTCAACTTCGGCGCGGGTCTGGGCGCCGGCCAGGAACATGGCATCTACCCCGGCCGCTTCGTAGGCCTTGGCTCGCTTGATGGCATCTTCGAGTCCGGTTACCCGCAAGGCGCTGGAGCGCCCAGCCACGACCAGCGCGGGGTCCTGGCGACCCGAAAGGGCGGCCTTCATCTTGCCCACGCCCTCTTCTACGGAAATCAGCGCTCCCTCGCCGGCGGCGCCGAATCCCAGGGGCAGCTGGGTGTCCTCGATGGTCAGGCAGGACACTCCGGCGGTTTCCAGCTCCTCCACGGTGCGGCGGACATTGAGGGCATTTCCGTAGCCGTGGTCGGCGTCAACCATCAGGCTCAGGTCACCGGCTCGGCAGATGCGATGAATCTGCTGGGCAAATTCAGTCAAGGTCAATACAATCAGGTCCGGGGCGCCCAGGACCGTACCTGAGGCAATGGAACCCGCAAACATTCCAACTTCAAAACCAATATCCTCCGCGGCGCGGGCGGAGATGGGGTCAAAGACAGATGCGGGGTGGACGCACCGGTCACCCGCGAGAATTGCGCGATATCTTTCACGTCGTGCGGTCAGGTTCATCATTCTCCTCGCGTTAATTGGGTTATTGTTCGTGCAAGACTATACTACCCAGAGCAATGAGCCACAAGATTGACTGCCTGGGCAGACCGATACGGCCGGGTTCGCCAGAGCCGGTGGAGCAGACCCGATGACTACCATCATGGGCGTCGATTTCAGCGGCGCCCGGGCTGACAACAATACCTGGTTCACCAGGGGCGCCCTGGAAGGCACCTGCCTCACACTGGAGACCTGCGCAAGGATTGGCCGGGCAGACTTGACCACAACACTGGCCGCCTGCTCCGGGCCCACCATCGCCGCCCTGGACTTTCCCTTTGCTACACCCAGGACCTTTGCGGACTACTGGATTCCCGGCAGCATGGCCATGCCGGACCTCTGGGCAGGAGCGGCACGCATGGACTATGCCAGCTTTCTTGAATTGAGGGATGACTTTGTCGCTACCCACGGCGAACCAAAGCGGGCCTGCGACCCCCCAGAGAGCTACTCCTGCCTGCATATGGTCAATCCCATTATGGTGCCAATGACCTTTCGGGGCATGCAGATGCTGCACGTCCTGTGGTCTGGCAATTCAGCCAATGCGATGTCTGTGCCCCCGTTGCCCGAGTATTCCAGGCCGGGGACTGCAGAAGTAACCGTACTGCTGGAAGTCATGCCGGGAGCAGTATTGAGGAGGCTGGGGTTGCCATTCAAGGGATACAAGGGAGGGCGGCGAGCCATTGAAAGACGGCTGTCAATAGTCAATGGGCTGCCTGGTCGGGCGAGCCCAATCTTTTTTGAGTTTGGCGCCTTCCGTGACCTGGCCGTTCGCAGCCACGATGCGCTGGACTCCATGGTTGCAGCGGTGGCCGCGGCGCTGTGGGCTGCAGCGCCGGAACGTTTTCCCAAGCCAACGGAAAGGGGCCAAGCGGGATTTGACCCCGCAGTAATGCTCGAAGGCTGGCTCTATGCCCCGGAGAGGGCTCCCTGAGTCCGCAGCCGCTCCCCCGGCCTTCCGGATTCGGCTAAGATATAACCACGCATCCCAATTCAGCAGGAGAGAATTATGCAAATAGTGCGCATATATTCCGGAGACGACGGTGAGTCCCACTTCGAGGACTTAACCCTGGACCAGTTTGCCGAAATTATGAACCGCGTGGGACCCGGTACGATAAACCTGACTCGCCGGGAGCCGCCCTACGTCGAGGACTACCACACAGCGCCTCGACGCCAGTACGTAATCGCCCTCTCTGGGGCCGCTGAATACGAAACCGCCGACGGTACTGTAAAACGCCTGTTTCCAGGGGACATCATCATTGCAGAAGACCTGACCGGTCACGGTCACATCGCCCGAAGCGCCGACGACAACTACCGGGTGTCCTTTTCTGTACCGCTGGCTGAGGCATAGCTCAGCCAAAGCAGTAATCCGCTGGGAGCGAGGCAGTTATCTTCCGCAACTGTGAGCGGTCTGTTCCAAGGTAGGCTGAGGAGATACCGGTGGGGCCCGGCGTTTAGGGCCATGGCGCCTTGAGTCTCGCTGCTTGATTGCAGGTGAGATATTGTTACCTGGGCTTTGTTAGAGGGTCCGGAATCTTCCCTCCAGCCCGCATGCCGGTCGAGGAACGGTCTGCCTAGCCCAGTTGCCAGCCCATTAGTCAATCTTTGGGCCGCCTGTCAGAAACCACAGGGAGTCCAGGGCTGTTGTTGTACTGCAAACATTCGGTTGGCCCGTTCCAGCGCCCCTGCCTCATTTTCTTCTGCCAGGCCTGCCTGCTCCAGCGTGCTGAAGCTGACGCCCCCCAGGAAGGCGGATGCCAATGCGGCTACGCCGATCGAAATATCCGGTGCGGCCTCCGTGGCCTTGCAATGGGCCCCTTCGCAGGTCGCCTCCAGCGCAAAGCGAGCGGCATTCCAGGGGCACACCTCATCCCGCACCTCGAACACCAGCCTGCCCTCTGCAGTGTACTGTCGCATTGACAGGGCTGCGGCCACGTCCACGAGGCGCAGCCACAGGCCGTCCCGAGTCCCCCGGTTTAATCTGCGCGGGTCGGCCAGCATCCACGTCAGTGGGTCGTCCACCGGACGCCGTTCCGCTTCGGCCCTGGTAACCAGGTCTGTGTCAAAGCAGAAACGCCACAGGGATGCGGCGGCCGTGCGGGATGCCGCCATCAGTTCCTGCACCGAGACTGTTCCCTCGCCGGTGCGGTATCGGGCGTAGCCTTCCATCCGGTCACCCTCGTAGTACGCAACGTAGAAAATTCCGCCCCGACCGCCTTGCCGGTGCTCCGGCGCGTTGGCTTCCCGTTCCCAGAGATGTGAAGCTTTCTGGAACACCCCCGGCCTGCCCAAGGTGCTGCGGCGAAAAACGTCAGGCAGCAGGGTCCCGATCTCTGGAGGATTGATGAAGGCGAACCTGCCGGGAGTCTCATGCCGCTGGGCATAACCGGTGTAGTGCCGCTCAATACTCCATTCTTCCCTGAGTGAACCAACGCCATACCCAAAGCGCCCGTAGATCACGCTCTCCGAAGCAAACAGGCCAGCCAGCGGCTCTCCGCGCTCGTAGATGTCCTTTAGCTGGTGGTGCATCATCATTGTCATGATGCCCCTGCGCCTGTGGGTGGGCTGGACTTCAATGTTCGCGACCCCTGCTATTGGGGAGGTTGCTCCCGGGATGGATATTTCCTGGAGGTGAGAGTGGGCTCCGCCCACAATTTTGCCATCGTCGAATACGGCTATCGACCGGTCCAGGTCAAAGTGCGGCCGCAGCACCTCCGGGTCGGCATTGAGCCGGTTGCCATAGGCGCGGGCCTCGACTCTGACCCACTCAACGAATTCGTCGGCGGTTATTTGCCTTAATTCCAGCATCCAGGACTCCCCTGGCAGATATGGCTTGATTCGATAACACCTGACGGTGAAGGACTACGACGGGAAGAATATTACATTATTTTGCGCCGCGCCACATTAGCAACCTACGAAGAAGAGCTTCTCCGGTACGAACCCACCAGGGTCGTGTATTGATAGGGCCATTCCCACAGGCAATCCCGGTTGACATACGGTAGTCGAATGCCGATGATAGGCCCTAAACAGAATCAGGAGGCCCTTAAGTGAAGGCTGCCGTTTTGTACGAGTATGGTCAACCCCTGGTGGTTGAGGACGTGGACCTGGACGAACCCAAGGCCGGCGAAGTTATGGTCAAGATTGGCGCGGCGGGCGTGTGCCGTAGCGACCGGCACTTTATGCATGGCGATGCCGCCATCGCCCTGCCTGCAGTGCTGGGCCACGAGGGCGCTGGCACCGTGGAGAAAGTAGGTCCCGGCGTCACGCTTACCAAGCCCGGAGATCAGGTCATTCTTTCTTTCGTGCCCGCCTGCGGACGCTGCAAGTCCTGCCTGGAGGGCCATTCCTACCTTTGCGACCTGCATATGGCCACCGGACCCTTTATGCTTGATGGCACCACTCGCCTCCACAAAGGTGATCAGAGCATCCACCACATGGGGAAGGTTGCATGCTTTGCCGAATACGCCGTGGTTCCTGAGACCGGCTGCATTCCCACCAACACCGACTTGCCCATGGACAAAGCGGCCATGATCGGCTGCTGCGTCCCCACCGGCGTGGGAGCCGCCATGTTCAGCGCCAAGGTACAGCCGGGCAGCACCGTGGCGGTGGTCGGTTGCGGCGGCGTGGGCCTCAATGTAATTATGGGCGCCAAACTCCTCAACGCCTCCCAGATAATCGCCGTCGATATCCGGGAAAGCCAACTGGAATTTGCCATGAAGTTCGGCGCTACCCATTCGGTCAATGCCGCCGACCGGGACCCAGTTGCCCAGGTAAAGGAGCTCACCGGGGGACGCGGCGCCGACTATACTTTCGAAGTTTTCGGCTCGGCGGACACAGTCAAGGCCTCCTACGACATGTGCAGCAAGAGCGGCACTGTCACCGTCGTAGGCATTGCCCCAATGGGCGCCGAAGCTCCCATCAATGCGGTTGACCTTGTCCGCAACGAAAAGACCCTCCGTGGCACCTACTACGGGTCCGCCCGGTCCCGTACCGATATGCCTACCATGGTCGAACTCTACCTGTCCGGCAAGCTGAACCTGGACGACCTCGTGGTCCGGCACTACACTCTGGACCAGATCAACGAGGCCTACGGCGACATGGACTACGGTGAAATAGGACGGGGAGCCATAATGTTCAACTAAGGGCGGCTTTTCAATGGACCTTTCCACTTGAAATGGCAGGGCAGGACGGGGGTGGTGCCCTTCGGGCAGTCGCCCCTGCTCACAACCGCCAGCCTGCCGTTGAGCCTTGAAACTGTTTCCCGAATCCCTCTTGCCGGACTTGCAAAATCTCAGACCTTCAGCCCTGCCCTGACGAGGAGGTGGCCATGCCCCGACTGGAAACCCTGAGCGAAGTACAGCGCAGGACCCTTGAGTTTTTCCCCTGCCTGGAGCATGAATCCACTCCCTGGGTCAGACCGGGCAAACCTCTTTCCCAGTGCAAAGTCGCCCTTGTAACTTCGGCCGGCCTGCACCTCCGGAACGACCAGCCCTTCACTCGCGACGACCCCGGCGGCGAATACTCCTACCGCGTAATCCCCAGCGACTGCGACCCGGCCGATGTGGTGCAAAGTCACTTCTCCATCGGCTTCGACCATACCGGCATATACCGCGATCTGAATGTCACATTTCCAGTGGACCGGTTGCGGGAGCTGGTTTCCAGGGGCGAAGTCGGCGCTCTTTCCGCCAGCTTTTATTCCTTTATGGGCGCCCTCCGGGATGCCAGCGGCGTAATCGAAGAGACCGGGCCCGAGGTCGCTGCCAGGCTCAAGGACGAAGGGGTGGACGTCGTCCTACTTACCCCCACTTGACCTCTCTGCACCCACACCGTGAGTGTGCTGGCCCGGGTATTCGAAGAGCACGGTATCGCTACCGTGACCATCGCCATGGTCAGGGAACACGCCGAAAAGGTGAAGCCTCCCCGGGCCCTCTTTGTACCCTTCTTTTTCGGTTTCGCCCTGGGCAGGCCAAACGACTCCGCCTGCCAGCATCAGGTCCTGAACATGGCCTTCGACATGCTCAAGTCTCCTGAAGGACCAGTGCTGGTGGATTTTCCCGACGATTCCGCTCCCACCGCCATGCCTCAGGCTTCCCAGATAAATTCCGATACCGCTCCACCCGCTCGCAGCGCCGCCGACGAAATTACGGCCATGCGGGCCTTTTACGAGCGCTGGCTTGACAACAACGGTGGACGCACCGGCGTGGGCCTCTGCGGAATACCCCAGAGGAGGTTCCGGGGCGTTGTCCGTTTCCTGGAGATGTGTGCCGCGGGAGAGGAGCAGGCCGACATGTCCGAACGGCCGGCCAGCATTTCCAGGCACCAGTACATCCGTTACTGCGCCGACGACCTCAAGGCATTCTTGTACGAAGCACGCATGGAGCAGAACAAAGAAGCCAACGAAGAGGCCCTGCATCGCTGGTTCTGGGGCAGCACCGCCTGCGGCAAGCTCATCGCCGACGTGGCGGCCCGGCTCAACGAATCCGAGGATGCAGGCCTCAAGGCCATCGCCTACGGCCTGGCCCGGTAACCTATTGCCGGCGTTTTGCTTTGGCCGATATTACAAAATGGACAGGTTGGTCTGAGTTCCCAGCATCCCTTTAAACTCAGGCATCAGGAACAATTCAGTGGCTGAATTTACCGTCAAACTGGTGGAGACCGAGGAAGAACTCGAAGCTGCCATCAACGTTCGCATGAGAGTATTCGTGGTGGAGCAGCAGATTCCGGCTGAAGAAGAGCTGGACGATGCCGATGCCACCGCCACCCACGCTGTCGTATTCAAAGGCGGCGAAGTAATCGGTACCGGAAGAATGCTGCTGGTGGAAGGTGACCCAGCGGGGACCTGCCGTGTGGGCCGCATGTCCGTGGACCGGAGGTGGCGAAGGCACGGCGTCGGGGGACTGATCCTCGAATTCCTGGAGAACGCGGCCCGCGCCCAGGGTATGACCCATTGCCTCCTCCATGCCCAGGAATACGTCAAGAGTTTCTACGCCGGTCATGGCTACCGCGAGCAGGGTGAGGTGTTTCTGGAAGTGGATATCCCTCACGTGGAAATGGTGAAGAAATTGTAGCCTTACGGGCCCTGTCCTGATGGCCGCTGGCCACGAGGAAACGGGATGCCTGATTCGGCATCCCGTTTCTGTTCAAGGACCTGCTCCCGGGTACATTGCCCTCAACTGAGGGTCACGGCTTCGGGCCTCAATGGTGGTATTGAACCGTGTCCGAAAGGAACTGGCCGTAGCTGCCTGCCGGGCGGGCGCTTACAACAATTCCCGCCCCCCTTACAACCTGCCAAACCTTCCGCAATATTCTCACCGGGACTAACATCGCTATCAAAGGCGCTACCCGATTGGTATTACGCCCAGCATAGGCAACAGGATTCAAGGAGCCCCACGTCAGACCACGACCTCGTCCATTACCGTTACCTCCATCTTGGCGATATGACTGGTGGGAATATCGCCCAGGGCGGTACGTTCGGGAGAAGCGAAGTAAGCAGCCTCCTTGTCGGGAATTTCCTCCGCATTGCTGAAGCGACGCACCCAGATAAACTCGGTCCGGTCGGCATTGACGTAGGAAGACACCACGGGAATCCCCAGCCTTTCGTGCAGTGGCCGGATATGCTCATTGAACACTGTAAGCCAGGAATCCATCATTCCGCGGTTTATCGTGTAAATGCGTAGCTGGGCGGTCATTGTTTCTGCTCCTATACCTATAGATGAACTGGCATACGCGGTACTCTGGGTTTGTGGGATCCGGTTCGGGCTGCTCTCCCTGCCAGCCTCTCCCCTAAAAGAAGCCGGTCTAAACCGCGTACTGCCTCATGGCTTCCTCGCTGAAAGCCAGTCCCAGGCCCGGCCTGTTCGGGACCACGATTTCGCCGTCCACAATGGCCGGAGTCTCTTCAAACAGCTGCAGGGACCAGGGCATATACTCCACAGTCAATCCGTTGGGAATAGCCGCCACGTTGTGGACCTGCACTTCCGGGGCCACATGGCTGACGACAGGCATGTTGAATGCCTCGGCCATTCCGGCAACCTTTTGGAACTGAGTAATGCCCCCCACCCGCATCAGGTCAATCATCACGATGTCGATGGACCGATTCTCAATCAATTGCCGGAAGGGTGCGATGCCAAATACATACTCGCCGCACGCCAGTGGGGTCGTTAATGCGTCCGCAATGCGCGCCAGACCCTGGTAGTCATCGTAAGTGGTCAAGTCTTCCAGCCAGAACAGGTTGTACTCTTCAACGCGCTTCCCTATGGATATGGCGCGGTTGACGTCCCAAAGCTGGTTGATGTCGCACATCAGATCAATGTCCGGTCCAATGGCTTCGCGCATTACGCGGATGCGTGCCACTTCATCGTCGGCAGAAGGCTCAGCTCCCATCTGGGTCTTCATTTGCCTGAAGCCTTTCTCCACCAGGCGACTTCCGACGTCGGCAAGGAACTCCAAGTTGCGGTCCCGCGTCAGCTGACCGCTGGCATAGGTGGGCACTCGGTCTCGGTGGCCGCCCAGCAGGGTGGCAACAGGCAGCCCAAAGGCCTTGCCTTTAATGTCCCACAGGGCCACGTCCACGCCGGCCAGGGCGAAGTTGAACATACCCGGGCCAATGGTGCCGGTCTGCCGCTTCAACTTGGCAACAATGGCTTCAATGCCCATGGGGTCGTCGCCGATAATAATCTCGCACATGGCATCGACGGTAACCTTCAATGCCGTGAAAAGGGGATTCCCCACCATTCCGGGAATGAAGGAATAGCCGATGCCCTGTATTCCTTCGTCCGTTTCAAGCTCTATGGTCACAAAGTCCCTGGTGCCGGGCCCTATCGGTATGCCGTCCACCAGGGGGTTATCCGCCGGCACGCGTACAACCCGAGTATTGAAGCCGGTTATTTTCATCGCTTGTCCCCTGCCAGTCTATTCCCAGTTGCAGTTGCGGGTGGACCAGCCGGTTCGCTGCCCAGCTGGAATGAATCCTATTTCAGACCGAACTCCTCCATCAACTCCTGGATTGCCTGGGGAGTCCGACGGTTGCTGCCGCCGCCCATCCGTTCCTCGGGATAGCGGATGTTGGGCACTGTCTTAACGTGAATCAGGGAAGGTCCCTCTTCGCTCAGAATTTGCTCGGCCTGAACGGCGAAGTCTTCCAGATTGTCGAAGGAATAGCTGTTGGCATAGCCGGCCGAACGGCCCATCTCTTCGTAGTCGGTGGTTTGAGCGCCCGGTACTTCCTGACCGCCCGTGGTGGCATAAACCCCGTTGTCCATTACAAAATGGTAGAGATTGGTGGGAGCTTTGTTGGCGATGGTTACCAGGGCTCCCAGGTTCATCAATAAGCTGCCGTCTCCGTCGAAGATAATTACCTTCTCCTCCGGCTTTGCCAGCGCCACTCCCAGGGCGAAGGAGTTGGTCTTGCCCATGGCGCCACTGGCCGGAACGTCCCGGGCGACATTGTCGGACACTTCGGCCCAGCCGATGTTGGCCCGCATGGCGGGCACAATCACCGCGTTATCCCGATACTTGTTAACAATGTTCATCAATTCGACCTGGTCGATCATATTTATTACCTCCGGGCAAAATACGGTGGATGGTTTACGTCCTTCAAGCTTATCCAAGGATTTGGCCCATTCTAACATAGAAACCTGGCACTAATTGAAGACCGGTCCGGCCCAAGGGCAATCAAGCTACAGATTCAGGCTATAGGCGGCACAAATTCCTGAGGCAAGGGTCATGTCTCCCTGAGTCCTTCGGCCTGGCTCTGGGTAAACGCTGACAAAGGACCTGAAAGGCTTGTCCTCAGCCTGATCGCGAGTAAGCAATTTGATCCAAAGGGTCTATTTTAGATGCTTCGGCTTCGCTAAGCATGACATTTCTTGAAGCGCGTTTGCCTTTGACCATACCCTGCACCCAAATTGACCCAGCACCCAGCCAAACCATATACTTTAGGCTCCATCGACCTCAAATAAATTTGGCCTTGAACAATCAGATTCGCTTTTCAAGGGAGGAATTGCATGGCTTCAGACCAGAATGAAATTAAGCGCTACGTTCAGGAGCGTTACGGCGCCCGAGCGCGCGGAGTCATAGAACTTTCCGACAGCCAGTGTGACACCGACGGTGATGCCGGTTGCTGCGGACCATCCGATGCCGAGCGCGCTCTTCGTCTCTACAATGAAGGGCAGGTAGCAGGACTGCCCGCCGAGGCTGTGGCAGCATCTGCGGGTTGCGGCAACCCCACCGCCCTGGCAGGCCTCAAGCAGGGCGAAAGAGTCCTGGATCTTGGTTCCGGCGGCGGTATTGACTGCTTCCTGGCTGCCCAGCAAGTGGGGGAAGCCGGCCATGTTACCGGCCTGGACATGACTCCGGACATGCTGGAACTTGCCCACAAGAACTTGGCCACCACCGGCTTGAAGAATGTGGAATTTGTCGAGGGGGAAATGGAGAACATTCCCCTGCCCGACAGCTGTGTTGATGTGGTCATATCCAACTGCGTCATTTGCCTGTCTCCGGACAAGGACGCAGTCTTCCGGGAGGCTTTCCGGGTCCTGACCCCGGGCGGCCGGATGCACGTTTCAGATATGGTGGCCCTTAGCCCTGATGGACCTGTGGTCACCGATGCCGAAGCCTGGGTGGCCTGCGTAGGGGGCGCGGAGGACAAATCGGTTTACCTTGACCGCCTGTCGCGCGCGGGCTTCGTTGGCGTAGAAACCACTGACGAGGACCTTCGGTTCGACAGCGAAGGAGTCTCCCTCAACGTAGCCAGCGTCAAGGTAGTTGCTCACAAACCCGACTAGGTCAACACGCGTTCACCCAGGCAGAACAAAACGGGCGGGGCTTGTTGCCCCGCCTGTGTAGTCGCTCCAGGTCCGAAATCCGCCTAGCCCAGGACAAACCTCTTGAAAGCTTCCGCAAACTGGAAGCCCACCTCCGCGCCAATCTCACTGCGCCAGCCCTTCAGGTACTTCTCAGCATCGTCATGGTCCACCTGGCTCGCATGGGCGCGAAGCGCATTCACCGCAACTTCAATGTAGTCAGTCACGTCAACGTATTGGTCGGCGTTCTGCCGGTCCATAATCCAGAGTTCCCGTACCTTGTGGGGTTCCAGCCCCTCCTCCAGCAACTCAGGAAACGTCAACCGGTCCCTGGCCGTGGGATAAATGGCCGACAAGGTGGCCTCTCCCGCGGCGAAGTGGTCAGGGTGGCCAATATAGCCGCGCCCTACCAGGTCCCTTGCCGGATTCTGGCAAATCACCAGGTCAGGACGGTAACGCCTGATTTGCCTCGCGATGTCCCGGCGCAAGTCAAGCGTGGGTTGCAGCATAGCATCCTCGTACCCCAGGAAAACCACTTCGTGCAGGCCCAGCACCGTGCCCGCGTTAGTCTGTTCCGCCTCCCGAATGCGAATCAACTCTTCACTGCTCATCTCAGGGTCGTCAATTCCCTTGCTGCCATCGGTGCACAGCACGTAAACCATTTCCCAGCCTTCGTCACACAACTTGGCTACAGTGCCGGAACAGCCCCACTCGGCATCGTCGGCGTGGGCCACTACAACCATGCCTCGCTTGTTGGAATCTTCAATAGTGGTCATTTGCTGCAGCCTCCAACTTTGAACAGGAAGGATGAAACACCTGCCCGGAAATAAAGACAGCCAAGTTTAGCATAACCCCGGAATCCAGCGGCAATACGCCGCTCTTCAAAGACGGTTGGCCTGGCCTTGCCCGCAGTGGATAATGGAAGTTAGAAAATCAAGGCACTAATCTGTGGATTCGGGTGAATGAATTGGCGAGATTGTGGGCAAGAAACACCACCTTCGAGTCGGTCAGTGTTGGCGACGAACTGCCCATCCTGGTCAAGTGGGAAACTGAAGAGACCATCAAGAGGTTTCGTGAGCTGGCCATGCCGGAGCAAACAGGAGAGAGTCCTGGGACTCCCGATTCCGACAATACTCCCGCCGCATGTCAGGCCCTGATTTCCTACGCCACCGAGTTGCTGGAAAAGGGGTTTCCGCTGGAATCAATTACGGCCAAAGGGAGCAGGCTGAGCCTGGTAATGTTGGCCGAAGTCTTGCCGGAGGACACCATCAGCCTTTCGGGTCAGGTAATCAGCAAGGACACACAAGGGGACTTCAACCAGGTCCAATGTATGGTCAGGATCGAAAACCAGGACAACAAACTGGTTGCGGAAGTCAGCGCTACGATAGCACTATAAGTCAGCGGTGAATCGCCAAACATCTCGCCAAATGGGTATGATCCCTCGCCAATAAGGGTTTGGTCATTCGCCCCGCCTTCCATAGTTGACGGCCATCAGCGAGAAATCCTGGCCGTCTATCACGCCATCCCCGTTCAGGTCCGCCGCCATTCCACCATCCACCGACTTTGAACGTACTCCAAATACGGACTTGAGAGCCAACAAGTCCGCTTCGTTTATCAGGTTGTCGCCGTTCAAGTCGCCACCGGGAAGGGCGCCAAAATCTGGGCTCACCACATAGGGCAGTCCGCTTGCACTTTCCCCGGATGTGTCAATGTTCATCCCATTCTGCGCCGCCGACAGTGTACTCTCTCCCTTCAACCTCAGATCGTAGATTCCGGAAGGGATTAACTGGGGAGAGATGTCACTTACGCTGAAGCTGCCGGTCTTGTCCGCTTCAATGTTGAAGTAGGTGGCCAGCGGCTGACCCTGGCCTCCCTTCCAGGGAGGGACTGCGCCCCGTTGCCAGATTTCTATCTGAAAGGGTTCACGGTACGGGGTCAATTCTCCGTCGTGCCGGGGAACATCTGACCCCGCATATCCTTCAATTCTGGCTTTCTCGGCACTCGGGCCAACATTCACCACCGCCAGGGGCGTCTGGTCGGCCGCATCAATCACGCGAACCTCGCCAAGCTCGTCCAGGACCGCAATCTTGGAACCGGCGTTCTTGTCCGGTACCGGGATGAAATTCACCTTCCCGATTGCATCCGCCTCTATAGTAAGCAAACCCAGAAGCCGCTTTTCCCCGAGGGAAAGAGGAACTGCAGAGCTCTTCTCCGAGTCCCTGTCGGAATCAACCAGCGTCACGCCGTATTGGAGTGTGCCTTGCTCGGAGTCATACGAGTTTCTAAATCCAAAATACCCTGGTTCCCTGTTTGGGGGAATGCTATCGGTAGAGAGGCGACGCCATTCGTTCAAGACAAGATCGGGGTGTCCACCTTCCTGGAAGGGCATGTCCCTGTTCGGGAAGGAGACCACTTTCAAGGCGTCATTTCCTTCCAGGTCAAGGCTCACATACCATGAAACCATTTCTGCGCTCGCAGAGTTGAGCAGGCGCTGAGAAGTCAACAGTTGCAGGCCCAAATCGACGTCCCTACCCACAGGCAGGTTCAATTCACTCTGGCAGGGAGTCACATCCAGACGGCACAACCTTATTTGAAGGGCATGCTCACTGGAGAAGAGAGAAACCGGAAGTGTGAGAATCAAGAAGAACAGGAGCGAAATCGTTCCCGTCAGGGTGACCAGGAGGGGTCGTCTTATGCCCAATGGTCAGTCGTTACCTGCCGGCGCGGCCTGTGGTGCTGCCTCTGCGCCCTCATTGAACTCGTGGTCTTCGCAGGCTACCCAGTGTTCCCCACCCTCGTAGAATTCCTTTTTCCAAATGGGAACCGAGTGCTTCAGCCTGTTCACCGCTTCGTGGCAGGCATAGAAGGCTTCGCTTCTGTGGGGTGAACCCACTGCGACAACCAGGCTTATTTCGCCGATATCCACGACTCCAATTCGGTGACCGATTGCCACGTCTTCAAGTCCGAACTCTGCCTTGAGCTCCTGCCGAATTTCCTCCAGCTTACGGTAGGCCATCTCTTCATAGGCCTCGTATTCCAGACGGATTACACGCTTACCTTCGAAGGTATCCCGCGTCGTGCCCAAAAAAGTAACGACGGCGCCATTTTCATCCCGGCGAACCAGGCAGGTGAAGTCGTCGGGGTTAAGTTCCTCGCGGGTGATGACAATCATTTCGCTCATTCAAGATACCTCAACGCGGCTAGTTTAAGGGGAAGTGTCCGGGTTTGCCTGCCCTCCGCTTACCGGAGGTATAAAGCAAATCTCGTCGCCTGCCTGGAGCGAGGTTTCAAGCTCGGCGTATTCTTCGTTTACGGCCACCACAATCTTCACATCAGGTGGAGCGAGCTGTGGAAATCGATCTCTGACTGCCGCTACCAGGTCAGCTACCGTTGTACCTTCAGGCAGGGTTACCTTCGCCAAATTGCAGCCGGCCCGTTCCCGGTACAGAGCAAAGAATCTCACGGAAAGTTCCATAGCGCATCCTGAACTGAAGCCAAAATGAAAACTACATTTAAAGGGATTCGCATAGAGGCATTCGCAGGGTTGTCATCCTCATTCCGGCTTTCGCAGATATCCAGAGTTTCTCACTTTGATTGCCTGGGCCCGTTCCGGACCATACGGGATTCCGGCCTGCGCCGTAATGACGGTCAATGGCAAATGCGCGTCCCACCGTGACTTTGGTTTAGACTTCAACCAAGTATACACAGGGAGGGGACGGCTGTCTTTGAGGACTCAAGCGCCTACTCCCCAATGGTCCTCAATGACTCCATGGGCATCCTCAACTGTTAAATGACTTAACCACCTGGAGAGCTCTCAGTGCATGGCTTGTCATTGAGACCTCGTTATGAAAGACGTCACGTATAATGCCTTGAGTGTCGATCACATACGTGATCCGGGAAGTGCCCAGCCCGAATCTTCTCTTGACGTCATACAGTCGACTAACCCGCCCGCCAGAATCACTTCCCATTGGAAAAGTTATCTCACAAGCCTCGACGAATTTCTGCAGTCGCTCGACGCTGTCGGAGCTAATTCCCAACACCTGGGCGTTGTTGCTCTGGAAAGCATTGTGGAAGTTTACAAACTCCCTGGCCTCTGTGGTTCAACCGTGCGTAAAGGCTCGAGGATAAAAGTAAACAACCAGATTCGTTCCCCGGCAGTCCGCCAAAGAAAACTCGCTCCCCAATGCCAGCGGAAGCTTGAAATCAGGAGCTTCGATTCCTGTGTTCAGCATAATAAGTCAACTTAATGGGTTGTTGGCACCCGTGTCAACAATCTTTGGCCAACGAATGGACCACTATAACCAGAATCTGGGACATTTGTTGCCGAATCTCGACATTACCTCGGAAGAAACAATTCTAATCATTTAGTATAATAATAGAAGCAAGAGCATGAATTTGGCCTTGCAACTCAGACCACGAATCTCCGCTGGAGGTGGTTCACATGGAATTGTTTGAACACATGAGCGAATACGGATACGAACAACTGGTTATGTGTTCCGACCCGGCATCCGGCTTGAAGGCCATTATTGCGGTTCACGACACTACCCTTGGTCCCGCTTGCGGCGGGACCCGGATCTGGCCATATGCCACCGAGGAAGAGGCTTTGCGAGATGCCCTGAGACTGGGCCGGGCCATGACCTATAAGTCGGCTACGGCCGGGCTGAACCTTGGAGGAGGCAAGGGCGTAATAATTGCCGACCCCAATACCCAGAAGACGGAAGCACTGCTCCGGGCTTACGGCCGCTTCGTGGATACCCTCGGGGGACGCTACTTGACCACCACTGACGTGGGCAGCACAGGCAGAGACCTGGAATTCGTTAGCCAGGAAACCGGGTATGTAGTTGGGTTGCCCCTCTCCCTGGGTGGGAGCGGCGACACCTCCATTATGACAGGCTTGGGCGTGTATATGGGAATTAAGGCCTGCGCCCGGGAAACCTGGGGTACCGACTCCCTAAGGGGCAAGCGAGTCGCCATGCAGGGCTTCGGCAAAGTGGCCTTCCACACGGCGCAGCGCCTGTTGGACGAAGATGCTCAGATAGTAGTTACCGACGTTTACCAGGGTGCGCTGGACAGGGCCAGAGACATGGGCATAAAAGTCGTAACGCCGGACGAAATCTACGACGTACCTTGCGACATCTTTTCCCCCTGCGCACTGGGGGGCATCATCAACAGCGACACCATTTCCCGACTGACATGCAAGGTAGTGGCGGGCGGGGCCAACAACCAGTTGATGACGGACGCCGATGGGGAGGAATTGCACCGCCGAGGCATCCTTTACGCCCCCGACTACGTGGTAAATGCCGGTGGCATCATCAACGTATCCGCGGAGGTGGGGATGGCCTACAATCCAGACCTGGCACGGGAGAAGACTGAGCGAATATACGAGGTGATGGAACGGGTTATCCATACCTCGAAGCGGGAGGAAATTCCCACATTCCTAGCCGCCGACCGCGTAGCCGAGGAGCGTCTGGCCTCTGTCCGGGGAGTACGCCAGCTGCGGCGTTTCCGTTAGCCCCAAATTCAGGGGTCCTGCAACCTTGCCTCACAGCACAAGCACGAGTCATCCCGAATTTTGGGAAGATCCAGAAACTGGTTTGGGATGAACCTATAAAAGAAGACCCCCCATATGGTGGATTGGTAGTTGACGAAACTCCATACCACTGAGGGGGTCTTTCTAATGTTGGGGGATAGGGAAGGGCGGAAGCAAGCCCAATCGGTAGCGAATTTATTGGAATTATTCATCGGGCCATTGGAAGGGTGGCTGGATGACCAACTGGATCGAAGGTTGGTGCGCACCTTCTTCCTGGCCCTGGCCGCCATGGTGCGACTGCGGCACAACCGGTCGGGACTGCTGCTCAGTGAACTGGGCGCTCACATCCTGTCCCCAGACAAAGCTCCGGCGGGCACCAAGCGGCTGAGCAACCTGCTTCGCTCTCCCAAGTGGTCTCACACCTTGCTGGAACGGTTCCTGTGGTACCGGGCCGACCTGGCCCTCGGTGATCTGCAAGGAGCTGGGGAGACTCCCCTGGCCCTGTGGGACGAGAGTGTCCTGGAGAAATCGGAAAGCATCGCCCTGGAGGGATTGGGGCCGGTACGCTCCAGCAAGGCCGCCCGCCTGAAGCGCATCAAGCCCGGCTATTACAACCCGCCAGGAGGGCCGCCGGTATTCGTACCCGGCCTCCAGTGGATTGCCATCATGGTGGCTGGCTTTTCTGGAGCCCCCACCCTGGCGGCCATGCGCTGGTGGACCCGGCGCGGCCCTTGGGCCAGCGACCGCTTCACCAACCTGACATCCCTCCTGGACCGATGTTCCGAGCAGTGGGGGCAGCGGGTCATTCACGTGTGGGATCGGGGCTTTGCCGGCGGACCCTGGCTCAAGGAGTTGACCAGCCGGCGGTTGCGCTTCGTCATGCGCTGGCACACCAACTACCTGCTTACCGATGACAAGGGCAGCCGTCGCGCCTGGCAGATATCCCGGGGCAAGCGTTCGGTGGACCACCGGATGATCTGGGACATCAACCGACGTCAGTACCGCAAGACGGGCATCGTCTATCTGCCAGTAGGCCATCCCCAGGTGGACCAGCCCCTGTGGCTGGTGGTCTCCCGACCCGGCCCGGGCCGCAAGCCCTGGTACCTGCTGACCAATGAATCTATATATGACGTGGCAGATGCCTGGAGGGTGGTCTTTGCCTATGCCCGCCGCTGGCAGGTGGAACTGTGCTACCGAGCCTGCAAGACCGACCTGGCCATGGAAAGCCCCCGTCTCTGGTTCTGGGAGAACCGGCTCAAGCTCCTGCTCATGGTCAGCCTGCTCTACTCCTTTCTGCTGTCCTTGTTGGACTCCTGTCAGCAACCCCTGGTGATAGATCTCCTGCGTCACTGGTGCCACAGAACCGGAAAGCGGTACCGCGACGCCGCGATACCGCTTCCCAGACTCAGGTCAGCCTTAAATGCCCTTTGGCTTACCTATCCTCCAACTTTCTCTATCTGTCCCCAAAATTCGGGATGACTCATGCTTTTCTTTTATGGACCAATATCCTTCAATGGTCTATTCGACCACGAGGGTGGCATCCCCCAAGCCCTCCACCGAAACAACAGCCTTATCACCGGGCGCCAGGAATCTGGGAGGAACTATACTTCCAGTGATTACAATGGCACCGGCAGGCAGCCCATCTCCTTCTCCAGCCAGCTTGTTGGCCAGCCAGGCCAGAGGTTCGAAGGGGTGCCCCATAACATCTGAGCCGTAACCGGAACCGACTTCCTCGCCGTTTACCGTTGCAACTCCTCTTGCCGCCGTCAGGTCCAGGTCTTGCCAATTGGTAACCGGCGGGCCCAATATCGCTCCGGCATTGGATATGTTGGTTGCCACCGAGGTCAATGTCCGTACCAGGCCGTGCACTCCCTCGGGCAGACGCATGTCAATTACCTCAAAGGCCGTCATCACGGACTCTACCGCTGCAGACACTGACTCCCGGCTGTAGGGAGCGCCCGAGGCGGGAAGGCTGGCACCCAGCCTCACTGCAATTTCGCACTCGAAACCCAGCCGCTGGTATGCGCTTCCCTTCAATGTGTAGGGTGAGTGATGAACCGTGGCTGCCATCAGGCCGCCGGAGCAGGGCTCATTCCAGCCTGCCTGTTGTTGCATAAGTTCCGTAGTGTAGGCCAGCTTGTAGCCCACCAACTCGCCCTGAACTTCCGCCAGGAGCTTCAGGTACTCCCGCTGCACATCGTAAGCATCGGTAATGGTGTCAATGCCCCAGGGGCCGGGCAATGCCGTAAAGAGCTGGCTGACCCGGTATTGGGCGAAGAGGTCATGGGCTGCCGCTTCGATCTTGCTGTTGGATGTCACTAAAATCCCTCCCTGCTTCCGTAACCGGCTGGATAGCTCTACCGGAGACCCTGACCGTGAACTTCCAGCCTAAATCAAACTGGGAAGAGGGCCGACTGTTGGCCCCTCAGGGCTGGCGCCGACCCTCTTCTCTCGTTCCCTCGCTGGGGATGGAAGCCTGTTCCCAGGCAAGCAGGCTATTGAGCTTCGCTGGGAGCCTCAAATCCTGCGTCGCGGTGGCCGCCATCGCAGAAAGGCTTGTTGTTGGAAGCGCCACAGCGGCAAAGGGACACCCACTGACCTTCAGGAATGGTGTAGTTGTTGCCGGACTGATCAACAATCTCTATGGGGCCGGTAACCCGGTTCGGCCCGTTGGCGCGAACTTCAACCTTGACGTCTGCCATGAATATCCTCCCCTTATATGTAAGCTTCTAAACCACCCATGGTAGGCCAAATGACAAACCTGATCATTTCGACCGTTTTGGTAGTCTGACACCTGCCAAATATGGTGTCAAGGTCAATGGCAGAGGCATCCGCCCTCGGTGGTCGGTCCAGTTCTTAGTGGGCGCAGCCCCCACCGCAGCAGCCACCACCTCTCAGGGGAGGAACCGGCATCTGGCTGAAATCGCCGACACCGGAAGATTCCCCGGAACTGATGGAGGCGAAAACGGACAGAGCGCGCTTGGCGGGCTGCTCGCAATGCGGGCAATCCGCGCCTGTGGCGCTCATGGACTGCAGTTTTTCGAACTTATGGTTGCAGGTGGGGCAAAGATACTCGTAAATAGGCATAACGTGCCTTCCTCCTTGCTGTTTTCTCTAGCTTTTGTGTGAAAATGTTACTGAGGCATTGGCTGATAGTCAAGGCGGAGCAGTTTTAGAGTTTGACTCCCTCAACAACCTTGGCAATCTACGCCTGTGTACCGAAAGAATTAGCGCATTTGCCCAATCGGCCTCAACAGGAATCCGGCTGGCCATGAATTACCTTGTGACCGGGCTTCGTTCTTCTAGTCCGCTTCCCCCCAAAGACGGATTCTGCGCTTCACATAGAAGATGTACCCGCCGCTGACCGCCGCCAGCACCGCCGCTCCCAGAACTGTGGTTGCGGCTACTCTAATTGTTGCGTCGAACCAGAATCCCTGCGGGAACATGATCAGCAGGTAATCGGTCCGAGGGTCCAGCTGCCACAGGTCATTGGTGAAGCTGATACGGTGGAACAGCAGGAACAGGGAGTCAAATCCCACCAGGGCAAATAGTCCCACAACAGCCACAATACCCAGGGTTAGCAATCCTCCATACAATCCCCAATGCGCCATCGGCCACGCGAAGTCCCGCCGGCACCGGTAGTAGCCTCCTGCCTTAACACCGACCATGAAGAGGAACGCAATGGCTCCTACCCAATAGACCCCCCTCACCAGTCCCTTTACGTCCCGCATATGGTGGACTTCCCGTTCATTGAATAATTCTCTTTCCTCTCCATAAACGGGAATTACAACCCTCAAGGGTTCCGCTGAGGAATTGAAATACTGCCTTAATTCTGCACCCACTCTTTGGAGGTCGTCATTCGTGATGCCCGAGTAAACGGAAATGTTGTACTTCTCGAAGCCCCTTCGGTACAAGCCAGGGTCATTGACAGCCCAGGCCACGCTGGCAGAAATAAGGAACAGCGGCACTGCCAGCACTACCAGCACGGCTATGCTCCTGGCTATGAACGGCGGAACCTTGGGGCGCCTGGTCTTCATTCTGCCGGTCCTGAGAGAAGTTGCAAGGCCTCCTATCCGGCCCTTTCTATACGGAACAAGTTTCAGGCCATCAGGCACAACTACACTAGCACCCCACGACTTGGTTGAGCAATCTGTGGCCTGGCCCTATAATTCGCGCATGGTAAACGATCAATTCTCGCATCAATTCACTGATGCCGATTTGGGCCAGTTTCAGACCCTGGTGGATATCGTGACTCGACTGCGAGCCCCGGGCGGCTGCCCGTGGGATCGCGAACAGACCCACGAATCCCTGAAGCGACACCTGCTGGAGGAATGTTACGAGGCGCTGGAAGCCATCGACCAAGGGTCGCCGCCTCTGCTGGCCGAAGAACTGGGAGACATCCTGGTCCAGGTGGCGTTCCACGCAGACATAGCCAGGGAGGCCGGACACTTTACCCTGGCCGATGTCCTAACCGCCATTAACGGCAAGCTGGTCCGCCGCCATCCTCACGTGTTCGGAAGTACCGGTGTCTCTGACGCCCGCGAGGTAGAGCTTAATTGGGAGCAGTTGAAGGCCGCGGAACGCGCTCAACAGGGAGTTCGCAAGTCGCCCGTTGACGGAATCCCAAATGCACTGCCTGCCCTGAGCTATTCCCAGTTGATGCAGGACCGGGTTTCTCGGTCAGGTTTTGAGTGGGAAGATGTTTCCGGAGTCCTGGACAAGGTAATTGAAGAGATAGAGGAGTTCCGGCAGGCCTCTACGGACTCGCAAAAGACGCACGAACTGGGCGATCTCCTGATGGTGATGGTGAATCTGTGCCGCTGGATGGACGTGCAGGCTGAGGATGCCCTGCGGCAGGCTAACAGTCGCTTCCGCCGCCGGTACCTGCAGATGGAGGAACTGGCTGAGCAGCGAGGCCTGGATTTAGAGAAGCTGCCCCTGGACGAGAAGGAGGTCCTGTGGCAGGAAGCCAAGACCATCGAGGGATGATATCACTCTGTCTGCGGACCCCACCCGAAGCCACCGTTAATGTGGGGCCCTCTTGCAGGCGCTGGCCAATCACCCCGGAGCTTGGTATGACCCGAATGCAGGCACTTAAACGCCACCAGATTTCGTACAGGCTCCTCCATCCCCTCGCGGTAAACACCATATGAACATGCAAGTTGAACAGTCTATTGAAGAGAAGTTCCTGGTCGAAGCCCAAAGCCTTGCGCCCCACATTATGCCCGCCCGGGAGGAGATGGACCGGGAGCGGCGTATCCCAGACAGCCTGGCGAGGCTGGTGGACAAGGCCGGTGTTTACCGGTTGTTCCTGCCGTCCAGCATGGGCGGACCTCAACTCCATCCTGTAACCGCATATAAGGTCATTGAAGAGGTCTCCATGGCGGAGGCATCAGTAGGGTGGTGTGGGCTGCTGTCCAACGGGGGAGCCCTGTTTACGGGAAACTTCACGCCCGAGGCTGCCAGGGATATGTTTGGCCTGCCCCCTGACTTCCGTTGCGCGGGTTCGTTCCGACCCCTTGGCGAGTCCCGACCGGTCCCCGGTGGCTACCGGGTCAGCGGCAGGTGGGACTACGCCAGTGGGATAGCCAACGCCAACTGGCTGTTCGTAAACACCCGAATAGTGGACGACGAGGGACCCCGAATGAACGAGGAAGGGCGTCCGGCCACGGCTATGCTGTTCACCCCTATGGACACGGCGACGGTTCACGACACCTGGCAGGTAGTCGGGCTTTGCGGCACAGGAAGCAACGACTTCGTGCTGGAGGACGTTTTTGTCCCGGCAGAGCGTTCCTTCCGACTGTACGACCCTCCCCTGGAGCCGGGGTTCCTGTATCACCCCAGAACAATGCTGATTGCCATATGGGTGCTGGTTTCCGCTGTGGCGCTGGGGGCGGCCCGCGGGGCCATGGACGCTTTCAAGGAAATGGCGTCCGGTTCTGGAACCACGATATCTACTACTCTGCTCCGGGACCGGCCCCAGGTTCAGGCCAGGGTAGGCGAGGCGGAGGCAATAATCAGTGGTTCCCGCGCTTACCTGCTGGATGCAGTGGCCAGGGCCTGGGACTCCTTTTCAGACGATATGCCAACGCCCAGCCCGGAACTTGCCCAGGCACGGCTGGCCATCACCCATTCGATTCACCAGGCAGCCCGGGCAGTGGACATCCTGTTTCACGCCGCTGGAACGAACGCCATTCACCGGCGCAACGGCCTGGAGCGGCGGTGGAGAGACGTGCATGTGGTGGTGCAGCACGGCGCTGGCCTGCTCTCCAACTACGAATTTGGCGGACAGGCCATGATGGGGTTGCGCCCCAACGACGCAGGCTGGTAGCAATGCCAGGGCGATAGCCACAGCCCAGACGATCGCTAGTCGTTGGGCGTACCCAGCAAGGCGGAGGGTTCCAGGTAGTAGAGGCCGCCGTTCAACAATCGTTGCAGATCGACTCCCAGGAGGCTCGCGCCCATTTCCTGATTCGAAGGGCGTCCAGTGAGCTTCTCTGACAGGGTGCGACGGGGACGCAACCACTTGGGGCGCGCCTTACCCGCTTCAATGCCGGCCAGCTGGGCAGCCAACTGCAGAGACTGATCAAAATCAATCAGGTCGTCCACAAGACCCAACTCCTTGCCCCGCCGAGCGGTAAAGAGCTCTCCCGTGGCCAGTTCCCGGGCCTGTTCATCCGCCAGGGAACGCCCATCCTTCACCACGGAGAGGAAATTCTCGTACACTTCACCAATCAGTTCCTGAAGCTTCTCCGACTCCTCCTCGGTTGGGCCCCGCCAGAAGCCGCCCATGTCCTTTAGCCGACCACCCTTGACTACCGAAAATTCTATTCCAGCCCTGGCCATCAGTTGTTCCAGTATGGGGCGCGCATAAATCACGCCAATGGAACCCACCAGGGAGGTGGGCAGGGCGGTTACCCGGTTGGCGGCGCAGGCAAGATAGTACCCACCGGAAGCGCCGAGGTTCCGAATGTGCGCCACCACCGGCTTCTGGGCGGCCACCTTCTTCAGACCGTAGTACATCAACTCGGACCCGGCGGCGGACCCTCCTGGAGATTGAATGTCGAGCAGCAGGGCGCGGTATCGCTTGCTGGTTGCGACCTCTGAAAACAGCCTGTCATAGACCGATTCGCGCACTCGACCGCCGATGGTACCGTAAACCTCAACTACGGCGACGCCTCTGCTTCGCCCGAGTTTTGGAAGAAGGGGCATCTCTTTAATCACCTCTACGAATCAGTTGCACAACCACAATGGTAGCACAGCGCTTGCGTACTTTCTTGAGGTCAACTTGCAACCAGCTTTGATATTCCTTTCGAGTCCACCCTCACTCGAACCGCAGGGCTAACGCACTGGGCGAGCCAAAGGCAGCAACAAAAAAAGGGTTTTTCCGTCACTTGATCTCATTTGTCTTCATTCCTCATTCGAACACTCCCGGCTGACGGCCTGAGAATACGCGAATTGAGCGCTTTAAGGCGGCCATCCGAGAAACTCCCGGACCGCGATAAATGGTTGAAGGCGCCTGGCACTTTATTGCTGAGTCCCAGTCAATTGCTGCGAGGGCAGGCACAGACAACGCTAACTGGGGGAAGGGCGGCCCGCAGGCCGAAGAGCGATCACTTTTCCACGATTGTCGCCGTCGAGGACGGCAAGAGAAAGAGTTTGACCTGCCTTATTCAATGGGTTTACAGGTCCAGCAAGCCGACCCACAGAGAAAAATGACTGCTGGCCGGAGGGTTTCGCTACGGTTGTTTCGTCCGTCGCCCTGGTCAGAATGCCATGCTGATAGAAACCCTGAACGGCTCTCGAGTTCTTTGGCCCGTGTAATGGCACCAGTGAGTGTGTCCCTATTATTGTGGAGGAAAGGGTTGCGGACTGAACAGGGGCGGAATGTCATTGGCGAGAATCTGGAGGTCAACAGGCGCTTCGTTCGCGTTTACTGGACTCCAAAGTGAGCCGAAATTCAAGCCTCTTCTGGACTAAGAGAAGCTGGCTCTCTTAACTCCCCAAGAGATGTAGAGAAGGTGGCGGGTGACCTTCCGGGGAGGACGCCTGTATATCGGCATCCGGTGGCTGAGGCATTCAGGTAACGGCAGTTATAGTCAATGGGCAAACTCAAGGTGAAATGGCATTTGGGCCAACGTATTCCTGGGCCGGCCACCGAGTCGCCAGGGGCGATGGGATGGAAACGGCAGCATGTCGACTGGCAAGGAGAATGGTTGTGCTATAGTGGGTATAACTGAACGCAAGGGAGGGTTCACGATGGAAATTCCTCCTATGCCACCAATCCCGCCCGACCAGAGATACTGGCAGGCAGAGTCGGAATACCGCCGGGAGCAGGTCCAGCGAGGAGGGATAGTCTCCGACCTGTGGGCTTCTCTGGAGGTGCTTGGCCGGTTTCTCTTCAATGTTGCCAGCTTCCCGCTGGGGATGGTGGCAAAAGCATGGCGCAGGCACTCTCAGAAGAACGCTACACGCTAAGGTGGCCGTTGCCAGTCTTCAGAGGCCAGCTCTGACACCCGCGGCCCTGACGAGAACGCCCAGCCCGACACGCATACAATCCCCTGCGACTATTCTCCCTGAAGGTCTGAAATCCGCGGGCCCACTTCCTCCATGAGCAGTTGCAGGCATTCGTGCTCCCAGTCCGGGTCATCCGGGTCCTGAGTGATGGCCAGCAGGTGACCGAAACCGCCCGTTCGCTCGTAGAGATCCCGAATACGATCGGCGCACTCCTGGGGATCGCCGACAATCCAGATGTTCTCCATCATGTAGTCCACGTCCAACGCTTCGTCAGGCATTTCCGGATCGATCTTGGTGGAATTCAGCAGCCCGGAGCCCTGGCGGTTGGGCAGCTGGTGCTGGACATAGTTGCGACCCAGTACGGCACGGGCGCGTTCCCTTGCCAGCTCGGGAGTCCGGGCAACAAATACGTCCCGGCCTATCCGCCAGTCCCGGCGGCTACAGTCCTTGCCGGCTTCCTCGGCGCCCTCTTCCACCACCGTCCAGTGGTCGCGCAGGTGCTGAGGAGCAAGGTTGGAGCTGCTCATGGGAATCCAGCCCCGCTCGCCGGCCACCCGAATGGACCCCGAAGCCAGAGAGGTAGCCGCGACGCCGATGGGAGGGTGAGGCTGCTGGTAGGGCTTCATATGCAATCCTCGTTCCATGACCGGGTCCAGCTCGGGGGCGTCAACCTGGAAATACTTGCCGTTGTAGGTGAACTTGCCGTCGGATTCCCAGATCTTGAGTATTACATCCAGAGCTTCTGCGGAACGCTCCCTGACGTCGATGCCGGTGTCTGCTCCCACACCAAAGAGCGTCAGGTCGGTGGGTATGGCCCGGTGGCCGATACCCCAGTAGATGCGGCCCCGGGACAGGTGGTCAAGCATGGCTATGCGATGGGCTACCTCCACCGGATTGTGAATAGCCAGCAGGGTGACGCCCGTGGCCAGCCGAATCTGGTTGGTCATTGCCAGGGCCTTGGCAATCAAGAGGTCGGGGCAAGGCGCGTTTTCCCACCGCTCGGTAATATGTTCGCCGATCCAGGCCTCGTGGTAGCCCAGCCGATCCGCCTCAACTATTAGGGCCAGATCCCGATCATAGGAGTCGGCATAGGTCCGGTAGGGTGGATGCAGAGGCATCATAAAGAGTCCAAATTCCATAGCTGCTACTCCCTGATTGGCGTAAATTTCGGGGGCTGCTTAACTGGCTTGCTTTCGCCACCATTTTAGTTTGGGCCAGGAGACGGGGGCAATACGCCCCGTCAGCAGCGGTGGAGCGGGGGCATGATTACCTATGGCGCCCAAGCCACCGACGCCGCCTGCAAGGCTCACACGCGATCAGCCGGCCCTTTCGGAAAACTCGGTTCGGGCTGCTTGCACCAGCGCCGGGTCGCGCAGCAAGTCACTGGCCGTCAGGCTCAGGGTCTTGGCCACAGTCAGCGCGTTGGACAGGGCCAGGTCGGTGGCGGCGGTAACGCACATGTCCCGGGTATGGGATGCCACCGGTTCTTCACTGACGGCATATCTCAGTTCGAAGGCCGGCATGAACTGGCTGACGTTACCAAAGTCGGTTGACGCCCCGCTGCCCGGACGGCCAGGAAGGGGATCATCCAGCCTGAAGCCGAGAGCGCGAGCGTTGGCGGCAACGGCCTGGGCCAGCACAACATTTGGCTGGACATTCTCGTAGAAGGGATAGAACTCTTCGACTTCCAGGCGAGCGCCGGTCATGGCCGCTGCCCCCTCGGCCACCTTCAGCGCCTTGCCGACCACCTCGTCGGCCAGATAGCGGCGGTCCCGACATCGCAGCATGAAATTGGCGGCGGCAAATTCCGGCACCACATTGGGGGCCATGCCGCCATCCGTTATGACGCCATGGATGCGCACGTCATCCCGAAGGTGCTGGCGCAGGGCGTCTATGCCGGTAAAGAGGTGAATTACGGCATTCAACGCGTTGATGCCAGCCTCCGGCGCGGCTGCGGCGTGGGCGGCCCGGCCATGGTACATATAACGGTATCCCACCATGGCCAGACTCCAGCTTTCCCCCTTTGGGGCGGCAGCGGGAATAATCGTCCGGTTGGAAAAGGGGTGGGAAGACAGGGTAGCGTCAACCCCGTCAAATACTCCCGCTTCCAGAAGCCGAATCTTGCCGCCACCTCCTTCCTCGGCAGGGGTTCCGATGATCATTACCCGGCCTGGGAGTGCCTGTGCGCCTGCCTTCAATCCGAGGGCAGCGCCCATGGCAGCCATGGCGATCAAATTATGGCCGCAGCCATGCCCAATCTCCGGAAGCGCGTCATACTCGGCCAGGACAGCTACTGTTGGACCATCACCGCCTTCACCCTGGATGGTGGACCGGAAGGCAGTTTCGACGCCACCAATGCCTCGTTCCACGGGCAGGCCATTGTATTCCAGGAAGTCTGCGAGCGCCCTGGAAGAATAATGCTCCTGGTAGTTAAGCTCCGGGTGGGCGTGGATATCAAGTGAGAGGTCGAAGAGCGCTCGCCTTGAATTCTCTATAGCGGAATTGGAACGGCCAGCCAGTTCTTCCTTAGGAGCAGAGGGTTGATTGGTCATTGGCTTTACTCACCTCTTCCGAATGTTTGAGTGGGCGCGTGCGCTGCGTTGCGGGGTTGGCAAACGGCGGGTGGCAGGAGGGTCGCCAGGAGCTTACCAGGCAGGTCTCCACCAGACCGTATAGCCATTTCAAGAGAACCTCTCCACAGTGTACGCCCAATTGAGTCCGCAAACCACATTTAAGAGGCGAGACAGACCTGGCGTCCGGGTTGCCAGGGCGAGGGTCCCTTCCAATGGAACTGCCGGGATTGACTTCCCTGCTGGGCCAGGTTGGATACAACCATCGCTCGGGGGCGGTGTACAGGCTCAGGTCTTGACTTGGGAGTGAAACCGTTTCAAGCTAGGGTCATCATCATGCAAGGAGTAAGCATATGTACACCACTGACATGTACGAAGGAATGATTGCGGAGACCACGACGGTACAGGGCCATAACGGCGATTCAATCGGGGCCTACATTGCCAAGCCCCTGGGCGCCGGTCCATTTCCCGGGATGGTGCTGATTCACCACGCCCCGGGTTGGGACGAGTGGTACCGGGAGACGGCCCGCCGCTTCGCGCACCACGGATACCTGACCATATCGCCCAACCTGTATCACCGGAACGGCCACGGAGACCCATCCGAAGTCGGAGCCAGGGTTCGTGAGTCGGGGGGCATACCCGATGAACAGGCGCTGGGAGACATCGAGGGCGCATTGCGCTTCCTGCGGACGCTTCCCAATCTCAGCGGCAAGGTGGGTGTTTTTGGCACCTGCTCCGGTGGCAGGTTGACCTTCCTTTCCGGTTGCCGGATAGATGGATTCGACGCCGCGGTGGAGTGCTGGGGCGGTCGTGTGGTGGCCGCCGGCGACGACCTGACGGCCAATCAGCCGGTAGCCCCCATAGACTACACCGCCGACCTGTCCTGCCCCCTGCTGGGGTTGTTCGGCAATGACGACGCCGCGCCAACTCCGGAACAAGTGGATCAGCACGAGGCAGAATTAAAGAACCACGGCAAGTCTTACGAGTTCCACCGGTATGATGGAGCCGGCCACGGTTTCTTTTATTACGACCGCCCCATGTACCGCCAGGAGCAGGCAGTGGATGGCTGGGGCAAGGTCTGGGCATTCCTGGAAAAGAACCTGTCCTAGGCCGCGCTCGCCATATCTTTTCCAATGCAGCAGCCCCTTTCGACACTTGCGCGGAAGGGGCTTCCTGTTGCAGCGCCGGCTGCTTGTTTGACCCCGTTCACAGAGCAGGGCTATATTGGAACCACTTCCAACGATGGAGGCCAGTCATGACCAGCCCCGCCGATCTCAAAATGACCATTGGAGAACTGCTGGGACGCCAGGCCGGACAGTTAGGCGACCGAGACGCACTGGTCCACGTGGACTGGAACATCAGATACACCTGGAGTGAGTTTAAGGAGGAGTGCGACCGGATAGCACGGGGCCTGATGGCGCTGGGCATCGGCAAGGGTGATCACGTGGCCCTGTGGGCGACCAACTATCCCGAGTGGGTGGTTGCCCAGTTCGCTACCGCGCAGATTGGCGCGGTTCTGGTTACCGTCAACCCGGCCTACCGAACCCACGAGCTTGAATATTTGCTGCGGCAGTCCGACGCTGCGGCGTTGATGCTCATCGGCAACTTTCGCACGTCGGACTACGTTGGCATGCTTGGGGAGGTAGTTCCGGAGCTGGCTGCTGCAACACCTGGGCAACTGCGGTGTGACAATCTGCCCAACCTCCGAAACGTCATATTCATACAGCCTCACGACGGGTCCCCGGTAGATGCGCCGCCGGGCATGATCGGGTGGTCAAGCCTGCGGGAGCTGGGGGAGGAGATCCCATCAGAGGCGCTGGTCCAACGCGAATCGGAATGTCACCCGGACGACGTGATCTGCATCATGTACACATCCGGGACCACGGGAAACCCCAAGGGAGTCATGCTAACTCACCACAACCTGGTGGCCAACGCGGCCTATACCAGGGAGGGCCTCCGATTTACAGAAGAAGACCGGCTCTGCATCCCGGTCCCCTTTTACCATTGCTTTGGCTCGGTCCTTGGGACCCTGTGCTGCGCCACTGCCGCCGCGGCTATGATAGTCCCCTCCGAGTACTTCGAGCCGGAGAAGGCGCTGGTGGCGGTGGAAAGAGAGCGGTGCACCGCCATTCACGGCGTTCCCACGATGTTCATAGCTGAATTGGAACACACGGAATTTGACCGGTTCGACCTCAGTTCACTGCGCACCGGCATAATGGCGGGATCCCCCTGTCCCATAGAGGTTATGCGCCAGGTAATTGACCGCATGGGCTGCAGGGAAATGACGGTGGGCTACGGGCTCACCGAGGCTGCTCCCATCATTACCCTGACCCGCGCCGACGATGGCATTGAACGGCGGGTTTCCACCGTGGGCACGGCAATACCCTACGTCGAAGTGAAGATTGTGGACCCTGAAACCGGCGAGGAGGCGCCGGTTGGCGAGCAGGGCGAATTGTGTTCACGCAGCTTTATGAACATGAAGGGCTACTACAAGATGCCGGAAGCCACGGAAGCTGCCATTGATTCCGATGCCTGGCTCCATACCGGCGACCTGGCCACGGTGGACGCAGAAGGCTACTACAAGATTACGGGCCGTTCCAAGGACATGATAATCCGCGGCGGCGAGAACGTTTACCCCCGCGAGATCGAAGAGTTCCTTTACACCAACCCCAAAATTGCGGACGTTCAGGTCATTGGCGTGCCAGACCAGCGATTTGGGGAAGAAATCATGGCCTGGGTCATGCTGCGAACTGGACAGGAAGCCACCGAAGAAGAGATCCGGGATTTTTGCCGGGGGAGAATCGCCCACTACAAGGTGCCACGATACGTCAAATTTGTCAGCGAGTTTCCCATGACGGTGACCGGGAAAATCCAGAAGTACGTCATGCGGGACGTCTCAATCCAGGAGCTGAAGCTGGAAGGCGCCGCAGAAATAGAGACCGCCTGATGGAAGGCCGGCAAGCTGGGCATCTTCCAGCCCGCCTGCCAGAAGACGCAGAAATTCCAAACCCAAGGAGGGCAACCCATGCCAGATAAGATTCGCCTGGGCTTCGTGGGGGCTAACGTAAACTCGACCTGGGCCTCCCAGTCCCATTTTCCAGCCCTGCTGGCCAGTCCGGACGTGGAATTTACCGCAGTCTGCACAACCAGACCCGAAAGCGCAGAAGAGGCTCGCCAGGCTTTTGGCGCAAAGCTGGCGTTCCACGACTTTCGGGAAATGGCCGCCTCGCCGGATATCGATGCCGTGGCTGTTGTGGTGCGGGTTCCCGCCCACTATGAACCAACCAGGGCGGCCATCGAAGCCGGCAAGCACGTCTATACCGAGTGGCCACTGGGCAAGAACACGGCTGAGGCCGTGGAGCTGGCGGATCTGGCGCGGGAAAGGGGTGTGCAAACCGCGGTAGGACTGCAGTCAAGGGTCAGTCCGGCCCTTATGTTTATCAAGGAACTGATAGAACAGGACTACGTAGGTGAAGTCCTGTCGTGCAGTCTGACCACCATGCGCGACGGCACACTGGCCAGGCCGTCCAGCAGGACCTGGCAGCGGGACGCCACCCTTGGGGCGAATACGCTGACCATCGCGAACGGCCACGTGATTGACGCGCTGCGCTTCGTGGCCGGCGACTTTGCCCGTGTCTCCTGCATGGTAAGCACCCAAGCCCCCCAATGGTATGAGACCGATACGGAGCAATTTGTGGAAGTCACGTCGCCGGACAATGTCCGAGTCAGCGGGCAGCTGAAGTGTGGCGCAGCGGCGTCGGTACACGTTGGCGCGGCGCCCTGGGCCGGAAGCGGGTACCGAATGGAGATTTACGGCAGGGAAGGGACCCTGGTGGCCACGGGCGCGGTATCATCGCAGCGAGGGGAGATGCTGCGAGTACAGGGAGCGCAGAGGAGCCATGACCTGCAAGAACTGGAGATACCAGACCGCTTTTGCTTTGTTCCCGCCGACTTCCCCACGGGTGACCCCTATAACGTGGGACAGATGTACAGCCTGTTTGCCGAAGCGGTGCGGACCGGAAACAACCGCCTGCCAACCTTTGATGACGCGGTGGAGCTGCACAGCTTTATCGATACTATCCAGGAGGCATCGGACACTGGCAGGGAACTGGTGGCAGGCTGAACCCGATACTCAGGCAAGACATTCGGTCAAAATCAACCCAGGGGCGCAGCGTATAGCGCCCCCGGGTTTTAGCATCCAATCAGAAACCTGCGGGCCTGTTCCTTTACTGCCAGGAAGGGGACAAGTCCGTCATTCCCCGACCTGCTTACGCCTTGGCTGCTACGGGCTCGTGAGCCTTCAGGAAGCGGCGGGCATGTGCGACCGTCTGGTCGATATGCTCCTGGGTGTCCTTCCAGGGATAGATGGTGACTTCTGAGTTGGGGGCCAGGCCGGCCACTTCCATTGCCACTTCATACGGGTGGGCGGGCACGTCGTCGGGCGCAATAAGCAATGGAGTCTGCAGGGACCGGACAAAATCCCGGGTAACGGTGAATACGAAATCCCCACGGTTGGTGTACATACTGGTCAGGAAGTCGTGCACCATGTCCATAGTGACCTCCGGCCGCTTTTCGCAAAGAGGCGGCCCCCATCCAGTGATGTTGTTCTGGTAGAACAGGTCGGGGATTTCCGGCCTGAATCCGCTGGGCTGCATCATTGCCGCCGCTACAATTCGGTCCGAAGCGCGACTCAGCAGGTTGTGGATCATTGGTCCGGCGATGCAGAACCCAATCACCAGGAACTTATCTATCCCGAGGTGGTCCATCAGGCCAAGCTGGTCGTCGGAGTAGGAATCCCAGGGACGATCTATCTCCAGGGGGCCACTGGACTGGCCGCCGTTGGCATTGCGCAAGTCGGCGGCTATGCATCGGAAGTCGCCCTTGTAAGTCTCCAGGGGATTGAATGGGTGGGATGTCCTGAGTCCCTCGATGGTGGAGTTGAGCCCACCACCGGGGATTACCATCAGTGGAAACCCGGACCCCGCCTCTTCGTAATAGATTCGGGTATCGCCTCTCTCGTAGAACGGCATGGCAATTTCCCTCCGTTTAGGAATGTGACAAGCATATATGGCTGGCAGGCCCGCCGAGGAGTTGAACAGGAGCGCCGGTTCCAGATTACGGTGCGGCCACATTCCCCCGCCGGCCCAAGCTTGAATCTAACCCAACCAGGGCTTCAGGGTCAAGCTGGCGGCACAGCCGGAGGAGAACAATCTGACCCGGTTGGGGGGGAAGATGGGGAAGATGGGGAGGCAGCTGGCGGAGAGAGAGGGTCTATCTTACTAAAACAATTTTGTACCTGACTCTGATTAAGCTTTCTAGTTATTTGGAAGCTGTATACCATTCTATGTGCCAATCAAATCCTGGCACATTTCCGACGGATCCTAAAATGGTTCTCATGTGGGCCCAGTATGCTAACGGCTTTGAGTGATGATTGGCTGAGTACCATAAGGGGGGCAAGCTTACAGATCAGGACATGGGATGTAAGGACTTACCGACGAAGAAATACCGGGTGCGACTGAACCAGGAGGAGGGGAAAGAAATTAAAGGATTGGTGTCCCGGAGCCAATAGCTCCAGCCGCGGATGCTGAGCACCTGATTACTGTGCATTAACCGGTATAGGGCAGTCAGGGCCCTTACTGAGTCGCCGAGAACGCCGCCCTATCCTCACATCTCACGTTTGACGCCACAATGATGCTACTTCTTCATTGCGAATTTAGATGGCTCTGTAACAAGGTTTGACGACCTGTGGCTGACTCCTTGTCCTGAACAGAGGCTACTGAGGTATCAGGAAGTATGTCCAGAACGCGACAAAGGGAGAGAGAATGTCGACTCCGTGGGAAGATCTCGGGGCACAGAAATTCGAGGATATGGTGTCGGTGCTACTCCGCCGCCTGCATCCCAACTCCCAGCGAATCGATGGCAAGGGAGGTGATGGTGGCCGGGACGTGCAGATTGTCCACGTGGGAGAAAGTTCCATCGCCAACGCCTTCGAGTTGAAGTCCTTCACTGGCCGGATGTTTCCGGGTAGGCGCAACCAGGTGAAGCGCTCCTTAGAGCGAGCCGCTGCCCTTGATCCTTCAAGGTGGACACTCATAGTGCCCATCGATCCCACGCCTGCCGAGTGGGAGTGGTTTCTAAAGCTGCGGACGAGCCACCGCTTCCCGCTCGAATGGCGAGGGAAAACATGGCTAAACGAAAAAATGGCGGCGCATCCGGACATTTGCAAGTATTTTCTCGAAGGGACAAAAGGCGAGGTGTACAGCTTGCTCCTGCAACTTCACAAAGAAAAAGCAATCCTTCTTAGCGTTCCCGACGCGGTTCCACGGCTGGAATCACTCCGCGAGCGACTAAATGAAATCGATCCCTACTACCGCTACGAACTAGCCACGGTGACCGGAAAGGCGAACAAGTGGCCTTCGGATGTAGTCTTCTCAGTACGTCGGGGAGATGTGAGAGTGGACGTTTATCCGAAATACTGCGGGGCGGTCAAGGATCTTCCTGTTTCCATGAGAGCCACGGTCGCAGTTGGACCTGAAGACCTTTCGATTCTGGAACCGTTGGGTTATGGTCTGGAGACCACGATTCCCCATCGAATGATCAGCGGCATGACAGTAGACTTGCCGGGTGGCTTGGGTGGAGACTTCAGTGGGGGGAATTCAACCTCTTCCCCGTAGACAAGGAGTTGGATGACTCCATTATACTCTCGATGAGCGTTATGTCCCGGGATGCTGTGGTAGCCAGTTACCCGGTCCAGCTGAAGGAACGGACAAGCGGTTTCAGAGGCTCCGTCTTTTCAGGGACTGATAGCACTGGCTGGCTGTCGATGCGGCTAAAGGTAGATGTGGTGGACGAGGATCTTGAGGCCGAATTTAAGGTCAGTCCGCAGTCCGGGATGCCCAGCGATCTGATTCCGCTCTTCCAGTGGCTGGACGCATTTCAGGCAACTCGCCAACTCCGCATTAGATGGCCAGAGGGTTTTGAGGCGCATAGTGAGATCAGCGGGCCTTTCTGGACGGAGGGAAATCCGGTCAGATTCGCAGAGGCGCTGGCGTACTTGCAGGAGCGTACTGGCATCTACTGGAATATGCCGCTTTCTTATACTGATGAAGAAGCTTCTGAAATATTGACCATTGCGGCGCTGATGAAGGGAGAAATTATCGATTTCAGTTGGAATGGGCTCAATCTGAATTTGGACCAGACGTTCCCGGTGGCTAGGGATCTGGGCAACGGCCTTCCGAGACCGTCCATGCTGGAGCATGAAATCTTTCTCCAGCAAGAAGGGGGTAAGATTCCGATAGGGCGTATGAGGACTGTTCTCGAATCGGCCCGCCTAGCGGATCCGGGAACTTTTCGACAAGACCTGACGACCGATAGGCTCGCTCCTCTAGCCGTACGCCTTGTCCCAGGAGACAGCGATAGGGCACAAAGAATGTTGGTGACTCAAGCCCCGGAAATGCATAAGGAGTCGATGTTATAAGCCGTATTCAGAGAGGGATGACAAGTTCCCAGAAGGATATTACAAGCGAGGTACTCGCCGTCATGCTCTGGAAAGCGTATAAGGCTATCGTATCCGCGAGGACATCGCGAAGACGCCCTCAGAATTTTGTGGGACTATCCAGCAAGGTAAGTTGACCCGGCACTTGGGTGTGGGGCAAGCCAACATGCCCAATTAAATTCCGTCATTTCCGTGAAAGCGGAAATCCACAGGGCAGCGCGAAAGATTCCCTTTCCCCACTTTCACGAGAGCAAGTATTGTCGGGGTGCCCGGCAAGGAGCCAAGAGCAGGAAGCGTGTCCATGCAAATCGGCATGTTCTACCAGATGCAGGTCCCCAGGCCGTCGTCCCGTTCCTACGAGGCTGACCGGTTCCTGGAAATGCTTGACCAGGTGGCCTACGCTGAAGAGCTGGGCCTGAGCAGCGTCTGGATGGCCGACCACCAGTTCCGTACCGAGTGGTCCCACTCCAGCGCCCCCGACGTAACCCTTGGCGCATTGAGCCAGCGCACCAGCCGGATGCGCCTGGGCATCGCAGTGGTGGTGCCCCCGGTGCAGCACCCTCTCCACATCGCAGCCCGCACCGCCACCCTGGACATTCTCAGCAAGGGAAGGGTTGACCTGGGCGTGGGCCGTTCCGGCTACCCCTACCAGATGGCCGCTTTCGGTACAGACCTGAAAGACGCCACCGGAATGGTGGACGAAGCCCTGGAAATCATCCCGCAGGCATGGACCGAGGGAGAGTTCACCTACCAGGGGAACCACTATAAAATTCCCTTGCGCGAGGTCCACCCCAAGCCGGTCCAGCAGCCCCACCCGCCCATCTGGCTCGGTTGCAGCCAGGAAGACACCTTCAGGAAGGCGGGACTCATGGGCCTGGGCTGCCTGGCAATGGCCGGCGGCGGGGCTACAGGACTGGCTCCTCTCGTCCAAGCCTACCGGGGCGGCATCCGGAACGCCGGTCCGACCACCGGGGTTGTCCACAACCGCGTCTCCGTAAGCGCCGTGGCCATCTGCGGGGAGTCCCGCAAGAAGGTTCAGGAACGCTCGGCCGAATTGATCGACTGGTACCGCCACCAGCAGGCACTGCGGGACGTCCGCGTGTGGAGCGAGCAGGACCCGTCCCGCGTTCCCGAAGACTACCAGTGGCACTACACCCGCTCCACCGCGACCGACTCCCCAAAGCGCGAGGAAACATCATCCCTCGACCAGATAAGGAGTGGACGCTACTGCATCGGCGACCCCGACGACTGTATCCGCTACCTGGAAACATATGCCGAGGCGGGCGTGGACGAGGTCATGCCCCTGTTCCAGGTGGGCGGCATATCCCACGAGGAAGTGATGGACACGCTGCGTCTCTTCGGCAAGCACGTCATCCCCCACTTCAATGCGAAGGCAGGTTAGTCCTCCGGCAGCCCGGCAATATAGATGGTCCCATTCCCTGCCCTTGCTATTACTCCAGCGTTTGCGAGGGTGTGGGAATTGAGATCTCACGCCCATCAAGTGGGGAGAGGCTTAGTGCGCTGGCGCCCGAGTCCACTGCTGCGGCAATGAGCGTTTGTCACACACCCTCTTAAACCATGGATTCCAGATAGCGGCAAGGCAGGGTTAAGCCGGGGCAATCCATTCGACGGCACGTTCCCCAATCATGATAACTGTGGCGTGGCTGCCGCCTGACCTGGTAACCCGCGGCATCACCGACGCATCGACCACCGACAACCCCTGTACACCCTTGACCCTGCAGTATTGATCAACCACCGCCATTGGGTCGGAATCCGGACCCATCTTGCATGTGCCGGACACATGCCTGGCTGTTCCCACCGTTTGGCGTATGTAGATGTCCAAAGCGTCGTCGTCGGCCACAATGTCATCCGTTGGGTGGAGCCGGTAATCGGCCACGTCTCGATACGCATCGGTTTCAAGGAATCCGATCGCCATTCGGATTCCTTCCCGCACCCGGCGAATGTCGTTTGGGTGCTGCAGATAGCGGTAGTTGAACTCTGGCTGCACTGAGGGATCGGCCGACGCAAGCCTGACGTAGCCTGAGCCGTCGGGCAGGCCGAGGGTGCACGAGATTCGCGCGACCCGGTCCGGGGGAACATCGTCGTTGAGGGACTTGGTCCGGAAACCGGGGACGCGCTCCGGCCGCTCGTCAACAATGGGGGTGGTCCTCAGCAACATGTCATTGACTTCGTTGGATCCGTCGGAGGTGTAGTGCAAACAAAAGCGCGCCGCGTCGGCATCGGAAGTCAAGGTCATTCCGTCTTTGACCTTATAGGTAATCTGGGCGCTCAGGTGGTTGAACAGGTTCTGTCCCACACCGGGAAGCTCGTGAACGAGCGGTATGCCAAATTGTTCAAGTTGGTCCTTGGGGCCGATTCCCGATAGCATCAGCAGGTGGGGCGATTTGATTGCCCCAGCGCTCAACACAACCCGCTCCGCTTCAACGTTGAAAATCTCGCCTCCGCTTTCCACTTCGACCCCAACGGCCTTCAGATCCTTGATCAATACCTTCCTGACGAAAACCCCTCCCCTCACCGTCAGGTTGAGATGGTGGCGCATGGGATTGAGGTGAGTGATAGCGGCGCTCATCCTCCAGCCGTCCAGGTTGTTCGAGGGCCACACGCCAATGCCCGAGGGGTTCGGGCCATTGGTATCCTCCACTGTCCCGTAGCCCGCCGCCAAGCAGGCTGCGTGGAAGGCCTTTTGGATGTCTGACCAGGGCCCGGATTGGCGACGCCTTACCGGCATCGGCCCGTCGGTCCCATGAAAATCATCCCGAATGTCGAGATCGTGCTCGGATTTTCTGAAGAAAGGGAGAACCTTGTCATAAGACCATTCTTCGTTGCCCATAGCGGACCAGGAGTCGAAATCCTCGGGCAGCCCCCTTTGCATTGCCTGGCCGTTGATGGACGACCCGCCTCCGATCACCTTGCCCTGCGCCACGTGGATCTCCCCTTGTTCCTCGGTGATCGTTCCCCGCAGGGCCCAGTTATGCTCCGAGTCCGGGGATTCTGCGAAACTGGTGTAGCCGAACTTTATCTCGTCGGGAAGATTGGCTGGATCTGGGTAATCCGGCCCGGCTTCCAGCAACAGAACGGAGGTATTCGGGTTTTCGGCCAATCTGCTGGCCAACACCGATCCTGCGGCGCCCCCACCGACAATAACAACGTCATATTTCATAAGCCCTCCATATATGCTTCATCTTCTGACACCGGATATTCCAGCTTTAACTGGTCCCGCTGGTGAAAGGACGCTCCGGGGTTTCTCCGATTATAGACCGACACTCTCGATATCGGCCAACCAGCAGGTCCAAAACAGGGTTGTTGAAAATTATTGCCGGTCTTCGGCACTTGTCAATCCACTTTCGCTCCCGGGTACATGGCCTCGGCCAACAGTACCCGGTTTCAGGCCACGGTCGGAAAACCGCCGCCAAATCCTGCAGCTGGTCTAACCGGTCCTGATCGTGGCTCAGGGGAAGAGTCATAATTCTCCGCTGTATTCGGGCATTACCGGGGTAAATCCAGAAGGGACTTAGACCGCCCATAGCGCCGTCGTTTTCCGCTGCTGCGGCTCAAAAAACGGCCGCCCAGGGATCCGAGACGGCGGCATCAAGGGAATTATTCAGATAGCCGCCCAAGCCCCATTCCCTGCCATACCCCGCCTTTTCCACAAGTATTGCACATAAATGAACCACTTTGACTCCCGGTTAACCGGGTAGTATTATCACCTTGAAATGATATACAGTATTATTAAGCGATGTCCCTTGACTGGCTGCTTGAAGAGTTGGTGTCCCTGGCCGGCGGCGCCGCCCGATAATCCGTAGCAAATATAAATCCAAAGGCAGGCAGCTAGACGACGCTGTCGTCCTGGGAGAGGCGTCGTGCTTTGCGGCCCCCCATTAACCAACAATATTGATACTAACTACCATAAAAGGGGCATTGTAAGACGATGTGAGCGGAGGGGTGTGGGCCCACGAAATCGGCCCCCAGCCCCGCAACGTGCTCGTTCCCCAAACTGAGACGAAGGTTACGCTTAAATGAACAGCGGGTACCGCCTCCCCCTCTTCATCCTGGCCCTGGCCGCGTTGGTAGCCGTGTTTGCCCTGGCTCCGCCGGGGGGGTGGCGGCGCAGGAGGACGACAACGACTACGTGGACGTGGCACTGAAACTGGAGGCGCTCACGGAGAGCGTCTCAGGTCGGGAACTATACATCATCGTAGTCAACCACGGGTCCAGGACCGCTTATGACGTGGAAGTCGTCGTTGATGTAGTGTATCCCGAGAACTCAAGCTTTTTCTCATCGGTGAAGGACGTGTCCATCGGGAGCGCGTCTGTCGGGAGCGGTGGATATTCAATCCACTGGACCATACCCGCGCTTGGGGGACTGCAGCGTGCACAGGTTCTCGGGGACATGATTGACAAACATTCTATCAGGGACTTTGACAAGAGTGAGTACGTGCATGAATTCGTCGGGGAGGTGACCACGTCATCCTTCGAGAGGAGTCTCCACCGAGAAAATAACGAAGATCGGGCCTGGTCCGTCGCAGTCAATCCAGGCGACTTCGACAATGAACCAGCATGGTCAACCTATTCAGTTACTGTGTCGGTGGACAAACAGAACCCTTCGCCGGGCGACATCGTCAATTTCACCATCACCGCAAATCATGGTGGAAGAATTGCCGTGATTGACCAGGAGGTTGATATCGAACTGACCAACGGTTTGGCGGTTGATGAAGATTCTAGCGCCACACCCCCGCGCGAGATAAGCTACACACCGGACGACAGGGCAGATTCTGTGAGTTACAGCAATGGCGTGTTCAATATCGGAACACTGACATTCTCCGACTACAACCTAAGCCACTCGGTGACCCTGCCAGTAAGAGTGTCAAGCACCGCGGTCGTGAATGAACAGTGCCTGACGGCGACGATAACCGGCAACCCCCCGCCGGGTACCGGCGCCCATGACGACGATATATCTGACAACGTGGCGATTTTATGCTTGGGTAGCCACGCGCCGCCATACTTCACCAGCGGTGACGTGCAGGAATTCGTCAGTCATCCCTGCGTAGGCAACTCCACCTTCCCTTGCGACAACACGGACGACGTGCGTGTGAGAGCTATCGATGTAACCATCGATCCACCGGCCATTCTGGACCCGGGGACACCGCTGATCCATGTTCCGGATACTTCCAAAACAAGGATGTACGATGACGATACAAACAGCGTCAATGGTGAGAACATTGTTTCCTGGCAAGTTCCGGTCCAAGTTAGTTATCGCCAGTACACTGATGAACATGAACGATGGACTGATGTGGCCGACAGCTTTTCTTATGAGATGACAAGTAAGGTCGACAACTTTGACAAACTTCACATTCGAGTCAGTTGGGCCCAAGCCTTGATGAATGATGGTCAGCGCCAAGACACATTTCTGGCTACATATGACCCGGGGGCCACTGCTGCCTCTAACGGACCGTTTGATTTGACTGCCGAATTTGAGAATCTTGGCACATATAAGGTGCAATACTCTATCACCGCCACACACGACAACAACACTGACATGGATACCACCGACGATGAGGAATATTCTGCCACCGGGTTTTACATCTTCCATGTGGGCCCTATAGGTGATCTGGAGGTTCGGGACGGCGGCGCCAGCCTCCACGCCGCCGCCGATCAGGATGCGCTAACGATAGTCGCCGCCAACAACTACCCCAGCTACGAGGGCCATGCTCATGTCACTGGGTTGCCCACTGGCGCGGAGGTTCTCCACATCAACCAGGGCTCCTACGACAGCGCTGCCGGCGAGTGGAACATCGGGGAATTGAGGGGGCGAGACTACTACCGGTCGCGCGGTGAGCCGGATCGAACCCTCGCACTGAGCGCTTCTGACGGAGACACCGCCGACGTGAATATCTCATCGGCAAACTACGAGGTCTGATTCGGCCCCAAGGACAATCCGGGTAACCTGGCCCACACCACGCAAGCCTCCTGCGAGGCCGTGACCAACGCCAGCTGGAACTCCACGCCGGTATACGACTACAAATCCGACGACAACACGGCCACCATCACCGCCCGGGCGGGCACCGGCGGTGGTGGAGATGATGCTCCACCCCTGCAAGAGACCGAAGACAGCAGTGGCGCCAGCATCACCGTCACCTGGGACGCCGTGGAAACCGTCAACAGCGTTCCCGTCTCCCACTACGAAGTCCAGCGGGAGACAAACCCCTGGGTAACGGTGGCCGACGACGTGGAGGGTACCGAGTACGTGGACACCGACGTGAACGCCGGCGACACCTATCGGTACCGGGTGCGGGCGGTCAACGATTGGGACCACAAGGGCCCCTGGTCTGTGCCCATGGAGGGCTCGGTGGCCGAGGTGGAGACCACGACTGAAACGGAGATTGTGTACCGGGATCGGGTGGTAATAGAACCGGGCGATTCCGACGATTCACAGGACTCCCGCCGCTCCCGGGACGACGACGATGACGACTACGCCCACTTCGCCACCCTGGCCACCACCCGGTCGGTGGTCGAGAACAGCGCGGCCGGTTCGCCGGTGGGCAACCCGGTGGTGGCCGAGGCCAACCGGGGCAACCGGGTAACCTACTCTCTGGAGGGCAGGGACGCCGAGCATTTCGACATCGAGCCCGACACGGGACAGATCCTGGTGGGCGAGGACCTGGTCCTGGACCACGAAGGCGGGCCGGACAGTTACACCGTGGTGGTGGTGGCCGACCCCCGCCGGGGCAGCACCGACGAGATATCAGTGACCATCACGGTCATCGACGCCCCGGAGACGGGCAGCCTGACCCTGTCGCCGGAGGGGATGCCCGCGGTGGGGGAGGAACTGACGGCGACATTTGAGCATTCAGACGGCCCTGAGGGAGAAGTAACGGTGGTAAGCTGGCAGTGGCAGCGCTCCGCCGACGGCCTGGCCTGGACGGTGATTGAAGAGGCCGACGGGGCCACCTACACTCCCACTGAGGCCGACGCCGGGCGCCGGCTGCGGGTGATTGTCACCTATTCTCCGCCCGGCGACGAGGGGCTGATTCTCGCCGGCCTGGTAACGCCGCCCCTGCCGGGCGATACGGCCAGTCCGGCGGCTTCCGAGACCCCAGACACCACCGTTCCGGCCCCGGCCGACGCCGGAACCGCCGGAGACAATACCATCAGCGCCGTATCCCTGGTTCTCCTGCCCGCCACCGGCCCCCGGGTGGGACAGCCCCTGGTGGCCGCGCTGAGCGGCGCCGGCAACCCCGCCTGGTCCAGTTGGCAGTGGCAACGGTCCCTGGACGGCGTCGCCTGGCAGGATATCGAAGGCGCGATGGTTGACCACTACTATCCCACCGATGCCGATGCCGGACACCTGCTGCGGGTGATCTATACCCACGTACCGGCTGGCAGCGTGAATCCGGCGCTGGTGGGGGCGTTGACCGAGCGCCTGCCGGGCCAGCCGCCCGAGGCAGCGGCGGTGTCCCAGCCCCAGCCGGTAGCCACGCCCGTGCCGGTGGCAGCGGCCACGCCGGTCCCCACGCCCGTACCCACGCCGGTACCGACGCTGGCGCCGACTCCCGCGCCGGCGGCGTCCGAGCCTGCCGCCACCGCGACGCCGGTACCCCTGCTGGTGACGGCCTCCCGCCTGGCCTCCCAGGGCGTGGGCGTTGGCCCAAGCATGGCTGGCAACCCACCGGATAACGGAAGTGGAGCATCTGCCTCAACTATGCCAGGGCAACCGTCGGACTCTCCCACAGCGCCCCAGGGGCCGGATGCCATGCCATTACAGGAGCAGACTGCCGCTGATCCCGGCCTGCCCGAAGCCAGTGCGGCAGCGGCGGCGCAGGAGGGCGGACGGGGCATGCTGTTCCTGGTGGTGCTGGCCTTCTTCGCAGCGCTGGTTATCAGCGGTGGCTTCGGCTACTACCACCTCTGGATGCGGCGGCGCTAACTGCCGGGGCCGAATCTCTCTTTCTGGCGGACCGCCGGCCAGCGGGGTAGGAAGTTATGGACAACCCCGCCTGTGCTCAATGGTAGCCCTTCCCAGCCAGGGATAGACAATGCATGCCACCCATCGCCGACCGCACCTGGCTTTCTTTGGGCGCGGTTCGCTTAAGCGTGATTCCGGTGGTACACAATCACACCACCCCGCTGGTACGTATTCCCGCCGCCTTTGACATCCCGTTCTTCTACACCCAGTCTTACCCGATATTTCTTCACTTCCCAACGTCCCCACTTCCCCATCCCACCTGGTGATTGTCTGTTCCTCCTATCTTAGCAGCCATCAATCCTATGGCGTTGGACTACCAGGAGTCCATGGGGAGTGAAGAACCCTTTGTCTCAGTGCGGCGAACCGCGCCAGCGTCCGGAAAGTCGGGTGGGGCAGTTCCTAGGCGCTGGAAGACCGGCCAGCTACAATGAATGTGAGGCCTCGGTCACCAGCCGGGGCCTCCAGATTATACGGCAGTATTCATAGTTTGAGCTGTCCACGCCCCCTAACGAGGAAAGCGGAGAGACGGCAATGAACAACTCGCAGGATAACCAGGCCACTCCGGCCCAAGGCCAGGAAGCGGGAATCCAAGTCCCTGGCCACCCAGGTCTGCGCTACTCTACAAGAGCGCAAAGCCCGCCTGCCGATCCCGAGACGGTGATTGCTCCTTCAGTTCGGACTGCTAGCTTTAATCTGCAATCCGGTCTATAATCATGATTGTCCACTTGCTCCAGTGAAGCGAAGAAAACGCACATGGGTAATTCTGCGGGACTCAAGGACGCATTGCCGTTGTGGTAGTACCTGTGTCCTTCAATCTCCACAACACCGGTGCGTCGGCCTTTTTGGGGGCTGAAGAACTGTTCCGATTTCAGCCCCGGCAACCTAAGCGTCGATGCCGTAAGGCTGGCGGAAGCCCTGCTTCCAGCCTCGCGCCTCTCCATTAACTCTCCAGGCTTGGGGGTGTAGCGGGTTTGGGAGTGCGCATAGTAGTTTTCGGCGAAATCATGCTTATCCCCAGTGTAGTGGGACATGGTGACGTTCAGATGGTCGAACCAGAGTTCAGCGGCTTCCCTTTCACTGCCAGCGCCTCCCGCTATCCCGTAGACCACGGCAGGGAAAGTTTGGTAGGTCCCCTCACGCAACTTATGCTGGGACATGAAGGAGTTATATCCAATCCCGAATAGGGTGGTAGTGGAAAAGTTGCCCAAGTCCCGTTCTATTATGGGGTCATTGTCGTACAGCATCTCGAAATCATCGGAGTCGTTTTCCATAAAACTCCTGATCAGGATTCCCTCGCCATCCGCCTTCGCGAAGTAGGCGAAGTGCTTCAGCATCTCCCGGTGAACGTGCCCCGGGTCCGTCACTATAGTAACGTAGTTCTTGATAACCTCTCGCTCAGGCCCGTAGTCGTCCTTCTCGTAGCAGGTAACGCACTTGCCCTCGTAAACGCCGAAATCGTCCAGCACCCGGTCCAGCCCGTCCAGAGGCCAGCTTATGGCGTGCTTTCCATCGGCCCTTTTCTGAACCTCGATGGTCCGCATCAACTCCACCAGCGCTGCCGCTGACCTGGTCCTGACGTTTCCCGGCCACTGGTCCGGCCCCCACTTGCTGGCCAGGAACGCGGGGTTGCTGAAAATCCTGCTGTCTGCCCAGTCCAGGATTAGCCGTTCCCTCTCCGATAGGCCGTCCCTTATGAATTCATAATCGGCGAGGTAGGTGGATAGCGCCTCCACCAGCAGGGGGGAGTACCTCGCCAGGGCTGGGTCAGGTCCGAAGGCAGAGGTTGGGTTGGGTGTTGCTGTAGGCACGGGGCGGTCGTTGGAGTCGGAACAGCCGGTCCCCACGCCCACGGAGTTGCTGTCGGCATCGTTGTGGCCATGAGTGTGTCCGTAGCGGTAGGAACGGGCGTGGCTGTCGGCGCGGAAGTCGCCGTTGCAGTTGCTACCGGCTCCGGTGTTGCCGTGGGAGTGCAGTAGGTATTGTTGTGGGCTCAACCGTCGGAGTGGGCGTCAGGATGGGCGCAACGGCCGCTGTGGGCGTAGGAGATGGCTCGACCGTTGGCGCCGCAATGCCGGGAGCATCCGTGGGCGGCAGCGCCGTCGCTTCACTGGCACACGCTAACACCAGCGCCACGACCAAAACAAGAACCGGGAGCCGGAACAGCCTCATACGCCTCTCCCAATACTTGGCAGTATGTAGCACAGGAAGATTGAAAAGTCTACGGCTCTCAATTATGCCTGAATCAGGATTCACCGGGTCATAAGGACTGGTAGGATTCGAGGACGTCCTGGAAATCTCAAAATCCCTATCCTTGCCAGGATAGTCCTCATCCACCAGTTTGCGCACCACCTCCGCCCAGTCGGTTCTGCTACACCTTTCTCTGACATCCACCCGCCGCTATCCCTCCTGGGGCGCTAACAGCATGAAGATGTTGATTACTCCGTTACGCTGGTATTCGTAGTCGTAGTCCAGGACTGCTCCGGGCTGCGCCGGCTGGGGCTGGCGGGTCTCCTGCACCAACTGCTTGCTGGTCTCTCGTCCAAACAAACCAGCACCTCGTTGTCATCAAAGGTCCGGTGGTACACCTCCAGCACGTCCTCCATGGCACACACGAACTCGGCGCTGCCCTGGGGTG
>JAPPGG010000057.1 GCA_028875055.1 Chloroflexota bacterium
TTCCGGCATAGCCGGGTCTATTATATGTAGCTACCCAGCATAATGCAACAGAACCATGCAGTGGGATGCTAGTGTGGACAGGATCGTTATCGCAAAATGCAATATGAGGAGGGGTTGTTATGAGCATGTCAGCCAACAAGTCTGCCGGGCTTGCCTTGATAGTCGGTGTCATACTCTCGGCTTTTTCCTTTGTGTTGTTCCCCGGGGGGCTCTTTATTTCACCCGTTGACCACAACAACTTCCCAGAAGCGATTGAGGTACTGGCCGACTATTCCGCGCTGACCCACGTATTGACGATGGTAATGATGCTTTCCCTGTTCCTGGAGGGTTATGGCCTGTTCGCCCTGACCCGGATACGCAGCGCACCCGGGGGGCTGGCCGGATTTGCCCTCCGCTTCGGCGTCTTTGGGATGCTGTTTTCTTACGGCGCCCTGGTGCTGGGGCTGGGAGCGCGTCACATGGTGGTGCACGTAGCTACCCACGGAGTAACCGGGGACCCCGCATCTGCGGCAGTTATGGGTTCGCCCGACCTGGCCCTGGCCATTTATACTGCCGGCGCGGCAACATACATAGCCTTCCTGTCCATATCTTCCCTGGCTGGGTTGCTGCTGGGCTTTGGACTGGCGGCCCACTTTGCGACTTTAAGCATTTACAAGCTGGCGGCCTACGGTTGTGCCCTGGTGGGGGTAGGGGGACTGGCTAACCTGCTGTTTACCCAGCACTTTCACGATGCGGGCCTGGCCTTTATGGCCGTCGTCAGCAGCATAGTGCTGATGGTGGGAGCGCTGTGGCTGATAGTGCTGGGAATTGGATTTTGCAAGGGCATCCCCGAGCTGGAAGCCGAGAAGCCCGCCGAACCCGTCGGCGTGTAGCGGGGACTTGGGTGGCAGAACTAGAACCTCCAGAGGCACACTTCCTGTAAGTGAAAATCTTTTGCATCTTCGTGTAGGATGGTGCCGTCCGTCGCCTCTATGCGGTGGCTGGTAGCGACATGTTTGCCGTTGGGAAGGCTGTGCTTTACAATTCTACTGAGGGCGTCGGGATAGTGGTGAGACGGAACGTCCTTTTTTGGTAGCGGCAGGCTGATTAATCGTCCGTCTCTAACTTTGCTCCATATCTCAAACTCTTCGAAGAGTGCCTCTAGTAATTGTATAGACACCTGAGCCGTTGGTTTCTTGCGCAATTGAAATACTCCCAGGAATTAAGGCAGGCGCAGCCATGAACGAACTATTGAGACTATTACAGGACTATTTGACCTCCAGCATTAGCTTGGCTGAGTGCGCCGAATGGCTGGCAAGCGTTGACTGGGACGATCCAGAGTTGACTGAGGATGAACAGGATGCCTACGGTATGTTCGAGCTCCTGGTAACCGAGGTAGCAGAGGAAATGCGGGACGAAGCCGAGTTGAGGACAGAGGTACAAAGATTCCTGTCGGAGAGGACATCTCCTGCATTACGCTGAACTCCACTGCTGGCTTTCCACCGGACATACCAAAGGGGCGGGTCAATGAAGGCCCGCCCCTTCCTCATTGTTGAAAATTCGTGGGCATTCGTGGATTAACCCTCCCTGAGTGCCCCTATGCGGATATGCCCCCTACTGGTGGAACAGGTTCAGCGCCGAACCCAGCTTGAACCATGCTACCTGCGACTCCCCATAGGAGTGGTTCAGCATCAGGGTCTCGCTGGTGCCGTCGCTGTGCTGGACGCGGCACTCCACGGGCTTGCCCGGGGCCAGGTCGTTCAGGCCCACCAGGCTGAGGCGGTCGTCCTCCTGAATCCGGTCGTAGTCGGCGGGGTCCGGGAAGGTGAGGGCCAGCAGGCCCTGCTTCTTCAGGTTGCTCTCGTGGATGCGGGCAAAGCTGCGGACGATAACTGCCGCGCCGCCCAGCAGGCGGGGCGACAAGGCGGCGTGCTCCCGGCTGCTGCCCTCACCGTAATTGGAGTCGCCGACCACCACCCACTTGATCCCCTGGGCCTGGTAATCGCGGGCGATACGGGAGAAGCCTACGCCCTCCTCGCCGGTTACCACGTTCTTGCCCTTGCCGGCGTCGCCGGTGTAAGCGTTGATGGCGCCCATGAACATGTTGTCGCTGAACCGGTCCAGGTGGCCCCGGTACCGCAGCCATACTCCGGCGGGGGAGATGGAGTCGGTGGTGGTCTTGCCCTGGGCCTTCACCAGCACCGGCATGTCCTCGAAATCTCCTCCGTCCCAGGGAGACCAGGGGTTCAACAGCTGAATGCGCTCGCTGTCCGGCGCCACCGTCAGTTCAATGTCTGTGCCGCTTTCCGGCGGGTCCTCGTAGGAAGAGGAGCCCCGGTCGAAGTCTGCTTCGGGAACGTCCGGAGCCTGCTGGGGAGGCTCCAGCTTGAACTCCTGCCCGTCGGCGCCAACCAGGGTGTCGGTCAGCGGGTTGAAGGACAGGCGGCCGGCCAGGGCCAGCGCCGTTACGATCTCCGGGCTGCCGATAATGTTCATGGTGGAGGCTTCCCCGTCGTTGCGGGCCGGGAAGTTCCGGTTGTAGGAGGTTACGATGGTGTTGGGGCGTCCCACCGGGTCGCCCACCCGCCGCCACTGGCCGATGCAGGGTCCGCAGGCGTTGGCCAGCACGGTGGCGTTGATGTTCTGGAGAGACTGCATCTGGCCGTCTCGCTCGATGGTGGCCCGCACCTGCTCGGAGCCCGGGGTGACCATGAAGGGCACCGCCGCCGAGAGGCCATGGGCCCTGGCCTGTTCCGCCACGTCGGCGGAACGGCTCATGTCTTCGTAGGAGGAGTTGGTGCAACTGCCGATGAGAGCCGAGGAAATTTCGTCCACCAGGCCCGGATCTTCCTGCAACTCCCGTGCCATCTGGGAAATGGGCCGCGCCCGGTCCGGCGAGTGGGGGCCCACCAGGTGGGGCTCCAGTTCCGACAGGTTGATTTCCACTACCTGGTCGTAGTATTGGGAAGGGTTCTCGTAAACCTCGGGATCGGCGGTCAGCAGATGCTTGTACTGCTCGGCCAGTTCCACCAGTTCGCCCCGGTTGGTGGCGCGCAGGTAGCGGGCCATGGACTCGTCGTAGGGGAAGGTGGACGAGGTGGCCCCCAGTTCCGCGCCCATGTTGCAGATGGTGCCCTTGCCCGTGGCGCTGATGGTGCTGGTTCCGGGGCCGAAATACTCGATGATGCAGTTGGTGCCGCCGGATACGGTCAGCACACCAGCCAGGTACAGGATAATGTCCTTGGGGGCGGTCCAGCCGCCCAGTTCGCCGGTCAGGTGGACGCCGATGAACCTGGGGTAGAGGACTTCCCAGGGCAGACCGGCCATGACTTCCACGGCGTCGGCGCCGCCCACGCCCACGGAGATGGAACCGAGGCCGCCGCCGTTGGGAGTGTGGGAGTCGGTGCCGATCATCAACTGGGCCGGGTAGGCGTAGTTCTCGAGGGCCACCTGGTGGATGATGCCCGCGCCGGGGCCCCAGAAGCCCACGCCGTACTTGGCGGCGGCGGTGCGGAGGAAGTTATAGACCTCGCTGTTTTCGCCCAGGGACTCCTGAAGGTCCTGGGAGCCCTCCACCCTGGCCTGGATCAGGTGGTCGCAGTGGACTGATGTGGGCACGGCGGTGGCGGAGCGAAGGGTCTGCATGAACTGGAGCATGGCCGTCTGGCCCAGCACATCCTGCAGGATGACCCGGTCGGGGCGGAGGTTAACGTAGGTCTCGCCCCGGACCATATCCGTTTCGCCGGGGTTATCCAGGTGGGACAGCAGGATTTTCTCGGCCAGGGTAAGGGGCCGATTCTGGAACTGCCGGACGGTGGTTAGGTTCCGGTCGAGCCTCTGGTAAACTTCGGAAACCAATTGTCTGGTAGGCGCTATCGTAGGCATAACAGGTTCTCCCCAGTTAATTCGTAATTCGCCCGCCTTGTTTCGCCCACCCGAAGGCCACGATAAATCGGCGGGGACAATGGCGGTAGTCTAAATTTATATGGGCCTACTGTCAATTGGGGGTGCGGTGCGGCCAGCGCTATCGCATTAGTGAGTAGATTGTCACTCTGAGCTTGCCGAAGAATCTAAACTCCTCTCCACCAACTGGCTTGCGGGCCCGCAGCGAGGCCGTGGGGAAGGACTTCAGGCCTTTCGGAGAACTCAGGGCGACATGACTTTAGGCTGCCGAATTTGTGCCCCCATCGCCCGATTCCATAACGCGATTGCCCTGGCCCTGGCGAGCCGGCCAGGGAGTGTCGTCAAATTGGCCCGTCTCCTTGAAACAGGAGGAATCTTGACTACTGCCGGCGAGGTTCCCGCCTTCGCGGGAACGACGAAATGGTGCGCTGGGAAGCGTCGATTTTCAATTTGACGACAGCCGGCTAGGGCAGGTTGTAGGTGACTATCAGGGTTTCCCGCAGGACCTCCCCCGTCATGCTGGTGGCAACCACAACAATGGAGTTACGCCCCGGGCCGAGGCTTACCGTAGTGGAGAAGAGGCCAAGCTGGTCCACCGGTATGGCGATGCCGTTCACCGCCACGGTGGCGTCGGAGGCAGTCCGGCCCCACAACCTGATTGACGACTGGGTTACCGTCCGGTCCTGAACGTCGGGCTGGGTGATGGTCAGGAAGAAGGGCTCCAGGGGCAGGTAAGTAACGGTAAGGGTCCTGCCCTGGCGCTGACCATCCGGGTTGATGGCGAATACCTCCAGGACGTTCACGCCGGGAGCCAGCGGCACGTTCAGGCGGAACCTTCCTTCCTCGCCGGCGGCTACCGCCCTGCCCCGGACGCTGACCGACGCGCCTAGGCTGGTAACGCCCTGAATGGTCACGGATTCTTCCCTTATGATGCTCCGGTCCAGCGGAGATTCTATGCTCAGGTGGGGAATGTTCGGGTCGGGAGTCGGTTCCGGCGTTGGCTCCGGTGTTGGCGTGGGCGTGGGAGACGGCGTGGGCGTAGGTACCGGCGTCGCGGTCGGCGCAGGTGTCGGCGTGAGCGTTGGCTCCGGCGTGGGAGTAGGCGTGGGCTCGGGAGTCGCCGTGGGAGTAGGCTCCGGCGTTGGCTCCGGCGTGGGTGTGGCGGTAGGCTCCGGGACAGGGGTGGGAGTGGGAGCCTCGGTGGCAACGGGTACGGGCAGCGGCGTGGGCGTGACTGTCCCGGGCCGGTCGGTTACGTAAACGCAGCCCGCCAGGACGGCCACCATCAGGATCGCAATGAAGGGAATCCAGGTGACGCAAGGAATGGCCCGGGGAAACCGTGTCCGGCTGCGGCCGGCAGGGGGAGTCATGCCACCGGCTCTCCAGCGTTCCAGGCCGGCGCTCTTCGCAGGGGCAGGGTCAGGGTGAAAGACGTGTGGTGGTCCGAATCCGGCTCGGTGATGCTCTCTACGGTCAGGTCTCCCCCGTAGCGCTTGGCCAGGGAATGGGCGATGAAAAGCCCCAGCCCCGAGCTGGTGCGCTCCTCGTGCCGGGCCACCTCCGGAGTCCACCCCCGGTCGAACAGGTAGGGAAGGTAACGGGCGGCAATGCCCGGCCCATCGTCCCAGACACGGATGTAGAAGGACTTCTCGTCCCTGGTGAGGCCGATTTCCGCGAAGGACTCGGCGTACCTGACGGTGTTGTCCACCAGGTTGGTTACTATGTGCTCTATGGCGGAACTGTCGCAATAGACGATGCCGAACTCGGTGGGTTCGGACCACCAGACGATCTGCTTGCTGGCATCGGCGGCGACCAGACTGTAGCGGTCCACGATGCGGCGGACGACCTCGGCGGGCTCCACCGCGTGCAGGTGCTCGCCCGTGTTGGGCGTTTCCAGCTCAATGAGTACCTGGATGTTGGACATCATCAGCCGGAAACTGGGTGTCTGTTCCTCGATTTCGTCCAGCAGTTCCCGGATCGACGGGTGTATGTCGGACCCTGCGGCCTGAAGCTGCTCGCGGATTTCCCGCTCCTTGCCCACGATTCGGCGCAGGGGACGCCCCAGGTCGTGGTTGAACAGGTCGAAATACTGCTGGGTCACCTGGGTCCAGCGTTCGGCAAACCGGCGGTCTTCGTCGGAGGCCCGATGGCGCGACCGTACGATATCCGACACCAGATAGGCGAGGGAGGTGATGGCCAGCCCAAGGATAACCAGGGCGGCGCCCATATAGGTGAGGGGCTCAATGCCCCAGAGACGGGCAAACATGGCCTCGCCCACCACGGGAGCCACGGCCAGATTGGCGACGCCGAAGACCAGAATCAACGCGCCCAGCAGGCGGGCCAGGCCTCCAGGGCCGACAGGTCGAATGCCGACCCGGGGCAAGGTCCAGGATGAGGGATTTCGCAGGTTCGGGAGCAGCACGATGTCACATTTGAGGTGGCGTCAGGCGATATCCACGGTCCCTGACGTTTACTATGAGGTCGTTGGCGCCCAACTGAATGCCCAGGGCCTTGCCGAGGGACACCTTGATCTCGCGAATGCGTACGCGAAGGGATGCCCGGGCCTCTTCGCCCTCGGAGTACCTCTCCAGCCGACTGAAGGGCACCAGCTCGCCGGGGCTGCGGTACCAGGCGGCCGCAAGCTCCCGGAAGATTTCGAACTTCATTCCGTGGATGTCGGTTACGGGAGTCAATGTGCCGGCCCGGTCCTGCCGGGCTGACACGGTTTCCGCGCCCACGTCCACCAGCAGGTGAGCGCCAATGGGTATGATGTCGGGGCTGGAACCCATCAGCCGCCGCAATCGCAGCACCACCTCTTCGGGGCTGGCCAGCTTGTCGATGAAGTCCACGGGAGCGTTCCAGCGGAGGGCGCCGCGAACGGCCGTGTCCCGGGCCGGTCCCTGGGCGTACTGGGTGAACATCAGGACCGGCAGGGCGGGGTAGCGCTCCACAATCTGCCGCAGTATTTCCAGGCCCTTGAACTGGTCGTCCCGGTGTTCCCCCAGGCGGACGTCCAGCAGCACGCCATCGGGCCGCTCGTCCTCAATGGCGTAGATGGCGGCGGTCTCGAACTCTTCGCCCACCATCCACTGGGACTGGGGCTGAACTATGATGGTGTTCCAGCCCTCGTCCCGCAGCCGTCGCTGGACGGCCTTGACGATGGCCGATTCCCACTCGTCGTCAATTATCAGTATCTTGCTTACCGGCATGGCTTCGGGTCTTTTCTACTCTGAACATTGGCAGTTGAGCCAAGGTATGGGAAACTGCCTGCAGACTCTTTTCGCGGGGACACTGGCCGGAGCAGCCGGGTGGGCCGACCTTCGAAAAGGGCAGCAGTTTCGGAGCTTTCTCCCATAATAACACGCTGAGCCAGACAGGATTGACGCGGGCGCCGGTGACGCAGGGCAATCGCGTTTTAATTGAATGTCATGCTGAGCGAAGCCGAAGCATCTAAAATCTATCCCTGGAACCATCTTCTTTACCCGCAACGGGGCTGGGGATAAGGAGTTCAGGCCCTTCGGCAAGCTCAGGGCGACATGACTCTTGCCTACCGAATTGTGCCCCCCGTAGCCTGAATCTATAGCGCGATTGCCCTGGGCGGTGACGGCTCCGGCTCAATGAACGCGTCCGTGGCGTCCTGAGGGACTTTTCAGGCCGCAGGGCCGCCGGAGCGGGCGGATCCCAAGGCACTCTCCCCTGCCGGGGCCGACCAGCCCCAATGGGACGCCTACTACTGCTCTGCAGACAAACGCCCTGTTTCTCTGGCCCAGGCCTGGACGCCGCGGCGGAAGGCCAGGGCGCCCATGGGCGCGATGACCGCCTGCAGGGCTTCCAGGACTTCCCTTTCCGTGGCCCCCGATTCCAGCGCCACCCGCACGTGGGCCTGGATCTGCTCCACATCGGCCTTGAGGGCGGCCTCCACCACTATCTGCAGCAGCTCCTTGGTCTTGCGGTCAAGGGTGCGCTGTCCGGTGTAGGTGGCCTCGATAAACTCGCCGTATTTCCTGGCCCATTCCAGGTCGGCCTCGGCCATGATGCGGTGCATCTCCAGGGAATAACCCCGGTTCTGGGCCTGGGAATCGAGAAATGCCTGGGTTTCGTCGGTGGACATGGTTCGCTCCTTATAAAGTCGGTTCAGCCGCGAATGCGCACGAATTTCTACCGGATGGATTAATCTTCGCTCCAGGTGTTTGGAGGCGTTGTCGATCTTACCGAGCCAGGATCCTGGACTGCAGATTTTGAACTACAGATTGTAATGCGCCCGCGCCGCGGCCTGCATGGGGTTGTCCTGCTGGAACAGGTCCGGGTGCCTTCCCCGGTGGAGGGCCAGGTGGTAGGTGAACAGCTGCAGCGGCACTACGGCGGCCAGGGGACTCCACAGCTCGGGAAGAGGTCTCATGGCAAAGCTGGCCGAGGCCAGGGTTGACAGGTCCTCGTCGCCTTCCTGCACCAGCGCCCAGACCGGCGCCCCGGCGGCGGCCGAGGCCCGGGCGATGTCCAGGGACCGCTCGTATCCCGGCCCCGGCGGGGCAATCAGCGTCACCAGGCACCGGTCGTCCACGGAGCAAAAGGGTCCGTGCAATAGCTGTTCCACCTGCAGGCCCTCGCAGTCGGATGCGCTGGTCTCCTTGATTTTCAGGGCCACCTCGTAGGCATTGCCGGTGTTGGGTCCCCAGCCCACCGAGATGAACCGCTGCAGGTCTCCATACTGGCGCGCCACGTCGGCAATGGCCTCCTCCCGGTCAACCACATGGGCCACCGCTCCCGGGACCTCCGGCAGACTGTCCTTCAACTGCGCCGTCTCGCCGTCATTGCCCAGGGCCGCGCCCAGTTCCGACGCCAGCATGGCCAGCACGGTAAGGGCGGTGGTATAGCTGATGGTGAAGGCCGAAGACCGTTCCGGGGCGACGGTGTGCAGGGATACTTCCGCCCCGTGCAGCCGCGGGCCGGGGTCGGTGGAGGTAACTGCCACCGTGAAGGCCCCGCGTTCACTGGCCAGGTCCAGGGCCAGGAAGGAGTAGGTCTTGGTGCCCCGGTGGCTGATGATGATGACCGCATCCTCGGGACCCAGCGATGGCGGGTAGCCGCAGAACTCGAAGGAGTGCCACCCTTGCACCTGAATACCGGGTCCGGCAAAGCGGCGGAACCAGTGCTCCGCCACCAGAACGGCGTGCCAGGAGGTGCCGATGCCCACGATGTATATGTTCCGTCTGGAGGATAGTTGCGCCGCCACTTCCTTCGCGGCGTGGGCGTGCCGCTCCAGCATCAGGGCCATGGCCTCGGGCTGCCCGGTAATGGCGTCGTACATGAAGTAGGGGTGGTCCTGGCGAATTTCCTGCGGTAAAGTCATGCGTCCTTCATTTCACTCCAAGAGTGTGGGTAATGCCACGAATATACACGAATGGCGGAGAATGGGGAATTGGGGCTTCACAAATGAAGCGGTTCAGAGTTGATATTCACGCGGGCCTGGAACTCGTCATTCCGGCGCAGGCCGGAAGGTGGATTCACATTTCAAGTGCAAC
>JAPPGG010000055.1:0-51965 GCA_028875055.1 Chloroflexota bacterium
CTGTTCAGAGTTGGGGTGTCCCCCTCACCCCTGCCCCTCTCCCTGAGGGAGAGGGAAGAAATATTCTCCTTACGAGAGGCGCGGCCGGATGGGTTACCAAATACAGAGGCAATTGACTGGGACGAATCCACCATCAGAGATGATCACCCCTCTCCCATAGGGAGAGGGGCCGGGGGTGAGGGCATTCCCCCCAATTCTGAACAGTTACTGGTCCGGCACAGAACCGTCGCATTGCGATTTCCGCTCAATCGGCGCCAGGGCTGGCGGAAAGGGATCATGGCGCCCCGGGCCGGCCCGAGGGCCAGCGCAACCGGGCAGATGGGTTACAGGCAGACCAGGGACACAGGCAACACTCTTGAGCCAGTCAACTGGTCGCGCGGGAAGGCAAATTCACAGGACCCAATTGCCCCGCCATCGCGCCCCGATTGATGACACCCCTCTACGGCGGGTGGTATCATATCCGTCGCGCCTTCCATTGCGGCGTAGAATCGAACCTTCAGACATGAGGCAACCCGTGGCAGAGGACCATCCCATACCCGCTGGCTATCTATCGGAAGATGAGCTGGCGGAAGAGAACAACGGGCGACGCACCCGCAACCGCCTGATTATCCTGGGCGTGGTGGTTGCCCTGGCCGTGGGTTATATGATCTATGCGGCCTTCCCCGGCAATGCCCTCTACTTCGTCACGGTAAGCGAGTTCAACGGCGGCGCAGAATACCAGGATGGTCGGCTGCTCCGCGTGTCCGGCAAGCTGGTCCCCGACTCGTTTCAGCGGGAAGACAACGGCACCCTGGCCCGGTTCCGGCTGGTGGACAAGGAAGGAGACGGTGGCGGCGCCAGCCTAGACGCCTCTTACGTCGGCGTCATGCCCGACCTTTTCTTCAACCCCCACTCGGAGATCATCCTGGAAGGCAGCTACTCCACCGTGGGTGTGTTCGAGACCGACAGCATCCTGGTGAAGTGCCCATCCAAGTACCAGTCCCTGGAAGGGGAGACGCCCGCCGACTACAACACCTACAACTCGGGAAGCGAGCCCCAGGCATCCTGACTCTGCCCGCAAGTCTGCCATTCCACCTTTGTAACCGACCGCCCCCATTCCCTTGGAGCGCCGACACCCCTGAAACGTCAAACGACCCTCCAGCCATCGCAAGGAGGGTCCCAAACTCAGCTTCCCTAAACCCGCCGTCTTCTCACCACCGAAACGGCTCCGCCTGCACTTTTCCTTACCGTCCTATCCTTCAGCCTGGCCCCCTGTGCCACCTTCCTCATCCCTATCGCCACCGCGCAATTCCCGCTGAAGGTCGCCAATCTCCCGCTCCAGGTCCTGGCGGCGGCGGGAAATGAAAAAGGCGTACACGAAGAAAATGAGCCACGTTACGGCGAAGGCAACAAACAGGAACCACAGGTTGGTGGGCGGCTGGCTCTGGAGCAGGATTACGGGCATTTTGATTTCACTTCCTTAAGGGCATGCCCTCCGCATCTGGTGAGGACAACGGTACGCTTCTTCGGGTCCATCATGCGTCCTCCCAATCTGCAGCAGGGCCTGGCATTCAGCGGCGCATTCTGCTGACGAATCGCAGGGCCGACAACCGGTCTTCGGCGTTGCGCAGGCGCATTCGTTCCAGCAGCAGATACAGGAACAGCAGCAGGAACACGGCCTGGGAGTAGAACAACACCGCCTGCATAATCGGCTCCAGCGCCCCCGAGTCGGCCAGGGGTCCCACCACCGCTGAAGGGTGGATGGAACGCCACCACTGCACCGAGTAATAGACTATGGGCACGTCCACAAACCCGATGATTCCCAGGCCGGCGGCGTACAGGGCCCCCTGGGACTTGTTCGGTACGTAGGACCGGAGCATCAGGTAGGCCACGTAAATCAGCCACAGTATCAGGGTGGTGGTCAATCGAGGCTCCCAGGTCCACCACACGCCCCAGACCGGCCTGGCCCATACAATTCCCGTCAGCAGCGCCAGGCTTACAAACACCACCCCCACTTCCGCGGCGGCATGGGCGACGCTGTCCCACCTGCTCTTGCGCGTAACCAGGTAGCCAATGCTGGCCACAAAAACCACGAAGAAGGCAACAAAGGAAACTATTGCGATAGGCACGTGGAAGTAGAAAATACGCTGGACTTCGCCCAGCACGGCGTCCGTGGGCGCCACCAGGAAAATCAGGTACAGATTCACCAGCATCAGGACGGCGGTGGCGACCAGTAAAACGCCGGACATGCCGGGGAATGCAAAACCGGACTTTGGGGAGGAAGAGGCTCCCTGGGCAGCGGCCAAAACGGTTCACTCCTCAACGATAATCGAAAAAATCCAGGGACATATTACCAGAAATACGGCATCGAATACGGCCATCAGCGGCAGCCAGCGGGTTACAACGCCCGTCTGAGGCCCGCTGCCCACGGCAGCCCCCGAGACCTCCACCGCCCCGATGAGCACCGGCAAAATGACGGGGAAGAAGAGCACCGGCAGCATCACCTCTCGGGAGCGGGTCTGCACCGCTATGGCCGAGAACAGCGTCCCAACCGTCGCAAAGCCCAGGGTGGCCAGCAGGATGGCCCCCGCCAGCGTCAGCGTGAAGGACGTAAAGTTGAGCAGCACGGCGAACACGGGCAGCAGGGCCGCCTCGATTACCAGCATAAACAGGAAACTGACCAGTACCTTGCCCAGGAAAATGGCGTCGCGGCTGACCGGCGCCAGCAGCAACCCCTCCATTCCCCCCTGTTCCCTTTCCCTCACGAAAGCCCGGCTCATTGCCAGGGTTCCGGCAAAGGCGAAGGCCACCCACAGGATGCCGGGCGCCAGTTCCGACACCCGTTCCGGGCTGACCTTCAACGCAAAGTTAAAGACCACCACCACCAGGAACCCGAACACCAGGGCCGAGACGACGATGTCCCGGGAGCGCAGTTCCAGCAGCAGGTCCTTCCAGACCAGGGCGGCCATCGGCCTGAGCAAGCGCATCGGTTAACTCTGTGAGGCTGTTGGAGAGGCAGTATTCAAGACGGCAATTGTATCAGACGGCCCGTCGCAGGGTGTGCCATAATGGTGTGCCGTTTCAGGGGAGGAGGTGTAAGGGGTTGAGGCTGCCAAATGCGGACAGGGCGGTGGTGGCGCAGGAAAAAATTACCGGGTATTTGCTGTCCTTATCCAGTCCGGACGGGGCTAGCAAGGCCCGTTTCTTTTATCTTTTCGGGTTCCGCAGGGAACAGTGGCAAGTACTTGCCCAAGCTTTGCGTGAGCTTTGTCTCCAATACGAGGTTGCGGAAGTTCTGGAGAAAGAATACGGCACTCAGCATGTTATAATTGGGCAGATCACTTCCCCTGACGGTCGCAATCCTCTGGTTAAGACAGTTTGGCAATTTGACCATGGCGTTGAAGTTCCGCGACTGATAACAGCTTATCCACCGGACTAGGTTCAGCAATGTTCAACGAATACGATCGTATCGCATTAACGGAGCCTATTTCCTTTGAGGAAGCCGAACACATCCCAGAACTGAGTCCGCTTCGGAAATCTGGAGAAGGACTTCTTCCGGGAGATGTTGGTACCATCATCGACATTGTAGATATCAAAGGGAAGGGCAAATACTATATGGTCGAATTCCTGGTGCCTGACTCTTTTGGCTACCCCGTGGCTATCACGACAGTAAATCCTGAGAAAATGCGCCTCGCCACCAAAAATGACGTGGAAAACAGTCGATTCTGCAAGTACTCAGAGTCCATTATCCAGGCTATTCCCGTCCTCAAAGAAATTACAGAAGAGAAGTGAGGAAAGCGCCCGAGTGACGTCTCTTACTCCGCAATTCTCAACTGTTAAGTTAACCCCCCACCCCCAGGTAGTCCCCCGCCCCGTCAAAGTCCAGCCTTCCGTTGGCCATTAGCGCTACCTTGCTGCTCCAGGCCAGCCCCAGGTCCACGTTGTGGGTGGTCATTACCACCGACCGCCCCGAGGCCGTCCACTCCCGCAGAAGGTCAGCAAGGGCGGCTACCGAGTCCCGGTCCAGCCCCGATTCGGGTTCGTCCAGCAGGAGCAGCGAGGGCCGGTGCAGGATGGCCCGGGCAATCGCCAGTCGCTTCTGCATCCCGTGGGACAGGCTGCGGACCCTGCGGTCCGCCCGCTGGGACAGGCCAACCTGCTCCAGTACCTCTTCCGTCCGGTCCTTCAGGTTCCCCACGGAATAAAGGCGCCCGTAGAACGCCAGGTTTTCCCGGCAGGTAAGGTCTTCGTAGAGGAAGCCGCTGTGAGCCACCACCCCCACCTGCCGGCGGGCCGCCGCCGGCCGTCGCCGAGTATCGTGCCCCGCAATCCGGATGGATCCGCCGTCCGGCCTCGCCTGCCCCGCCAGCACCCTCAGCAGGGTGGTCTTGCCAGACCCGTTGGCCCCGAACAGGGCCAGAAACTCCCCCCAGCCCAGTTCCAGGTCAAGGTCCCACAGCACGGGAAGGTCGCCAAAGCCTTTCTGAAGGCCGCTTACCTCTATGGAATTTTCCGGGGCGCCCGTGAGATCGGGCTGAGCCAAAGCCACTCGACAGCTCCCTGGGTGGATGTTGCCAGCCGTTAGTCCACCCTAATTCTACACAAAGGATGCTGGCACAGGACTATCCGGCCCCGGAAGAACGCGCGACGCAATTGGCGCTTGCCACGGATAACGATGTAACCTTGTTATGGCGCGTTCCCTGCTGTTAATGTAAATGCGTCCCTCTGCTCAAGTTTCGTCACCTGAGGACGCTCCGGACATCATGGTCTCTGATTCCCAATCACGCCGATGTCCTTCTTGATAAGCCAATAAAACCTGTGGAGGGAGTCCTTATGTTCAGCTACGGCCACATAAAGCATCGCAATATGTTCCTGCAGATCATCCTGGTGGTCATCACCCTGGGGCTATATGGAATCTACTGGTTTCACGTTACCCTGGGCGATCTGCAGCGGGCCAACGGCAGGGGACCTGAAGCCGGGCGCTGGAAGTGGACCATTTTCTTCTGCATTCCGTTGCTGGATTTTTTCAGCTTCTGGCATTATGCGGGCGAATACTCGGAGTTCGTCCGGGGGAAGTATCCCCGCGTGCTGGTATTCATTCTGTGGATTATTTTCTTCCCGGCTGTCTGGTTCCTGGCCCAAAGCGACCTTAACCGCTCGGCTGGCGTTCAATACATGGGTTGAGTCCTTGAGGTATTTCAAGCATGGCAGAAACCAACAGTCCGGCCGGTCCTCCCACCATCTTTTGCTCCAGTTGCGGCGCGGTTATGGAACGCGACGCCAGATTCTGTCCCAGCTGCGGCGCTGCCAACCCCCATGCGGCCGCGGCGGTGGGAGACGGCAGTGGTGTGAAGCGTACCGACCACATCAAGTACCGCAATATGTGGGTTCAGGTATTGCTGGCGATCGTCACCCTGGGTATCTACACCATTTACTGGTTCCACGTTACCCTGGGCGAACTGTACCGGGCTAACGGCAACGAGGAAGGCAGCGGCTGCCTGTGGACCTTCCTTTCCATAATTCCGATAGTCCAGTTTTTCGCCTACTGGCACCACAGTTTCCAGTACGAAAAATTCATTGACAGGAAACATCCCGGCATTGCCATTTTCATACTTTGGATCGTCTTTTCCCCGATCGTGTGGTTCCTTGTACAGCGGGACCTGAACGCCGCCGCCAAGGGACAACCCTTCTAAATCTCAAAGAGAGGAGCTCATGTCCCATATGTACGAAGGCAACCCCATCTATTGCACCACCTGCGGTCGGGAGTCCGAACCCAGCGCCCGCTTCTGCGACAACTGCGGCGCCATGCTGGGTCCGCCGGCCGGCGCTCCCCAGTACGCTCCAGGAGTGCCCTACCTCGACCAGGCCACCCAGGCTGTGGAATACATGGGCTTCTGGATCAGGTTGGCAGCCTTCTTGATCGATGCAATTTTGCTCACAATAATTAGTGTGCTCATCCAGGCAGCGCTGGGCGACTCCTTCCCCGTTTCTCTGTTTAACGTGGCGATCAACCTTGGGTATGGGGTGGTCATGATCGCCTGGAGGGGCCAGACCGTCGGCAAAATGGTGGTTGGCATCCAGGTGGTGGACGCTAACGGCAACATCCCCGGCATCGGCGCGGTGCTGTTGCGGGAAATAGTTGGCAAATTCCTCTCAACCATCGCGCTGTTCCTCGGTTACCTGTGGGTGGCTTGGGACAAGGACAAGCGCGGCTGGCACGACCACATTGCTTCAACATACGTGGTGCGCAAGATTCCTGAAAACCGTACTCGATGACAGTGGAGTTTACGCCAATGTTTTGCCAAACCTGCGGCCGGGAAGTGGCCCCCGAAGCCCGCTTCTGCGAAAACTGCGGCGCCGCCTTGTATCCAACCCAGGAAACGGCTCCCAATGATGACTTGGGGGCATCCCAGTTCGTTCAGCCCGGCTATGGCTCGGCCGTCAACATCCCCAATTACCTGGTCCAGGCCATACTGGTCACCATTTTTTGTTGTTTGCCGGCGGGCGTCGTGGCCATTGTTTTTGCCGCCCAGGTGAACGGGAAAGTGGCTGAGGGCGACCTGCCCGAAGCTCGCAGGCTCTCCAGGAACGCCAGGACCTGGTGCTGGGTCTCCTTTGGAGTGGGCTTGGCCTTTGCCATCGTTTACGCCAGCATCATAATTGCCATCATGGTCTTTGGCTTCCTCATGGACTGACACATATGTTGGAGACTATCAACAACCGGGGGTGGACCTTACCGCATCTGCCCCTGGGACGCTGGCGGTATCTGCTGCTGGGCCTGGCCATGCTGCCCTGCCTGGCTCTGCTCTACGCCCGCAACCCCGAGGAAGAGGGCCTCTACCCCGTCTGCCCCTTCTACTTCCTTACCGGGCTGCACTGCCCCGGCTGCGGCACTCTCCGGGGGCTGCACCAGCTTCTGAACGGCAACGTCCTGGTAGCCCTGGGCTACAACCCCTTCTCCATGCTGGCGTTGCCCTTCATCGGGTACGCCTTCCTGTCCACTTTGCTGCTGACTGCCTGGGGCAAACGCCTGCCGTCTCCCTTCATCCATCCCGCGCTCATCTGGGCGCTGCTGGCCGCCGTTCTCGCCTTCTGGATCCTGCGCAACCTGCCCGTCTTTCCCTTCACGTTGTTGGCCCCGTAGGCAGGACCCAGGATACCTGGGGGCGCTGCTGGAGGCCTTTGCGCTGGGGGAACGGTCTTCTCGGCTGAGGCGGCCTGAAGTCACCCTATTGTGCTTCTGCCCGACTCCGTAGAGGGCAAGGACGACGTGGCATTAGAAGCGCCTGATGCTCCAGATGACTCTCGAATATGCTATACACGGCCGGAAAGTGTCAGGTTATACTACCGATGGGATGCCAGTTCCCGGACCGGGAACAAAAGGGTGTGCGCATTTGTCCGCTTTCTTCAATCCGATGCCTGTCGTCTTGCCCTCGATGCCACCGACAGGACTGAAGCAGGGATTCCTGCCCCTGACCGGGCGCAGGAAGGTCAATATTGGCGAGGGGAAGACGGAAAATACATTGACCTTGCCCGGGGCGGGTCCCACGCTCGCTGTACCGCCACCGGTGATGATCGGGTGTTGGTTCCGTAAGAATTGGAAGGTAACTTCAAGCCTTCGAGTTATACGACACTAACTCCACCGGCCGCATATCACTCAAGATTGTCCTGATACCGCTAAAGTCCGATGCCCGGACCGCATGAATCGAGGTGCACTATGCCCGTAACCTTCGGATGCTCCCTTCCCAGCCGCGGCCCCATGGCCAGCCCCCAGGCCCTGCGCTCCCTGGCCCAGCGGGCCGAGGAGCTGGGGTTCGACTCCGCCTGGGTCAGCGACCATATCATCCTGCCCCGCCAGGTGGACTCCTTCTACCCCTACTCCCCTGACGGTGTGCCGGTGTTCAGCCCCGACCAGCCCTACTACGACCCCCTGTCCACCCTCAACTTCCTGGCCGGCTGTACCCAGCGCCTGCGCCTGGGCACCCATGTATTGATAATCCCCTACCGCAACCCCGTCCTGACCGCCAAAATGATCGCCACCCTGGACACCCTCTCCGAGGGGCGGGTGACCCTGGGCATTGGCGTGGGCTGGATGGAGGAGGAGTTCAAAGCCCTGGGCCTGGACACCTTCGCCGACCGGGGCGAGGTAACCAACGAGTACCTGCGTCTCTTCAAGGAACTGTGGACCAAAGAGGACGCGGAGTTCAACGGCCGTTTCGTTCAGACTTCCGGCGCCGGGTTCCTGCCCAAGCCGGTGCAGCAGCCCCATCCGCCCATCTGGATTGGCGGCCACACCGCGCCGGCCCTGCGCCGCGCCGCCGAACTGGGCGACGGGTGGATGCCCATCGGCCTCCGACCCCCGGCCATCCTGGAGCCGGAAGAACTGGCCGGCAAGCTTGCCCAGCTGCGCCGCCTGACGGTGCGGGCCGGCAGGCCCGAGGACGCCGTCACCCCCTGCTTCAGCACCGACATAGTGTTCAACCGCACGGCCGGACCGGAGCGGCGGATGATGCACGGCATTGCGGAACAGATAGCCGCCGACCTGCGCCAGTACCAGGACCTGGGAGTTCAGAACTTCATCCTGGGCTTCCCCGCCGACAGCGTCGAGGGTCAGCGGGAGGCCATGGAGCAGTTCTCCCGAGAGGTAATGCCCCTGATACCCGGCTAGCCTCCTCGCTTCAACCCGTGCCTGGAGAAGACTACCCAGCAGGCAGGGGCGGGATTGAACCCCACCCCTGCCGTAAGTCCTTTCAAGACCCTATCCACCTCGACCCGGGAAGGTCAGGACGGGGATAACGCCCCTCCGGAAGGCGCCTCCATACCCAATTGCCGCCCTGGCGATGAATCCTGGAGCCAATTCATAAATTCCTTCGTGTACCTTCGTGCCCTTCGTGGACAGTGGCTCCTCAGTCCGCGCTGTACTTTCGTTCCAGTTCGTAAACCTCGTCCAGCCCCAGCAGGTTGGCGACGTCCCAGCGGGACCCGAAGCGCGCGGCGTCCACCCGGCCCGTCTCCTTCAGTTCCTCGAAGGCCGCCATCAGCTGCTTGTAAATCAGCCAGATGGTGCTGCCGCAGATCATCACCTTGTAGCCCATGGCCTCCACGTCTTTGGTGTTGGCCAGGTCTCCGTTGTACAGGCGAGGCATGTCGGGCAGGTCCCGGGCGTAAAGCTCCAGGTCCTCCACCGACTTGATACCGTCCACGAACACCATGTCCGCGCCGGCGTCCCGGTAGGCCTTGCAGCGGCGGACGGTGTCTTCCCACCCCGTAACCGCATAGGCGTCGCAGCGGGCGATGATGACGAAATCCGGGTCCCGGCGGGCATCCAGGGCCGCGCGGATCTTCTGGACGTGCTCCTCCATGGGCACCACCTGCTTGCCCTCAAAGAAACCGCACTTCTTGGGAAACACCTGGTCCTCAATGTGGATTCCGGCCACGCCGGCGGCTTCGTACTCCCGCACCGTCCGCTGGGTGGTCAGGGCATTTCCGTAGCCGGTATCCGCGTCGCAGATGACCGGAATATTCACGGCGTTGGCAATGTACTTCGCGTTGGTGACCATCTCCGTCATGGTCAGCATCCCCACGTCGGGAAACCCCTTCTCCGCCGAGGTGCCCGCGCCGGTCATATAGACGGCGTCGAACCCCACCGACTCGGCAATGCGGGCGTGCAGGGCATTCAGGATAAATGGAGCAACAATAAGCCCGTCGGCGGCCAGCAACTCCCGCAAACGGGTGGTTGGCCTGGTTTCGGTCTTCGCGGTAATGGTCATCGGTAATTCCTCCTCCACAGTTCAATGCTAAGAAACTGTCTGAAAACTGGTTAGCTACGGAACAGCGCGTTTTCCTGGTGTCTGTTCTCATCCACCCCGCCGGTACGGTTGCCTTGAAATGGTGGGCTGTGGATTGGCCGTCATTCGCCGGAAAGCCTGGGGATGGCTGGCGGGGTCATCTATCGACTTTGAACTCTTGCGGCCGGACAACCCGTACAGCGAAGGCGGAGAGCTTGACCTGCGTTGGGCGGGCGTCAGTTGCCGCCACCGGCCCTCAACTCGAAACTTCTAGCTTAACTCGTAAGAGTTGCAGATCCGCCACGTCAGGTCCGAGGCCCAGCTTCCCGCGCTCCATTCCTCATCCGCGGCAGCCGACTCATACCGGAACAGCGTCAGCTCGGCGACGGCGACCTGCCCGGGCAGGTCAAGTCCGTTCACCACCCCTTCCGCAAAACGCGCCGCGCTCTGGAATACGTCAGATGGCAATCCGGAGTGCTGCAAAAGGGCAAAGCGAAGGCCGGGGGCTTCTCCTCCTACCATCAGGTTAAGGTGACTCAGGGCCTCGGCGATGTCCGCCCGCAGCATACCCACGGGCCCGCCTTCCGAAGCCGGCCCGTTTCCATCCGCAAATGCCAGGTAAACGCTTCCCTTGTCTTCAGTCTCGGACACCTTGCCCTGCCGGGTCAAAAAAGCTTCCTGGCCTTCCCCCCGAAACTCATCGGCTATCTTCCCCAGAATCACGCCCAGCGACGGCGCCTCCTGTTCCGGACAGTCGAAGTAATCGGTCAGTGGAACGTGGACCGAGTGCATTTCCGCAGCCCAGCACCCGTACTGGCTGCAGATTACCTGGCGTGCCCGGTGCAGCCCTGCGGTAAACGCAGGTTCCAGGATGAGGGAAATACCGTACCTGACTGACAAGGGTTCCTCCAATTAGGGTGACTCGATTCCGGGTTCTTGCCGAGCGTGGGCGGACGAATAGTCAGCCCGACGCAGGGGCCGACCCGGGTGTTTGCCCCCTCCCGGTCCTACTCCTCCAGCGTCGTAATATCGCCCGGGTCCAGGCCCAGTTCATTAGCCTTCAGCAGGCGGCGCATTATCTTGCCCGAGCGGGTCTTGGGCAGGGTTGGGGTGAACTCGATCTCGGCCGGTACAGCGATGGGCCCCAGGACGCCGCGAACGTGGTTCCGAAGGGTGTCAATCATCAGGTCCGAAGGATCATTGCCCACCCGCAGGGTCACGAAGCCCTTGATTACCTCGCCCCGCAATTCGTCGGGCTTGCCGATTACCGCTGCCTCAGCAACCGAGGGATGGGACACCAGGGCGCTCTCCACCTCTGCCGAGCCGATGCGGTGTCCGGCCACGTTCAGCACGTCGTCAGCGCGACCGACGACCATGTAATAGCCGTCCTCGTCCCGCAGGGCCACGTCGCCCGAAGAATATACCCCGGGTATCTGGTTCCAGGTGCTGGCATACCGTTCGGGATCGCCCCATACCGTGCGGGAGAAATGGGGGAAGGGCCGCTTGATAACCAGGAAACCGCCCTTGTCCGGTTCTTCGATGGGCTGTCCCTCGCGGTCAACAATGTCCATCAACGCCCCGGGCAGGGGCCGCCCCACGCGGCCGGGGCGGGTCTCCATCGTGGCCATCGTGCCCAGGCACGGCCCGCCCGTCTCCGTCTGCCACCAGTTGTCCACAATGTGCGCCCACTCGCCGCTGCCGCAGATGTGCTCGTAGGCCCAGCGCAGGGCCTCGGGATTCAGCGGCTCGCCGGCGCAGGTCAGGAACCGCAGCGACCGCAGGTTGTACTGCCTGGCCGACTCTTCCCCGTAGCGCATCAGCATCCGCACCGCCGTGGGCGCCGTGAATATGACGTTGACTCCATACTTCTCGATAATTTCGTAGAAGATGGCGTTGTGGGGGTAGTCGGGCGCTCCCTCGCGAAAAACTGTGGTTGCTCCGGCCACCAGGGGCGCATAGACGATATAACTGTGTCCCACCACCCAGCCGATGTCCGACATGCACCAGAAGACGTCGTTGTCCTTGACGTCCCAGAAGTTCTTGAAGTGGTAGTGGGTACCCACCATGTAGCCGCCGTGGACGTGGACGACGCCCTTGGGTTTGCCGGTGGTGCCGCTGGTGTAGAGGATGTACAGGGGGTCTTCCGCGTCCATCACCTCGGCTTCGCACTCGATGGACTGGCTGGCCAGCAGTTCTTCGAAGTCCACCTGCCCGTCCTTCAGGTCCTCCCGGGCCATCTCCCGCCGCCACACCAGCACCGAGGTCAGCGAGTCGCAGCCTTCCGCCGCCTCGTTGGCGATGCCGATGAGGTCCACCTTGTTGCCGCGCCGGTAGCCCACGTCGCCGGTAATCAGCAGCTTGGCCGAAGCGTCCTGGATGCGGTCGCGCAGCGAACCCACGCTGAAACCGGCATAGACCACGCTGTGGATGGCGCCGATACGGGCGCAGGCCAGCATGGTTATGGCCCCCTCGGGAGTGAGCGGCATGTAGATGACCACGCGGTCTCCCTTGCCCACACCCAGGGACTTGAGCCCATTGGCGCAGCGGTTGACCTGCTGGGCCAGGCGGGCGTAGGTATAGACTTGCTCCGTACCGTCCTCTCCCAGCCAGATAAGGGCGGCCTTGTTGCGCCGCTCGGTGGTCAGATGGACGTCCAGGGCGTTGTAGCAGATATTGGTCTGTCCGCCCACGAACCAGCGGAAGTTAGGGTACTCCCACTGGAAAACCTCGTCCCAGCGGCGGAACCAGTGCAGCCCCTCGGCGGCCTCGGCCCAAAACCCCTCCGGGTCCTCAATGGAACGGGCATACACCCCATCGTAGTCCTGCAGCGCCGCCTGCGCCGAAACGTGGGGCGGAGCCGGAATCTGCCCGGACTCGCGGAGAAGGTTGTCAATCTGGCCTTGCTGAACCATGGTGAAGCTCCTTTTGGGGAAAAGTTGCGTAGTGTGCAGGTCTTGTTCGATTTCAGCAGTTTCTTCTAGCATTGACGACCAATCTCCGGAATGGAGAGTGATCGACAGATTTTTCGGGCTAGCGTGTCCTTGATCTCGGTATGCCTGGGAATGGTTTCAGTCTCACCGTTGGAGGGATTGGTCCAAATCGAATGCCGGTGACCTTCACGTTTCAGGCGGCAGCCGTATCTCACGAGATGCCGAAGCAAATCGTTGCGCTTCATAGAATGGTGTATTCACCTTCTGGCAGGGCGTCGGGAAGAACCAGGGTTTCCGGTTTGACGCCATAGGGAATACTTCGCATGCCATCTTCCCGGCGGTCCTTGAGAATCAAGGCAATAGCGCAAGCCAGATCGGAGCGACATTCTGACTTGGTTCTGCCCTGCCCATTGGCACCGGGGATTTCAAGGCAGTAGCCGATGTACCAGTCGTCGGCCTTTTCGTAGATTACAGTAAATTCGTTGCGCATCGTCGCACCCCTGCTACTCCCAAGTCTTCCCTATTCTAACCCTGCCTCACAGGTGGGACAATGTTTGGATGACAGTTAAAGCCATATGTGGCATTCTATGTTAACGAATTGCGCCACGCCTTGGTTGAGAAATATTCCAATAATGGGCGCAAGACGACGGGAGCGTAACCATGCCGTTAGATAACCTGGTCAAGGTAATCGAAAAGCTGCTGCGGTTCAGCTAGATTTCGGCTGGTATGGGCGTTGCCCATGCTATAGTAATTCAGGAAATCTGCTGCTCTTTCAGAATTATGGGCAAGGTCACGGAGGCTGTCATGCGCGACTCTGTCGCCGTAATCCACCGCAACAACCAGGGCTCCCCTGACTACATTATTGTTGTGACCTTTGAGTTCACCCAGGAGGAAGGACAATGGGTCGGCCTTTGCCTGGAACTGGGAACTTCTGCCTTTGCCCGCTCCCTTGAACAAACCCGCCTTGAATTACAGGAAGCTGTGGAGCTCCAGTTGAACGAAATGGAAGGACTGACTGACATTTCTGGTTATCTTCTTGAAAACCACGTTCGCGTAATTCCCATTGAAGCGTCAAACCCGTCCACACCCGTCGGATTCGCCTTTGCCGGAGACCGGCAGTAAGTCGTTTGAATATCTCCGGCCGCGAATTAATGCGTCTCCTGGAACTGGAGAGCTGGGCACAGGGAGGTCGGCGCAACCACGGCGTTTTCTACTCCCGCACCTTTCCCGGCGAACGATTCCCGCGCTCTACAGTAATCCCCGACAAGTCCGACCCCTTGCCGCCAACTACATTAGGCGCCATCCTTAGCGTCAAACAGACCGGCCTTGGGCGTACAGGCCTGTAAGCCTTGCTCGACAAATACCGCTAAGTCCAACCTGCCGTATTCCTGCGTAGCCTGTTCGCCCGATACTTTTCCCATTACCGCAATAATATATAATGGCCCAAGCCTGTCCCCAGGAGGCCCGACACCCCCATGAAAGTTTATTACTTCAGCGAATTTCCCTACCATGAATACCCCGACGAGGAGGGCGAGAAGTATCCCTCCCTGCGATTGACTTTTCCCAATACTTACTTTGAGCCTGACACCGCCACCGACCTGTTCAAGCGCTACTTTGACGAGTGCATGTACGTGGACGAAATGGGCTACGACGGCATCATGGTCAACGAACACCACAACACCCCCTCGTGCATGAACGCCTCGTGCAACCTGGCCGCCGCCGTCCTGGCCCGCACCACGCAGCAGGCCAAAATCCTGCTGCTGGGCAACATCCTGCCCATCCACGACAACCCCGTCCGCCTGGCCGAGGAAATCGCCATGATTGACGTCATCTCCGGGGGTCGCGTCATATCCGGCATGGTACGCGGCACGGGCGTGGAGACCCTGGCCACCAACGGCAACCCCATGTACAACCGCGAGCGGTTCGAGGAGTGCCACGACCTGGTCATCAAGACCTGGACGGAACCCGGCCCCTTCCGCTGGGAGGGCAAGCACTACAACTTCCGGGTGGTCAACCCCTGGATGGTCCCCGTCCAGAAGCCCCACCCGCCGGTCTGGGTGCCCGGCACGGCCAGTCCGGAGACGGCCCAGTGGGCGGCATCCCATGGCTATACCTACGTGGCCTTCCTGACGCCCCTGGACGTTACCGAGGACCTGTTCCAGATTTACCGGGGCACGGCGGCGGAGGTAGGCTTCGAACCCACCCCCGACAACTTCGGGTACCTGCTGTGCTGCTACGTGGCCGATACCCAGGAGGAGGCCGACGAGCAGGCCCGCCACTTCATCTGGCGGATGGGCACCACCACCCGGGGCCCTCGCGAGTACATGAACCCGGTGGGCTACCGGTCCCAGCAGGGCGAGCAGGTGGCCGCCCGGCGCGCCATCCGCCCCCTGATCCAGCAGAGCTACGAGGAACTGAACGAGAACTACCACATCGTGGCCGGCACTCCCGACACGGTGCTGGAGAAGATCCGGTACCTGTACGACCGGCTGGGCATGGAACACCTGATCTTCTACGGCCAGGAGTCCAGGATGTCCCACGACGCCACCATGAAGAACATCGGCCTCTTCGGCAAGGAAGTGCTGCCGGAAATCCAGAAGTGGTAGGGGCCGGCAGGTTCGGCCGCAAATGAATGAAGGCCCGGGGATCTTCCCCGGGCCGATCTGTCTCAAAGTCTCCGTTCGAGGGCGGGGCCAGGATTCCCGATACCCCTACGGCGCCCGGTGCGCGTACACGCTGTTGTTGGGCCCGCCGGAGAAAATTACACCGTCCTCGACCGTGTAAATCTGTACGTCCGAGAATCCGCCAGCTTCAAAGTACCAAACGTCCTCTCCACCGGCGGCGTTGAGGGCGTACAGTTGGCCCTCCGTCAGCTGACCGTAGAGCCTTCGGTCCACCAGCGAAAGCGAGTAGGACTCGAAGTCCTCCGAGGGCAGCGTCCAAAGCTCCTCGCCGGTGGCCGCATCCAGGGCAAAGATGTACTCCGCCAGTTCTGAAGCCCCGTAGAATACCCCATCCGCGGCCACGGGGGCTGTGCTGAGATTGGCGGCGTCGTAGCTCCACAACTCTGTGCCGGTGGCAGCGTCCAGGGCGTACACGGTGGAGCTGGGGGCCAGGTAATAGACGCCGTCCACCACCAGGGCCGGGAAGTCCCGGGCGGGAAATTCCTCGGTGTTGACCTCCCAGATAACCTCCCCCGTTGCTTCGTTGAAGGCGTAGGCCCGGTTGGCCACCGTCAAGTACACCACGCCGCCTTCCACCGTGGGCGCGGACTCCACGTAGCCGCCCACCTCCGCCTGCCATTCCAGGTCGCCGGTGGCGGCGTTGTAAGCATAGAACTGGCCGTACTCCGACCCCTGGGCATAAACTTTGTCGCCCAGGGGCGTGGGGGTATGGCTGGCCCCGATGGGAAAGGGATGTCCCGCTACCCAGATCACTTCTCCAGTAGCGGCATCCACCGCATGTACTTTCCGGTCTCCCTGGGACGGCGCGCCGAAATATACCATACCCCCGGCGACGGAGGGAGAGTACTGGACCCAGTCCCCGGTATCGTATTTCCACAACTCCGAGCCGCTGTCAGCGTCCAGGGCATAAAGGTGATTGTCGTTGGAACCAAAAAACACCTTCCCGTCGGCAACCGTGGGCGTCGAGCGTATCACGTCGCCAGTGGCAAAGCTCCACTGCAATTCCCCGGTATCCGCCGACAGCGCATACAGGTTCCCGTCGTCGGAACCCGCGTAAACCCTTCCCTCCGCCGCTGCCGGGGCCGTCACGACCCACCCTCCGGTCGGGAAGCTCCACAGGAACGATGGGTCCAGGGCCATCTGCCCGCCTCCCGTGGAGGGACCACTGCCCGGGCCGGCCGCTTCATTGGCCAGTTCCGGAATGCAGCCCAGCAGGCCCAGGGCGTAGGAGAACAACTGCATGGCCTGCTCCGGCGTGGCATCCGGCGACGATGCTTTCGCCAGGTCCGCCAGCTTGTAGTTGCCCAGCAACTCCCTCAGGCAGCCTTCCTGCTCTGCCGACAGGCCTCCGAACTGGGAGTCCATCTCTGCCAGGGTTAATTCCTGGGCCGTCTCCTGCGAAACACACTCGATCAGGGTATCGCCGTACACTTTCAGTTCCTCGTTCAGGCCGAAGGGTTCTTCCAGCGTCGCATCCACGGCCTCGTCGCCCAAATCGCTCCGTATGCATTCCTGCTCTTCGTCGGAAAAACTGCTGAACACATCGCCCCAGGTCGCATCGGGGTCGATGTCCCTGAAGGAAAAAGGCGCGGCAGCGGGCGCCGAGTCCGGCCCTTGTGTCTCTTCCGTGGCCCCGGCGCCTTCCACCGTTGCTGCATCCGTTGCTGCCCCCGGGTTTGGCCGAGCGGGCGCGGGCGCGACCACAACCGGCGTAGCCGTGGCCGCCTGGGGCCTGGAGGGAACGGGGTCTGCGGCCCGATCCGGGGTGACATTATCGGTGGCTGGCTGTGGCGCGGCCTCTACCGGAGCGACATTGGCCGTCGCCGCTGCTGGCGCTTCGGAAACTGCCTCTGCCGGCGCCGGTTCCGGCTCTGAACCGCAGGCGGCCACCGCCGCCAGGGCCACCAGCCCGGCCAGCGTCAAAGAAATTACACGGAAGAAACTGCGGGAAAATACAATAGAGAAGGCCATCACCGCCTCCCACCTCCTGCCAAAGTCCTGCCCTCTTACTCACCTTATCACACGGCAAGTTCGCTCGCTACGAATGTGGGTTTAGGTTTGCCCTGAATTGACAGTCTCAGGGGGCAAGGTTAGTCTGTGATTTGTGACTGTCGTAAAAATGACTATATCTTGCGATAGAGCAAGCAACAGTCCTGACTTTAGGATATGGCTATGATGTTAGACGCTGACGAACAGGTCTGGCTGAAAGAGTTTACAAAAGCTCTGAAGGAACAGTATGCCGAGGTAGTCGAAGATCTGGTGGTCTTTGATGCCAATGACAGCCCCTTGCAGCTTCCCGAGGACACGATTAATGTCATGGTGAGGGTCAAGGACAATGATAAACGGCGTCAACTGGAAAAGGACATAGGCCGGCTGGGGCACAGGCTTGCCGTTCTATCCGATGCAATGCCCTTCATAGTCGTTTATACGCACTCCGAATGGAAAATGAGGGAAATATCCGGCTCGCTCCCATTTAGGAACGGCGGACAATCTCAATGGTCGATCCATCAGTAGTCAGATAGTGGCGAAGGGCCGGTGAATGCCTCAGGACTTCTGCACTGTGCCTGGAGCACGGGCTTTATGCCGATGCAGTGGCACGGGCTTATTATTCCATAATGCACTCTGCCAAAGCGGCGTTGGCTCACCTGGCCATTAGCGCCAAAGGCCATAAGGGTGTAAAGAACCGTTTCGGATTACATCTCATCAGGGCCGGTTTGATCGAGCAGGAATATGCAGCTGACCTTAGCCAGAGTTATGAAGACCGTCTGAAGGCAGATTACGACGTTACCCTGGAATTTCTTTTTATTGATGCCGAGGAGGCTCGAGACCACGCACAAGAATTTCGTGAAAGAATGCGGGAATTTCTCGGCAATATTGTTGCCCCCGAAGATACTGACAAGTCTTGGTAACTGGGGAGCCTCTCTCCCCGATTCACATATGAATTGCAAGGAACCCCCATGACTTCCACTTCCAGCAAGAAAATTGCCGTGGTTGGCGCCGGCGGCACCGGCAGCGTCATCGGCGGCATGCTCACCGTGGCCGGCCATGATGTTGTAATTATTGACCAGTGGGGCGCGCACGTTGACGCCATGAAGGCCAACGGACTCCACATGTCCATCGCCGGCGAGGAATTCACCTCCCCGGTGCGCGCCCTCCACCTCTACGAGGTCTGCACCCTCGAAAACACCTTCGACATTGTCTTTCTGGCCTGCAAGTCCTACGACACCCTGTGGCTCACCCAGCTCATCCTTCCCTACCTGAAGGACGACGGGGTGCTGGTCTCCTCCCAGAACAGCCTGAACGACGAGTGGATCGCCCCGGTGGTCGGCCCCACCCGCGACATTGGTTGCGTCCTTACCATGTCCTCCGAGGTCTTCGAACCGGGCCACCTCAAGCGCAACACGGCCATGGACCGCACCACCTTCGTGCTGGGCGAACTCCACGGACGAATTACTCCCCGACTCCAGGAGTTGCAATCCATCCTCAGCGCCGCCGGCAAAACGGAATTGACCACCAACCTGTGGGGGACCCGCTGGTCCAAGCTGGTGTTCAACTGCATCGTGGCCCCGGTTTGCGCCCTGGCCGGCGTTGGCCCGGCCCACCTCACCGAGGCCCCCGAGCGCATCCGCGTCTGCCTGGAACTGGGTCGCGAAGCCCTGCTGGTGGGCCAGGCCCAGGGCTACAGCATGGAGCCCGTATTCGGCCTGTCCATGGAGGAGGCCGCCGCATCCCCCGAGGCCCTGGTGGACAACCTGGTCAAGGCCTCCCAGGCCGAGGGACGCGAAGCCCGCTCCTTTTTCCACCAGGACATTCTCAAGGGCCGCAAGACCGAGGTGGACTACATCAACGGCCTGGTAGCCCGCAAGGGCCGGGAAAGCGGTGTGCCTACCCCCATGAACGACGCCGCGGTGACCATGGTCAAACGCCTGGAACGCGGGGAAATGGGGCCCGCCCCCGTTAACGTCGGCAAGATGGAACGCGTAGCCAAGGGCCTCGAATAACCCCGCCGAAAACAACAATCAATACCAATAATGCTATATATAAACCCACTGAATCCACTAAGGGTCTGAAAAGACCCTTAGCTCTTCATCCGGAAAAGACAGAAATGGAGGCGTTCCTCCTCCATTTCAACCCGTTTTCCGGTTTGAGAACGTATTCTCGCCCGTTTCGGTAGCGTTCCCTGTAGTCAGGGGAACCTGGTCCTCTCAGGTCTTCGGAGCCAGCCCAGAACTCTAATGGGCTGGCTTTATTAATTTTTTCTCACAATACTTTACATCAAGAGTGCCAATGCGATAATATTGGTATATCGAGAGTAGCTTACCCATAAACCATATCAATGTTCTCGGGCAAACCGTCAACCTGAACGAGGGGAGCAACAGCCAATGGAATGGGCGATCACCAAGGCAGATCTGTCGCACAGCGAAAAAAGCGGGGTGGTCCGCTTCGTCGAAAGAATGGAGCGCGAATTGAGGAACGGTGGAACCCCCATCGAAGGCTTCCAGTTCCTCAATTCCCCCCTGGAAATGCTGCGTTTCACCCGCGAAATTGAGGAGGAAATCCTGGCCAACCCCGAGGGAGCCGACCTTTACGTGGGCTTCCAGAACAGCGCGAAGCTGGCCAAGGAACGGCGCAGGTACCGCCGCATCCTCCATGCCGGAGTCCGCCTTACCGCCTTTGGCGTGGGACCGGCCCCGGATTTCCCGACGGGCATTCACCCTTACTGGACATCCCTGAAGCCGGACCGCCATCTGCTGGTTAACCAGTGGTTCCTGGTTTCCAGCAACCCGGTCCCCATCGCCTTCGTGGGCTGGGAAACCTCTCCCCAGGACCGCTTCGGCGAGGGTGGCCTGACCAGGGAGGGCAAGAGCTTCGAGGGATTCGTCACCTCGGACCCCCGGGTCATCACCGCCCTGATCGAGTACCTCGACCACGTAGTGGCCGGCATCAATCAGCCCGGGGACGATTTGGCCGACCCCGCCTGCGAACTCCCCGACTCCCAGCGCATGGATGTTGAGGACGATGCGGTGCCGGTAATGATGGGACGAGACCATTCTTCCCTCGTACTGGATATTCCCGTCCGCCGCATTCTCGCCATAACCGACCTGCACGGTTCCGCCGAGTTCTACGGGCTGCGGGGTTGGGCCACCGAGCTGGCCATTGCCAATGCCAGCCAGCTGGTCCTGTACGAAATGTCCGCCGCTTCCTACCTGGTCTCTCCCTACCCCGAGGACCACCGGAAGCAATGGCAGCGCGTCCTCTCCTGGCGGGACCTGCTGCCCCTGGGGCGCGCTCCCCTGGCCCGCCAGCTGGCCCGCATTCAGGCCAGGGGTGTTGAGGCCGGCGCCATCCTGCCGACCACCCACGGGTTCAGGCACCTGGCGGAATGGGCCAGTCGCGAGGACATTGACCTCATCCTGTTGCCCGTTTCCCTCGTGCGCCCCGGATTGCTGGCACGGCTGAGGGGGTACAGCCTGGATTCCTTGCTCGAACACACCGACCGCCGGGTGCTGGTGGTCACAGATAGCGGGATAATGTGCGCCGCCAACGGGCAGGAATCCTCAGCCGTGCCGGATACGGCCCTATCGGCAGCAAGGGCAGCGGTGGCCTAGCCGCCATCCCGGAAAGCTGCCCCATCCTGGGGGACGAACCGGCATGCGCCCTCGGTGCCGGGGCGTCCCCCACCCATCGCCCGGCCATCGCGCCGGGCCTGCCCTTGCCCTGCCTCCCCCGGACAATCGCGTCTCAAATAGAGGCTGTTACCTTAAACGATGGTCATGTATCCCTGGGCCCTTCGGCCTGGCTCAGAGTGACTGTCAGTTAAGGCGCGATTGCCCTGCGCCCTCCCGCCATCCGGACCGGACGTAACTCGCCCCTGTGTTACAATTTCACCAGCTATGTCCACCCAAGCCCACTCCCCAGCCCAGTCCGATGCAAAGGCAGGCCCGCCCCCCGGGCAGTACCTGGGGCCGGACGGCGTTTCCCGCCTGCTGGCGCGCATCGCTCCGCCGCTCCCGTCATCAGACCCCACCGACAGCTCATCCCTGTACCTGACTCCCGAAGCCCTGGCCCGCTGGCCAGAGTCCAGGGATGTCGCGCTCCGGGACTGGCATCGCTTTGTCTCTCCCGTCCTGAACGGCCCGGGTGGAGACGCCCTGCTCAAGTCCGATACCGGCCTCGTGGTACTGCGGCGCGGCGAAAAGGGTGTCGCCCTGGTCCCTCCCTTTCCCATACAGCAGGAATTGATCAGCGAAGAGTGGGACGAGGCTCCCCTGACCCGGTTGCTGACCAGAGACTACACCGTGGGCGTGGTTATGCTGCGCCTCGGCCGCTACCTGGTGGCGGTATTTCGGGGCGCCGAACCCCTGGTAACCAAGACAGACACCCGCTACGTGAAGGGCAAGCACCATGCCGGCGGAACTTCCCAGCTTCGATTCAAGCGGATCCGCGAAGGCCAGATGCGCAAGCTTTTCGACGAGGCTTGCCAGGTAGTGGGCAGCCGGTTCGAGCCCCACGAAAGCGAGCTGGACTACATCCTGCTGGGCGGCGAAAGGCTTACCCTTAGCGGTTTCCTCAAGGTCTGCCCCTACCTGCAGCGGCGGCAGGACCTGATCCTGGGCCGCCGTCTCAACATCCGAGACCCCAAGCACGACACCCTGGAGACAGTATCCGGCATGCTGCGCCAGTCGCGCGTGTGGCACATTTAGCCCCTGGATTCTGAGGTTAGAGTTTTCATGGAAAGGACCTACAGGACGGATAGGGGAACAATCAAAATCCTGAATATCCTGTCCATCAGTGTTCTTTCAGCCTGGTGAGAATTGATCAATAACCGCGAAAATACCTGGGCCGCATCCGCCCTCGGCGGCTTCGACCGGTCCCTGAGCCTGCTGGAATTCGACCAGATCCGGCAGCGGGTGGCCGGCTACGCCCGCACCGCCCTGGGGCGGGAACGCTGCCTGTCCCTGGAACCCGTTGGCGATTCCCTGGAAATCGCGTCCCGCCTCCAGGAGACAGACGAGGCCCGGCAGTTTTTGGACAACGGAGGCAGCCTGGAATTTGGCCCCGACGCCGAACTGGGCGAGTACGTACATAGGGCCACCCTGGGCGGCGCGTTACGGGGCGAAGAGCTCCACCACGTCCGCCAGTTGGCCGAAGCCTCCGGTTTCAGCCGCGATGCCCTGCGTCACCGGGACGACTTGCCCCTGCTGTCCGGCCTTGCCGGCAACATCCCCAACCTTGACTTTCTGGCCCAGTCCATCCGCCGGGCCATAAGTCCCGCCGGTGAAGTCCTCGACGACGCCAGCCCCGAGCTTCGCCAACTCCGGCGCGATTCCCGTTCCGCCTACCAGCAGCTCAACGACGTCATGCAGCGCAGCCTCCGCCGCTATCAGCAGCGCGCCGTCGTCCAGGAACCCATCATCACCCAGCGCAACGGCCGCCTGGTGCTGCTCATCAAGGCCGAGAACAAGTCACAGATACCAGGGATTGTCCATGACGTCTCCGACAGCGGCGCCACAGTTTTCATCGAACCCCTGCCCGCCATCGAGACTGGCAACCGCTGGCGCGAGACCCGCCTTGCCGAGGAGCGCGAGGAGGAACGCGTGCTGCGATTCCTGGCCGCCCGGGTTGGCGACGCCGGCGATGACCTGCAGCTGGCCCTGGACCTTCTCGCCCGCCTCGACCTGGCCATGGCCAAGGGCCGCTACTCCGCCGACCGCCGCGCCGTAGCCCCCACAATAGTCCGCCCGAACCCTGCTCCAGACCAGGCAGGAAAACTAAACGAAAGCGACACTCCCGCCTCTTTCCAGGAAAAAGGGGGCGGAGGTGAGGGGGTACCCCATCTCCGCATCATCGCCGCCCGCCACCCCCTCCTTACCGAGCGGGTGGTCCCAATCAACCTGGAAGTTGGCGGCGCCGACCGGGTACTGGTTATCACCGGCCCCAACGCCGGCGGCAAGACCGTGGGCCTCAAGACCGTGGGCCTCCTGGCGCTGATGGCCCATGCCGGTCTTCACGTTCCGGCCGAGGTGGCCGAATTTCCGCTGCTCGATGGCATCTATGCCGACATTGGCGACCAGCAGAGCATTGAAGAGTCGCTTTCCACCTTCAGCTCTCATATCCAGAACCTGCGAGGCATCCTGGACCGGGTAACGCCCCATTCCCTGGTGCTCATAGACGAACTGGGCACCAGCACCGACCCCGAGGAAGGCGCCGCCCTCGCCCAGGCCATCCTCGGCCACCTCCGCAACCGGGACGTTATGACCATTGCCACAACCCACCACCGCGGTGTGGCCCGCTACGTGCAGGAACAGCCTGGGATGCTCAACGCCAGCGTGGACCTGGAACCCGGGACCCTCGACCCCACCTACCGCATCACCCTGGGTCTGCCCGGCCGCAGCTACGCTCTTACCATCGCCGACCGAATGGGGTTGTCATCTGAAATCCTTGAGGAAGCCCGCTCCCTCATTTCCCCGTCCCAGCGGGAAACCGACGGCCTGGTGCAGGAACTGCAGGAGGAACGGGCGGTGGTGGCGCGGCTGCGCCAGGAGTCGGAAGAACTGCTGGCCTGGGCCCGCGCGCAGCAGGCGGAAACCGAGGCGCGGCTGGCCACCGTGGAAGCCTCGCGCCTGGAACTGGTGGAGGAAGCCAGGCAGGACCTGCAGGCCCGCATCGGCGGTTTGCTGGCCCAGCTCCAGCAGGCGGAACGCGCCGCCGAGAACGCCGAGGCGGAGCAGGCCGCGCGTCGCCTGATGCGCCCAACCCCCGGCGCTCCCACCCGCCGCCCAGATTCTTCCGCCGAGCGCTTCCGCGCCTACCAGGAAGACCTGTCCCAGCTTCAGAGGGAACTCGGCTCCACCCAGTGGGAGCCTATCGAGGTTGAGCGCACCCCGTGGCAGGAAGCCCTGCGCAGCGGGGACCGCGTTTACATTCGCGGCATTCCCCGTCCTGTCGAGGTCATTACACCCCAGGACGACGATGAGCACATCGAGGTGTTGCTGGGCACCATGCGGGCCAGGATTCCCGTTTACCAGCTGGAACGCCCCGCCGAGGCCGGCCTGGAGGCCGGAATCGAGGCTGGCAGCGAGTCGGCGGTTGGCGCCGCAAGGCAGCCCGCGCCCACGGGAACAGGCGCAGCGCCTGCCGCGTCCGGCGGCATTGACCCCAACACCCCCGGCGTGCGTTTCCGCCACAACCGCGATGCCGGCGTCTATTACCGCCGACCCTCTCCACGCCAGGTCAACACCGACCTGGACCTGCGCGGCCAGAGGGTGGACGAAGCCCTGGACAAGGTGGAGACCCTGCTGAACGAAGCTGCTCTCAGCGGCGTGCCCGAAATCCGCATCATCCACGGCCGGGGCACGGGGGCCCTGCGCAGCGCCATTCGGGAATACCTGCGTGGACATCCATTGACCGCCTCCGCCGGCCCGGCCGAAGAGGGCGCCAACGACGGCGTGACCGTCGTGGAACTGAAGTAGTCCTGGAGTTGAGCTAAAGGGGGAATTTTGCCGGAAGAACCGCAGCTTACGCCATTGCAACGACGCGACCGGGCCCTGGCCCGCCTTGAAGAGGGTCGCAATGCCCTCCGGCAGGCCCTGGAGGGCATTGACCCGGAGGACGCTTTCCTCGGCTCCCGCTGGTCGGTCTGGGAGGTGCTGAAACACCTGGACGCCGAAAACTTCGTGGACGCCCTGGAAAAGATTTCCTCAGGCGAGATGGAAATGCTGCCGCCCTTCAGCAGCCGCGAAGACCGCCTCCGCCAGGACATTGAACACCTGGAGGACACTTATGACCGGCTCAGGACGGTCATCGAGGGACTCACCGAAAAACAACTGGCCCTGCCGGTTACGCCGCCCAACCCCGTCCACTCCTTTCCCGGCCTGACCATGCTGGAACTGGTCGAGCGGTCCGCCGGCCACGCCGGAACCCACGCCCGCCAGGTGGAATTGACCCGCAAGTACGTCGCCGAGTTCAACGCCCGCGACAAGACCGTAACCATCCTGGCCCTGGGAAATGGAGACGCCAGCACAGTCCCCGCCAAAGTTCAGGAGCTCGTACCCTTCGCCGATTACACCGCCGGCGACGCCGCGTCCCTGGAACTGGTGCGACCCTGGATTCGCGGCCTGGAAGCCGAAATCCGCCCCGACAACACCGAGGAAATCATGGCCCGCGAGGCCCGCGCCGGCCTGTGGACCGTCATCTGCGTCCCTGGCTCCAACCCGGAATCCGACCATCCCGCCCTGTTGGAACTCGCCCGCCACCATTGCGAAAAAGTGGTCGTAGTCAACTGACCCCGGCCCCATATCCCCGTTCCCTCGACGGGAAAGGCCCGGGCGGGGGCGCCACCCGCCAGGACGGCTGCCAATTCGGCCAAGAACCATTTCAAACCGGCCGCGGCCGAAGCCAAAACTGTTGACGCGCCTCCGAATGTCACGGCGCTCCTTCCCCCACGCCCAAATGACGCTATACTCATTACATTCCAGTCCGGCCGGGGGTACCATCTTATGCGCATCTGTTCCTTGCTGCCCAGCGCTACGGAAATCGTGTATGCCCTGGGGCTGGACGACCAGTTGGTGGGCGTTTCCCACACCTGCGACTATCCGGCCGACGCCCGCAGCAGGCCCGTGGTCAGCCGCAGCGTGCGCAGCGTCTCCCACCTGGGCAGCCAGGAAATCGACGCAATCATCCGGCAGGCGCGGGAGAACGCCAACCCGGTCCATTGGATTGACGGCGACCTGCTGCGAGACCTGCGGCCCGACCTGATCATTACCCAGGAAATCTGCGAGGTTTGCGCCATTGACCAGAGTTCGGTATATGCCACGGCCGCCCGCTTCCTGGACTATGAGCCGAACATCGTGGTTACCCGTCCCGTGGGGCTGGAGGAGATATACGGCAACATTCACATCATCGCCGACGCGGCCGGCGTGCCGGAACGGGCCGACAAGGTGGTGGCAGCTTTGCGGCAACGGGCCCGGCGGGTTGCCGACGGGCTTGGTACCGTGACCCAACGCCCCAAAGTCTTCTGCATCGACTGGCTGGAGCCCCTGCGCAACACCGGGCAGTGGACGCCGGAACTGGTGGAACTGGCCGGCGGCGAGGAGGGCCTGGCCGAGAAGTGGGGCAAGTCCCGCGAAATTGGTTGGGATGAGGTGGTGGCTTACCAGCCCGACTACCTGATGGTGATGCCCTGCGCCTTTGACCTGCACCGCACTGCAGTGGAGACTCGGGAGACCTTGTATTCCCACCCGGCGTGGCGCTCGCTGGAAGCTGTCCGGAAGGGCAACGTGTTCCTGTTTGACGGTCTGATTCCCAGCCGTCACGGGCCACGGGTGATAGATGTTTTGGAAGGTCTGGCCGAGGCGATGCATCCCGATAAGTTCGCCGGGCTGGCCCGTTCCGGAGTGTTTCAAAAGGCCGCGCTATAGGACGATTCAATCCACGAATATCCACCAATGGTTGATAATGTCCGCCCCCCGTTCGTGGCCATTCGTGGGTATTCGTGGATCAACTGAAGGAGACACCCATGCTGTTTTTCATCGAGTTACGTCACGCGCCGGAGCGCTGCCCCGGGGTGGCGCCGGAAATACGGGACCGGATGCTGCGCATGTCGCAGACCCGGGAACAGGTGCTGGAATCCCACGGCTGCAGGTGGGTCGGCGGGTGGGTGAGTCCCACGCCCCACCTGACCTTCATCACCCTGGACGCCCCGGGGGCGCACGCCGTGGACTCGGCCATGCGCGACCTGGGCCTGGCTGTCTGGAACTCCACCACCATTCACCCGGTGGTGGACTTTGACGACGCCGTCACGGCCCTGGCAAACCAGCCGCAGGACTGAAGAAAGCAGGCAACAAAAGAAGGGCGGCGAAGGCTGCTCGCCGCCCCTTGTGAGCTTGCCCGGGAACCGGGGCCCTGATGAGAGAGAATTGGCCGGCGGCCTCTACTTCTTGCCCTCGGGCAGGGAGGCGTACAGGTGGCCGTCGCGGTCCGTTACTTCAAAGGTGAACATCTGGGCAATGGGGCCGTTGATGCAGTTGCCGGTGTAGTATTCAAAGCGCCAGCCGTGGGAGGGACACATAAAGCAGGTGTCTTCCAGGTAAATGGTGCCCCAGCTGTGGGGACAGAGGGAGGACATCAGGCGCAGCACCCCGTCCTTGCCCTGGGCGAGAAAGAAGTCGAAGCCTTCCACCTCCACCTCAACGGGAAACTTGGTGAAAGAGTCCTTCGGTCCCAGGTCCACTTCCTTGACGCCGTTGGAGAAGTCCGGGTAAACCATATCAGTTCCCTCTTGCAGGTGATATTTGAGGGGAGTATAGCGGGAAAGGCACAGGCTGGGCAAACGGGAAATTCGCGGCCGCGGCGCAATGGCCCTATAGTTTCGGGCTATCGTCGGCACAAACTCTGCAGCCAGGACTCATGCCGCACTTAGCCCTTCGGCCTGGCCCAGGGTAAACTCTGCCGAAGGGCCCGAAGTCCTTTACGTCAACCCGGTCATCAACCCGGTTGCGGGTAAGGAAGTTGGTTCCAGGAAATATTGTAGATGCTTCGACCCAGTTCAGCCTGGGCCTGCCGAAGGGCTCACCATGACATGCCATTAGAGCGCGATTGCCCGGTGCCCGGCTATGAGGCAGGAGAGGATATGGGAAGCGGACAATCCTGGCTTCAAGCTTTCTCCGGCACGACGGGCTCTGGTCGCCCCCGTACCGCCTTGGGATACCACCGAATACAGCGTTGGGTTGAACCCCGGAACTGCGGTTCCAACCCGAAACAATGAACATTCCGTAGAGATTTCAGCATGAAGATTGCAATGACGACGCCCGTGCAGGAACCCCAGGTGCAGGCCGGCGGGGGAACGGGAACACCCAAATGCGACGGCTGCCCCAGGTGCCAGGACCCCCAGGCCGGGTTCTGTCCCACCTATCACCAGGAATTTGGCGGCAGGCATCCGGTGTGCAAGGTTTGCCACCACTGCGTCCTGCGGGGCAAGCACCAGGACGACGCCAGCGACCTGGACAATTACCGGGGCGCGCCCATGCCCGGTATGGACACCATCCACCGCAACTAACGCCGTGGGTTGTCTGCGGAGAGCGCCGTAACAACGAGGGCAGCCAAGCAGGTCCGCCCCTGCGCCCCACCGCGCCGCGTTACCTGCACTGGACCATATCCGGCTACGAAAGGTATTTGACAACCCCGGTTTTGCTTACGATAATACCGGGTACGGAGCTCCCATAGGGGGTGTTCCGCTTGGTTTGCCCTATTCCAGACAGCTGAACCGGTACCCGTAATCCTGCTTTTGGCAAGGAGGAATATGGCTGAAGACATTGCATTGATGGCTCACCTGATGCGTCGCGCCGGCTTCGGCGCTACCCGCGAGGAACTGGAGGAGCGGGCGGCCAGAGGCTACGACGCCACCGTGGACGAACTCCTGAATCCTGAGACAGTGGACGGCGCCGACCGCTACGAATTTCTGCGCTACCACCCCTCTTTCTGGAAGCCCATAACCTCGCCTGGCATGGGCGCTTCCGCCTGGCTGCACAGCATGCTCAATACCGAGCGGGTGCTGGAAGAGAAAATGGTGCTGTTCTGGCACCAGGTATTCGCCACCGGCGGCTCCAAGCTGGACCACTGGCACGAAATGGTTACCCAGGTGGATATGTTCCGCCAGTATGGAATGGGCAACTATCGCGAATTGCTGGTGCAGCTATCCAGGAATCCGGCCATGATTTTCTGGCTGGACAACTGCGACAACCACGAATACGCCGTCAACGAAAACTGGGGCCGCGAACTGCTGGAACTGTTCAGCATGGGTGTGGGCAACTACACCGAGGATGACGTGCGGGAGTGTTCCAGGGCCTTTACCGGCTGGACCATCGCCGCATCCATACCCCGCAACGCCCACGGCCGCTACGACTGGGAGTTCGAGTACCTGCCCGAGGACCATGACGAGGGCGAAAAGACCTTCCTGGGACACACGGGCAACTTCAACGGCGAGGACATCATAGACATTGTCTGCGCCCAGCCGGCCACCGCTCGGTTCATTGCCCGCCACCTTTATAACTTCTTTGTGGCGGAGGAGCCCCAGGTGCCCGCCTGGTCGGTGACGCCGCCCAACGACCCCGAGGCCATCGACCTGCTGGCCAAAACCTTTACCGAGTCGGGCTACGAAATGCGGGAAGTGCTGCGGGTTCTCTTCACTTCCGACTTTTTCAAGAACGCCCGCTATGCCAAGATCAAGAGTCCCGCCGAAGTGCTGGTGGGCACCCTGCGCTTCGTGGGCGGGTACAAGTTCCCCGCGCCTGGCATTGGCAACCTGTCCAAGGAGGCCGGGTACATGGGGCAGGAACTGCTCAACCCCCCAAGCGTGGAAGGGTGGCACACGGGCGCCGAATGGATCAACAGCGGCACCCTGATGAAGCGCATTAACTTTTCCGCCGATATGGTGGGAGATACCACCAGGCCCGGCATCCTGGCCATAGTCAACCGCCTGCGGGCCCGGGGAGACCTGGAGCCGGAAGAGCTGGTGGACGCCTGCCTGGACCTGATGGGTCCCCTGGTGGTGGATGGCGACAACCGGAAACAGCTGGTGAACCACGCCCGAGAGCTGGGAACCCTTACCTGGGCGGACGACGTGCAGGCCAGGGACAGGATAGGCGAAATGCTCCAGTTGGTTGTATCTTCGCGCGAATACCAGTATGCTTAAGTCGCTAATTTCTTAAGGCACTTGTCGCTAACGAGCCAAAATTGAGGCCGTTGGCCCAGCAAGGAGACAGGAGATGACCAGCAACAAGAAAGACCCGGTTTTGGTTGTATTGCAACTTTCCGGCGGGAACGACTACATGAACACAGTCATCCCGTACACCGACCCTCTTTACCGGGACAACCGTCCCGCCGTCGGAATCGCCGACGAGGACATCATTCGCATTAACGACGAGCTGGGTTTCCACCCCAGCCTGCGGGTGATGGAAGAAATGTTCAACCAGGGCAACTTGGCCATCGTCCACGGCGTGGGCTATCCCGATTCCCCGCGCTCCCACTTCCGCTCCATGGACATCTGGCACACCTGCGAGCCGGACAAGCTGGGAACTGAGGGCTGGCTCGGCCTGGCCACCCGCGAAATTGACCCCCACAAGGAAAACGTGGTAACCACCGTCAGCATGGGCCCCAGCATGTTCCGGGCCGTATCCGTGGCCGGGGTTCCTGTCGCCGCCGTGGATAGCCTGGACAGCTACGGCCTGCTTACCGGCATTTCCAGCCAGGAGCAGCGGCTGAAGATCCTGGACCGCTTCTCCCAGATGTACACTCCCACCATCGGCACCGGCGCGGTGATGGAGTACCTGGGCGAGACGGGCCTGGAAGCCATGAAGGGCGCCGACATCCTGAAGGTGGCCCCGGGCATGTATTCTTCTACAGTCGAATACGCCGACAACCCCATTGCCCGCAAGCTCAAGGACATTGCCCGCATCCACCTGGCCGACCTGGGCACCCGGATCTTCTACTGCGACTACGGCAGCTTTGACTCCCACGCCAACCAGCCCGGCATGCATGCCGGCCTGTGGAACGATGTCTGCGCCGGGGTCAGCGACTTCTTTGCCGACCTCAAGGAACACGACGCCGACGACAACGTGATAATGATCATGTTCTCCGAGTTCGGCCGCCGCGTCCACGACAACGGCTCCGGCACCGACCACGGCGCCGCCGGCGCGGCCTTCGCCCTGGGCACCCCCGTCAAGGGCGGTTTCTATGGCGAGTACCCGTCCCGCAAGTCCGAAGACCTGCAGCAGGGCGACCTGGTCCCCAACCTGGACTTCCGAGGCTTCTACTCCACCGTCCTGGAAGACTGGCTGGGCCTGGATTCCAAGCCCATAGTCAAGGGCGAGTTCGAGAAGCCCAAGTTCCTCTAGGGACCACACAGGGTTAGAAATCAGGGGCCAGCGTCTTTAATTGGACTGCTGGCCCTTTGACTTAACTTGGAGGCGAAATTAGCGATGGTAACGCGGGTAGTAGCCGGCAGGACCTACGATTTCAGCCATGCCATGGGACGCGGCGGCGTGGGCGCCGGGTTCAACTCGGGCAACGCCCTGGCCTTCAGTTCCGATAACCTGGTATATGTCCTCAGCCGCGGCGGCGAGGCCGTTACCGCCGTACCCTGGGACCGCACCGCCCGTGGAGCGCGGGTCACCAAGTTCGACGTCGGCCTCCAGTCCGGAGACGAGGAATTCATCAGGGAGTTCGGCGAGAACGGCAGCGGCCGGGGCCAGATGATCTGGCCGGCCGGCCTCGCCCTGGACTCGCAGGACAACATCTACGTCAGCGACGAGTGGATGAACCGCATTAACGTCTATGACGCCGAGGGTAACCTGCTGCGCGACTGGGGAACCATCGGGACCGGCGACGGCGAATTTGACGGTCCCTCGGGGCTGATAATGGACCGCGAGGACAACCTCTACGTGGTGGACAGCCGCAATCACCGGATACAGAAATTTACGGCCCAGGGACAGTTCCTCGGCAAGTTCGGCGGGCCAGGCGACGGCGAAGGACAGTTCAACCTGCCCTGGGGCATTACCCTGGACCAGGACGGCTACCTCTACGTGGTGGACACCAACAACCACCGGGTGCAGAAATTGACCGCTGACGGCGGTTTCGTAGCGCAGTTTGGCAGCTATGGCGAGGGTCGGGGCGAGCTTAACCACCCCTCGGATGTGACGGTGGACCCCGACGGCGATGTTTACGTCTGCGACTGGGGCAACGACCGGGTGCAGGCTTACGATGCGTCGGGCAAGTTCTTCACCAGTTTCACCGGCGACGCGCAGCAGCTGACCATGTGGTCAGAGATGATCGTGCAGACCAACCCGGAGGCAATGAAACGCCGCCGGGAAGTCAAGGACTTCCGCGCCGAATGGCGCCTGCGCATGCCCCGGGCCGTGGCCTACGACATCCCCAACAGTCGGTTGCTGATCCTGGACACCCAGCGCAGCCGCATCCAGATTTACAAGAAGCTGAACAACTACGTAACACCGGCAAAAAACCTGTAGTCCATCCCCGAAACGTCGGAATAATCGCAACAGGGCAAATAGTCGCGGGGCAGGTCTGAGACCTGCCCCGATTGTTGTTGGAGAACCATATATGGAATGCGGGGGCAGGCAATTGACCCGCTCACACTCTTGCCCGCGTTTGAGATTCAGGAGCGGAAGCGCTTTCAGCGCAGACGTGCCGAGGAATTCTTGGGGTTGTCCCTGTCTTCCGCCCACTTAGCCGGGTTGTCAACGATATACTCTCTCACTGCAGCCAACGTCTTTTCATCCCGTATTACGCGCTCGTAATAGTTGCGCTGCCATACAGGTTGGCCTGTTCGGTTTCTTGCTTGGTTAATACGCCTGGCGGAAAAGGTTTTGAATCCCCTGACCACTTCCGGCAAAGTACCTACACTGGTAGTGGCGGGTTTATAACCCGCACGTTGTGGGCTGAAACCCTGCACCTTCCCTGGGTTAACTATCACTATTATTCCATGGACGTGGTTTGGCATTACCACAAATTCGTCCAGATCTATGGCCTTATAGTGATTTGCCAAGTCGTTCCAGCAATCCAGCGCGATGTTTCCTGCTTCATTCAGCCGCATTTTGCCATCGACAACATCACCCAATACGCACTCTCTGCTGTGCGTACAGATAGTGACGAAGTATGCTCCTGCTTGGGAGTAGTCATAGCCGTTTAACCGCATATTCTTGCGGCGTGGGGTGTTGGTGTTTTGTCGCATGTTTCAGGTTGGGGAAGAGGGTGGGTTATAAACCCACCCCTACGATTGGGTTGACGTGGTACTGGAAGCTAATCATCATCCGTGGCTGCCGGCATTTCGGCGCGGATGGCTGCCAGGGAGTCGTAGCGCTGGGCCGCCTGGTCCGTGACCGTGTCCATGTCTTCGGGCAGCATGTATCCGGCGTCTATCAGGACCCGGGCCGCCTGGCTTACCTGGTCGAGGAAGTCCTCGCGGGAGGAGTAGCGTTCCTCGATGGACGGGCGCGGGTCGCCGCTGGCCTCGCGGTCCGCCCGGGTGGCGGGGAAGGGGATCGTCGAGCCAATCTGGGGCATTATCTGCCCGGGCGCGCCGTTGTCCGGGTGGCGCAGGTTCCAGCCGGCGTAGGTGGCCAGGGGAACGGTCAGGTCGGGCAGCCGGATGCCGGCAATCTCGTTGCCGTCGGCGTCCACCCTGGGCACATAGTTGGGATAGGGCTCGCCGCTGGTGGGGGCCGGTTCCACCAGGCCGTTGTGCGCCTCCGGGCCAAAGCGGGTCCGGAACAGGGACTTGTGCACCTCGGGGAAATTCACCCCGGGAATTGCCCGGAAGGTGGATTCCTGCTCAGGGCCCGGTACGGCGGTGCCGTCGTCAAGGCGTGGGTGGTTGCTGGCCGGTGGCTCAACGCCCTCGGTTACCCACCGGTCCACGTTCTTGAGGGCGGCTCGCAGCAGGGGCCGGTAGTCCACCGAGTTGTCCAGCTGCTGCCCCCTGGGGCCCTCCCTCACGTCCACGTCGTACAGGTTCAGCTGCCCCGGGCCGTGCTGGGTGCCGGAGTAGAGGTAAATACGCACGTTGTCCGAGGGTTCCAGGTCCGCACTCCCGTCCATGGTGGTGTGGATCAGGGAGGCGTGGCCGCTCCAGTATTCCGCCGAGGTGTTGGTCAACAGGATGCGAGGCGTCTTGCCGGAGGCGTCCAGGCGGGCCAGCAAGCCGTCGGTGCGGCCCGTGTCGGGATCAGTTTGCAGTGTGTCGTGGAACGGGAAGCTGCGTCCCGCGCTGGGCCGCGCCGGAGTTGAGGGCTGGCCGAAGCGCTGGTTCATCTCGCCGCGACCGCTGCCGGCCACCAGCGGAATCAACCCCTCGAATACGGGCCGGTCCTGCTCGTCCTGGGTCAGCCCGCAGTAAAGAAAACGGCGCAGGAACCCTCCCGACTGGGAGCGCCCAAAGGTAAAGGCATGCTCAATGTCCCCGGCGCAGGGGTTGCCCTCTTCCTCCGAGCCATAGCGCAGGAAGGACACCAGGTCGCGGGGAGCCAGCATGCCCATGCCCACCACATCGGCGCCGGTGGTGGTGTAGGTTATCTCGTAAACCCTGCCCGGCTGAAATCCCTCCGGACAGTAAATATAGCGGCTGTCCGGCACTACCTCTTCGCCGTCCAGGCGGGCGAAGGACCACCGGTTGCGGGGTATCACCTTGGCAGGGCCGTCCTGGAACTCACGGACTACCAGGGTGGCCTCAGGGTCGTTGATGTCCGACGCGGGGTGGGTCCTGTGCTGCCGGTCCGCCAGGGAATGAGTCTGAATGGTGCGGTAAGGCTGGAAGGCGACTGAAATTCTGCCCGAAATGGGTGAACCGTCGGCATTCAAAGCCTCGGGAACCCAGGCCTTGACCAGTCCTGCCGTGTCGGGCGGGACGTCGTACTGCCAGCCGCACCAGACCACCGTGTAGCCGTGGCGCATCAGGAAGCCGTTGCCGGCGCCCAGACGCTGTCCGGCGCTGTTCAGGTTGGTAAGGATGGTGGGGTTGCCCCGGTTCACCACGTCGAAAACGATGCGATGGCTGCCCCTTGAAGGGTTATCCGGCTGCAGGATGGTGAAGTCGGCGGAACAGTGGACTCGTCCCGCCGCATCCCGGGGCGCCAGCTTGATGTCGGTGATGACTTCGTTGGCGGGGTGGTTGGGATCAACGGCTACGTGGACTATGCCGTCAATCTGGCGGTAGGGGCCGGTATCCCCGAATACGGCCCCGCCGGCGAAGGGTCGGATGGAGTGGACCTCCAGTCGGTTGACTGCCATGCTTCAGGCCTCCGTTTTTCTATTCTCTATCCACGAAGGGCGCGAAGGGTCACGAGGATATTAGTCCACGAAGGGACACGAATGAAGCACGACCAGACTTTTGAATCCTTCGTGGTTCTTCCTGTCCTTGGTGAACAATCTGGTTAGTCTTCCAGGTGAATGGTAACCGTTACGCGGGGGGTGTCGCTGACCACGGCGGTGGTGTGGCCATCGCCGGTGGTGTCCTCGGCCAGGTTGACATCCCCGGGGCCCAGGCGGTACTTGGTGCCGTCACGCAGGCCGATTTCACCCTCGCCGGACAGGGTAATGACATACTGGCGGCGGGGAGCCACGTGCCAGTCGCTGAAGCGTCCTACCTCGGCGGCGCGGAAGACCACGCCCTTGGCGCTGTGCAGGTCGGTGAAATCTGGGCGGGACTCCCAGTCCAGTTCCTCAATATGGGTATGACCGTCGTCGCCGGTGTACAGTCGGATGAACTTCATTGGTAAACCTCCGGTTAATTTTGCTTGGGGGTGAGGGCGCGCTTACCGTGCCCGGGCCAGGTAGGTGTCGGTGGCCCGCTGCAGGCCGGCGCGCCGGTTGCCCTGCAGGGACTCGCGCATGGCCGAGAAGCGGGTGTTGGATTCCTCGATGCCCGCCAGGCTGCCCTGGAAACGGGGCATTACGTAGCGGGCGAACAGCTCGTAGCTGTGATACAGGTTTTCGCGGGTGGTCCAGTCCTCGGCGCGCACCAGTAGGCCGCCGAAGCCGCCGCTGGACTCCTGGAAGCGTTCGATGGCGGCGATGGCATCGTCGGGGGTGCCCACTATCCACTGGCCGGCGTCCACCATGTGGTCCACGATTTCGTCCTGGGGCACGTCGGGGATGGGATGGCCGTTAGTACCGCCGGTGTATTCGGTTACCACCCGTCCGGCGCCCACGCGCACCTGCTCAAAGGCCTCCTCGCGGGTTGCCGCCAGGTGAACGGGCACGGACAGGCGCCAACCGCTGCGGCGGACCTCCTTGCCGTGTTCGCGGGCGGACTCTTCAGCGATGTCCCACTGGTCTCTCAGGGTGGTCTGCCGGATCATCGAACGGGGGACGCTGAGGGACAGGACGTCGGCGCCGTGCTTGCCGGCCACGAAGACGCCGGCCGGCGATTGCACCGAGGCCACGGCGACGGGCAGAGAGGGCTTCTGGAAGGGGCGCAGCTGCAGGGAGGCTTCTCGCAACTGGAACCAGTCGGTCTCGCAGGTGACGGGTTCCTGGCCCTCAAACAGCTTCATGATGACGCCCAGGGACTCGTCCATCATTTCCCGCTGGCGTTCCGGGTCGATGCAGAACATGTAGGCGTCGGAGGCCAGCGAACCGGGGCCCACGCCCAGCATTACGCGACCCCGGGTCAGGTGGTCCAGCAGCACCATGCGGTTGGCCACCATATAGGGGTTGTGGTAGGGCAGGCTGACCACGCCAGTGCCCAGCCTGAGTCGGCTGGTCCGGCCGGCGGCGGTGGCGATGAATACTTCAGGGGAGGCGATGGTCTCCCAGCCGCCGCTATGGTGCTCTCCGATCCAGGCCTCATCGTAGCCCAGGGCGTCCAGCCACTCCAGGAGTTCCAGGTCCCGTTCCAGGGCCAGGGTGGGGTTTTCGCCCACGCGGTGGAAGGGCGCCAGGAAGATTCCGAAGGTCATGTTGTCGGTAAGGGACGTCATAGCTATCTCCTTCCGGGCGGGTTTGATGAGATTCTAGCATAATCAATCCACAAATAGACACGAAGGAGCGTGAATGAATAGCTCGCTGGTCTGGGCAATGGGAAATTCGACGAATGGGTACCTCGATAGACGACGGATTGACAAGGAAACCGGACGGAAATACATTGCCTGCAATACTTTGCCTAGGGGTTGAATCATGCCTCTCATGATTCCCGTTGAGGTCCGCAACGACCAAAAGGGGACCACCTGGTACGCCTTCGCCCTGGTTAATCTGGAATTGAACGGGCGGGGAAAGGACAGGGCAAGCGCTCTTGAAGCTTTGAAGCGGAAGCTGGCCCCGGTATATGGAAAGGACATAGAACTATACATTCAGTCGGAGAATGTCAAATTCCCTACTGCCCTGTCCGTCGACGAATACATTGCCTGGGCATCATCGCGGGCCAAAGTCAGTTGATGAACTCCGACCAGGACCGAGAACGACTTTCCAGGTTCGAAGCCGAGCTAGGACACAAGGCCAACGCGGTGGATCTTGCCGCTCTCGAGACGCGAGTAATCAAAAACTTGCTGGCTATCGTTCTCCCCATAACGTTAGCCCTATTCGGGGCGGCAGTTGGGCTGTGTTTGGCCCTTAAGTAGTCCTCATTTCCGCCCACCCAGCCAAAGTATAAAATCTTGTTCAAGTTCCCCCTCAATTACCGGCCCTTCCAGGCACGGGCTTTTTCGCTGCCCAATTCAACCGGTTCAGCAATCAGTAGAAGTGCTAATATATACACCTATTGGAGACCAACAGGCGCAGAGTCAGGCAGCTGCTCGAACGGGATGGGTGGTATCTGGACAGACACGGCTCTGATCACGACATTTACCGGCACGAGGACATTCCTGGCATTATTACCCTACCTCGTCACAGGGTGCTTTCCAGGGGCGTGGCCGCAAGTATCGCCAGGAAAGCTGGCTGGGCGGATTAGGAGGCAATTTTGATACGTTATCCGGCGCTATTAGATGGTGAGGAAGGGGCCTATGGTGTGGTTTTCCCCGACATACCGGGTATTGCGGCCATGGGCCTCACCATTGATGATGCCCTGGTCAACGCGGAGCAGGCCCTCAGAGACTATGCCATCGAGACTGAAAGAGACGGTGAAGAATTGGCAACGGCCAGCCCCTTCGGATCCATTGACACTCCTCCTGGCAATCAGCTGGTTTCGATCCCTTTGATACGCCCTTCCGGCAAGAGTGTTCGGGCGGGCTTAACCCTGGACGCAGAGGTGGCGGAGTTTATAGCAAGCGAGGCCAAGAGACGAGGGATGACTCGCAAGGCCTACATAACCTGGGTAGTCAGGAGAATCGCTGCGATGGGCGGCTGACCGGATCTATTCCAATGGCCGGACTCATTTGTCATCCCGTCTCACGCTTCCTTCCCCACTTCCCCAAACAGCTTTCCGGATTCTATACAACAAACTTGATTGACAACAACGATAATGCTATTATTTGCCCAGCTATGTTTGCCTCAAACTTGGTTGAGGAGGAGTACGGATGGCCGATAACGATATTGCCTTGATGGCTCACCTGATGCGGCGAGCCGGTTTCGGCGCCCAGTACGACGAAATCGTCGAGCGGGCTGCCAGGGGATACGAAGCTACGGTGGAGGAACTGCTCAATCCTACCGACGAGTCCCATGGCATGGAGCTGGACCTGGCCGAGCGCAGTTTCCTTGAATGGAACCACTTCATCCGCTGTGTCCCCGAATACATCATGTGGCGGATGATCAACTCCAGGAACCAGCTGGAAGAGAAGATGGTCCTCTTCTGGCATGGCATCCTCTGCACCGCCGACAGCAAGACCCAGAGCTACGTCACCTCCCAGGCCGAGCTGGACATGCTGCGGGCCAATGGCATGGGCAATTTCCGGGAACTGTTGATTGAAATCTCCAAAGACCCGGCAATGATTTACTTCCTGGACAACTGCCTCAGCCACAAGGACAACATTAACGAAAACTACGGCCGTGAACTGCTCGAGCTTTTCTCCATGGGCGTGGGCATGGACGGCCAGTTCAACTACACCGAGGACGATGTTAAGGAATGCGCCCGGGCCTTCACCGGCTGGACCATTGCCAACAACATCCCCGGCCAGCCCTACGGCCGCTATCCTTCCCAGTTTGTTTACAACCCGGCCGATCACGACGAGGGCATCAAGTCCTTCCTGGGCGAGACGGGCAACTTCAACGGCGAGGATGTCATTGACATCATTGTGAAGCAGCCGGCGACGGCCCGCTTCATTTCCCGCCACATGTACAGCTTCTTCGTGGCCGACGAGGGCGGCGTTCCCTCCTGGATGGAGACTCCTCCGCAGGACTTGGACACCATCAAGATGCTGGAGGACGTTTACTTCAGCTCCGGATACGACATCAAGGCCATGCTTCGGGCCCTGTTCAACTCCGACGCCTTCAAGAACGCCCGGTTCCAGCGCATTAAGGGCCCCATCGAGTCCATAGTGGGTACCATCCGCCTGGTGGGCGACTGGACGTCTCCCAAGCCCGGCTTCGAGGTCATATTCGACGAGATGAAGCACATGGGCCAGGAAATCCTCAATCCCCCCAGCGTGGAGGGCTGGCATACCGGCAAGGAGTGGATTGACGGCGGCACCCTGGTGCGGCGGATCAACTTCATCGCCGACTATGTGGGCGACCTGAACCAGCCCGGTGTCCAGGACCTGGTCCGGAAGCTCCAGGCCGAGGGGCCGGTCATTTCTCCGGAGAACCTGGTCGATGGCTGCCTGCGTTTGCTGGGCTGCTACGAGCTGGAGCTGGAAACCCGCGAAATGCTGATCAAGCATGCCGAAAAGAGCGGCGACCTCCCCACCGGCAACCAGGAGTTCCCCCACCAGGTAGTCCAGATGCTGCAGATGATTGTGGCAACCAAGGAGTATCTCTACGCCTAACCGGACTTTCGGTTGGCCCGACCCTTTGGCAAAGGAACCCGAAACGAAATCCATCAAGGAGAAGATGATGACCTCCACCAAGAAAGATCCGGTACTGGTAATACTTCAGATGACCGGCGCCTACGACGCGCTGAATACCTTCGTACCCTACGGCGACCCCCACTACCAGGACTATCGCGATGTCCTGCGCCTTTCGGCGGACGACGTCCACGTTGTTGACGACTATGTGGGCTTCAACCCCGGTATGGGTCCCATCAAGGAACTCTACGACCAGGGCAAGGTTGCCGTTATGCAGGGCATCGGCTACCCCAACCCCATCCGGTCCCACTTCCGCTCCCTGGACATCTGGCACACCGCCGAGCCCGACAAGATGGTCACCGACGGCTGGCTGGGCAAGGCCATCCGGGACCTGGACCCCAACAAGGAGAACATCCTGACCGCCGTTAACTTCGGCCGCGGCCTCCCCCGCGCCCTGGCTGCCCCCGGCGTATCCGTCGCCTCGGTGGGCGACCTGGCCAGCTACGGCGTGCTCACCGGCATCGACGGCGAAGAAGAGCGCATGGACGCCCTGGACATTTTCGGCCGCATGTACTCCCCGATGATCGGCTCCGGAGCCGTCAACGACTACCTGTCCCAGACCGGCCTGGACGCCCTGAAGGGGGCTGACATTCTCAAGACCGCTCCGGACATGTACTCTTCCAGCATTGAGTACGGCGGAAGCCCCTTCGCCCAATGGCTGAAGAACATTGCCCAGGTCCACACCGCCGGCTTCGGCACCCGCGTGCTCTACACCGGCGTCAACCCGGGCACCTTCGACACCCACGCCAACCAGCACATTACCCTCCCCAGGCTGTGGGGTGATGTCACCTCCGCCATCGGCGACTTCTACCAGGACCTGGTGGAGCATAACGCCAACGAGGAAGTGGTGATGGTGGTCTTCACCGAGTTCGGCCGCCGGGTCAAGGAAAACGGCTCCGGCACCGACCACGGTTCCGGCGGCGTGGCCTTCGTAATCGGCGACGCGGTCAAGGGCGGTCTCTACGGCGAGTACCCGTCCCTGGAGCCCGACAAGCTGGACGAGGGCGACCTGCGGTGGAATAACGACTTCCGCAGCACCTACGCCACCCTGCTGGAGGACTGGATGGGCCTGGATGCCCAGCCGATCCTCAACGGCAACTTCGAGAAGTTCGACTTCATCAAGTAACCACCGGGAATCAGCTGCAAAGGCTGGTGGCGTAACGCTGCCAGCCTTTGGCTTATCCGGTGGCTATACTGGCTCTCCCAGTTAACGTCGGCTTCCATTCGGGTAGGGGCGGGTTTGAAACCCGCCCCTACAGGAACGGGAAATACTCCAACTGGGACGCAAAGCCAACGGAATGAACGCTCTAAGAAGCAATTAGTGAGGAAAGATGGTCACGACCGAAATTGCGCCCATAACCTTCGAGTACAGCCATACCATCGGGCGGCAGGAAAACCGCAGCGGCTCCGGCTTCTTCTACCCCGTGGACATCGTCGTCAGCGGCAAGAACCAGCTGTCCGTCATCAGCCGGGGCTCGGAAACGCCCGCCTTCTTCCCCTGCAAGCGGGTGACGGTCTTTACCGTGGACGAACAGCTGCTCCAGGAGTTCGGCCAGAAGATTCCCCCGGAAGAGGCTGATGAGAATGCCCCCGCTGGTACCTTTATGTGGCCCACGGCGCTGACCGTGGACAGCCAGGGCAATACCTTTGTTGCCGACGAGTGGCTGCAGCGCATCACCGTCTTCAACAAGGAAGGGGAATGCACCGGCACGTGGGGCAAACAGGGCAGCGGCGAGGGCGAGTTCAACAAGCCCTCCGGCCTGGCCTGCGACGCCAACGGCGACGTTTACCTCGTGGACAGCTACAATCACCGGGTCCAGGTCTATTCCGGCAAAGGACAGTTCAAGTTCCAGTGGGGCAGCCAGGGCAGCGGCGACGGCCAGTTCAGCTTCCCCTGGGGCGTCGAAATTGACCACGAAGGCAACGTCTGGATTGCCGACTGGCGCAACGACCGAATCCAGAAGTTCACCCCCGACGGCCAGTTCCTGATGAAGTTCGGCTCCTCCGGAGACGGCGACGGCCAGCTTAACCGCCCCACCAAGGTGGCGGTGGACAAAGAGGGCATCATCTACGTGGCCGACTTCAAGAACGACCGGCTGCAGGTCTTTGATGCCCAGGGCAACTTCATGACCAAGCTGCTGGGCGAGGCCACCCTGTCCACTTGGGGACGGGAGCGGGTGAACCTGGACCCCACCATCGTCAAGGCCAGGGAAATGGCCCACAACCTCCACGAAAGGGAAAAGCTGTTCCACGGCCCCATCTCCGTAGAGGTGGACGACGAGGGCCGCATCTACGTGCTGGAATGCCCCCGGCAGCGGCTGCAGGTGTACCACAAGCAGCACGCCATCTTCGGCGGCGGTCAGCTCTAAGCTGCCAGCCTCGCCAACAGAGCAAGCCAAGGAATCGGGCCCCGGCAGTAGCCGGGGCCCGATCTCATTGTCCAAGGACTGCCGCTAATCACCACTAATGGAGCCGCACATCCGCCAGCTTACCAAGCAAAAGGTTCGCCTCCACACAGAGCCGCTTGCGTCAAGTGGTGGGTGAAGCTTGAGTTTGACACTCATTGGCGGTAAATGCTGCCCGTTCGTGGAAGGTCACAAAGAACGAAGGTCGGCCTTCCGACATCGCTTCCCTTCTCCAATGGCTTGGCCGGCGGCCGGACTGAATGAAATGCAGTACAATCCGCGCCGCCGTTGCTTGCCGGAGCTACTGGGAGTTAGCCAGCACCTCCTCCACGGAACCGTGCATGGGGTTTTCGCCGCCGAACACGGTGCCCGAGACGCCGTTCTCGAACTTGGCCAGCACCAGGTCATATACCGACTGGGGGTAGGATACGTATCCGACTTCAGTGGCCAGTCCCTGGCCCTCACTGCCCAGGAAATAGCGAATGAACTCGGCAATGTGAGGGGTCCGGGCCGCATCCTTCCGCACGTAGATGAACAGGGGGCGGGACAGGGGGGCATAGGTTCCGTCGTTGATGTTGGCCTCGGTGGGAGCGACGCAGCCGCTGCCGCCATCCACCTCCACTGCCTTGAGCTTGCTGGCGTTCTCCTGGTAGTAGGCGTAACCCAGGTAGCCGACGCCGTTCTTCCCGCCGGATACCCCCTGGATGATCAGGTTGTCATCCTCGGAAGCGGTGAAGTCGCCGCGTGAGGCGCCCGACTCGCCCCCGATGATTTCGGTGAAGTAGTCGAAGGTGCCGGAGTCCACCCCGGGGGCGTACATTTCCATTTCGTCGTCAGGCCAGCCCGAACGCACCTGCTCCCACCGGGTCACCACGTCTTCGGCTTCCGGGGCCCACATGGTGTTGAGTTCCTCAACCGTCATGCACTGGGCCCAGTTGTTGTCCTTGTTGACTATGACGGTCAGACCGTCAATGGCCACTGGAATCTCGATGTACTCGATCCCTGCGTCCGCGCAGAGCTGGACCTCGCTGGCCTTGATGGGGCGAGAGGCATCGGAGATCTGGATCTCGCCGTTGCAGAACTTCTTGAAGCCGCCGCCGGTGCCGGATACGCCCACGGTGACGCGCACGTTACCCTCAGTGAGGTAGCCGTACTCCTCGGCCACGGCCTCGGTAATGGGGAAGACCGTGCTGGAGCCGTCAATTTCAATGTCGCCGGTTAGCTCGGCATACTCGCTGGTGTCCAGGGCCTGGGGCATGGCCTCGCTCTCGCCTGTGCCGGCAGCGGAAGACTGCTGGGGGGAACCGGAGGCGTTGCCGCCTCCGGTCTGCTCCGGCTGGGCCGATGCGCCGCAGGCAATAAGGACTATCGAGACTGCTATTGCCCCAAGAATGAAGGGAATGGTCCAACCCTTTACGCTCGAATACCGGGATCTCTTGGGGGACATTTTTCCTCCTGTCGGTTCTGGTCGGCGGTTTGCCGAAATTTTCACCGGAGCAGGACCCGCTCCGGGCTCTCTGGGCAGACCTGGCTTCGTGGAGAGCGGGACCGTGGTTGAAGTCTCTCTCATATTCCAGGGTTGCGGCGGAGAACATGGCCCGCTGCCCATCCGCAGATTAGGCTATGCCAGGTCTTTCAAGGGGCAATTAGATTGCCATTAAGCCCTGTTTAAGGTCGGGTTAATTGTCGGTTAAAGTGTATATCGCAGCCGTCCGCCAACGGGAGACCAGGGATGTGCGCACGCCAGGCCCGTCAAGCGCCCCGCGACTGCGCAGGTTTGACACTCTGTTAAACCGCAGTTAACCGGTGGATGATGTAAAGTTAGAACTCCAAGGCTATAGTAGCAAGTCGCATTGCGCCGGAGACCCGACAAATGCTGGTCTCGAATAAGAAGGAAATCGGGGAAATACCTTTGCTGAAACGCTCTGTTGCCGAACTGCTGGGCACCTACGGCATGGTCTTTGCCGGTACCGGGGCCATATGATTGACACCCTGTCCGGAGGCAGGGTTACGCACCTGGGCATTGGAATCACCTTCGGCCTGATTGTGGCGGCTATGATATTCACCTTCGGGTCAATTTCAGGAGCCCACATCAACCCGGCGGTAACCCTGGCCTTCACCATTACCGGAAGGCTGAAGTGGACGGTCGCCGCCTGCTACATTCCCGCCCAGCTTGCCGGGGGCATACTGGCCAGCCTGACCCTCTACTACCTGCTGGGGCCCGCCGCCAGCATGGGGGCCACCCTGCCCGCCGGCAGCGTCCCCCAGTCCCTGGCGCTGGAGATTATCCTCACCTTCATTCTGATGGCCATCATAATGTCCCTGAGCATTGAACCGAGGCTTGCCGGGCCGGTAACCGCCCTGGCCATCGGTGGCGTCGTGGGGCTGGAGGCCATATTCGCCGGGCCCATTTCCGGCGCTTCCATGAATCCCGCCCGATCCCTTGCGCCGGCCTTGGTGGGCTGGGAGTGGCACGGGCACTGGGCCTATTGGGTTGGACCAATTGCGGGAGCCGCCCTGGCCGCGGTAACCATGTGCTGGCTCAAGGGTGTCGGGATACTGGAACAGGTCAGAACGGAGAACGCCCGGGAAGCGGCTGCCGGAAGCACGGACCGGGCCGGCCGGCCGGCGGCTCGTTCTGAAGGAGACTGAAGGAACTCCCCGTCCCAGTATAGGCTATGCCTCTTCGGCCTTGCCCCTTGTCCCCTCAAGTGGTAAAACCAATGGCGTGAGATTTAGGGGACTCGAGGCAGAAGGAGAATTGCTATGGCCCGCCTGGAAGGAAAAGTAGCCATCATAACCGGCGCCACCGGAGGTATCGGACAGGCCGCCTCCAGGCTTTTTGCCGAGGAGGGGGCGCGGGTAGCCCTGGTGGACCTGGATGAAGACGCCCTTCAGCAGCTTACCCGGTCCATCGGCGAGGACCAGGCCAGCTACACCGTGGCCGACGTAACCGACCCTGACCAGACCAGCGCCTACGTGAAAGCCGCCGTCAACCGCTGGGGCGGGGTTGATGTCCTGCTGGCCAACGCGGGTATTGAAGGCGTCGTGTCCGATATACCCGAATATCCCATTGACGTCTTTGACCGGGTAATCGCGGTCAACGTTCGGGGCGTCTGGCTGGGCCTCAAGTACGCCATTCCGGCCATGCGGGAGCGGGGCGGCGGCAGCATCGTCATCACCTCATCCACTGCGGGCATTGGCGGGACCTCCGAAATGTCCGCCTACAATACCAGCAAGCACGCCGTAATCGGGCTGATGCGGGTTGCCGCCCTGGAGTGCGCGCAGGACGGCATCCGGGTCAACACCGTAAATCCCGCTCCCATCGAGACCCGCATGATGCGCTCCATCGAGGAGCAGCGGGTGGCCGCCATGGACGACGCCGACATATCCATCGAGACCGCCAAACAGTCCTACGCCCAGCGGATTCCCCTGCGCCGGTACGGCAATCCGGAGGAGGTGGCCCGGATGATGTTGTTCCTCGCCAGCGACGACAGCAGCTTCTGCACCGGCGGCATCTACATGGTGGACGGGGGCCGGTCGGCAGGCAGTCGGTAGGCAGCATCAACACCCCCTGGTCCCCTGCCCTAAGCCGGAAGGAGGCTTCCTTGCGTATCCTGGTAGTTGGCGGCAGCGGCTTCATAGGCCGCTACCTGGCGCCTCACCTGGCCTCCACGCTGGGAGAGGAGGTGTTCTGCACCTTTCGTTCCCGTCCGCCCGGCGACGACGTGAACCACTGGTACCAAGTGGAGATCACCGATTCTGTGGCCCTGGAGAGGCTGTTCGGCCTCATTCAGCCCGAGGTGGTGGTGCACCTGGCCGCCCTCGCCGATGTGGGGACGGCGGAACGGGAACCTGAAAGAGCCACTGCCATCAACGTGGCCGCCACCGAAAACATAGCCGCGCTCTGCGCCGCTCACGGTTCCAGGCTGGTCTTTGTTTCCACCGAGTACGTGTTCGACGGACGCCAGGGCTTCTATGGAGAAGCAGACTCCCCCAATCCCGTCACCCACTACGGCAGGACCAAGCTGGAAGGCGAGCTGGCGACGGCCCGCCTGGCGCCCGACTGGAGCGTCGCGCGCACCAGCATCGTCTATGGCTGGCCCGCGCCCGGGCGGCGCAATTACGTTACGTCGCTGGTGGAACGGCTGCTCCGGGGCGAGACCTGCGCCGGTTCCACCAAGGTAATGCGGTCGCCCGTTTACGTTGAGCGCCTGGTGGAGGGCATAACCAGGCTGGCCCTGGACCACCATCCTGGAATCCACCACATCGCCGGACGAGACTGGGTCAGCATGTATGAATTCGCCGCCCGGGTGGCCCAGGGGTTTGGGCTGGACAGCGGGCTGGTGGTCCCGTCGAACGAAGAAGCCGGCAAACCGGACCGGCTGGGGCTGGACTGCGCTGCCACCATGAACCGGTTGGGCCTCGAACACCCGGGCCTGGCGGAGGGGCTGGCGGCAATGCAGGCCAGTCCCCACAACCCGCTCAATTGAGGGACGAAAGCGCGGACAAGATCCCCGAAATGCCGTTCTCAGAAGCCGCGCACATTGGAAGACCTGCCGGCCCTGAGAGCTTTGCCGGCCTAAAACTTCAGGGCTGGCAGGAATTCCGTGCCAGCCAGTCCCGTCATACCGGCTTTCGCCGGTATCCAGGAATCCTTGCCACGCGTAACCTGTATGAACCGTTAAACTTGCCGGATTCCTGCCTGCGCCGGGATTACACCTTCCAGGCCATTGCGACTCATCAACTCTGGAGTGTTAATTTCCAGCCTGTCCGCATGCCCCGGCTTCAGATCATATTCCAGGGCCGGACCCGGTTGTAAAGCTGTTCGGGCGGTCCAAGACGCCCCGTTCCCCGCTGAGCTATGGCAGGTACTTGTCCTCCATTTCCCGGATGTGCTGGGCGCCCAGGATGCTGCCGTTGCTGGCTGCGCCCCACTTGCTCTGGGCGGCTGAGGCCAGGAACTGGTCAATGGCCTCGGTTCCCCGTTCCTGGAAGTCGTGCAGGAAGTCCCATGACGCCTGGAGGCCGGCCATGGTGGTCAGGGCCGGGTACCAGGCGGCCGATGCCCCGGCGTCCTGCAATTCCTGCAGGGTGGGATGGGTCTGGCTGCCGTGGGTGAACAGGGGCAACACCGGCCCGGGAATTCTGCGGATGGCTTCCACGTTTTCCTCCCAGGACTGGACGGCCGGGCAGATTACGTCGGCGTTGGCTTGGCTCTTGTAGGCCAGGCAGCGTTCCATCACCCCCTCGAAGGTGGCGCCGGGCACTCCGCCGAAGTCACAGCGGGCCACGATGACGAAGTCCGGATCGTACTCCATTTTGGCGTCCATGGCGGCCCTGAGCTTGCCCACCATCTCCTCGATGGACACGCAGCGGCGGCGGGGCCCCGACTTGGGCGGATAGGTCTGGTCTTCCAGGTGCGCGCCGGCAATCCCCGCCCGGATGTACTCCTTGACTGTATCGTAAACCTGGATGGCGTCGCCGTAGCCGGTGTCCATATCGCAGAACACGGGAATGTCCACGGTGTTGACGATGCGGCGGGCGTTGTCCACCATGTCGCGCATGCTGGTGCCGCCCTCGGTGAGGCCCATAAGCTGGGCGGAGGTGTTGCCGCCCGACATATAGAAGGCCTCATACCCGGCAACCTCCGCCATCTTGGCTCCCATGGCGTTCATCCCGCCGGCCAGAACAAATATTTCGGGCCGTTCGAACAGTTCCTTGAGCCTGGTGGTCATTCGCTGGTTTGCAGGCATGGTTCCTCTCCTCATAGCAGGTTTTTGGATGGGTATTGGCGGCGCGGTATCAAACCCATCGGACCGCTGGTGGTACAGCCCCTGTAGGCATGGGCACATCCGCCCGGGGTGGTCTATAGTATGGGTGACCAGACGCAGGGGAGGCAACTTTGGCAGCAAACGACCCGAACCTCAACGGAATGTCCAGCGAGGCGGTGGCAAATGCAACCGGCCGCACCTGGAGCGAATGGCTGGCCTTCCTGGATGACCTGGGAGCCGGGTCCAGCTCCCACAAGGAAATTGTGGCTGTTCTGGCAGGTCCGGGCGGACTGAGCAATGGCTGGTGGCAGCAGTCGGTGGCCATTGGTTACGAGCAGGCCCGGGGCAGGCGGGTAGTCGGGCAGACCTCAGCCGGTGGATTCCAGGTAGGCGTCCAGAAGACCCTGGCCATCCCCGCCGACCGGGCGTGGGACCTGCTGACGGGAGAGGCCGGCCGCGCCATCTGGCTGGGTGAAACTGAAGACCTGAAGTTCCGGAAGGGAGAGCGGTACGTGACCGCTGACGGCGCCTGGGGTGAAGTCCGGTCTGTAGCTCCGGAAGAGCGGGTGAGGTTGACCTGGTGCGCTCCCGCCCTCGCGGGACCCTCCACCCTGCAGGTGACCCTGGCGCCCTCGGGAGGCAAAACTTCGGTCAGGTTCCACCAGGAGCGTCTGTCCAGCCTGGAAGAACGGGAACTTATGCGCGCCCACTGGAGAGATGTCCTGGACCGGCTGATGGAGGCGGCGCGGGCTGGCGCGACACCGGGAGAGAAAGCCAGCCAATAGCCGCACCATCGCAAGTGAATGAAATGTCGTGCCGAGTTCTTCGGCCATTTCAGGACGCCAGTCCTGTTACTCGGTAGGACGCCGCGCCAGTCCCCTTGTCGAAGCCAGGGGGTGCCCTGCCCTTTTCTCCTGTTGACCTCCCTGCTTCCACCCGGGGAAGAACAGGAGCATTCGGCCAGCGCTTCAGTTCCCCCGCGACCGGCGCAACTCGTCCAGCCCTTCTTCCAGGGCGGTCCAGGGCAGCAGGGCGCACTTGATCCGTACCGGGTATTGCCGCACCACCTGCAGGGCGGCCAGGTCGCTCAGCTTGGCCTGGCTTTCTTTCGACATCTCCCTGCCCTGCATCAGTTCCCGGAACAGCCGGGCCAGTTCCTCCAGTTCTTCCGCGGATCTGCCCACCATTCCTTCGGCCATCATTGAAGCCGAGGCCTGGATGATGGAACATCCCTGGGACTGAGAGGAGATGCGCGCGAACCTGCCCTTCCCGTCCAGTTGGGCCCTGAGGGTTACCTCGTCGCCGCAAAAGGGGTTGAACTCGTGGACGGACATATCGGCGGAATGCAGGGGGTCGCGGTGCCGGGGGTTGCGGTAATGGTCCATTATGGTCGCGCCATAAAGGCCGTCGAAGGCAACATCTGAGAACTGAGACATACAAAGAATCCGCCGAAGAGTTCCGGCGACGGGGCGGCCTGGCCGGGTCCTTCCATCGCCGGATATAGCTTACCACAAACCCCTTGTCCCGACCGATTTGGAACTCTGGCAGCGCCAGGGCAATCGCGCTTTGGGGTTCACAAGTTGCCCTGGACTGGAAGTATGTCCCCCTGAGCTTGCCGAAGGGCCTGAAGTCCTTCTCTTCAGCGCGGCTGCGGGTAGTGAAGTTGATTCCAGGGATAGATTGTAGATGCTTCGACTTCGCTCAGCATGACATTCAATTAAAGCGCGCGTGCCCTGCTCTGGCAGGCAGGGCATTGCGTCTTAAATGGAGGGTGATACTTTGAACAGCGGTCATGTTGCACTGGGCCTGCCGAAAGGCTCAGAGTGACAGTTAGTTAAGGCGCGGTTGCCCTGCTCCATCCTTCCCTTCGCAAACATCCCGTTATCCGCAGCCGTTTAGGCTAGAAAAAATTCCTGCCTTTCGGTTAGCGTTGGAATGCAATTTTCCACCAGATCGCTTCTGGCCGACTGGAGTCAGTCTGGGTTGTGCCAGGGAGGAGGGGTATGAAGCGACCAACTAAAGTTCTACTGTGTCTCGTACTGGGCCTGTTGACCGCCAGCCTGGTGGCCTGCTCTTCGGAAGAAGGTCCCGAAATCCTTCCGGTAATATCGGAAGACACCCCCGCCAGGCCGGCAGCCGCCCGTTCCGCCACTCCGGCCCCGGCCCCGGCAGACTCGCCCACTGTGGCTGAAATTGACGAGGGTACGCCCCGGCGCGGCGGCCACCTGGTCCTGGCTTCAATGGCCGAATATCCCCACCGCGACGTCCACCAGTCCAGCCAGGAAACCCTGGCCAGCATGGGCCCGGGCCTGGCCTACAGCCGGCTGCTGCGGGTCAGCGCCGGCCCCGACGTGGAACAGCCCAGCCTGGTCCTGGAATGCGACCTTTGCCTAAGCTGGGAGATAGCGCCCGACATGACCTATGTTTTCCAGCTGCGACCCAACGTGGCCTGGCAGAACCTTTCCCCGGTGGACGGAAAGCAGCTGGTGGCCGACGACCTGGTCTTCAGCTACCAGCGCATGCGTACCCCCGGCTGGCCCGGCGAGGCCCGGTTCAGCAACCGGGGCATCGGAGAAATCGAGGCCGTCGATGACCTGACCCTCAAGGTGCACCTGGAGTTCCGGGACGCCGACGGCCTGCTGGCCCTGGCCGACGGCCACAGCAAGATTGTGGCTCCTGAAGTGGTGGAGCGTTTCGGTGACTTGCGCCAGGCTCCCGTCATCGGCACAGGGCCGTGGATATTCGAGCGCAGGCTGTCCAGCGGCGCCACCGAGTTCAACGCCAATCCCGACTACTTCGAGCCCGGCTTGCCATACCTGGACGCCATCACCGTCAAGGCGGTCAAGACGGCTGGAGATGCCGGTTCGGTCAATCCCAGGCGGCTGGCCCTGCTCCACGCCGGCCAGATTGACGTGGTTGTCGCTCCGCCCACCGACTGGACGCAGCTGGACCGCAGCAGCGTGGAGTTCAACTCCCGGGTATCTCAGCAGCCGGAAATCGGCATGGTCCTGTCCCTGAACACCCAGGCCGAACCGCTGGATAACCTGGCCATACGCCAGTCCATCTTCCGCGCCGTTGACCCCTGGGAATACGTGGACCTGGACTGGCAGGGACAGGGCGGCGTGGGCATGGGAATGCCCGTGCCCAACCCCGAATGGCAGCTGGACCAGAGCGAATTGCTGGCCAGCTACCTGGGGTCGCACAGCGTGGCGCGGGACATCCTGGAAGACCACGACATCTTCTATCCGCCCACCCTGGATATTGCCGTTGCCGACCTGGGGCCGGACTACCGCCGGGTTGCCAGCCAGATTGCTGCCGACCTGGAGTCGGTGGGATTTGAGGTCAGTGTGACCCCGGTGGACCCCGCAACCATGCGGGAAGCCGTGTTCGGCCAGGACCGGGACTACCAGATTGCACTGGCTCCCGCGCCGCCCCATCCGACCACCAATGGGTACCTGTACTCAATGCTGCACAGCGGCGGCCCCGGCAACATCGCCAACCACGACGACAAGGTAATGGACGCCCTGATCGAGGTACAGGCTGCGGAACTGGACCCCCTGCGCCGGCAGGGCCAGCTGCTGGAAGTCCAGCGGCACGCTCTGGAACAGGCCTATATGTTCAGCCCCATAACCGGCTCCTACCGGTGGGTGTTCGACTGGGACCTGGAAAACTTCTACCCCAACACCGCCCTGTCCGAGTATCACTACTGGTCGGAGGCCTGGTTCAACCAGTAAGAAGTCCAGGGCGAGTCCGCGTCAAAAGCAACCGGGGGCGGGGGGGGGGGGGGCGGCCCCCCAAAACCCAAAAAACACCAGCCCCCCCGAAATGAAACCCCCCGGGGGGGTGGTGGGGGGGGGGGGGCGGCCCCTCTTGGCTCAGCGTTAAGCACACGGAGTAAGTAG
>JAPPGG010000055.1:51975-67822 GCA_028875055.1 Chloroflexota bacterium
TTTAACCCCCACCACCCCCTTTCCTCATTATAAGACCTGGGGGTCGGGGTGGTCCACCAATTATTACGGCGGGGGCTTGTGCGCGTCAAAACCACCCGGGGCCGGCGCTCTTGCGCCGGCCCCTTCTACCCTTACAGCAAGGCTGCCCCAGATTGCCTACCCCGGCGTGGCATAGGTGGGGGGCAGTGCGCCGGAACCGCGTTTGAGGCCCTTGAGTAGAACCAATCATCGCAAGGTTCATGTTACCTTTATTTGCGAGGCATTCTGTTTTTGAAATCCTGATGTTAGAATCATTTTGAAGAAAGTGACTCCTAGGGTATATGAGGTGCGTCACATGGGGGCTCAGCACAGTGCGTTAGATATTGCAGATTACATTGTCCGCCTGTCGATACGAGATGAAATTCCGGTTACTCCTATGCAAATACAAAAGCTCACTTACTTTTGTCACGCATGGATGCTGGGGTGGGGGAAAGGGCCCTTATTTTACGACGCCGTAGAATCTTGGCAATACGGGCCAGTTATACGTGCCTTGTATCACTCACTGAAGCATTACAAGAACAAACCAGTCATAAATACCCTACGGGCAGAACCTGCGGAGCTAGACTCAAGGGAACGCAGCGTTATTGACGCAGTTTGGCAAAACTACGGCGAGGTCGACGGTATTCGACTATCCAGGTTGACCCATGCGGAAGGGACGCCATGGCACCAAACCTACAGCAAAGGAAAGCAATCTCAGATTATTCCAAACTTCCTAATAACAACCTATTATTCGGAGATCATCTCCCGATATCGTGCGCAGGCTGGTCAGGGGAATTCTTAATGGGCCTTCCTTCCTTTTATGGAAATCCTGATCCGGAAGAAGAATCTGAAATTTTTGGAGTGCCTGGGCCTGAATGGTTATCGCAGGCGGTAGATGGAATTGCCGCAGAGCAGGAAGCTGTTCATCTGGAAACAGAGGGCTACGATGACCTTCAAGAAGCCATAGAAGAAAGAGAATGGAATGAATTAGAAGCGAGCTCTAGAATTGTGACCGAATTAGTCCAGCTATCCGATGAACAATTGGCCCATGTCGCTGAATTCATTCAAGAGCTACTTGGCGATAAGTACGAAGAGCCTGAAAATCCTTAAGACATCTAAAGGTTCAACTTGGTGTCGGCAACTGTTGATTGGAGCTCGGAGTTAGAGGGGGAGAGCAGCATTAACTCTCCCCCTCCTTGATTTTGCGACAAATCCTGCCCCAGATTGCCTACCCCGGCGTTGCATAGGTGGGGGGCAGGGCGCCGGAACCGCGTTTGAGGCCCTTGAGGTAAGCTATCTGACCCTGGTGCTGGAAGAATTCGCCCAGTAGTTGGCGGTAAACTCCCCCCACGCTCAGGTTGGGTCGTTGCTCCCGGGGGACGTGGTCGAAGTCCTCCGGCGAAAGGCCGCGTAGGTGTTCCAGCGTACCGGCCCTTACCGCCTCGCCGTACCTGAGCAGTTCCTGCATGTCCAGCGCGGGGAAGCCGGCCACCTGCTCCGGGGTATGCCCGAAGCCGTTATCGCGGGTGGGCAGGCCGAATTTTTCGTGCCAGCCGTCCCGCTCCCAAATTTCAACCTGGCGCTGGATGAAAAACTGGATCCACATATCTTCCACCCGTATGGTGTGCCAGAGCATCCAGCCCATGGGGTTGGCGTCCGCCCCCGGCTGCCAGGTCAACTCCTCGGGTGTCAGGTCCTCCACCGCTTCCACCAGCAGTCTCTGTTCCATATTCAGGGCCGATTCTATGAATTCGTTGAGGTTCATTCTTCTACCCCTGTTTGACCAGGATCAGGTTGCGGAAAGAAATCAGTCCTTCAGAAACCCGGTAATGGCGGCGAAGAACTCGTCGGGGCGTTCCACCTGGGGTATGTGGCCGCACCTATCGATTACCTGCAGCGATGCGTTGGGCAGCAGCTGTTGGAAGGCGGGGCCGTAGGCCGGCGGCACCACGCCGTCGGAATCGCCCCACAGCAGCAGGGTGGGCATGGTGATGCGGTGGGCCCGCTTGGGCAGTCCCCGGTCGGGGATGGGCCAAACAAACTTGCCCACCGTCGCAAGGGTCTGCGTTCGGGACAGGTCGGCCTCCATCCGCTCTACCGGGTCTTCGGGCTGGGCCATGAATGCCTGGGCGACTTCGGACTCGCCGTCGTGCCACAGCAGTTCCGTTCTTTCCGAGCGGGTGAGAATAAAGAAGTCGGCTATGGGGGTATCCTCCAGCCATAGCCCCAGGGAGCCTACCAGCACCAGCCGTTGTACCCGCTGGGGACACTGGGCCGCCAGTTCCGCCGCCAGCAGGCCGCCGTAGGAGTGGCCCACCACGAAGGTCCGGTCCAGGCCCAGCTCGTCCAGCAACTCCTCGTAGAACAGCGCCAGGTCCCACAGATCATCCAGGTGTTCCAGGCCCTCGGAGCTGGCAACGCCCGGGTGGGCCGGGGCAATGACGTGAAACTCCGAAGCCAGGCGGTCGAGGCATGGGTCCCAGCCGGTAAAGCCGCCGGCGCCGTGGATGTACAGCAGGTTGTCGCCGCTGCCGCCTTCCACCAGTTGAACGTTGAACTTGCCGTCCCTGAAGGAGACGAACCTTTCCGTGTGCTGGGCCAAGGGTGATACCTCCGGACGGGTTGTGGTCAGATTGTTGAAGTCAGGAATTCGGCCGGTAACCCGGGTCGTCCGGCAGACCGGACTGTTTGGCAGCCGCCACCGCCAGCCGGTCGCACCGTTCGTTGTCGGCGACGCCCGAGTGTCCGCGAACCCAGCGGAACTCTACATCATGGGTCGCGCACAAGTCCAGCAGCCGGGCCCACAGGTCGGGGTTCACCGCCCTCTCCCGCTTGTTGCGCTGCCACCTGTTGGCCCGCCACTTCACAGCCCACCCCTTCTCCATTGCATCAACCACGTAGCGGGAGTCGCTGTAAAGGACCACCCGGCAGGGGCGGGTGAGGGTCTCCAGCCCCTTGATTACGGCCAGCAGTTCCATGCGATTGTTGGTGGTAAGGCGGAAGCCCCCGCTCAACTCTCGTTCGTGGTCGCCCATTCGCAGGACCACGCCGTAACCGCCGGGCCCGGGGTTCCCCAGGCAGGCGCCGTCGGTGTGTATCTGTACCTGGTTAGACAGAGAAATTCTCCCGCGTCGCAGCCACCGCTCTCCATCCTGGAATCCGCACCCCAAAAGGATAAGCGACAGATAACGAAAAGTCCGGCCAACGGTATGGGAAGTATTCGACGCGCCTGTTTCTACTTTGAGCTGCCGCGCGCCAGCAAGAATCATAGCAGAAGCGCGAAGGGCGATACAGGGTAAACCGGTTAAACGGACCGGGAACTCCCATCCCTGCAGGGGCGCGCGGCCGTGCGGCCCTGCAGCCCCTGTCTATTTGGACCTGATTCCCCCGTGGGTGAGTTCAGGCGCGATTGACCTGTAAGGCGGCCTGCCCTCCCTGCCATGTCCTTTGAAAGCATTATCGAAGATTACTGGCCACAACCAGCCCTCTACTCAACTCAGCCCGAAATCCAGGTTACCCGGATAAAGTGCGCCAGGTTGAGCAGTACGGCCCCGTAGATGCCGGCAGCAACATCGTCGGCCATTATGCCCAGCCCACCGTGCAGCCCTTCCAGCCGGCGGGCCGGCCACGGCTTTACGACATCAAAAAACCGGAAGCAAATGAAGGCCGCGCCCAGCCACAACGCCGTGGGAGGCAGCAGCAGGCAGGTTACCCACATTCCAACAAACTCGTCCCACACCGCCCGGCCCGGGTCCGGGTCAACTTCAGACACCAGCAGACCGGTCGCCCATATCCCCAGGGGCAACCCCACCGCGATCAGGGCAGCCAGGACGTATCCCGCCAGGTCAGCCGCCAGGGACGCCGCCAGGAAGTAGATGGCGACCGCCGCCAGGCTGCCGGCAGTGCCCGGGGCCACGGGCGAGAGGCCCGTACCGAAGCCGATTGCGATGAGCCTGCCGAAGGACGTCAGCATGAGTCAGGCGGAAGTGCGGATCTTTGCGGCCTGGCGGCCCCGAACGCTGATGCCAGAGCATTCGTCAACTTGTGAACGCCTGCCAGGGTCAGCTACCCGTATCCCAGGCGGTGGAGGTCGTCTTCCTCCATGCCCAGGTAGTGGCCGACTTCGTGCCACAGGGTAACCCGGATTTCGCGCAGGACGTCGCGCCGGGTTGCGCAGCTTTCCAGGATGGGCTGCCGGTAAAGGGTAATCCGGTCGGGCAGAAAAGGGGCGCCGCCCTCCCGGTCCGTCAGGGGAACTCCGTAGTAGAGGCCAAACAGGGTGCCGCCATCCTCCAGCAGCTCCTCCTCGTTGGGGCCGGGCCACTCCTCCACCGTAATATCCACGTTCTCCAGCGCCTCCAGGACGTGGGCAGGAAGCCGCCGGTAAGCCCGCCGCACCAGACGCACAAATTCGGGGTAGCTGATTTCAACCAAGTCGGTATTCCACGCCGGTGGACATCCGGCCGAGTGTCAGCCCCATCCTCGCCTTGCCCCCGGGGAAGAGGGAATAAAGCAAAGGCCCCTAGCCCCCAACTTCTTCCCGGATGCGCTTCAGGATGTCGATGTTCTGCTGGTCCGGGCCGTCACCCTCGAACCCCGGCACTTCCAGGAAGAAGGGCACGTCGCTGAAGGTCGGATTGCCCATAATGCAGGCAAACCCTTGTTCGCCGATGTAGCCCTCGCCAATGTTGTCGTGGCGGTCCACGCCCGACCCGCACAGCTGCTTGGAGTCGTTGGCGTGGACGGCTGCCAGCTTGTCGGCTCCGATGGTCTCGTCAAACTGGGCAATCATCGCCTCCACCCCGGGCACGGTGGTCAGGTCGTAGCCGGCGGCGAAGCTGTGCTGGGTATCCAGGCAGATGCGCAGCCGGGGACTGTCCACCGCCCGCAGTATGCCGCCCAGTTCCTCGAACTTGGCCCCGATATGCTGGCCCATGCCGGCCATGTTCTCCAGGCACAGGTAGGGGCCCTCGGGGCTGCTGTCCAGCACCCGCTTGATGGCCTCCACGGCCTGGTCAAATACCTGCTCGTAGCCCCGACCCTTGTGGCTGCCTGGATGGAAAATCACCCCTTCCGCCTCGATGTCGGCGGCCAGGGTCATGTAGTTAACCAGCGACTGCACTCCCTTATCCACCAGCGCGGGGTCGGGGCTGCCCAGGTTTATCAGGTAGATGGCATGGAAGAATACGGCGCCCATGCCCGTTTCGGCGCGCCGCTCCTTGAAGGCGGCTATCTCCTTTTCCGGCGGGTGCTTGAATGCCCAGGTGCGGGCGGACGAGCCAAAAATCTGGATGGCCTCGCATCCGATTTCCAGCCCCCGGTCAATGGACTTGCTTATGCCTCCGGCCGACGACACGTGCGCTCCAATCTGCATGGTCCTGCTCCTTGCTCTTGACGCCCGGTACCCGGGCAGTCGTAGAGTGTTTGCCCTGGAGTGGCCACATTATAACCCCTGGAATGTCCGTGCGGGCCGTCCATCTCGGGTGCAGCAGGGCCTTTCGATTATTGGGAAGGCATTGGTCCGCTTCAATCAGTGAGACGAACCCTGTGCTGGGCCACGGGGTCTCTCGCAAGAATTTCACCCCCACCCTAACCCTCCCCCGTCGAGGGGGAGGGGATAATCGAAAGACCCTTCCCGATGCGTCCCCTTCGTTACGGTGGAGGGGTCGCAGTTCTTATCGCAGGGGAGCGGCGTAAATCTGGCCGCCCTTGGGGCAGTCAACGCAGGGGGCGGCGCTCCACAGGGCGTTGCGGCTGCCCTCCCGGGCAATGCCCAGGGGCGCCAGGTGGCGGTCGTAGATTTCACCGTAGTTTCCGACCGACTTGATCACGGTCTGGGCCACCGCAACGTCCAGATCCAGGCCTTCCTGGCCGTAGGAGCCCTCCAGCCCCAGCAGCCGGTCCACCGGAGTATTGCCCGTCACGGCGGTGGGAACGTTGTCGGAGGTGATTCCGTAGGCCTCGGCATAGATGAGGATGGCCATCACCATCTTGACGATGTCGTACCACTGGTCGTCCCCGCTGGGCACCACCGGTCCCAGGGGTTCCTCGGATATGGTGCCCGGCAGGATGATGTGGTCATCCGGGTTGGCCAGGCCCTGGCGGGTACTGACCAGGCCCGAGCGGTCGGTGGTCATCGCGTCGCACTGGCCGCCGGAGTAGGCAGTCTCCGTGGAGACATTGTCCGGGAAGGTTGTTATTGCGAAGTTCATCCCGTTCTGGTTGCTGAAGTCCTGCAGGTTCAGTTCCGTGGTGGTTCCCTGCTGGACGCAGATGGAAGCATCCTGCAATTCCTGGATTGTGGACACGCCCATGCTCCTGGGGACCATGAAACCCTGACCGTCGTAGAACATGGTCTGGGCAAAGTTCCCCCACTGCACGTCCCTGGACGTGGTCCAGGTTGTATTGCGGGACATCATGTCTATCTCGCCGGACTGCATAACCGGTCCCCGCTCTGCGGCTGGGGTGGGACGCAGCTCCAGGGCATCCGGGTCGCCCAGCACGGCGGCAGCCACTGCCCGGCAGAGATCAACGTCGAAACCGCGAATGTTGCCGTCAGCGTCCAGGAAACCAAAACCGGCCAGCGTGTCGTTGCCGGCGCAGACCAGTACCCCGCGCTCCCTGACCAGTTCCAGCCGTCCGGCTGGAGGTCCCGAGTCCGCCATCGCCTCTTGTACCCGGGCCTCGACGGTAGCTTCAATGTCAGGAGCAGGAGCAGCGGGCGCGGTGGTCTCTTCCGGTGATGTGCAGGCCGCCAGCACGGCCAGGGCCAGCAGGGCAGAAATGATCGCGGCTGTTTTGACGTTCTTCACGATGGTTCAAGTCTCCTGTGAGGTATTTTTGGATTCTGCGAGGCTTTCCATTTTACCTCGTAAAGCAAGGCTTATTCAGCCCGGCAGCACTCCGGAGCGGGACAGTCGCGTTTTAATTGAATGTCATGCTGAGCGAAGCCGAAGCATCTAAAATCTATCCCTGGAACCACCTTCACTACCCGCAGCCGGGCTGAGGATGAGGACTTCAGGCCCTTCGGCACGCTCAGGGCGACATGACATCTGCCCACCGAATTGTGCCCCCTGTAGCCTGATTCTATAGTGCAATTGCCCTGCACTCCGGAGCGGGACAGTCGTATCGTAATCTCCGCTCAAATTGCCCCCAGGGCTGCCGACGGAAAGTCATGCCGCCCCGAGCTTGTGCAAGGACCTGAACTCCTCGCTGGGAGCCGGGGCCTGGCTGCCGTCGCCTGGCTGGCAAGTTTGAAAGCAGATGCTTCAACCTGGCTCAGCATGAGATCACCTGAAACACTATTGCCCTGGCCACGGGCCGGCAAAAATTCAGATTCGGAGGAATTTCCCTGCCTGCCAGCCCCGTCACACCGGGAGTCGCCGGTATCCAGGTTTCCTCGCTGTGCGTCACCCGGATACACCCTTAGCCTTGCGGGATTCCGGCCTGCGCCCGACTAACGCCTTACTGGCCGCCGTAACTCATCAACTTTGAACTGATACAAGGGCTGTTCAAGACTTGCCAGCCCGGTCAAAAGTGGCTAGACTAGGAAACGCTTAAGAACGATACTAGGGAGGAGGATCTAGTTTAAGCATTATGTTTGATCAAAATGCGCTAACAGCTTTGTTCGACGAACTGCGCGACGAGTACGAACTGGAACCCGACTGGGAGGAAATCCAGAGGGACGCCCATCTGGCCGTGGCCCGCGTGGACGCCGGCCAGCCCCTCGGCAACGTGGATTCTCGGGTTGGGCCTCTGGTAGAAAAGCACAATCCCGGCTAGTCGCCTCCGGAACACCAGCGCCAAAAAAGGGACGGAGTTTTTCCGTCCCTTTTTGTCTCTTTGCCTGCTTCCACGTCCCGCCTCCCTACTCCGATGGCCCCCGCAATCGCTCCCAGCCCCAGCCCCTCAGGACAGCCTGACCCGCCACTGCTGGTACAGGTAGAAACCGAGTATTGCCGCCGGAATGGCCAGTACCACCAGTGTCAGTAGGACAATCAGAACCCACGGGTCCAGGGTGATTAAGTGGTCCAGCCGGGCCTTCAGCCAGGCGAGGAAGTCCGGGTCAACGATGTCGTCATGGTGAAACCCCAGCCCCAAAAGAAGGCTGGGAATTTCGCTTCCCAGCCACTGGCCCGACAGCCACAGTCCCATGCCAGACATGCCAACCCCCGTCAATCGGCCACCGCCGGCCGAGCTCTAGTCGCCAGCCGCCGGCGCCACCGCCGCCTCCATCGTCTGATAGCGGGAAGAGTACTTCTTTTCCTTGATGGAGAAGGCAAATATGGAAGCGGGGAACAGGAACAGTCCCGCAATCAGGAAGGGTATGGTGTAGGAACCGGTCAGGTCGAAAAGTTCTCCTGCTAGCCAGATGCTGATGCCGCTGCCGACGGCGTGTACCAGGAAGGCCACGCCGGAAATGGTGCCCAGGGCCCGAACTCCATAGACATCCGCAATCAGGGCGGTGGTCAGGGGCGCGGTGGCGATCCAGGATATGCCAGCAACTATGGCGAAGATCAGCAGCGCCGGCGTTCCCAGGCCGAATATCTCCACGCCGGCCAGCATCAGCATGTAAGCCGTGCCCCGCACAAAATACACCAGCGCCAGCATGTTCTTGCGGCTGAACTTGTCGGACAGGATACCCGCGCCAATGCTGCCCACCACGTTCAACCCCATCATCAGCGCAAATATGAACGCCGCCGTCTGGGGTCCCACTCCCAGGGAGTCCGCGAAGGGCACAAAGTGGACCGACAGCACCGCCGTCGTGTAACCGCAGGCGAAGTAGGCTATGGTCATCTGCCAGATGGGCATGGACCGGAACGACTGCGCCCAGCGGTCGGTATCCAGCATTCCCGCCACACGCTGGGCGGTAGAGCCGGTGGAACTATCCAGGGGTTCATCATCGCCGTCAGGGCTCAGCGACAGGTCCCTGGGATCGTCTTTCAGGAAGAAAAACGCCAGGGGAACGGACAGGACCAGAATTGCCACGCCGAAGGCCACCCAGGTCAGCCGCCAGTTGGTGGACTGGAGCAGGTACATACCCAAGGGCACCAGGATCAGCCCCCCGGCCGAAAGACCGGAGGCGTTAAGGCCAACCACCGTAGCCCGCCGTCGCCGGAACCACCGGGACAGCAGCGTGCCGGTGTTGTTGAGGGACATGCCGCTCAACGCTATGGACGAAATAATGCCGAACAGGAAAATCAGGTACAGATAGTGGAACGTTAGGCTCAGAGCCACCGTTGCCACGCCGAATATTGCCAGGCTGGAGACGATGACCCTACGGCCACCGAAGCGGTCCAGCAGCTGTCCCATGAAGGGCTGGGTGAGGCCGTTAACCAGGAAGCCCAGGGCTGCCGCAAAGGATATTGTACCCCGGCTCCACTCGAACTCCTCGCTCATGGGGAGCACAAAAATGCCGAAGCTGTTGCGGGCGCCGTTGGTAACGAAGGCTACGAAAATGCAGGTGGCTACAATGTACCAGCCGTAGAAGACGGGTTTACGCTGTTTGGCGCCGGCGTCAGAAGTCATTAAGGCCACCCGGTTCAGTGTTGGTAGGATTATACACCCAAAGGGAATAAGGGATTGCGCAGAATGCTGGTGGCGTTGGCGGGGCGGCTGACCCGAACCGGAGTTGGCTCACCACGTGCTCCATCGCCGGGGGAGTTTCGCCCATCTCCACCGCCCCACGTCTTGGGATAGGGGAATTGAAACGGCTTCTATTCCCTGGCCGCCCTGGGGTGGAAGTTCAGGTAAGCGGCCCTGGCTTCCTGCTTGGTGATGTGGGTGTATATCTGCGTCGTAGTGGGACTGGAGTGGCCCAGCAGTTCCTGGATTACCCGCAGGTCGGCGTCGCCCTCCAGCATATGGCTGGCGAAGGTATGGCGCAGGGTGTGGGTGTGGACGCCGTCGCGGAGGCCGGCACGGGCGGCGTACCCCTTGACCACCTTCTCGATGGAGCGGCGGGACAGGCGTTTCCCGTACCGGTTCAGGAAAAGGGCTTCAGTGGGCTTGTCCAGCAGTTGGGGTCTGGCCTCGTCCATGTACTTCTGCAGCGCGTCGGCGGTGGGCTGGCCAAACAGGACCCACCGCTCCTTGGAGCCCTTGCCCTCCACCAGTATCTGCCGCTGCTCAAACCTCACGTCGGGCAGGTTCATCCCGTTAATCTCGGCCAGGCGGACACCACAGGAATACAGTACCTCCAGCATGGCCCGGTCCCGAATGCCGTACAGGTCCTCATCGTCGGGGGCTTCCAGCAGCCGCACGGTCTCCTGCTTGCCGATGAAGGAGGGCAGGGGCTTTTCCACCTTTACCTGGAGGCTCCTTCCCGACGGCACGGGGCAGTGCTTGAACATCCCCTGCTGGACCAGGAACTGGTAGAAGGAGCGCAGCGCCGTCAGCTTTCGCACGATGCTGACCCGGGCGTAACCCTCCTTCTGCTTGCGGCCGGAATAAGGGTGCCTGGTTTCCCGGGCCTCGGTGGCCAGCCAGGCCAGGTAGCTGCGGGCCATGCGCCGGTTCATGTCCGACAGAGTCTGCCCGGCGTTGGACAGGTAGCGAAAAAAGGACTCCAGGTCGGTGAGATAGACGCGAACGGTGTTGTCTGAGAGGCCCCGCTGCCCCCGCAGGTAGGTCTCGTACTTTTCGACCAACTCGGAGACGGGGGACGAGGGAACGGCTGCGCCGGAAAGGGTTGCCATGCTGGACTCCCCAAGGGTGGGATACTCCCAGCCTAGCAAGGAGCCGCCGCAATTGCGTTCCTGGCGGCCGACCCGTTTACGCCATTTCCGTGCTTATAACGGGTCTGGAAGCCAAGTCGGACCGGCTTCGTATCCGGCGGCAGGTAACCGGCAGCTATTCTGGCCCGGACCTTCCTCCGCGCGCCGGGGAAAGTCGGAAGCAAGCGGCTGCTTAATCCCCTACTGTCGCCAGTTCCTGCTCCCGGCCGGAGCTTCCTTCGCCATATGGCGCGTTCTGGGGAGCTTCCACCTTCCAGGCGCATACGGTGCAGGCCTGGCTGCCATCCCGGTTCACCACCATCAGGCCCTGGCACTCGGGACAGGGTTCCGGCAGGGGGCGCCGGTTGTTCGTGTACTTGCACTCCGGGTAATTGGCGCACCCGAAAAAGGTCCCGCGACGGCTTCCCCGTTCCACCAGGTCGCCTCCGCAGCGTGGGCAGGCGGCGCCGGTCTTCATGGGGTGGGTATTCTTGCACGTCGGGTAGTTGCTGCAGGCGATGAATTTGCCGTAGCGGCCCGTTTTCAGCACCATGGCCTTGCCGCACTGTTCGCAGACCTCGTCGGTCTCCGTGTCGGCGGCGCCAGCCTCATCCTCGCCTTCCTTGATCTGCTTCGTCGTCCGGCACTGGGGATAACCGGTACAGGCCATGAACCTTCCGAACCGGCCCGTCTTGATTACCATGGGCATCCCGCAATTCTCGCAGACCTCGTCGGTGGCTTCGTCGTCCGGCTTTACCCGGGGCATGTTCTCGTTGGCGTTGAGCAGCTCCTGGGCAAATGGCCCATAGAACTCCTCCAGCATGGGCACCCAGTCCCGTTCGCCCTGGGACACCTCGTCCAGCTTCTCCTCCATCTGGGCAGTGAAGTCCGGGTTCATAATCTCCGTAAAGAACTGGGCCAGCAGGTCCGACACGGTGGTGCCCAGCTGGGTCGGGTGCAGGCTGTTGCCCTCCTTGTCCACATACTTGCGGTTCAGCAGCACTCCGATAGTCGGCGCGTAGGTGCTGGGTCGCCCGATTCCCCGCTCTTCCATGGCCTTGACCAGCGTGGCCTCGGTAAACCGGGGCGGCGGCTGGGTGAAATGCTGGTTGGCTTCCAATTGCTGGCAGTTCAGCGAATCCCCCGGGGTCGGCTCCGGCAGGGAGTTGGAGTTTTCCTCCTCGTCCCCCTCGTCCCGGCCCTCCAGGTAAAGCGTACGGAAGCCGGGGAACTTCAGCACCGAGCCGGTGGCGCGGAAATTAAAGACCTGGCCCGCCTCCCCGTCAGCTTTCGGCTTGCAGGCGGCGTCTATGTTGACGGTAGTGGCGTCGGACCGGGCATCAGCCATCTGGCTGGCCAGCATTCGCGACCATATCAGCCCGTAAAGCCGGAATTGCTCGGCGCTCAGGTGGTCTTTAAGGGAGTCGGGAGTCCGGGCGATGGACGTGGGCCGGATGGCCTCGTGGGCTTCCTGGGCCGCCTTGGTGCGGGTGCGATAGCTCCGGGGCTTGTCGGGAAGATACTCCTTGCCGTACCGGTCCCGGATATACTGGCGGGCTTCCTGGATCGCCGTATCCGCCACCTGGGTGGAATCGGTCCTCATGTAGGTAATCAGCCCCACCGACCCCTCGCTGCCTACGGACAGGCCCTCGTAGAGCTGCTGGGCCACGGACATGGTCCGCTGGGCGGTGAATCGCAGCTTGCGGCCGGCCTCCTGCTGCAGGGTGCTGGTGGTGAAGGGCGCCGCCGGGCGCTGCCTTACTTCCCGCTTGCGCACTTCGGCTACGGTGTAGGCGGCATCCTTCAACTCCGCTTCGTAGGCCCGGGCATCTTCCTCAACCCCGATGGTCAGCCGCCGGCGATTTCCCTTTACCGAATGCAGCCAGGCGGGGAACAGGTTGGCCCTGGTGGCGGCGTCTGCGGACTTGTGAAGCTGGACGTCCAGCGTCCACGATTCCTCGGGCACAAAGGCCGTGATTTCCTTCTCCCGGTCGGTTACCAGCTTCAGAGCCACCGACTGAACCCGGCCGGCCGAAAGTCCCCGCTGGACCCGCTTGGCCAGCAGGGGACTGATCTGGTAACCCACCAGCCGGTCGAGAATGCGCCGGGCCTGCTGGGCGTTGACCAGCTTCATATCAATTTCGCGGGGGTGCTGGAAGGCTTCCTCGACGGCGTCCTTCGTTATCTCGTGAAAGACCACCCGCTTGGGGGCCTTGCCGGTTGCCTTGTCCCAGCCGGCGGCAGTCTGCAGGTGCCAGGAGATGGCCTCGCCCTCCCGGTCCGGGTCGGTGGCCAGGTAAATATCCGCAGCCTCGTCCCCGGCCCGCTTTATCTCCTTGACCAATGGCATCTTGTCGCGCATGGTGACATAGGTGGGCTCGAATGCCTTTTCCAGGTCCACGCCCATCTTGCTCTTGGGCAGGTCCCTGACGTGCCCCTGGGAGGCCGTAACCACATACCGGTTGCCCAGAATCTGGCCAACCGTTCGGGCCTTGGCGGGCGATTCCACGATTACCAGCCGCTTGCCGGCCGTCTTGCCCAGGCTTCGGACCCCCTGGCTGGCGGCGCGGGCGCTGGCCGAGGCGGCTCGACCCTTGCCGGCTCCGGTGGCGGACTTGGCTTTTGACTTGGCCGCAGCCTTGCCCGACGCCTTGCCCGTGGTTTTACCCGCGGCCTTGGCGCGAGTTGATTTGGCCTTGACCGTCCTGGCGGTCATGCTGTCCGGTTTCTTGTTGCCGCCGGACCTGGCTTTGGTAGCAGCGCCTTCCTTAGTTGCCATAGGCGGGGGTAGCCTCCGCTATCCGGACGTAGTGCATGGCGCCCACCTGCTTTACCATTCCCTTCAGTTCAAGCATGGTCAGCAAGCTGCCGACCAACGCAATGGGCAGCTTCGCCTCGCGCCGGATGTCGTCAATATGCATTGGTTCGTGGTCCAGGCAGCGGAGCAGGTCCCCTTCGCCTTCGGCGTCGGGACTGGGCGGCAGGTTTTCCGCCAGCCGCATCTCTATCTGCTTCGCCACCACAGTCAAATTCAGTTCTTCAAGTATATCGGTGTGGCTGGAAACCAGCTTGGCCCCATCCTGGATGAGGCGGTTGGTCAGCCGGCTGGCCGGGGAGAATATGCTGCCCGGCACACAGAACACTTCCCTGTTTTGCTCCAGGGCGTGAAACACCGTCCAGCGGGCGCCGCTCTTCTCGCCCGCTTCCACCACCAGCGTGCCCAGGCTCATTCCGCTGATCAGCCGGTTGCGCCTGGGAAAGCCCCGGGGGTCCGGCCTGGTGCCCAGGGGATATTCGCTTACCACCGCTCCCTGCTCTTCTATCTGGCGGCTCAGGCCGGCATTATCCCTGGGGTAGGTAATGTCCAGGCCGTTGGCCACCACCGCAATGGTGCGACCACCCTGGGTTAACGCCGCCCGGTGGGCCATCGTATCCACGCCCAGGGCCAACCCGCTGACGATATTGATGCCGTTGCGGGCCAGATCGCCGGAAATGGCGGCCGACACCTCCCGACCATAACTGGTGGGGCTCCGGGTGCCCACCACCGCCACCGCCCTTTCGTCCTCGGGCAGCAGCGTCCCTTTAACGTAGAGCACCGGAGGCGGGTCGTCAATGTGTTTCAGGCGTGGCGGATAGGCGGTATCGCGCCAGGTCAATGCCTGGACTCCGGCCCTCTCCAGTTTTTCCATCTCCTCGTCAGGGGATATATGCTGGCGGAGGTCGGCCAGGGCCGAGGCGATCCCGCCTTCCAGCCCGGCCTTGCGGAGTTCCCCCGGGCCGGCTGCCCAGGCCATCCCCAGGTCTCCAAAGTGATTTTCCAGCTTCTTGAATCTGGTAGCGCCCAGTTTTCTTACCTGGCTCAATGCTACCCAGTACCTGGTTTGCTCCTTGTCCATAGGCCGATTCTAGCACAGGCCAAATTTTGGTAACAATAACCTGGTGTCAGGATTGAGTGGAACTGCGGCCCGGTCCAGGCCCCCTAGGGGAATACTTGGGAGCCCCTTGGCGGCCCTTTCCGCCTGGTAATCCCCGACCATCCGGCCTCCCCGGCGCCGGCGGGACCCTGCTGAGTGAGGCGCGGAAAGCCGCCCAACTGCCGCTAAATTGCCCGGCAATGCAAGGGAAGGCATTACGGGCCAAGTGGGAAAATACCGGTGTTCTTATGGCGGAAAGCACCAGAAGAAGACGTAGGCCGCTGCGAGGCATGGCGCTCGAGGGCCGGCTCATTGACCGGCGCTTTCGCCGCCACTGGAAAAGCTACCTTTTCCAGTGCTCCCTGTGCATGCTGGCGCTGCTGGCGATTCTCCTGGTGGTGGACGTGGTCCTGAGAGCCGCTATTGTTGTCGCCATAGCGTCCACGGCATTCATCGTCTTCGTCCTGCCCCATCGCCCGGCGGCCAACCCGCGCCGCGTCGTCGGGGGCCATTTTGTGGCCGTGCTTGTCGGGTCCGCTTTCTCGCTGCTTTACCTTGTTCCCGGCTGGGGAGACGTGGCTACGACGTCCCGTGTCGCCCGCGACCTGGTAGCCGTGGTGAGCGTGGGTATAAGCATCCTCATAATGGTCCTTACCGACACGGAACACCCGCCGGCGGCGGGAACCGCCCTGGGCCTGGTGGTGGTGGAGTGGACACCTTCGGCGGCGCTGTTTGTTCTTGCCGGCGCGCTGACCCTGTCCGCCATTCACTGGTGGCTGCGTCCTTACCTCAAGAACCTGCTCTGACGCCCCAATTCCTTCCGGCGCCGGCTGGGTGTAAAAGGACCGGGTTCCCGGCGCGCTGCCTGAAGCTCGCTGCGGTCCCTTCCGGCCTGCTTCCAGCCTTACCCCGCGCCGCGGAATTCTGCCTCCGCCCCGCCGGGAAGCGCGCCCACGGCGACGGGTCACATTTGACCAGTCCTCGCGGCCTGGAACGTATCACTCCCCCGCGGGCCGAAATCCGTCAAGGCTGACAGCGCACCCGGGTCGCAAGCGAGGCAGGCGCTCCAGGTTTCCGGCGAAAGCCGGCGTTAACGGGCTGACTGAAGCGGAAATCCCGCCAACTCTGCCCTCTTGACGTCCAACCGGGTGTCCGTCAGAAAATTGGGGACTATTTGGGGCGGCTAATGGGTGCCCGACG
>JAPPGG010000056.1 GCA_028875055.1 Chloroflexota bacterium
CTTCTTCGGTTTTCCTATTCTAGTTTCCCACCACTATTCATGCGATAGCCCTGGCACCCTACCTTGTTAAGGTTGACCCGTAGTAACCCCCTTGTTAGAATTGCCGGAGTGTTTTCTAAATTGGGGCCCAAATGCTGGTAATAGGCCTGACCGGTGGCATCGGAACCGGCAAAACCGAGGTTTCCAGGCTGCTTCAGGAACTGGGGGCCACGGTACTTAATGCGGACCAGGTAGGCCACGAAGCTTATACTCCCCATTCCGAGGCGTGGAACGAGGTCGTCAAGGCTTTTGGGGAAAGTATTCTCCAGGATAGTGGCGAAATAGACCGAAGGAAGCTCGGTGGAATCGTATTTGCCGACCCCGACCAATTGGAAATCCTTAACGGGATAATGCACCCCCGCATGGCGGCGATTGTCAGGGAGAAGTTGCAGGGCCTGAACCAGGGAGGAGTCGAAGTGGCCGTGATTGAAGCGGCCGTTCTGTTTGAGGCGGGCTGGGATTCCCTGGTTGACGAAGTCTGGACTACCGAGTCACCCGAGCCCCTGGTTGTAGCCAGGCTCCAGGAACGTAACGGCTTCTCTCCTGAGGAGATTCGCAAGCGCATCGCTTCGCAGATGTCGTCCTCGGAAAGATCAGATCGGGCCACTGAAGTAGTGAACAATTCCGGCGAGCTTGCCGACCTGGAAAACACGGTCAGGGCAATTTGGAAGCGCCGAGTCGAAGGAAGGATTGAGCATTAATAATGGTTGAAGCGGTTGAGTCCGAACAGAATGAACCCCAATTCAAGGAATATGCTATTGAAGAGTTCCTGGTTCGCAGTGAACCCTATTACCGACCCGTAGGAGACGAGCTTGAACTCTTCACCGCGGCCTACAATCAGCACATTCCGGTGTTGCTGAAGGGTCCCACGGGTTGCGGAAAGACCCGTTTCGTAGAATACATGGCCTGGAAGCTGGGCCGGCCCATGACGGTAGTACGCCCCATGGACAGTGGCCGACCGGCACAGGAGTTGAGGGAAGGCGAAGTTCGGGTGCCCCTGGTCACTATCGCCTGCCACGAAGACCTGACCGCCAGCGACCTTGTGGGGCGCTACCTGTTGGACTCGGAAGGCACCCGGTGGATTGATGGCCCAATGACCCGCGCCGTGAAGGCGGGGGCCATTCTTTACCTGGATGAGGTGGTGGAAGCCCGTAAGGACACCACCGTCCTGATTCACCCCTTGACTGACCACCGCAGGATCTTGCCGGTGGAAAAGACGGGCCAGATCATCGAGGCAGATGATCGCTTCCTGCTTTGCATCTCATACAACCCTCACTACCAGAGTGCCCTGAAGGACTTGAAGCACAGTACGCGGCAGCGGTTCATCTCCGTTGAGTTTGACTACCCGCCGGCTGAAATCGAAGCTGAAATCGTGAAGAAAGAGAGCGGCTGCAGCGACGAACAGGCTGGCGCCCTGGCCAAACTGGGAGAGAAGGTCCGCAACCTGCGGGACCATGGCCTTGCCGAAGGGGCCAGCACCAGGCTGCTCATTTATGCTGGCCGGCTTATGACCGAAGGAATACCCCCGCGGCGGGCCTGCCAGGTTGCTATAGTCTGGACTCTGACCGATGAACCCGAACTTCAGCGCAGTGTCGAAGAGGTGGTTTCCTCCATCTTCGAATAGAGGTCTTGATGGGTTCATCCTTCCCCGACCTGGTTAAGCAGGCATTGGCGCAACGGTCCAGATGGATTTTGACCGATGAGAGCCTTATGCCTGCCGCCGTTTTGGTGACGCTCTATCCCAAGGACGGGGAGTACTGCGTTCTCCTCAACAAGCGATCGGAAATTGTGGAGCATCACAAAGGGGAAATCTCCTTCCCGGGAGGGGCCAGAGACCCCGAAGACGGTGACTTCCAGGAAACTGCCCTGCGCGAAGCCGAAGAGGAGATGGGCATAAACCCATCGGATGTCACCATCCTGGGCCAACTGGATGATGCCGTGACCCGCAGCGGGTTTGGTGTCAGGGTGTTCGTAGGAGCAATACCCCACTCGTACCCCTTCAGCCCCAGTGATCTGGAAATTGCTGAGGTGCTGGAGGTTCCCGTCAGGAGCCTTTATGACCCGGCAAACATCCGCTGGGAAACCCGGTTGACCGGCGAAGGATTGACCACGGTATATTCCTATGTCCACGACGAGCACGTCGTATTTGGAGCTACTGCCAAGATACTTCAGCAGTTTCTGGACATCATGGAAGAGCCTTTGAAAAAGGAGGGGCTGACGTCTTGAGCAACGCTCCCTTTGATGAATTAGAAGCTGAACTGGCCAAATTTCCCCCGGCAGTGCTGGATGCCTATCGTGAAGCGCTGGAGGAGATGGAAACAACCTTCTCCTCCGAAGAGCTTGTTCTCTGGGGCAAGGAGGGTGCGGCCATAGCCGGCCAGACGGTCCGGTCTTGGGAATCAGCGGTTGAGTATTATCGGGTTTGCCCGCTGGTGGCCCGCTCTCTTGCCTTCCCTTCGTTCATGCAGTGGGCCCGCTGCGGCACCTACCTGTCCCAGGATTCGCCGGCGCTGGCCGTATCCTTCTTCAGGGCCAGCCCTTCCATAGTCTCGAACCTGCGTCCCCAGTACATTCCCCGCTGGGCCGGCCTGGGCCGCAGCCTCTACAAGGGCACCTGGAAGTCCAGTACCCTGTCCGGCCGTTTCTTCGAAGTTAGTCCGGACCTGATTCGCAACCTTCCCTTCTGGGACGTGGAAGTCTTTGCCTCCCTGGTAGAGGCGCTGTCCTACAAGTCCTACGACGTTGCGGTAGAGTGCCTCACCCTGGGCAAGGACGTTCTGCCGGTGATGGGTCGGGAGCGGGAGGCCTTCCTGGCCATGTGCCGCGCCCTTTCCGATGGCAACTGGCGCGAGGTCAAGAGCTGCTTTGAGGTAGCCCCCAAGGCCCTGCAGCAAATAGACGAAGGGCAGACCAGCCGCTTCCTCAAGCTGGGCGAACGACTGACCAAGGTGGGTATTCGGGACACGGCTCGCTTCCTTTCCGACGGCAGCCAAGCCCTGGGACAGATTCCTCAAAGTTCCCAGGCCCACATCCTCGACCTTTGCGAGGGATTGCTGGCCGTTACCCCGGAGGCGGTGCCCTGTTTCTTGAAGAGCCTGGACGGGGTAATGCACCGGGTAACTATCAATCAGCTGGATACCTGGTTCCAGCATGGAGTCCAGCTCCTCAAAGACAATCCGGAAAGCGGCATTGCCTTTTTCAAGGTCGAGTCCAATACGTCGGAATCCCTTCTTGAAACCCTGTCTTCCAGCCTGGAACTTGATCGCGTGAAGGGCGTGGTACGGCTCTACTGCCGTGCCCTGTCCGGCTCCCCTATTGAGGCGCTGAGCACCCAGGAGCTGGTCCGGCGCAACATAGGCTGGGTGGACCAGGATACCGCCACTACCGATGGCACCAAGGTATTTCTCCCGCCGGTGGTTGACCACTACCAGAACAAAGAGCAAAACTTCTCCTGGTTCAAGGTCGTCGCTACCCACCAGGTCGCACACCTGGAGTTTGGCAGCTTCGATTACGATTTCAGCCGTACGGCACATCTTTTTGAAGAAGAACGCCGCTACATCCTGGAGCGGGAAAGAGGAGCCAGCCAGATTTCCGACGACGTGCTGGTGGGCGATCTGGAACCCGATGGACAGATGCGCGCGTACACCGACATCGGCCGATTCCTGAGCCTCTTTGACGACCGCCGCCTGGCCTTCGACCTTTTCACCGTCCTGGAAGACGTGCGCCTGGACTACCGAATCAAGGCGGAATACCCCGGCATTCGGCGGGCCGCCATCGATGTGCAGGCCGAAGCCCTGGCCGTCCGACCCGAAGTGGAAGACCTGCCCCTGCAGGAAGCATTGGTGGAGTTGCTGATCCGGATGAGCCTGGACCAGTTCAATAACCTTCCGATACCTGTAGATTTTCGGGAAGAGGCCACCATGCTGGCCCAGATTCTCGTCGTCCTGCGAAATGTCGCGGCCAACGTAGAGGATACTGGCGAAGCTACCCTGCGAGCCTACGAAATTATTTCCAGGATGGAAAACGAGACCCAGCCCGAAGACCAGTGGGAACCGGAGGATATGGAAGAGCCGGGCGACTTTTCGGAGGAGGAGTTCCAGTCCCTGCTCGACAAGCTGCAGGCATCCCAGGACTCTTCGGGCGATGCCGGTGAAGGCGACCCCTACGACTCACCCGAACCGGTGGACTATCGGGGCGATTTCAAGCCCGAAATGGTCCAGTTGCTCACCAAGCTGCAGATGGACCAGAACCAGCAGGGTGAGGGCGAGCCGCTTTCGCAGGAAATGCTGGAACAATTGCTGCAGGACAGCGCTGAACTGGAACTGGATGCTGAGCAAGGTGACATAAACAACAGCACCAGTACCTTTGCCCAGAACATTATGAAAGAGGCCGGGGTGCCACCTCCCAACTCCCAGCCCGGGCAGGGTTACGGCCCGCTGCTCCACGACGACGATCAGGGCGGCGAGTTGGAAGCCCGCGAACCCAAGGCCTACGTTTATGACGAGTGGGACTTCCGCGCCAACGATTACAAGCCCCGCTGGTGCGTCGTCAAGGAAAAGTCCCTTGACGAGGGCGACCCGGCCTTCTATAACGACGCGCTCAAGAATTACTCAACCCTTCTCAGCCATATCAAGCGGCAGTTTGAGCTCATCATGCCGGAAACTTTCCGGAAGATCTATCGCATGGTGGATGGCGAGGACATTGACCTTAACGCGGCTCTAGAAGCGGCGGCGGACATTCGCATGAAGGTTCCGCCCGATGAAAAGATTTACTGGCGTCGCAACAAGATCGAACGGGATGTCTCCGTGGTATTCCTGCTGGATATGAGCGCCTCCACGGCTGAGGCCATCGACGAAGGCAGGCATACAGTGGACGACCGGGATGCTCCCGACGACCCTGTGGAGTACATGGTGTGGCTGCGCCGCCGTCGTGAGGGCCTGGTTCGCCGGCATTACAAGCGCATTATCGACCTGGAGAAGGAGAGTACCGCGCTCTTGATTCAGGCCCTGGAATCCATAGGCGACAACTACGGTATCTATGGGTTCTCCGGATATGGCCGCGAAAACGTAGAGTTCTACGTGATCAAGGACATTGAAGAAAACTTCACCGAGCGGATCAAGCGGCGCATCGACAAGATAACTCCGCTGCACGCTACCCGCATGGGCAGCGCTATCCGCCACGCCATCACCAAGCTGGAAAACCAGGACTCGCCGACCAAGATCATGTTCCTGATCAGTGATGGTCGGCCACAGGACCGGGGTTACAGCCGGGAAGGGGTGGAGAAGGAGTACGCGGTCCACGATACGCACATGGCCCTGCTGGAAGCCAAGCGGAAGGATATTACGCCCTTCTGCCTCACGGTGGACAAGGCCGGACACGACTACCTGAAGGAAATGTGCGGTGACATGGGCTACGAAGTCCTGGGCGACATCTGGGCCCTCCCCGAGCGGTTGCCCATGCTGTACCGGCAGCTAACTGCTTAAGCTCAACAAAGACGGTCGCTGAACAGAAAGGGCGAGCCTTTAACAGCTCGCCCTTTAGCTTTTCTCTTCCTGGTCCCGCAGTTGCGGGAGTGTCCTCAGCCCTCGTGTTCCTCCACAATCAGTTTCCGCAACTCGGTCAGGGCTGTGTTGGCTACCCGGCGCTTGATGACGATGCGCCGCGGTGGCGTACGAAACTCAAGCTGCCGGACCTGCTTCATTCCCGCTATTGCCACGTAAACCTGTCCCACGGGTTGGTCGTCCACAGGTTCGGGCCCAATTACTCCCGTAATCGCGATGCCGTAGTCGGCTCCCATTGTTTCCCGGACGGCGTTGGCCATAGCCAGGGCGGTTGCTGCACTGGCCAGGCTATACTGTCGCAAAGTGGCGGACGGTACGCCGCTGGCGGCAAGCAATTCCTTCGTCGTGGCAACTACGCCGCCCTTGAAATAGCCGGTACTGCCGGGAACGTCCGTAATGCTGTTGGCCAGGAATCCGCCGCTGGCAGACTCCATGGTGGCCAGGGTCAAACCGCGTTCCGACAGGGCTTGCCCGGCGGCTTCTTCCGGCGTTTCAGAATCATAACCCCAGATGTAGGGCCCCAACCTCTCGGTAATTGCGGCCTCTACCGGAACTATCATCTCCCTCGCGGTTTCTTCATCCCCGGCTCGGGCAATCACCCGCAGGTGGATCCCATCGGCCTTGGAATATATGCCCAGGTAGGGGTTTTCGTGGCCAAAGAACTCGGATATTTCCTCGTCAATGGCGGCCTCGGACATGCCCAGGGTCTTGATATTCCTGGTGATGGTAACTTCTTCATCAACCAGTTCCCTGAGCCGCGGAGCTATCTCTTCGTGCCAGATTGGCTGCATTTCACCCGGCGGCCCTGGCATACAAACTATTATTTTCCCGTCTCTTTCCGCCCACCATCCGGGCGCAGTGCCATTCCGGTTGCGAACAAACTGGGCGGAAGGGATCAGGTGGGCCTGCTTGATGTTGTGAGCCGGCATGGCAATGCCCCTGCCCGCAAAATACCTTTCCAGGTTATCCACAACTTCCTGCTGGACCGTGGGGGTTTCCCCCAGGGCTGCGGCCACCGCTTCCCTGGTCAAGTCGTCCTGTGTCGGGCCCAGGCCGCCCGTAGTGAAAATTACGTCGGACCGGTCCAGTCCCCTGGTGAAAGCTTCTGTCAGCTTGTCCAGGTCATCGCCGATGATAGACACCCACTGAAGCTGAATTCCCAGGGGCGGAAGTTGAGTCGCGATCCACGACCCATTGGTGTCGGTCAATTCGCCCATCAGCAACTCGGTGCCGATGGAGAGGATTTCAGCCTTCAATGAACCACCTCTTGTGATCGACAATTGGGGAGGCTGTTGTTGTTCTTTCGAAGCGCCCGCAAGGCAATGCTGTCAGGTTTACTCCCCGCACGGCCTAGCTGCCCTCTCCCAGGGGTACGGGAGGATTGCTTACCAGTCCTTCGATCGCCTCTGCCCATTCGACGGGGACGGTGTAGAGCTCAGTCTGGCCGGAAGTGACGGCGTATCGAAGGTCGCCCTCGGGAGTCAGGTCGCCCAGGAAAAACTCGAAGGTCTTGTCGGCGTTGGTTGCCAGCCATACACTTGTTGTGGCCGGCTCCAGCCCATAGTTCCCCGGGTCCCGAAACTCTTCCTTTACCGTGTCGATTACATCGGGATTTTCCAGCAGCACATCCCAGTTTTCCCACTGTTCCGCCGGTATTGGGATATCTCGTTCCTCTTCGGTCCCTTCGATCTCTTCTACAATGTACCAGTTCCCTTCCCGGTCCTCCCCATAGATAACCGTTTCTTCATCCACGGTAACTTCGAAGTAAATGACCTCCTGCTTCCCCACGTTGAGCAGTTGGCGGTCTTCTATGTCAGTGTCGTATAACCTTGGATATGGGGGTTGGAAGACGAGGCGGTTAAGGACCCGAGCCCAGATCTGTGGCACGATGAAGAGCTTTTCCGAGCCCACCAGGCGCGCATACTGATTCTGCCCATCGGGAGTTTCCAACCCAAGATGTGCCTCATAGCTGCGACCGGTTCGCTCGGTGATGCGGATTGCCGTGATGGGGGGAGCCAGACCGTATTGAGCCGCGTCTCCCATTTCGTCCGACAAGGTGCGGACTACCTTGGGGCCGCTCAGCAGCAGCGGGGTACCACTCCACTTATCCTGATATACCTGCCGTTCCCGATCTTCCTCAACTATGAACCAGCGCACACCCCCGGGCCTTTTCCGATATTCCACCGTATCGCCCTGGTAGGTAACCACAATGTTCGTCAGAGAATTGTCATCCACCCTCCAGAGCCAGTCCTGATCCTGCTTGGGTTCCGGATTCCTGGTCAGGACCACACCCGCGACGGTGCCGCCAAACAGGAGAAGTACGACAATCAGGAGAATGGTGAGCCGAATATTCATTGATAGTCAACCTGCCGACATACCGGTAGTATTTCAAAGAAGGGATTTCCGGCCCCGCCTGTACTCCGGTCTCAGCGCCCTCGCACAGCGCCGGACAGCGGACCCGGGTTGTTCGCGCCAATTGGTCTGGCGGAGCTTGCGCCTACCGCCGTATCCACCACACCAGACCCGCCATCAGGCCCATCAACCCGGGAAGCAGCAACCAGGAAGAAAACTTGACGAAGTTCTCCTGGTTGCGGTCCACGTTAAATTCCCTGATGGCCAGCGCCTTGGGGCGGAGGGAAACCAGGGAATGGTCTCCCACCAGGTAGTTGACGGAATTAAGGAAAAGGTCCTTGCCGCTTCCCCGGTCATAGAAACTGTTGGACACAAAGTCCGAGTCTCCCATCACGACCATGCTCGCAATGTCGTTCTCAGCAATGGAAGCGGGGTTGGTGGGAGGGGCGGCCCCCACCGGTCCCAGGGCCCTGACAAAAGTGACTGGAGAAAACGGGCCCCTCGGGTCCGGATCGTTCTCCAGGTCGGTTCTGGGCTCTGTACGTTCAGAGTCCTGGATGACATAGCTGTTAAGCGAGCTGAAAGCCAGGGGAACCGGCTGCCTCAAGCCTGTTCCGTCGTCGAAGGACTGCAGGGAGGCGGCGCCGGGCATCAGCACCACGTCCAGGGACTGACCCTTGGGCGTGGTGATTTCCAGCAGCGTCTCCAGGATGTCGCGCGGCAACTGGGAAATCACTTCCCTGGGCAACTCCATTGGATTGACGGTCTGAAGTCTGAGGGTATGCGGATTCCCCGGCAGGGAGCCGTCCAGGTCTCTGATGTATCCGGTGCCTATGACCACGCCCCAGGTGGCCATGAACTGCCTGAAGGTTTCCGGGGTATCCGGATCGGCCAGAAATACCAGCCGTCCCGCGGACGGACGGTCAGACCCGTCCGGATTTTTGCCCTGGAGAAACAGGTTCAAAACCTGGGCGTGAGACTCCGGCAGCTCGTTGGTGGGACGCGCGACGACAAGGAGAGCCGCATCTTCCGGCACGCTGACGTCATCGTTGCTGCCGATCCACCGCAGCGGCTCCACGCGGTAATTGTCCTGCTCCAGGCCCAAACGTACATCGCTGTAGCCATCGGCGCCGGCGCTGTCCACGCTTCGTTCACCATGGCCCGCCAGGAAATAAATGGCTTTTTGCTCCTGCCCAGTGACCACCAGGATGCTGGTCACCAGGTCCTGCTCCAGGTGACTGTAGTTGGCGTCGCGAGGCTGGATTACATCTACAGTGTCTCCATCCTTCAGTTTGACCACGATGGACTCGTTTACAAAGGCCACCGGCGTATTTCCAAAGTACTGGTTAACCCTTTGGGGATTGACGTCGGGATCTACAAAGGAGGACGCGAACTTGGTGGGCCTGGCAGCCTCAAATTCTCTGAATGTTTCTTCTACCTTCGCTTCCCGGTTCAGTACCTGGAACGCCGCGCTGGCGCTTCCCTGGGGTCCGACCGAAACCTCGCCCTTGTAGAAGGCAATGACTTCAATCTCATCATCCAGATCGTTGAGGAGCTGCTCGGTACGTTCGGCCAGGCTGTATTGGTTGGTGGCCGTAACGTCCATGCGCGCATTTGTGCTGAAAGAAACAATGTTGGCTACAAGAACAATGCCCAGGAACGCCGCCAGCATTATCAGCGAGTTGACGCCGTATCGTCCCGTGCGACTGATAAAGGCGGCCACCACTGAACTCAGGGAGATCAGGCCCACCAGCAGGAGAAGCGCGACGCCGAAGCCGAGGCTGATGTAGCCATAGAGGCGCATGGAACTGACAAAGGCCACCAGGATGGCGCCCGCGACTATGGCCACTATGCCGGCGATTACCAGGGGGGTGCCAAAGGCGCCTATAGTGTTCAGAGAAGGTTCAAGAAAGCTGAACAGGGTACGAGACCGTAACTCCTCCTCTTCCTCGCCCTCGATACTTTCGTTTTCCGGAGTATCGGACTCCTGCGGACGGGATTGCCTGCCGCGGCGCCCTTGCCGCCGCCAGTCTCCGCCCGCCTCGTTTGGTTGCTCGCTCATTCTATCTCCATCTCCGGAATTCCAGGGACCGGATTGCAAGGAACAGGAACACGGCGATAACGCTCAGGAAGTAAACGACGTGCTTGGTATCGATGACTCCCCGGCCGAAATCTTCGTAATGGGACTGAAAGCCAATCTCCCCAATCAAAACGGAGGCGACCCCCCCAACCAGATCGGTGCTGAAGTGCACCACATACAGCGCGCCAATGACGCCTATTCCTACGATCAATGCCACAATCTGGTTGCTTGTAATTGTAGAAGTCAGCATGCCGATGGCCAAAGCCGCCGCGCCGTATAGAACGAGGCCCAGATAACCGGCGTAGAGGGGGCCCAGGTCGGGTTCGGCGAAGATATAAAGCAGCAGGGGATAATAGAGGGTCAGGGCCAGCATGGCCAACAGGAAAACAAAACTGGCCGTATATTTGCCAATGATGACTTCCCAGTCCCGAACCGGCGACGTCAGGAGCAGTTCTATCGTCCCCAGTTTCTGCTCCTCAGCCAGGAGACGCATGGTAAGAGCCGGTGGCAGGAAAATGAGGAAAAGCGAAGTCCAGGTAAAGAAGGAGTCCAATGTTGCTTCAGGGAAGGGATTGTTCTCGCTGGGCACAACCCCTATTGCAAAAACGATTCCGGTCAGGGCCAGGAATATCATCCCTACAATGTAGGCTATGGGTGTGCCGAAATAGACTTGAATCTCCTTCCAGGCCACTGCCTGGATTGTTCGCATTTTAAAGCTCCTCGTGGGTGGTTAGCCTCAGGAAAATGTCCTCGAGGCTCATACTTACCAGTTGCATGCTTAACAGGCTCCATTCATTGCTCACGACGGCGCGAGAGATTTCGTCCCTCAGGTCCTTTCCCTGCTCAACATGGACGATGTACACGTTGCGACCCTGGTTATAGCGCTGAGTCACCTCGGTAACGCCAGGAACTCTTCGTAGTACCGACAGAACTTCCTGCGCCGGACCGCCCACTTCCACCTGCAGTTGGTCAACACCCTGCAGGCGCTGTGCCAGGTTGCCCGGAGTATCCTCCGCCACGATGTGTCCCTCGTGGATGATAAGCACACGCTCACAGATCATGTTGACTTCCGGAAGGATGTGGCTGCTCAATACCACAGTCTGTTCCTTGCCCAGGTCCTGGATCAGCCTCCTGGTCTCCACTACCTGAATGGGGTCGATACCGATGGTGGGTTCGTCCAGCACCAGCACTTCCGGTTCGTGCAGAATGGCCTGGGCTATACCTACGCGCTGCCGGAATCCCTTGGAGAGTTTTCCTATGATGGTCTTGTGATAGTCCTGAAGGCGACACACCTCAATTACGTCGCCAATGCGACGCTTTATCTGTCGCGCGGGCATTCCTCGCAAGGTGCCCATGTATTTCAGGTAGCTGCTTACCGGCATTTCGGTATGGAGGGGCACTGTTTCGGGCAAGTACCCTATGCGCTTGCGCACCTCAAGGGATTGCTCAACCACATCATAGTCGGCCAGTGTCACCTTGCCTTCGGTGGGAGGCATGTAGCCCGTCAGGATGCGCATGGTTGTGGTCTTTCCCGCCCCATTAGGACCCAGAAAGCCAAGGATTTCACCACGCTTCACGCCAAAGTTCACCTCTTCGATGGCCGGCCTCGGTCCATAGAAGTGCGTGAGACCCATTGCCTGGATCATGAGATCGCTATTCTGTGTCTCTTCCATAGCAGGGTGGCTGCGGGACAGGCGCGGCCCAAAACCGAGTTCCCTTACTCAAGCAGCCAGATTCTCTCCACAAATACAGCGTTGAATTAGAGCAGTAGTGATGATATTCTATACGTCGGCATTTGCCAAGAGTTAGTCGGGGGACGGAACTGTCCCCCGCTTGATTTTTTTACCTATCGGAGGCGAAAGACAGGAAAGATGCACCTGGTTATTGACGGTTACGCCGGCGACACCGTAAAGATGTGGGATGTGGAGTTGGTCCGCGAGTTTCTTACGAATTATCCGGACAATCTTGGGATGACCAGGATCACTGAACCCAATGTTCTGGAATACAACGGGCCCAAGATTGAGGACGCGGGTGTTTCGGGCTTTGTGATAATCGCGGAAAGCCATATCAGCATCCATACATTTCCCTACCGGAACTACGTCAACATTGACATCTTCTCCTGCAAGTCCTTCGACAACGACCAGGCCACCCGCGATGCCAGGGACTTGTTCGGCCTCACCGATACAAAGACCTGGCTGCTGGACCGGGGCCTGGAGTGGCTGAACTCTGACCAGGGTTTCACCGAAACCCAGGAACAGCGGTCGGCCCTTCGCTCCTAGCAAGAGGTTACGAAATTGGTCGGAAGAGAGGACAAGGACCTGCCCTGGATTCCGGCCAATTTTCTTGCCCTGCCCCCGCACCAGTCCGATCTTGCCACCGCCGGAGCTGTGCTGATTCCGGTTCCCTGCGACAGCACAACCTCAGTCCGCAGCGGCGCGCGCCTGGGCCCATCGGCAATCATCGAAGCCTCCTATGGTTTGGAAGACTACGACTGGGAACTGGACCTGGATGTTTCACAGGTAGGAATCCACACGACACCGGCCCTGGAACCCCATACCGGCAATCCTGCCGAAATGGTTGAACGTGTCCGCCTGGCCGTAGTACAGCATCTGTCCCCCGAGCGGTTGCTGGGCGTAATTGGCGGCGATCATTCGGTATGCATCGGGTCCGCCCTCGCCCACCTTGAAGTTTTCCCCCGTATGTCAGTGCTCTACCTGGACGCCCACGCAGACCTGCGGGACGAATACCTGGGCACAGCTTGGGGACATTCTTCCGGCGCCCGGCGCATCAGCGAACGTTGCCCTGTCACCCTGGCCGGAATCCGGAGCATGGCCCCGGACGAACGGGACTACCTGGAAGCCTCGGGCATAACCGCCCTTGGCTGGCCGCCGAACCCTGGCGAGAGCCGGGAAGCCTACGCATTACGGTTGACGGAGGGTTTGGGCGACGAGGTTTACATAAGCCTGGACCTGGATGTTCTGGACCCGTCTCTGATGGCCGCGGTAGGGACTCCGGAGCCGGGGGGCATGTTCTGGCTTGACATAATGGCAGTGCTGGCCGGTGTGGCCGGCTCGCGCCGAATAGTGGGCTTTGACGTCAGTGAACTGGCTCCTGGGGACGGCCCGCCGGCCTGCGCTTATACGGCAGCCAAGCTCATCTACAAGATCATAGGATTGACGGCCGTCTCGAGCCATTCCCCCATAGCCCCAGTTATACACTGAATCTATTCCAACCCCCTGCCAGCTGCAAAATCCGGAACGTCTTGCTACCAGCGAGGCTGGCAGGCATGGCTTTGTGAATCTGTGTCCAAGCCAGGTTGCGTATAATGGTTCTAACAGGGCGTCCACCCCTGCCGCACTTCCCATGCCTGGCAGGATCGCGGTAGTTTGGCCGCCTGAATCCGGCAGTGAAGGTCGTTATATCCGGTGGACTCGTCAATTCGCCTGGGCAAGATCTTTGGCATCCCGCTGGGAATCAATTACAGCTGGCTGATTGTCTTTGGCCTGGTCATATTTCTCATGTCCTCAAGATTTGAGGAAGTGTACCCTTACTGGCCGGTGGCATCGCGCTGGTCGGTCGCCATTTTGACAACCGCGCTGTTTTTCCTGTCCGTGCTGGCCCACGAGCTCTCCCACAGCCTGGTGGCGCTGGCGTGGGGCATACCCGTCAGGGGTATCACGCTTTTCATCTTTGGCGGAGTTTCCCAGCTGGCCCATGACGCCCAGCGACCGATGACCGAGTTTCTGGTATCGGCCGTGGGCCCCGCGACCAGCCTGGCGCTGGCGATTATTCTCGGAATTGCCTGGTACCTGCTGGGCGACTACAGCTCTTACCTCAGCGCCGTTCTATTCACCCTGTTCGCCATCAACTTATCGCTGGCAGTCTTCAATATGCTGCCGGGGTATCCCCTGGATGGAGGGCGCGTGCTTCGAGCGGGTATCTGGGGCGCCACCGGCAACTATTGGCTGGCCACGAGGCTGGCGATCCACGCCGGCCAGGGGATGGGCATACTGATGGTTTCCGGCGGTGTTGTCTGGGCGCTTACCGGCAATTTCCAGGCCATATGGCTAGCCCTGGTTGGGGGCTTCCTGGTATATGTGGCGACCGCCAACTACCGTCAGGAGGCCGTCAGGCATACCCTCCGGAATTTCAAGGTGGGAGCTGTATTTCCCCGGCCGTGGCAGCCGCTGCCCGGGAATCTGCCGGTCCTGTCCCAGGAAGTGCTGATGGCGATGTTCATTGCCGGCTACACAGGCATTGTTGTGGACGGCCCCCCTTACGGCGTTGTGACTGGCCCAATCTTGAGTGATGCTTCGAGATTAAATCCGGAGTCAGCCACCATTTCAGGAATTATGGTCCCTATATCCTCCTTTCCCTCGGTTGACGCCGAAACACCCGTTTTCGAAGCCCTGGAGATGATGGACGGCGACCGAACTCAGCTACTGGCCGTGGTGCGAAACGGCGTTCCCCTGGGTCTGGTTACCAGCGCCCAGTTGCTGGAATGCATTCGGGCCAACCGTCGTGTTCGTTAGGCTCTCATGGAGGCTCCAGCAAGGCTTTGCCCGGACATAGTCCAAAGAGTACCCTTCCTCGAAAATGCTGCCAGGGCTCCGGAACGAGCGCTAATACCAAACCTGCCTGTGCTAAAATGTTGCGCAGGCTAAAACAGAGGTTGCCAATGTCTTCCCAGGGCTTGATTTACCTGGACCACGCCGGAACTACTCCGACCGACCCCCGCGTTCTGGAGGCCATGCTGCCTTATTTTTCCCAGCTCTATGGGAATCCATCCAGTATGCACACGGTAGGGCAGGAGGCCCGCTACGCGCTGGACAACGCCCGGGAGAGGACAGCAAGGGTCCTGGGTTGCCGTACCAGCGAGGTGGTGTTTACCAGCGGGGGGACCGAGTCTGACAACGCCGCTATAATCGGTGCGGCTACCGCCCTTCACGAGACGGGCAATCACGTAATCACCTCCAGCGTGGAGCACCACGCAGTGTTGCATACCTGCCAGTACCTGGAAAACCTGGGCTACGAGGTTACGTTCCTCCCCGTTGACGAGTATGGGGCTGTCAGCCCGGAACAGGTGTACAATGCCACGGGTCCAGACACCACCGTGGTTTCAATCATGTACGCCAACAACGAGATCGGCACAGTTAACGCCATCCCTGAAATTTCCCAGGCCGTTCACCAGAGGGCCCAGGAGCTGGACCGCACAATAGTAATGCACACCGACGCGGTTCAGGCAGCCGGATACCTGGACCTGAACGTTCGTCAGCTTGGCGTGGATATGATGAGCCTTTCCGGCCACAAGTTTTACGGTCCCAAGGGAACGGGCGTCCTGTTTGTACGGCGCGGTACACCCTACCTCCCTCTATTGCTGGGCGGGGGCCAGGAACGGGAGCGCCGGTCGGGAACCGAGAACATTGCAGGAATTGTGGGGCTGGCGACTGCCCTGGAACTGGCCGACGCCGAGCGGGAAGCAGCGGCAGAAACCTGCAAGCATCTGCGGGACCGCATTGCCGACGAGATTATGGCCACGGTCCCGAACACCAGCCTGAATGGACATCCGACCCAGCGCCTGCCGAACAACGTCAACTTTTCCTTCGAAGGCGTGGAGGGTGAATCAATCCTTCTGGGCCTGGATATGGCAGGTGTGGCCGCCTCCAGCGGAAGCGCCTGCAGTTCAGGTTCCCTGGAGCCCTCCCACGTGCTGCTGGCCCTGGGGCAAACGGCGGAACTGGCCCGCAGCAGTCTGCGGCTAACCCTGGGGAAGGAAAACACCGAAGAAGAGATAGACTACCTGATAAATACGCTGCCCGATTTGGTGGCGCAATTGCGACAGCTCCCGACACTATCGGCCACTGGCTCCTGAAGAGGGTATGAACAACTTTACTGTACTTTTCCGTTTGAGATTTCCGGTAATCGCGCTATTGGTCCTTGCCCTGAGTTCCCTGGCCCTGCTGGCCTGCGCGGACGTTTCTCCCGCCCTAGGAAAATACTACACGGGCCGGACCCTTCACCTGAGTGTCGTTTCCATGGAACGAGAGCCGGAGCTTGTCTATTCCCTGCCAAGGGCAGGCGAGGCCCCCCAGTACTTCCGCCTGGCGCCCGAAGAAGAAGACCGTGAACTGCTTATGCTGCGCTTGAAGGTTGAGAACCATAAAGCCACCAGCGCCATCGTCAGCATTGACCAGAACGCCGCAGAGATCCGGGACTTCTTCCACGAGAAGTATTTCCCCATCAACGTGAAGGAACGTCCGCAGGAAATTGAAGCGCCAGAGGATATTTCGGGTCAGAGGGTGGCCCGGTGTCCCTTCCAGAATCCCGCTGATCTTTGCTTCCTGTGGAACACCACCTATGTGGACGGCTCGACCCGCGCTTTTGAGCTGCTGCAGGGGTTCGGTGTGGATGGGTGGTTGATTTTTGAGATTCCCAAGGATGCGGAGATTCGGGAACTTAGGTGGCGCGCGGGTGACGGCCTGACCATCGAGTTCTAGGGGCCGCGGCAGGCGCTCCGCAAGAGTCCCTGCATTTGAGGCCGCTGCGCTGATGAGGCCATTCTTCCTGCTGTGCCCGAACAACCATTGACACCGCCCGAACCGACAATGCCGGCGGGACGGAAAGGGGCCACATGGCAGCGTCGCGCCTTCCACGCAACAGTAGGCACAGCAATTCCGGTTATTGCCATCTTCCTGCCGGACCAGTTGCCGGCAATCCTCACTGGAATTCTGGCCATCGCCAGTCTGACGCTGGACCTTGTCCGCTTTCGGCTGACCTGGCTCAACCGCTTGTTCCTCAAGTGGCTGAGCGTGCTGTTGAAACAAGAGGAGTCGGGTCGGGTCACCGGCGCGACTTTTCTCTTGATCGCGGCCTGCCTTTGCTTTCTCTTATTCGACAAGCCTGTGGCCGTGGCTGTGTTGCTCTTCTTGTCACTGGGGGACCCGGTTGCGGCGCTGGTCGGGCGTCCCATGCCGGGACCAAGGATTCTGGGCAAGTCGCCGGTGGGGACCGTGGCATTTGCAGGCGTGTCGTTGGTGGTATTGGCCCTGCTTTCGGCTGCAGGCGTTGCGGAATTCAGTGGGACGCTGGTTGTCGCCGCATTGATCGCGGGTCTGGTGGAACTGGCGCCCATTCCTTTGGACGACAACCTGACCGTGCCCTTGATCAGCGGCTCTTTCGCGCAATATTTCCCTTTGCTTTTGGCCCTGGGAGGCCCCTGACCGTACCGGGCGCCGGAAAGCAGACAAATGGAAAAGGGGCCGCTCTCGTCTTGAAGCGGCCCCTCGTCTTTCAATACCTAATTTGCCGGCTAGGCAGCCCCATCGAACTCTATGACTTCAGCCCTCTCCCGCTGGAATCTCAGGTAGGCTTCCTTTCTCATGGCGGGACGATGGGAACTCATTACTTCACTGGCCCTTTTGGCGCCCTCGGTTAACAGGTCAATGACCACCATAGCCATTATTTTGGCCGGATTGACTACTGCCGATTCATAGTCGGTAACCAGGTATTCCTTGCTATGTCCCGACCCTACTGCGCCGGCGGTATAGGGGTGGCAGGCGGGCATCAAGTGGCTGAGGTCTCCCATGTCGGTCGAGCCGCCCCGGTTGCGGCGACCGGGTATTACCAGCGTTCGGGACTCACCTACAACTGAGCAGGCATTTTGCCGGAACATTTCCTGGAGGTGGGTGTCGTGTTTCATGGGCAGGTAGCCGGGGATGTTGGTTATATTCACCTGCGCTCCGACGGCCAGGGCTCCCGCCTTGAAGCAGCGGTCAACAATTGCCGAGTTCCTTACGACTGCCTTGGGCGAAGCCGACCTGACCCGCCACTCCAGGCGAACGTCCGCCGGAACTGCGTTTACGGCCTCGCCGCCCTTGGTCATAATGCCGTGGACCCTGACAGTGTCCTCGCCCCGAAATACTTCCCGGTTGTTGTGGATCGCCTGAAGGGCAAAGGAGGCCGCATTCAGGGCATTGATGCCCATGTGAGGCGCGCTTCCCGCATGGGAGCCTCTGCCCAGGAACTGGACGTATTTCACAACGTGACCGTTGCTGGTGCCGCCAACGGCAAACCGGTTGTCTCCCATATCGCTGGCGGTGTGGCACATCATCGCCATGTCCACGTCGTCAAATTCCCCCAGGCGGATAAGCTCCTGCTTGCCTCCCATAAACTCCAGCTTCTTTTCTTCCCGAAGTTGGAGCCGCCTGGCTACCTCGATAAACTCCTCGGCGGGAACTGCGAAGGGCACCAGCTCTCCCGACAGTTCGGCCAGTACCTCTGGCTGAGTAAGGCCGCGAATTGCGCCCAGCATCATGCCAATCTGGCAGTGGTGACCGCAGGCATGGGCAGCGCCGGTCTCTTCGTCAGCGTGGGGGTGCTCGTTGACTATCAGGGAATCCAGTTCGCCGATCACGGCAACACGGGGCCCTGAACCACCGCCCCCGTTGATGTGGCCCTTCACACCGGTCAGAGCCAGGCCACGCCGGTAGGGTATGCCCATCTCATCGAACTTGTCGGCAACCAGCTGGGACGTCTTGTATTCACTGAACCCTGGCTCAGGATTGTTCAGAATTTGCCGGGACACCCCGACAATTTCATCCCGGTGCCGGTCAATGGCCGCACAGGCTCGTTTCTTCAACTCTTCCCTAGTCAACATTGCTTTCCGCCTCATACGTCTGCTCACTGGCAAGGGACCGCATAAACTCCAGGTACTCGGTCCGGGTCATTTCCGGCCTGTGTTCCGCCACCACCCGGTTGCCCAGGCTGGCCCCATCGGCCAGCAGGTCAATGACCGTTGAGGCCATTGCCTTGGCAGCGGTAATAACCGCCAGCTGGTAGTCCTGTACCACGTAATCTGCGCCATGGCCCAGACCGGTGGCCCCGCCTACGTAAGGATGTATGGCGGGCATTATCTGGCTGATGTCCCCCATATCCGTGGAGCCGGTGCGGTGGGCCACGTGACCCACTCCCTGGGCTCCGACCAGTTCGGCTGCGTTGGGCTGGAAAATCTCATTCATTTGTCCGTTCTGGGCAAGAGGCATGTAACCCGGAATGGTCTGAATTCTGACGCCTGCTCCCACGGCCATGGCCCCGGCCCTCAGGGCCCGGTCCACTTTCTTGTTGGCGTCCATAATTGCGTCTATGGTCTTTCCTCGGACAAAGGTCTCCATCCGCACCTCCGCAGGCACGGCGCTTACCGCCTCCCCTCCCTTGGTAATGATGGGATGGACCCGCACCGTATCCGCATCGCGGAATGTCTCCCGATTGTAGTGAATGGCGGACAGGGCCAGGGTAGCAGCGTTAAGGGCGTTAATTCCCAGGTGAGGGGAACCGCCCGCATGGGAACCCTTTCCCAGGAACTGTATTTTCTTTGCCACCGTCCCATTGTTGGTGCCGCTGATGCACAGCTTGCCCTCTTCGACGGTGCTGGTCGTATGGACCATCATCGCCAGGTCCACATCATCGAATTCACCCAGCTTGATAAGTTCGGGCTTTCCGCCCAGGAACTCGATCTTGCCCTCCCGGCGCAGGGAGTCCCGGTATTCAATCTCGATGTACTCTTCCGCAGGAACGGCAACCAGCGCAATTCGACCGCTCAGCTGGGCCAGAATTTCCGGCTGGCTCAGCCCAACCGCAGCCCCCATCAACATGCCAATCTGGCAGTGGTGGCCGCAGGCATGGGCCGCGCCGGTGGCAGCGTCGGCATGGGGATGCTCGTTGACAATGAGAGAGTCAAGCTCTCCCAGAAGAGCCATGGTAGGGCCAGGACTGCCACCGAGAAGGTCAGCCCGGACACCGGTCAGGCCCAGACCCGACCGGAAGGGAATGCCCATTTCTCCAAAGAAACTGCCAACCAGTTGCGAGGTCTTCACTTCCCTGAACCCCGGTTCAGGGTTGTTCAGAATAGTCTTGGCCAGATTCACCAGGTCGTCGGCTCGTGAGTCTATGGCGTTATATACCTGGCGCTTCAACTCTTCCTTTGATGACAATGAAGCACCTCCCAGCTTTGTTTCCGCTTGGCAGCGTGTCCCGATTTTAGCAGAGAGGGATTAAAATAGATACAAGATATTAGTTAAAGGTGGTCTCCCTTTATGAAGATAGTAATCGCACCCCAGAGCTTTAAGGGCAGCGTGATGGCCTTGACCGCGGCCGAGGCTATTGAACGAGGCGTTCGAAAGGCTTCTCCGGCGGCGGAAACCGTGCTCGTTCCGGTAGCTGATGGCGGTGACGGCACGCTGGAAGTACTGGTAAACAGCACTGGAGGAGAGATTTTCCGGTCCATCGTCACGGGGCCGCTGGGACACGCCGTTGAAGCCCCGTGGGGCGTCATGGGAGACGGCAGCACGGCTGTAATTGAAATGGCTCGGGCTTCCGGCCTGGCAATGGTCCCCCACCGGCGGCGCAATCCCCGCACCAGCACCACCTTCGGCACGGGGGAGATCATACGTGAGGCGCTGGACCGGGGATACGAGCGGATCATTGTCGGCATGGGAGGCAGCGCAACCAACGACGCAGGCATGGGCATGGCCACGGCGCTGGGGGCCAGGTTTTTGGACGCCCAGGGGAGGCCACTGCCCAAGGGTGGGTCCGCCCTGGCCAGGCTGAGCAGCATTGACATAACAGACCTGCACAGCCGGCTTAGAGAGGTCACGATAATCGGCGCTACCGACGTAACCAATCCCCTGTGTGGTTCGTCCGGAGCATCCGCTATTTATGGCCCGCAAAAGGGAGCCACACCGGAAATAGTGGCGGAACTGGATGCGGCCCTGGCCAACTTTGGACGGGTGGCCCAGCGAGACCTGGGGATTGACTTCCTGAACGGGGACCATCCCGGCGCCGGGGCGGCAGGAGGACTGGGGGCCGGCCTTATGGCTTTTGCGAACTGCCGGCTTCAGTCAGGAATCGACCTGGTTTGTGAAGTCCTGAAATTCGACGAACACGTCAGTGAAGCAGACCTGGTGCTGACCGGAGAGGGAAGGGCGGACCTGTCCTCCATATACGACAAAGCTCCCGTCGGCGTAGCTCGCAAGGCAAGCCCTTACGGAGTCCCCACCGTGATTCTGGCTGGCAGCCTGGGCGAAGGATACGAACAGCTGTACCAGCACGGAATAGCGGGAATAGTGTGCATTGCCGACCGGCCCATGAACTTTGAGAGAAGCCTGGCCCGTACCGAGGAACTACTGGAAGGAGCAGCGGAAAGAACGGTCAGGCTGCTGCAACTGGGTCGACCCGCTGAAGGATAGATCTACCCCAGTCTTTCCTTGACGAAATCAACGACGATGCCCCCAAGGAACAGGGCCCGCTCGGCATCGGCATCTTCAAAGGCTTCAGAACTGATGCCGCCGGGAAGGAACCCGGGGTAACGGGTTATTTCGTAGTATTTGTCCAGTTGCCTTGCTTCGCTCTTGATGGTGTCGAAGAACATCTCGAAGAGCTTGGCGTCCTCGCACAGGTCAATGAGGGAGTGGCCCCACACATCTTCGGCGCCCCGATGATACAGGTAAGCCTTTACGGCCTTTTCGGCCGCCTGCTGGCAGAGAAAGCAGGCCAGGTTATGGCGGTCCCCCTCCCGGTTGTACTGGGCATCCAGCAGATCCTGTTCAGCTTGACGCAGCCACCGCGCGCCCTCGGCCAGATTATTCGGCACTGTAGATCACCCTTCCATGCTTGATTGCGGTTGTCAGCGCGGGAAGCGAGTCCTGAAGCTCCTCGAATTCCTGCGGAGTGTAAACCTGGCAGTCCACGGCAACCATGCTGCTCAGGTGATAGGAAAAGAAGTCCGCCCGGCGGCCGAAAGCCCCCTCCACATCATGAACTACCACCAGGTCCACCCTGCTGTCAGGCGTAATGTCGCCCGTTACCATGTCGCCGGTCAGATACACTTTCTCCACGCCCAGCTGGGGCAACAAGCTGATGATGTTGTCCAGTTCCTTCTCCAGCATCTGCTTTCGGAACTGGGTGAATCCTATTCTGACGGGCATAAAAAAGCCTCCGGGGACTCTTGCCTCTTGGGCGGCCCAGTTAGCCCAGAAGCACCAAGTGGACTTCTTTGGGCCCGTGGACTCCTACAACCAGCTTCATTTCGATGTCAGCGGTGCGACTGGGCCCTGTAATGAAGTTCAGGTAACTGCCCATTTCTTCGCCGTTCCGGTAGTATTCAAGCCTTCGCAGCAGGAACACGTCGTCAAGACTCTCCACCAGGTCTTCAGTCCTGACCATGGCCAGGTGAACGGGGGGAACCAGGGAAACGAGCCTGCTCAGCCCTTTTCGGGGCAGCACAACCACCGAGCCGGTCTCGGCTACCGCATAGTCCGCCCCGGTGATGCCCAGGCCGGATTCGATTATTCCGGACCTGACCCGGTCGCGGGCGCTGGCTTCATCCTGGGCAACAGTCACACACTCAATTCCTTCAGCCTGCAGCGCCGAGTCCAGCGGAAGCCTCGCAAAAACGGGCTGCTCAGACCGGGCGGCCTGCGTTACCGAGAGATTCCTGGCCAGTTCTACAACATAGCCGACGGCATCTTCCGCGCTGGTGGTCCGGAAAACGTTCCAGCTGCGCAGCCGGGCAGTATCAGCGAAACGGTCCAGGACTTCACCGCTCTTCTCCTCCAGCCGCTGCCTGATCTCCGTTGCTTGCCCTTCCAAAACCGCCAGATTTTCCGCCAATCGATGGTAAGGTGGCGTGGGCGCCAGGCCTTCGGTCCTGCCCAGGCTGCGGCGGACGTGCGATAAGAACGCGTCTTTCGGTATCCCAAGCGAATTCACATTTTGTATTTCGACCATGCGAGCCTCTAACCCCGGCTTTAAGATTCGCTCTCCAGCTCATCTGCCCAGATCTGCCGGAAGCTTCGCCCAGCCAGAGTGGGCATGTCACGGGCGGCTGTCCACCTGGAAACCAGCGGCAGGGATACCCTTTTATCGATTTTGCCTTCTGAAGAAAAGGGCTTTTGCACCAATTTGGCCACGCTTCCCGCGGCGGAAAGCGCGGCCGGATTGCTCATCAACCAGGTGTAACCCCTGGCGGCCTGCCTCTCGGTAAGGGTTGAGGAATTTTCGGTGTCGCTGGGGCTCTCCGCCAGCCGGTGACGCAGGTGGAGAAGCATCCTTGGGATGTTTATCTTAATGGGGCAGACTTCCCGACAGGCCCCGCAAAGGCTGGAAGCGTGGGGCAGGTCCTTGGCCTCCTTCAGCCCCACCAGCGTGGGAGAAACGATGGCGCCGATGGGACCAGGGTACACCCAGCCGTAGGCATGGCCGCCGATTTTGCCGTAAACCGGGCAGATGTTCAGGCATGCCCCGCAACGGATGCAGTACAGGGCTTCCCTCAGGTCGGGGTCCGCCAGCAGTCTGGACCGGCCGTTGTCCACCAGAACCAGGTGGAACTCTTCGGGGCCATCTTCATCCTCACTCCGCCGGGGGCCCGTCACCATGCTGACGTAGCTGGTAAGTCGCTGACCGGTAGCTGAACGTGGGAGAAGGCGGAGAAAGATGGAAAGGTCTTGCAGCGAAGGAATCACCTTTTCCATGCCTGTGATACCAATGTGAATCCTGGGAGCCGAGGTACACAAGCGGCCATTGCCCTCATTCGTGATTATGACCAGGCTGCCAGTTTCTGCAACCAGGAAATTTGCCCCGCTGATTCCGAGGTCAGCGCTAAGGAACTTGCTCCTGAGGGTTTCCCTCGCCACTCTCGCCATTTCCTCGATGTCATCCGTGAGCGGCACGCCCAGTTTTTCGTGGAAGAGCTCCGAGACCTGTTCCTTGGTCTTGTGCAAGGCGGGAGCAACCAGGTGCGAAGGCGTCTCCTCTGCCAGCTGGATGATGTATTCGCCCAGGTCGGTCTCATAAACATCAACCCCGATGGCTTCCAGGGTCCTGTTCAAGTCCAGTTCTTCAGAAACCATGGACTTGCTCTTGGTGGCGATCTTCACCCCCCTGCTCTGGGCGATTTCGGAGACGATCGCATTTGCCTGTTCCGCGTCCCTGGCGAAATGCACCTGCCCGCCGGCCTTGGTCACCTGTTCGTATAGCATCTCCAGATAATGGTCAAGATGATCCAGGGTATGTATCTTGATCCGGCGCGCCTCTTCCCGCCACTCCTCCCAAGCTTCCCAGCTTACCTCTTCTATCGCATCCAGTCGGGCTTCATTAAACCCGCCACCCACTTGCCGCAGGGCCCGCCGCAAGTTGACGTCTTCCATGGCTGCGCCGGAGGCGGCAATAAAGTCCCGGGTCTTTACGTCAGCCATTGCCAGCGCCTCCCGTTTCCTCTTGCCCTTCCAAGATCTCGGCGATGTGCCGCACTCTGACGGGCTGGCCTTGCCGACTCATTCCTCCTCCAATGTGCATCAGGCAGCTCATGTCGCAGGAAATAAGGGTGTCGGCTCCTGTCGCGAGAACATTGGCTATCTTGTCCTCCATCATGCCTTCGGAAATGTGGGGGTATTTGACGGAAAAGGTGCCGCCGAACCCACAGCAGGTTTCAGCCTGGGGCAAGGGACGCAACTCCAGACCTTCCACTTTTTCCAGCAATAGGAGAGGTTCCTGCCGGACCTCCATCTCCCGCAACAGGTGGCAACTGGAATGGTAGGTAGCAGTGGCAGGGAAACAGGCGCCCGCGTCCTCTATTCCAAGCACCTTGACCAGGAATTCGGAAAATTCGAACACCTTTCCCGCCAGTTGCTCGGCCTTCTCTCCATAGTCCGGGTCCCCTGAAAACAATTCGCGGTAGAAGACCTTGAGCATGGCTGCGCAGGATCCGGAGGGGACCACCACGTAATCGCTCAGGGAGAAGCTGTCGATTACCCTCTTCCCCAACTGCCGAGCCAGCTGGGTATAGCCCGAATTAAACAGGGGTTGGCCGCAGCAGGTCTGGTCACTGGGGAAATCCAACTTGACGCCATGCCGCCGGAGCACGTTCACGACACTTACTCCCACCTGGGGGTAAAGCTGGTCCACGATACAGGTAACAAATAGGGAGGTATGAACTTCGGCGGGTTGGGTCAATGCGTCCCTCTAGGATGGGCGGATCGGTCGGGTATAAGTAGCGAAAGGCTGTGAACTAAACCGAATCAGAACACTCGCAGTTGCAGGGTAGAGTAGCAGAGCATTTGGGCAGTGGCAACCGAAGGCTTCCCAGGCTGAGACCCCAATGAATCCTGATTCGCACCCGGCCTATTGCTCCTTCAGTTTCCTACACCCTTGCGGGGCAGTCATTGCTCAGGCTGCCAGATCATAAAGACGTCGGGGCAGGCGCACCGTCAGGCCATTGGAGGAAGTCCGAAGCCTCTCGCCGATTCCCGGCGAGACCTCTTCCAGGTGCGAGGTAGTTCCCGTCATTCATGCGGACCACCCCAACCCTCACTCACGCCTGACCCGGGGCAAGCGCAAAAACGCAGTGCAGCTCAATCTGAGCTGCACTGCATTCAATGCCTGGAAAAAGAGGGCTCACACTAAGGTGGCGGGAGTGCGAGGGAGTCGAACCCACCTACCCCGCTCTTCACGAGGCACAACGGATTTGAAGTCCGCAAGAGCCACCGGGCCCCTTCCACTCCCCTGTTACCTCACAATGTAGGGAGGCGGGCCCTAACTGCCCAATACCGAGTCGATCTTGCGCTTCAGGGCGCCCTTCGGCAATGCTCCGACAACCTGGTCAACCGGCTCCCCGTCCTTGAAGAAAATCAGGGCCGGAATACTGCGTACGCCAAATTTCATTGCGATATTCGGGTTGCTGTCCACATCCACCTTGGCCACGTTGAGCTTGCCTTCATACTCCAGGGCCAGGTCGTGGACGGCCGGCGCAATCATCTTGCAGGGGCCACACCACTCGGCCCAGAAATCTACCAGTACGGGCAGGTCAGAACCTTCAACCTCGTCCGCCCAGGTACTTTCATTGACATCTACTGGTTCCGGCATCTAATCCTCCGGGGAATTATCGTCCCCTAATTGTACTTTTGAATGCAGTACCGGCGTCATCCTTGCTGCCGCCGATTATGTTCTCAGTTTAGCTTTTGTTGTACTTTCCGGTCAACCTGAAAACGTCACCGGGGTGTCCGTCAAGATTTTGGTAGAGCAACTGGATAGGGGCAGATATCGAAAGCTAAGGTAGGGGCGCAGGGCCCTGCGCCCCTACAGCGACGGCCTGCAACGGGGCCCCACCAGGCATTCCCCAAAAATTTGACGGACACCCACGTCACCGCAAGCTGGGTCGTGCAATGAGCGCCCATCTTTCTTGGAATAACCTGGGCCTTTAGTTTATAGTGTTGTGAAGGGGAAGAGAGTTGGTTCAGCAGAAGTTGAGCGTGGGTGAACGCATCGAATTGTCACTGGCTTCCTGGGGGCGGCTGGGAGAGGCCATGGCCTCATACGAAGGACAGGATGTGTTCGTTCTTGGCGGCATACCCGGGGAGAGAGTTACGGCGGAGGTGGTACGGGTCCGCCGGAAGTACGTTGCCGCCACTGTGGTGGAAGTGCTGGAGCCATCACCGGACCGCATTGAACCTCCATGCCCCTACTATGGCTACTGCACCGGTTGCCAGTGGCAGCATCTGGATTACCATGCTCAGCTGGACATAAAACGGGACAAGGTAGTCGACGCCCTGGAACGTGTCGGAGGACTGCAGAACGTTTCCGTCCGGCAAACCCTGCCATCGCCCTACCAGTATGGCTACCGGAACCACGCCAGGTTCACCGTAGGAAAGAGCGGAGATCTGGGTTTTGTGAATCGGGAGACCAGGCGGTTCGTTCATATTGATCACTGCATGCTGATGCATGATGGCATCAACCGGATTCTCGCTCAGTTGCAGGACCGGTGCGGTGAGACTACCCAATTGGCGGTCAGGGCCGGCCGTGATACCGGTGACTACCTGGTGCAGCCGCCCCTGAAAAACCCTGAAATTTCCGTCCCCACCGGTCAAAAGCACTACCTGGAGTCGGTGGCGGGCCGGGAGTTTCGGGTGGCCTCTCCGTCATTTTTTCAGGTCAATGTTGACCAGGCATCCCAGTTGATAGAAGTCGTGCGCGCCACCGCAGGGCTCAGCGGTAAAGAGGTGTTGCTGGACGCTTACACCGGTGTAGGAACTTTTGCGATCTTGCTGGCCCCCTTCGCCAGCCAGGTTTACGCCATCGAAGAGTCCTCGGCCGCAGTAGAAGATGCCAGGCACAATTCCGCCGGAATCGAGAACCTGGAGTTTCTTCTGGGCAAAACTGAGGAGGTCTTGTCCGACTTGCCCTGTCCTCCCGATGTGGTGATTGTGGACCCGCCCCGCGCCGGTTGCCAGGCAGCGGCCCTGGAGAAATTGCTGGAGCTTAAGGCTCCGAAGCTGGTCTATGTGTCCTGCGATCCCGAGACCCTGGCCAGGGACTTGAAGGTGCTGCGGGCGGGCTCCTATTCGGTGGTTCAGATTCAGCCCCTGGACATGTTTCCCCAAACTCAGCACGTCGAATGTGTGGCATTGCTTGAATACTCTCCAATCGACAGTCCCCTGATTCTCGCCTCCGGTTCACCAAGGCGTCGGGAATTGTTGACTGAACTCGGCCTGAAGTTTGAAGTCCGCCCTTCCAATGCCCCGGAAGAACAGAAGGAGGGCGAAACCGCCGAAGAAATGGTGGAGCGCCTGTCGCGGGACAAGGCTATGATAGTGGCCTCCGACTCGACTGAAGGGTTCGTAATTGGGGCCGACAGCACGGTCGTCCTGGAAGGGCGTTCCATCGGCAAACCCCGGGATGAATCGGACGCTCGCCGCATGCTCGTTGAGTTGCGAGGCACGGAACACCAGGTTACTACAGGTCTCACCGTTATCAATGTTGCCACCGGCCGGTCCCTGACGGACCATATGACCGCCGACATAGTTATGCGCAACTTTACCGACGCTGAGATGGAACGGTCCATCGCCTCCGGCACACCCATGGACAAAGCCGGCGCATATGCCGTTCAGGATGCGGAATTCCGGCCGGCTACCGTCCGGAGCGGCTGTTACACCAACGTGGTGGGTCTGCCACTTTGCCGTTTAATGGAGATGCTGGAAGAACTAGGGTACCAGCGACCGCCGGCATTGAACTCCGAAGTGAGCGGCCGCTGCCTGGGTGCCTGCCCCTTCAGTGACTCTGCGGAGAACACAAGGTGAACCTCTTTGGCGTGGGGTTCCTGGAACTGGCCGTCATATTCCTTATTGCCTTCCTGGTCATGGGACCGGCCAAGGCCATAGAAATGGCGCGGACAGCAGGGAAGCTCATCGGGGACATGCGCCGCACCGTCAACGAGATGACGGCGGCGACCGACTTGAACGAGCCTCGCCCCACAGCGCCGCCCCCGGCGCCCCCGCAAGCCCCCGGCCCGCCGGTAGAGCCGCCCCCGGGGGCAGTGCCCACCTCTGGCCCGGAAGAAGGGAATGAGCAGCAGCCGCGAACTCACACTGATTGAGCACCTGGTAGAACTACGCAAGCGCGTCTTCATCAGCCTGGTGGCGCTCATCATTGGGGCGATGGTGGCGTTTCTGTTCTGGACCGACATTGTCGAGCTGCTGAAGCGGCCGGCCCAGCAGGTAAACGACGGTGAAGGGGTCCTCCTGATCGCGACCCAGGTTACGGAGCTCCTGTCCACCAGCGTAAAGGTCTCGCTGGTTGGCGGATTCGTCCTGGCAATGCCCGTCATCCTCTACCAGGTTGTGCGGTTTGTGGCCCCCGGCCTCACGTCGGCAGAGCGTCGCTTTCTCTACCTGTTTATACCAGGGGCCCTCCTGGCCTTTCTCTGTGGCCTGGCCTTTGCCTATTACGTCCTGACCCCCAGAGCCCTGCCGTTTCTGTTGACCTTTGGCGGCGGCGTGGCCGACCCGCTCATAAGGATCAGCAACCTGGTTGACGTAATGTTGAGGCTCCTCTTTTGGATGGGACTGGCCTTCGAAACCCCGGTGATCATGTACCTGCTGGCCCAACTGGGTATAGTCACATCGGGGATGTTCAGACGATTCAGGAAATACTGGGTAGTAATCGCCTTCATTCTGGGAGCCATCATTACCCCCACCTTCGACCCTCTGAATCAAACCCTGGTGGCGGCGCCGCTGCTGGCATTGTACGAGGTGGGAATTCTCCTGGCCTGGCTTGCGGGCCGCAGCAGGCAGAGGGCGAGGAACGAAATGGCGTCGCTGTCGGAAGGCCACTGAGAGCAGGCCGAAAGAAAAGGGACGGCTCGACGCCGTCCCCTGAAATTGCAAACCCTGGTACTGTTCAGTTTTGCTTGTTCTCGTTACTCGCCTCGGTAGTCTCGCTCTGGACCGTGGTTGGCTTGACTTCCTCTTCACCCGTTACCGAGCTCTTGAAACTGCGGATGCCTTTTCCCAGCGACGAACCGATTTCGGGCAAACGCTTGGCGCCGAAAATCAACAAGACAATCAAGAGTATTATCAGAATCTGGGGCAATCCAATAGGACCGAAACCCATGACGCCTCCCGTCTGGATAGACTTTGCAGCTATGATAACAGATTCGAAACTCCTTTAACAGTTTCTTGAGTGCAATGGAATGGGTATCCCTTGCCTGGGTAACCACCTGGGCCAACTTGTTAGCGGCTGAGTCTGTCGCTATAATCGGGCCAATCTTGAACCGGGGCGGGGAGCAATGGCAGGGGAATACGATCTGGTAGTAATCGGCGCTGGTCCAGGGGGCTACGTGGCGGCCATAAGGGCCGCTCAACTGGGCCTCAAGACCGCCATCGTGGAACGGGATGAACTGGGTGGCGTGTGCCTGAACTGGGGCTGTATCCCCAGCAAGGCGCTGCTGAAGAACGCCGAGGTTGTCTCCTACTTCCATCGAGCCGAAGAGTTCGGCCTCAAGTTTGACGGCTTCTCCGCTGACTACGCCGCTGCCGTCGAGCGCAGCCGGAAAGTGGTGGACCGCAACGTCCGCGGAGTGGGCTACCTGCTCAGGAAGAATGAGGTGGAACACATCGCCGGAGAAGCCATTCTCCGGGGCGGCGGCATCGTGGAAGTTGCTCCCGAAGGGCAGAGGCTGCAGGCAAAGAACATTGTCATTGCCACAGGCGCCCGACCTCGTACCATCCCACCGCTTCCAATTGATGGACACCGGATCATCACCAGCAAGGAAGCTATCGTACTTTCCGACCTGCCCCAATCCATGGTAATCGTTGGCGGCGGGGCCATCGGTCTTGAATTCGCATATCTCTACCGTATGTACGGCGTGGACGTGACCCTGGTGGAACTCCTGCCCCGGCTGGCGCCCAACGAGGACCAGGAAATCAGTCGGCAGGTAGAACGGTCCATGGGACGACACGGAGTCAACATCATTACCGGAGCGGGTGTCACCGCGGCGCTACAGGAAGGGGATGGGCTGAAAGTAACCGTGGACAAGGCAGGGAACCAGCAGACCCTGAGTTGCGACAAGGTTCTGGTCGCCGTCGGCGTTCAGCCTAACAGCGAAGGCCTGGGGCTGGACACGCCAGGGGTGGCTACCGAAGGCGGCAACATTCAGGTAGATTCCTCCATGGCAACCAACGTTCCCGGAATATACGCCATCGGAGACGTTACCGGAAAACTGGCCCTAGCCCACGTAGCCTCTGCCCAGGCGACGGTTGCTGCCGAAACCATCGCCGGCCAGGAGCCCCAGCCGCTGGACTACGCGATGATGCCGCGGGCTACCTATTGCCAGCCCCAGATAGCCAGCTTCGGCCTGACGGAAGCCCAGGCAGTGGAAGCGGGCCACGACGTCAAGACAGGCAAGTTCAACCTCCAGGCCAATGGCAAGGCCCTCGGAATGGGCGAAACTGACGGCATGATCAAGCTGGTGGTTGACAGCAGGTACGGCGAAATCCTGGGAGCCCACATGGTCGGACCGGAAGTAACCGAGCTGCTGGGCGAACTTTCCCTTACCCGTCTGCTTGAAGGAACCACCCTGGAACTGGGCTGGATGGTCCACGCGCACCCAACCATTTCTGAGATAATAAAAGAAGCGGCCCTTGACGCGGAAGGCCGCGCCGTCCACATGTAACGGCGCGCGTCAGGGAAGGAAGACTTCAGGAGGTCCAGTTGGCAACCACCATAGTAATGCCCAAAATGGGCTACGACATGCGGGAAGGGACCGTAGTTCGCTGGTACAAGCAGGAAGGCGAAGAGGTGGCCCGGGGAGAGGTTATCGCGGACATTGAGACCGACAAGGCCACGGTAGAGTTTGAAGCCTATACCGGCGGCGTACTTCAACGCAGAGTAGCCCGGGAGGGCATTCCGGTTCCCGTCGGCGACGCTATCGCCATCATCGCGGAGCCCGGGGAGGCTGTGGAGGACTCTTCGACAGGTACGGCCACTGCCCAGGCTGTAGCAGCGGACCCGGTTGCCGAGCCCACCACCGTCGCCCAGGCTGCTCCGGAGCCCCAGCGCGCCGATGGAGAGGTCCGCGCTTCCCCCATCGCCCGGAGACTGGCAAGAGAGCGGGGAATAGACCTGGCCACGGTGGCAGGAACGGGACCCGGCGGCCGGATAGTTGAGAAAGACGTGCTTGAGTACGTCCCTGAACCTCAGCCGGCCCAGGTAAACGGCTGGGTTAAGGCCTCACCCCTAGCACGCCGGCTCGCGCGAGAAAAGGGGATCGACCTCTCCCAGGTATCAGGCAGCGGCCCGGAGGGCAGGGTCGTGGAGCAGGACATACTGTCCTACACCGCGCCGCCAGCAGAAGCCGGTGAGGTTGAAGCGCCCGCCCCGTACGAGGCCGCAGCCCCGGGCGCTCCGGAGGTCGCGGTTGCGGCGCCCGCCGGTTCGGCCGATTCCTCCAGCACGGAGAGAGTGGAACTTTCCCGTATGCGGCAGGCCATTGCCAGGGTTACGGTGGACAGCAAGCAACAGGCTCCCCATTTCTATGTTACTGCGGAAATTGACATGGGACGGGCTATGGAGTTGCGCCGGGAACTTAATGACGTACTGACCGCTGAGGAGCGCGTCAGCGTCAATGACATGGTTGTCCGGGCTTGCGCCATTGCCCTTGGCAGGCATCCCAAGTTTAACTCCTTCTTCCGGGAAGACCATCTGCAGTTTAACGGGTCAATCAATGTCGGCATCGCCATATCCCTTGAGTCCGGCCTGATGGTTCCCGGTATCAGCGATTGCAATTCCAGGTCGCTGGCGGAAATCGCCGTGGCCAGCAAAGACCTCATCGCTCGGGCCAACAGCGGTTCCCTGCGTAACGAGGAATACAGCGAAACCACTTTCAGTGTCAGCAACTTGGGAATGTTTGACGTGGACAGCTTCGCCGCCATAATTTTCCCGCCCCACGCGGCGGTGCTGGCCGTTGGCACCGTGAAGGCACAACCCGTAGTCAGGGATGGAGAACTGGCCGTGGGGCAGATAATGAAAGCTACTTTGTCCACGGACCACCGGGTGGCCGACGGGGCGGAAGCCGCCCGTTTCCTGGTGGAGGTGAAGGAACTCCTGGAGAAGCCGGTCAGCCTCCTTCTCTAGCAGCCGTTTCAAGTCCCTCGACCCTTCACGGCGGAAGGCCGGCATGGTGTTGAGGGTCACTATCTCGTACTCGGCAGCTTCTCGCCTTCCGGGGACTATTTCCCTTGAATTTCGGGAAGGCAGAATTGGGACCAGGCCTTTGGGTTCAAGGGCTGCCCGCTCATCCGTACAATCCGTTGACGTGCTGGGTGCCTGGAACACAAAATTCTCATTTCAGGGCATTTTCCGGGCGGCAGTAAGTAATCTCCAGGTACGAAATGAGGTCACATGGTATCAGGTGACAGGAAAGACTGTTTTTTGCTCCTCTGGCCTGCAATCAGACCTCGTGGCGGGGTTCACCTGCCCTGCATTCCCTTTCCCTTATAATCCCGGACTAACTCAAGGAACCTGACTCCATGCCTACGCCTCCGGCAGCAACCTACTCTCCTCGCATTTATCCTCTTGACCCACGCCACTTGACCGAAGAGGAGATCGCCGTGGCCTTCGCCATGACTTCGCGGAGGCCGGAACCCTTCGACGAAATCGCGGAGCAGGTAAGCCAGGAGAAGGCCGCCGACTTCCACGAGCGGTGGGTGCTGGGCTACGGCCACGCTTCGGTGGCGGAGCACGCCGTGGTCCACTTGGCCGTGGAGAACATTAGCAGACTGGCTTGCGACTCCCTGGAAGACAACCGGCTGGCTTCTTACACCGAAAAGTCTTCCCGGTATCAGGTGATGCCCAAGGACTACTTTCACCTTCCTGCAGAACTTGAGAAATACCCTGAAGCAAGAGCCGCCTATCTGTCCACCTGCCAGGGACTGTTTGCCGCCTATCAGCGGCTGGTAGGCGGCTGCATGGAATACCTGCGCGGGGAACTGCCCAGGCGGCAGGGCGAAAGAGACGGGGCGTACAACCTGCGGCTCCGGAGGATCACCACTGACGTGTGCCGGTCGGTGTTGCCTTCCGCTACCCTTACCAATGTGGGGCTGACCGCCAACGCCCGTGTCCTGGAGCACGCCATTTCCAAGCTGATGTCCTCGGGCCTTGCTGAAGAACGGGCAATCGGAGAGCAGTTGCGGGAGCAGGGAAGGGTCATTACTCCAACCCTCATAAAATACGCTGACCGCAACCGGTACCTGGAAGATTCACTCCAGCGCGACTGGCAACTGGGCTTTCCTGCCGGCGCGGGCGTTTCAACCGGCCCCTCAACTACCGTGAACCTGGTCCACTACGACCCGGAAGCTGAGGAAAAGCTGGCCGCCGCCGTACTGTTTCGCCAGTCCTCCGGCGACTATGCCGGCGCCTGGGAGCAGTCCAGGGCAATGGACCCGGAAGACCGCTGTCAGCTCATCGACAGCCTTATGGAGAACCTGGGGGACCACGACGCTCCGCTGCGGGAGTTTGAGCTGATGGATTACACCTTCGAATACATCATGGATTACGGCGCCTACCGGGAGTTCAAACGCCACAGGATGCAGTCCTATTTCCCGCAAGCGCTCACAGTTGACCTGGGATACAAAACACCTGAACTGATAGCGGAAGCCGGCCTGGAGGAAGACTTCCGCAGGGCCATGGAAGATTCGGAGGAAGGTTTCAGGAGCGTTTCCCGGGATGCCCCACTGGCAGCCCAATATCTGGTGACTCATGGACACTACCGAAGGGTTTTGTCCAAGCTGAATCTTCGGGAGTGTTACCACCTGTTCAAACTGCGGTCCTCGAGTGAGGCTCACGAGTCGATCAGGGAGCCCATTCTGGAAGCCATGCGATTGGCTGTCGAGGTCCATCCCCACCTTTTCCGCTGGTTGAAACTCAGGGACTACCCCAACTGGTGGCCCTTTCCCGCTCAATAGCATCTACAGGAGCCAAACAAGGACGGGCCCCTCGGTTGAGGGGCCCGTTCCGCGGTGTCTTTCTTGAAAAGGGAACCGGAGCTAAACGCCTGCGCCGCGCTGGGTACGCATGAAGTCCTCCAGCGCCTCCAGGTAGTCGGGGCTGGGGAACCGTTCGCCGTTCCGCACTTTCATGCCGTCCGTGAAGATCTCCAGCCGGTTGCCGTCAGGGTCGTTGAAGTAAAATGAACGGCTTCCGCTTCCGTAGATATTGTTGTCGCTTTCGATGCCGTGGGTAGTGGGACCATTCAAGATCTTTACGCCGTTGGTGTGCAGGTGCGCCAGGGCTCGCATGAATTCATCCCGGTCTTCCACCTGGAATGCGATCTGCTGGACCAGCCTGGCGTTGGCGGGAATGGCCTCTGAAACGTCCACCCCTTCTGGGGCGCTGGCGATAACCACGTCATGGTGGGTTTCATCAAACCGCAGGAAGGCGGTCTCGCTGCCGTCGGGGCGCTTGCGGTGGTTGGTTACCTGCAGCCCCAGGACCTCGGTGTAAAACTTGAAAGAACGGTCAAAGTCGGAAACCAGGATACCCACATGGCCGATGCCCTTGATGTTTATACCCATGATTCTTCACTCCTCTTTCAGCTTCGATTAAGCTCGATTCGGGGAAACAGGCAGAGCTTGCCTTTGTTCTACCCTATCGCCAGTTCCCCTGACTAGACCAAGTATAGCAAAGTGCATTCAAAGGTCAAAACTGCTGAGGAAACTCCTCCGTTCATCGCCCGACCCCTGGCCTTCCCGTCTCGCGCTCAGCTATTGTCAGCTGACACATGCCCCTTTCCAGACTGCGTTGACCTTGCCTACCATCAAACTTATTGACTGGAATTCAGAAAGACTCAGCCGAACTTCGCCCTCCACCGTATTTTGAGCTCAAATTCCTTGGCCTTGACGCAGGAGTACTCATTTGGGGGGAGGTTCCGACTTTCAGGAGGCAGTTGCCAGATACAAAATGAGGCCAAATGAGACCAGATGGGGCCAAAATTCGTTTTTTCACCCGATGCCGGCAATTTCACCCTATGAAGCTGCTGACCTGCCACCTCACCGAGATGGCGGGACGTAGCTTCGCGGTCTAGGGGTCGGAGCAGTCTCGGGTGAAGCCGCAGTTGGGACAACTGATCTTGCACTGCCGTTGAATCATCTGGGCTCCGCAGATTTCGCAGAGCAATTCGTCAGCCCGGGAGGATGACCCGGCCTTCGTTGAGGTGGAAATCAGGGTGGGGTTGGTCATGACTTGTGCGACCTCTCACTGGAATTTCTATCTGTCGCCAGGCGACAGGATCCTGGTCTGCAGAACCATCTCCTCGCCGGACCCTGCGCCGGTGTGGGGTTTGTCCACGGTAAGGTTCATCCAGTCGAACCCATACAGGGACTCGGGCGGGTCCAGCGCCATGGTTCCCCATCCCGACGAATCTACCGAAATCTGCCCCACTGCCAGGTGCTGCCCGTTGCGTGACAACCAAACGTTGAAGGCCTGCGAGGGCTGCGGAGGCTCCATGTTGGCCAGCATCAAGATTGCCTTCCGGCCGTCACTGGTTACCAGCAGCACCCCTTCGGACTCGCTGTTTCCGTCGGTGGGACTCAAAAGGAGGGGCTGGGTAAAAGGTCGGGCCATCAGGTAGCTTGTTTCCATAACCTGCTTTAAGGCCGAATCGGTCTGCTGCCCTTCAATCGCCAGTTGAGAAACTCCCGTGCTGGCCGAGGCGAGCCCGGCCTCCAAGTGCTCCAAACGGGAGTTGGTTTCAATTCTCTCCTGCTGCAGCGTATTCAACCTGCTGGTTGTTACCACGTTCATGATCAACGAAGCGGTGAGCAGCCCCACTACCAGGGTGGCGGCCAGGGGCATAGCGAAGGTGCTGAGGGTGAAGCGGGTGGAGGCTTCGTCGCTTTCCTTCTTGCGGACCCCTCCCCCATCCAGGGGCCTGAAAATCAAAGGAAGTTCCTCGACCGACTCCATGACACGGGCCCCTATTCCCTGCGGGGCCGACACCTGAGGCACCGCCTCGGCTAAGGCAAGCCCTGCCTGCTGGAAGTCAGCAACTGCCTGGACGCAAAGCGGGCAGATCTCGAGGTGAGCCTCGAAGACTTCCCGCTCGTCCTCTTCCAGGGAACCCAGCACATAGGATTCGACCAGGTCTTCGAGGCACTCTGCGCCATCTGGTAGGTATGGATTATTCGTCGTCATCTTGCCGTAGTTCTTCCCGAAGTTTCTGCAGGGCCAATCGAGCCCTAGTCTTCACTGTACCCAGTGGCTGGCCCAGCCTGGCGGCAATCTCCGATTGGGAGAGGCCATTGAAGTAAGCCAGGTTGATTACCTCTTGTTGAGCGGCGGGCAACTTGGACAATGCCTCGCGAACCCTTTCGGCCTCCAGGTTTCGCTCCACAGCCACGTCCGTGGCAACTTCGCCTGAAGGAAGAAGGTCCAGTGTCTCGTACTCTTTAGGGTCGGAAATAGCGGCGGCGCGGCGCCGGGACCTGATTACGTCGATGACCTTGTGATGAGCAACGCTCATTATCCAGGTCTTGGGCTGCCCCCGCGAGGAGCTATAGCTGGCCGCCTTTAGCCAGATATTCAGGAACACGTCCTGAGTGGCTTCCTCCGCCACCGCTTCCGAGCGGAGCATGTACCGGGCCAGCGAATAGACCGCCGATGAATACCGCTCGTAAATTGCTTCGAGGGCATCCTTGTCTCCGGCAGCGATTCGAACTAGCAGCTCCTGGTCCTCCAGGACCTGGTAGTCAGTCACCGTCTATCTCCCGTTTGCCTGGAGTCGACACGCCTCTCATTCTGCACTACGAAAATCCGCTACAACCGGATTCGCCCCTGAGAGTCGTGCTCACTCATTGGTGTTTTCGAAACGCTCAATCAATTCTCGGGCCGCGCTGATCTCACGAACATTCCTGGACCGGCCGATCAGAGACTCCAGGGTTCCCAGCGCGGCGCTCTTCTTGCCCTGGTCCATTTGACAACGCGCCAGGACCAGATAGAGCCCGGTGTTATCCGGATCAATGAGCAACATTCGTTCGATCACCGGCGCCAGACGGACCCAGTCGCGAAGCTGGAAATAAATGATGCGGAGGTTGTTCAGCATACGCTCAAGGATCTGCCTGGAGGTGGTGGGAGCAAGGAAACTCTCATCCCACTGTACCCGCTGACCGAATAGCTGTTCAGCCAGCCGACGGCAGTCTCCCGCCGAAAGAAGTTGGCCTCGATGGAACGGATCCATGTAGAGGTCCAGGTCCTGGATTTTCACCAGAAAGTGGCCGGGCATCCCTACGCCATTGCAATTCAGCCCCAGACGTGCCGCCACACCGAGATAGAGAACCGACAGAGTTATGGGAATCCCAACCCGGGTGTCAATTACCCGATTCAGAAGACTGTTCTGGGGATTGTAGTAGTCTTCAGCATTGCCGGAAAATCCCATTTCGTCGAAGAAGTAGCGATTCAGGCTTCGGGCCAACTCCCCGGGGTCTTCATTGTCGCCAACCGCAGCCTTGACCTGTTGCGCCATGTCGTCTAGCGAGCGCAAATAGCCATCTACGTCCAGATCCGGATATTCTTCGCCCGCGATCAACAAGGCGGCACGTTGCAAGTCTATTTGACCTTCAGGAGAGCTCATCTCCTGAATGAAAAGCTCGCGGAAACTGGCAGGGGAGCTATCGGGCATATTCAACGGGTCGTTTTGGCGCTTATTCTAGACCACCAGGGTTTCCAGTAGACGGGTTAAATCGGGTTCTTCCTCAAACCGCCACAGGATGTCCAGCGCCGCCGAACATTGTTGCTCGGACAATACGGCTGAGGACAGGCTGGTGAATTTCTCGGCAACTTCATGGTCGCTAAGGGGGTTATTCTTGTGCCCCTTGGGATAGGAAGTGGCGGCTTCGGTGGTTCTGCCGCCGGACTCCACAACTTCAATTCTGCAGTTGTATTGCTGGGGATACTTTTCGGTAAAGCCGGCTCCCTCGGACATGGTCATCCTGGACATAAGCGCCCGCAGGCTGGGGTCCGCGATACGGTGGGGCGCAAAACTCGCGGGAGTAACCGAGCCATCCTGAAGAGCCATGGCAACCAGGAAAGGGATGCTGTGGTCGGCAGTTTCCCTGGTCTGGGGATCCCATTTCTCGGGTTCCGTCTCGGGGCTGCTGACGCCGGACCGATAAATTTCGATGGAAATAGATTCGACGTTTTCGAGATTTATACGAGGGCGCAGGGCCACGGCAAGGCCGATTGGGGCCTGGGTGTGTATCTGAGAAGGATAAAATTTAAACGTAGTATCATTTATCAAAAACTGCTGGCCATCTCTTCCGAATTGCTCAAGGGTAACCTCCTGGGTAACCCCTGACTGCTCCCACAGTCCCCTTCTTCCCTGGAAGGGCTCGGCGGGGCCGGACATGCCTTCAGCGGCAAGCTGGGCCGCAAATACTCCTGCCCGGGTTGCGCTGGCCGTAGCGCATCCCTTCCACATGGAAAGTTCGCCGGTGCGAGTAACTCCAAGGGGCAAATTAGGGGCCAGGGCCAGGGATATGGCATTTCCCATGCTGTCCCGGTCCAGGCCCATCAGGGAACCGGCGGCGCAGGTGGCGCCAACGATGCTGAACATGCCCTGGTCCCAGCCCAGGTCACCGGTAACAACCTGGTCCGACAACCTGGCGAAAATTTCGTAGGCCAGGGTGATGGAAGTCAGAAGTTCCCGCCCGCTCCGGGAATAGGCGTCACCCACCGCCAATACGGCCGCAATCATGTCGCTGGGATGACCGCCACCCGGAGAGAAGTAGGAGTCATTGCAGTCCAGGTAGCGGATCATGCAGCCATTGGCAAAAGAGGCCATATCCAGCGAACTGAAGTCCTGGGTCCCGACCACCCGTGCCGGCGGATTCCCGGCGACAGAATACGCCAGCTTGCGGGCTATCTTGGCCGGTTCGGCCAGGTAACCACCCATGGCACATCCCACCGTATCAATGAGTGTGCGCTTGACCTGGTGGACCGTGGCTGCGTCGAGGTCCTCATAGGTCAGGTCGCATGAGTATTCCGCCAGCAGCTTGGTGGTGTCGTCCATGGATGGCTCCGAATCTACTCTTTCTGGTCGATACACCGGGACATATAGCAGTAAGGGCCTCGCCTAGTTGTCGGCCGCCTGGGCTTCGGGCACCCTGCTGGTCAACTCGACGTAATGGTCTGATGCCTGGGCCACCAACAGTTCCACGTCCTCGGCCAGCACATAGCCCTGCTCGACCAGTTCCTCCGCTGCTGCCCTTATGCGGCTCAAATAGTCTTCCCGGGAAGAATAACGCTCCTCAATTGAAGCGCGGGGATCGCCGCTGGCTTCTCTTTCAGCCCGGGTGGCAGCGAAGGGAATGGTGGAGCCGGCCAAGGTGCCGCCAGTAGCTCCGCCAGAGGAAAGAATCTGCCCTTCCCCACCGATGTCTGCATGCCGCAGGTTCCAACCGGTATGGGTGGCCAGGGGTACGGTGGTCAGGGGCAATCGAATCCCGGCCTTTTCGTTGCCATCTTCGTCAACGGATGGAACCAGCAAAGGATAGGGTTCCCCCATAACCGCTGGTACGTTTGTGGCCACTCCGGGCTCGGGTCCAAAGTCCATCCTGCGGAATCGACGGTAAGGGTCGGGAGTGTTTACGCCAGGAATCTTTCGCAACGCCTCAGACACAGAGTCGGCATCCGCAGCTGTGCCATCGTCCAGCCTGGGGTTCTGGCTTGGTGGCGCTTCTGTACCCTCGGAAACCCACCGGTCCAGATTCACCAGCGCCGCTCTAAGCAGCGGCCTGTAGTCCAGGCAATTGAAAGGCTGCTGTCCCTTGCTTCCGTTCGCCGGGTCGCTGTCTCTCAGGTAAGTGGTGCCCAGCGGATGCTGCGCCCCACCAAAGTGGTAAACCCGGACATCGTCCGGAACCTCCAGGTCTCTTTCCCCTGACATGTCTATATGGACCATGGCTCCGCCGCCGCCCCAATACTCGGATGAGGTGTAGGTGTACATGATCTTGGGCAGCGGGCCCTGGGCGGCCGAACGGGTCAAGACGCCGTCGGTTTGCCCAGTAACCGGGTCGGTCTGCTCGCTGTCGCTAAAGGGGAAGAGATTGTTGGGGCTTCGGCTGGCCTGGCTGGAAGGCTGAGCAAAGCGCTGGTTGAATTCTCCGTGCTTGGCCCCGGCAACATGGGGAATCAGCCCGTCAAAGACCCTTCGACCCTGCTCATCGTAATTGAGGCCATAGTAAACAAGGTCGCGAAGGAAGCGACCGCTCTGGGAAGAACCGAAGCTGTAGGCGTATTCCAGGGAGCCGGCGCACGGATTTCCGTCCTCGGCAGTGCCGTGGCGCAGGAAGGACGCCAATTCACGGGTGGCCAGCAGGCCGGCCCCCACGATAGGGGCTCCAGTAGTGGAGTAGATGACCTGGTACACCTTGCCGGGCTCGAATCCGGACTCCCGGTAAACATAGTTGGCATCAGGGACGACCTGCCCATCCCTGACACGGGCAAATCGCCATTCTTCCCTGGGGATTATGGATTCCGGACCATCTTCGTGGTCCTGGACAGTCATGTAGGCTTCCCAGTCCTCCAGGTTGTTGGCAGGATAGGGCCGATGATTTCGGTCAGAAACGAAAACCTCGTTTATGGGCTCGTTAGGTACGAAGGTGACTACCAGCTTGCCGGAGATGCGAGTGCCATCCAGGTTGCGGGCCTCGGGCGGGTAGAGCCTGAGGACTCCGGGGACATCCGGCGCATCGTGCTGCCAGCCGCACCAGGCGACAGTGTACCCCTGGCGCATCAGGAACCCATTCCCAGCCTCCAGGGGAACATCGGGGGCCAGGTCGGGAGCATTGTTGAAGTTGCGAAGGCAGGGACCACGGCCGCGGTTGAGAATGTCGAAAAAGAGCCTGCCGTTGCCCTTGCCGGGGTCAACCGGCCTCAGGATTCGAAAATCTGAGTAAAAGTGGACCTCACCCGTATTACTGCGAGGGGCAAGCTTGAGGTCAGTTACGGTTTCGTTGAAGGGATTCACCGGATCTACTGTGAAATAGACAGTCCCGTCCAGTTGTTCATAAGCTCCCACATCGCCGAATGACTCTCCGTTAGCGAAGGGTTGGCGGGAGGTAATTTCCAGCTTTCCTACAGCCATTTTCAGCCTCCATTTGGGGTTTTGAACTCAGCCGGCGCACCCATTAAGGGACCTGAACCAGCCGGCAAGCAGTGTGGGTTGACCGAACTCACAAAATGGCGCTGGTATCTACATCCAGGTCCGTTGGCGCTTCATCACCGGTGAAATCGAGCCACCAGCGGGCAAATTGCCCTTCGCCATACTTGTCGCGCAGGCGGGCGAGGTGGGCCTTGACCTGAACCAGCACCGGAAGCTCGTACTCGGTGACCAGCTGATATGTACGAGCCGTCCATTCAAGGGCGCCAACGAGGTTGTCCGTCTCTTCAGCCACCATACCAAGCTGTCCATACGTTCGGGCTACCCGCTGCACATCCCCCAGTTCTTCGAAGATCTCCCTGGCCTGGTGATACCAGTTGTCCGCCTCCGCGTATCTCTGCTGCTCGTGGAAAAGAACTCCCAGCTGTCGGCACTCATCGCCGGCTCCCCGGCGGTCGCCCAGTTCCTCCCGCCGTTCCAGGGCGGCGAGATACCACTCTTCCGCCTCTTCGAATACTATCCCCCTGTCCTGCTCCAAAAGACCCAGGAAATGCAACTCTGTGGCCATCTGAGCCTGATTCCCGAGCCTGTCGCACAGGCCCAGAGCCTGCTGGTACCAGTTCTTGGCTTCATCGAAGTTGTACTGAGCATGACAGACCGTTCCCAGTTCGTGATAGACCTGAGCTGCGGTTTCTTCGTCACGGTGCTCTTCAACCATTTCCCGGGCACGCTGGAACCAGCTTTCCGCCTCTTTGTGCTCGAACTTCAGCTGGGTTACCAGGCCCAGGGCCCGGTAGTCCTTGACCATTTCCTCTTCGTCGGGCAGGCGTTGGTGGATATCCAGGGCCTTGCCGTACCACTCCTTGGCCTCGGTATAGAGACGCTGGTGCTGGCGCACCTGGCCCAGGGCAAAGTAGTCGTCGGCCACAGAGGAGCGGTCCTCTCCGCTCTCGATGATTTCCAGGGACTTCTGGAACCAGCCCGCCGCTTCATCCAGTCTCCGGTAGAGCAGGGCTATGGCGCCAAACTGGTGATAAACCGACGCGACCCGTGGGTCTGAGTCGGCTTCGGGCTGAGCCGTCAGGTAATCGGACAGCTGTTCGTTGAGTTCCTGGGCGCGTACAACGTCACCGCTTTCTACAGATTCACTCACATCCGTGCCCAGGAGGTACAACCAAAGGTCAATGGCTCCGGCTTCAAACGCAGATTCAGCTGACCCACCGACGGCTTCCAGGAGTTGCGACCTCAAACGGCGAAGTTCGGGTATCCGGCGCTGCATCCGGTAAACCTGGGCAAGAGGCTGGACTATGAGCTGGGCGTTGTCCCATTGGCTTGCCTCCAGCGCCAGTCCAAGGGCCTGATTCAGGTTACCCTCCTCAGCCAGCACGGCCGTAGCGCCGGAGTCCTGATTCTCGTAAAGCGACTCCATAAAGTAATCCGCGGTATCCGCATACACTCGCACGAACTCAGTTTCCAGGGTGCTGATGGCTTCAGCTCGAAGCTGACGCCCGAGCTTGGAACCCAGGAATCGCGGCACCGCCGGATGAATCTGGTACACGCTGGGAGAAATGGGCTCCAGGAGGCCGGCGGCCAGCCCGGACCGCAACAGCGTCCGGCACGCGCCCCAACCCAGCTCCTCGCCCATCGCTCCCCGATAAGCTGATTCCTGGGTAATGTGGGTGAGTATGTCCATCATTACCCGACGCTGGAACAGGGCAAGGAACGGCAGGTGGGTGCGACTGCGGTGTGACATCTTGGTCCAGGAGTATTCCATCAGGGCGGTAAGGTAGCTGTCCCTTCCTTCCTCCACAGCCCATTCGGGCAACTCGCCTGTAGTGCGGGCCAGTTCCCCGCGCAGTACGGAAGCAGGAACATCGTTGAGCAGTGGCAAAGCGACCTGGCAGGCCAGGGGATGGCCCTCAATGTCGTCCAGCAATGTTGCGACTTCTTCGTTGATCCGGCCAACGTCAATGCCTGCCCTGGCGACAATGGCGCCGCCTAACTCCCGTCGTTCAACCCGGTTCAGTCCCTTCATTTCTATGACGGCAGGCGGTACAGGAAGCCAGCCCTCGGTGGGATTTCGACTGCTCAGCAAGACCTTGCTGGCACCGGCGCCGGTAACTTCGGATATGAAGCGGGCCATGTCTGCCTGCTCGGCCTCAGTCAACAAGCCAGGCGAACCCGAGGGAAAGCCGGCGATGTTTTCCGCCCCGTCAAGAATTAGCAGCGAGGGCTGCTCCTTGAGGTATTCCACCACCCAGCCAAGCTGCCTCTCGGCGTTGAGGTCGGCGAACCTCAGGCCCAGGATGGAGGTGCCAATTTCGTGTATTACCCGTTCCAGGCTGGCGGAGTGAGAGAGCTCGAAGGGAGTGTAGAATACGCCGCCAGGCAGTTCCCTTCGACCCGTTTGCTGAAGCCAACGGGCCAGGCCGAGGGCCAGCTCAGTCTTGCCCACCCCAGTGTTTCCAGACAGCAAGACCAGGCTGTCTAGCTCCAGGGCCTTTTCCAGCTGCGCCATCTCGGCATCTCTGCCGATAAGGCCATACTGGCCGGCCACCGGAAACTGGCTTTCCGGCTCTTCATCCTGTTGTTGCTGGATGGCGGGGGGAGCCAGCGGATTGACCTGTTGGGCCAAGATGGCAGGAGGCGAATAGCTTCGAGAGCGGTAAACGGAGGGTGTGATCCAGTCCCACGATACCAGTGGACCGGACAAAGTGGGGCGATGCGGTTCATCCATCAGGCCACTACGGGCAGCAGCGAGTGATTCTCCCGCGTCCTTACCCTGGGCCAGGGACTGGTAAAATCTGCGGAGGAAGCCCTCTGTTGCAGGAGCGCCCCGAAGCTGCGTGGGTACCAAGATGGAAGCCGGGACCCCTGCGCTGGCCAGTTCCAGACCTACCTTCTCCCAGGCCTGGCGTTGCTGTTCGGTCCTGTTGCCCCGATCCCCTGCCGAAATGAAGACCAGGGGAACTCCGGCATCAATCAAGGCACGGCCCAACTGGGCTACGTCCACGGACTGTGCCGACGACCCTGGCCCTTCCAGGAGCAAATTGCCCTCGTCGTCAAGGACAATACCATCCAGGTGGACCACGTGGTAGCGGGAAGGGTTTTGTTCCAGCCTATTGGTAAGGGCATCAAAGGTTGGGGGTCGGAGAAAATCGAGTTCCACCTCAACGTTCAGGCCCTCAAGCACAGGAAGCAGCGCTTTTGACAGGCTGCAAGAGTAACTCTCATTTTGGTCCGCGACATAAGGCGCCGCTGCCAGGATGTTCAATTGTTCCGTCGTAAGTTCGGCGTCGAAGGGAGGTTGGTCCGAGGATTCGGTGTGCCTGATTAGGGATGAGATACCGGAGACCAGATATCCGGACTCCGGGTTATTCAATAGTTCCCAAGGGAGAGAAAGGAACTCGGCGCGGCTTGAGGCAATGCGCAGCTCTCGGTTTTCCCCGTCTTCAGATAGTACCGAGTCCAGCAATTGTCGGCATTCACCTTCAGGGAAAACAGTCTCGTACAGTAATCTCCCCAGGTTGCGAAAGCCGTTCTCCACGGCCCCGGCCCTCTCCACATTGGGCCCAAAGGGGCTGTCCAGGTATTCCTGGAAGTACCAGGAAATCTCAGCTCGGTCTGCGTTTGCCAATGGATTACTGAAGGGCGTGGCTGGGGCGGCGACGGGGCTGTCCTCTGCCCGGAGAACTAGCTGGAGTTGGCCGGAGTCAGGTAAGTCGTGGATTTCCAAAGACCTGATCAAGAGTTAACTCCATCTGTACCAGATTGGCAACTTAACGCTGGCCGGTCCACCCTGGGCCAGCGCACCCGGTTTTCGAGGGGAGACTGTTCCGTTTTCCCGTATGGCGCTTCGCCCGCATTATACTATATTTGGCTGGATTCAAACTGGACTTTCTACAATGAACACGTCGACGAAGTTTACCTTGGACATTGAGAGGGCGGGCTGATGATTTACCTTGACGACCGGATGAGAGAGTTGCTGTACAGCGCCATGGACGACCGCTGTACCTGCCTGCTGGGGACGGCCGACGGGGAGGGCAAACCCCAGATCAGCATGAAAGGAAGCGTGATGGTCTTTGACCGGGAAACCCTGGCCTACTGGGAGCGGGCCAAGCGTTCAGCCCTGGATAACGTGGCGGCCAACCCCAACGTGGTTATCTTCTACCGCAACTCCCCTTTGAGGATAACCTGGCGGTTCCATGGGAAGGCCGTGGTTTACGAATCCGGGGCAATCCGGGACAACGTGATGTACCGGACGGTGCAGGCCGAACTGGACCGGGACCCGGAACGACAGGGGGCCGCAGTGCTGGTCAAAATCGACAGCATCACCGACCTGGCAGGGAATGTGCTGCAGGGGCGGGATGAAGAGTGTTAGCAGCCGTTCGATGGGGGAAGGAGACCCGTTTTACCTTGGTCACCGGAAGTTATGCTCTCATCAGCGCAGTCGCGGTTAAGTGCGGATGACGGGTGAAGCTTCTTACCTGCCGCAGCGGGAGTCGGGAGAGCAACTAAGTCGGGTTTGACACCCGGCGCTGCCATGACAGAGTTAATAGGCAATTGACCCCTTTCCCAGCAGGGGCAGCAGCCCTGTGGCGTGTCGTCAAATAGCCCCGGCATGCCCGTGTGAGCAGGAATCTTGACTACAGCCGGCGAGGTTCCCGCCTTCGCGGGAACGACGAAAAGGTACGCTGGATACTCTGCCTTCTATATTGACGGCAGCCCCTAACCCTGAAAAACGGCCAACGCATCAACTGCCCGAACTCCCTGTCCCTGAGGGAGGACCATCAGGGGGTTGATGTCCAGTTCCGAAAGGGTCCCTTCCAGTTGGGCGGCCATCCGGGATACCTGGACCAGGACATCGGCGAGGGCATCCACGTCGGCAGGCGCCGAACCCCGGAAACCCTTCAGGATGCGCGAGCCCCTAACCTGGTCGATCATTTCCAGGGCTTCGGAACGAGTTATGGGGCACTGGCGCAGGGCGACGTCGTTATAGACTTCCACCATAACCCCGCCGGTTCCGAAAAGGAGCACGGGTCCTAACTGGTCGTCAAAGGACACACCTGCGATTACTTCCACGCCGCCGGTTACCATTTCCTGCACGAGGACGCCGTTGATGCTGGCGCCGGGAGAAGCCTGGCCGGCACTTGACATTACCTGGTCGTAAGCTGCCCGAACCTGAGCCTCGTCGGACAAGTTAAGCCTGATTACTCCGGCCTCCGTCTTGTGGAGGATGTCCGGAGAGTCCACCTTCAAGGCCACCGGATAGCCAATTTCGTTGGCCGCACTTACCGCAGCCTCGACATCGGCGGCAACAATCTCTCTGGCGGTTGGCACATTCCAGGCGCCAATCAGTTGCTTGCTTTCGCTTTCCGAGAAGGCAGTCCGGCCCTGGCTCCGCATTTGGGCTACTACCCTTGACTGCGCGGCGGACATTTCGGGACACTCTCCAAAGCCCTCGGACAGGCGTTCATCGCGCCACTGGTGGTACTCCAGGAGGGTCTTGATCCCCAGGGCCAGTTTATCGGGGACGTAAAAGACGGGAACCTGCGCGCCTTTGAGCATGGACAACCCGTCGGTGGCGGACCGGGTACCAGTCCACAGGAAAGCCAGGCCTCTTTCGCTGGAGTCGCGCTGGGCAATAACCTGACTGGCCTGGGCATCTGAGCCGGCGCTGGCCACCACAAGAGTGCCAATGTGGGGCTGCTCGCTCATGTGTCGCATAATTTCAGGGAAAGAGTCGCTGTTGGCGAAACCGGTTACATCGGAGGGATTGGCGGCCCAGCCGAAACCCTTCAGCACATCGTTTATGCCATCCCGAGCTTCATCGGTCAGCGGCGGCAGGTCCAGGCCGGCCTGGCCACACATATCCGCAGTCAGCGAGCTGATTCCCCCGGAATGGGAAACGACTGCCACTCCCTGCTGGGCAGGTTTTCTGGTGTGGGCCAGCAGCTGGGACACTTCCAGCAATTCGTCATAGTCCTGTACCCGGGTAATGCCGTACTGGGCGAATATCTCGTCGTACAGGGCGTCGGAACCGGTGAGGGCCGCAGTGTGGGAACGGGCGGCGCGGGAACCCAGGTCGGAGCGACCGATCTTGATGAGAACGATTGGCTTGCCGCGCTCCGCCGCCAGCTTGGCGAGCTCGATGAGCTTTCGTGCGTCTTTGAATCCTTCAATAAACCCGGCAATCACCTTGACGGATTCCTGGTCGAGCAGGTAGCGGGCAAAATCACAGAAGTCCAGGTCTGCCTCATTGCCGGTTGATATGATGTGGCTCAGTCCGATGCCTTCTTCCACCGCGCGGGTGAGGAAAGGACCAAAGGCGGAGGCCCCACTCTGGCAAACCAGGCCGATGGGACCGCTCAACCCGTCAGAGCCACGAGAAGACGCAGAGGGCCAAATGTCGCCCTGAACATTCGCTACTCCGAGGCAGTTGGGACCGCAAATCCGGAGCCCCGATTCCCTGGCAAATGCACCGACCTCGCCCTGGAGATCGCGGCGGTCATCCATATCCCGCTCGGAAAAGCCCGCTGAAATAACTATGGCGGCCCTGGCGCCCTTTTCGTGGCTCTCCCTCAAGACGTTCAAAACCTGGTGGTAGGGAACGACTATGCCCACCAGGTCGGGCGCCTCGGGCAAATCGGAAACGCTGGGATAGGACTGAACACCCATGATTTCGTCGTAGCGGGGATTCACCGGGTAGATATTGACCCGGTCTTTGGCCTTCAGCATGGCGTTGAGGAAACGGCCACCATATTGCATGCGGGGGGTGGCGCCTACAACGGCGACAGACTTGGGATTCAGCATTTTGTCGATGGACGCCAACTGGGCATCGGTCCAGGTTGCCATGGGGACCCTCTCTCAACACTAGATTAGGTTGTCATAAAGGAAGCGCATCTTTCGAGTTCAAACCGGCGCAGTGGCAATATACCGAAATTCGGCGAGGCTAACAATCGTAAAGGTACAGGCAGCCCGGTTCCGGGGATGATGGCTTTTTCCTATTGCCTCGTCTTGGTCACGGTCGCTGAGGCCAGGGGAAAATCAAGTCTCGCGGTTGTTTCCCGTCATTTTCGCTCGTTTGGTATCTGGACGCGGGGTCTGCTCGGCTAATGTGCGAGCGGGTTAGACAGACCTTACGGGGCGCCGGAAGTCGGGTCGGGCACTTAGCTGTTTCAGATTCCGCAAAAGCTGAAATGGAGAATTCGCCTGAATAGAGGTAGCTGATCGCTGGCAAGACGGGAAGGATTTTCTGCAAACCCCGATGAATGCAATCTGGATTCTTCACTCCGGTCGGAATGGGAGTGGTCCCGGGTGGCGGCAGGTTGCCCTGCGAGGCTGAGTCGCCTGGGGCGGGTTGGAAGCCCGCCCCATACGGCAGGTGAGAGCGATTCTATCCATGTCCCCTGTAATTCTGCGGCACGGGGCTGGCTAACAGTACGAGGAAGGACTCTAGGTCTCGCCGGCGGTTCTGAGGTCGGCGCGCCAATCGTCAGGCGACGGTCCACGGTCAATAATGACATCTATGACCGAAGGCAGGCCGGATGCCTGGGCGTCCTGTAGGGCGACGGGAAGGTCACGGGAGTCGTTGATCTGAACTCCGAAGCAGCCGAATCCCCTGGCGACGGCGGCGTTGTCCGTCTCAACAAACTCGGAGGCGATGCGCCGGCCCTCCGCCTGGTGGTGCCGGACCATGCCCAGGGCGCTGTCATTAAAGACTATGCATATAAGGGGAAGGTCGTACTGCATCGCCGTGGACAGGGCATTTACAGTCATCATATAGCCGCCATCGCCGGTGACACCGACAACCGGACGGTCCCGGTACACCAGCTTGAGGCCTACGGCGGCAGGCAGGCCCCAGCCCATGCCGGCCGTACCGCCAGGGGCGAAGAACGTATTGGCCTGGGCAGACTGGTAGAAATGGGCCATCCAGGTGCGGTTATTGCCGGCGTCCAGGGCGTAAACGGTATTGTCGGGCATATTTTCCCGCAATAGCGCCACCAGCCGCTGGGGCATGACGGGAGAGGAGTCGGTGTGCATGGCCGGGTCGTCGTAGTACCCCGCCTCGCTCTTCCTGCGGGGCAAGCTGTCCGTCCACTCCTGCCGATTGGAGGCGGTGGACCTGGCTACTTCCTGGGAGGCCTCAACCAGCTGAGCAAGGATGCTGCCGGCATCACCAATCAGGCCCAGTTCCACGGGGAAGGTCCAGCCGGCATTTCTGTCATCAATGTCAATCTGGATAATGCGCTGCCGGTGGGGGTCGAAGACATGGGGGCGCTCCCTGACGGTGTCCTGGGGACTGAGCTTGGCGCCTACAATTATTACAACATCGGCGTCGCCCACAGCCTGGTTGGCCGCTTCCTGACCGTAAACGCCGGCCATGCCCAGGGCCAGGGGATGGGTTTCCGCAAGAGCGCTTTTTCCCTTATAGCTGGTGGCAACGGGGGCTCCCCACATTTCAGCCAATTGCTGCAGCTGGGCGTGAGCCTTGCCCTGGTGCACGCCGTTGCCAGCCATTATGACGGGGCGCCGGGCCGCGGAGAGAATTTCAATGGCCTTCTCGACATCCTGGGGGGCGCTCTGGGGCTTGGCCGTGTTCAGATAACCGGCAGTGTGGTGGATAAAGGGAGGCGACTCCACGTCAACTTCTCCGGAGATGGAGGAGGAGCGCATTACCACCGCTGCAGGACCGGGCCTGCCGCTGGTGGCGTGCTTGATGGCCAATTGGGTGCCCAGCGCCGCCTCCTTGGGACTGGCGGCCAAGGTGGTGTACTTGGTCATGGACTTCATAATGGTGGGAAGGTCGATGCTGCCGTATTCGCCGGCACCGGACTGGTTCGCGGGATGCTGAGCGGAGCCGCCGTCGGAGGTATCGGTGAGCACCAGCATAGGCGAGCTGCTCAGCATGGATTCCATGATGCCAAAGCTGGCGTTGGAACCGATGAAGAGCCCCTGTCCCATCACGACCGCGGGTTTGCCGGTGGCGCGGGCGTAGGCGTCGGCCATGATGGCTGCGGTCTGCTCGTGGCGGCAAAGGATTGCCTTGACGCGGTCCTCTTTGCCCACGAGGAGATTGTAGATCTGGCCGGTCCCGCCTCCCGGAATGCCAAAGACATACTCGATTCCCGCCTCTTCGAGAAACTGGACTATCAACTCTTGAGCTTGTGGCATGGGACCTCCATGGCTTCAGTGTTGCTGATGGTTGGTATGGAGCAAGCCGCTACTCGCCAGGAATTCCTCCCGCAAATGGCGAACCCGTCCTTCCGCAGATTGGGGGGATGATAACCCTGCCCCAAAAGAGGGTCAAGATTGCTGAACGGGAGCTCGGGCGAAGGCAGCCGGGGTGCCTGAGGCGTTGACCGACAGGACCAGTCCCCATAGAATCTGACCATCTTGAGGGCCTTAACATAAGGCGGTGCAGTAATGCAGAGTGTGGAAATTGACCGCAGCAAGCGGCTGAAGGAAGAACCAGCGAAGGGTCACAATCGGTGGCATCCGGACATTCCCCCCATTCTCGAAGCAGAAGAGGGAGAAGAGGTGGTGCTGGAGACCAGGGACGCTTCGGACTGCCAGGTCAAGCCAGGCATGACCGAAAAAGATATGGAAGGGTTCGACACCAAGGTTGCTCACCCCCTGACCGGGCCGGTTTACGTGAAGGGAGCTGAGCCTGGGGACCTGCTGGAGATTGAGTACCTTGACATAATTGCGCAACCCAATGGCTGGACTCGCAGCCGGCCGGGCGCGGGCTTCCTGAGGGATATATTCACCGAACCTTACCTGGCCCACTGGGAAATGAAGGACGGCTGGGCCACATCGCCGCAGATTCCGGGGGTGCGGATCGTGGACGGTTCCTTCATGGGCACGGCGGGAATTGCTCCTTCCCACGCCCAGTTACAGGCGTGGACGGAGCGTGAGGCAGACCTGGTCCGGCGAGGCGGAGCCGCAGCGCCCCCGGATCCGGAAGATGCCATCCCTCATGGCGGGAAAATCGCTGAAACGGGGTTGCGGACCTTGCCCCCGCGGGAAAACTGTGGAAACGTGGACGCCAAGCAGCTGACCAAGGGGTCCAGGCTGCTCATTCCGGTTAACGTGGAAGGGGCATTGTACTCCGCCGGGGACGGTCACTTCGCCCAGGGTGATTCGGAGTGCTGCATCACCGCCATTGAAATGGGAGCCACCGCAGCAGTCCGGTTCAGGCTTCTGAAGGGAGAGGCCGCCCGCCACAATATCCGCTTTCCCCGTTACGCCCATCCGGGATATTTCCTGCCGCCGGAATGGGCGGCCCCGCGAAACTTCATCGCAACCATGGGCATGCCAATCAGGGATGACGGGATACAGGAAGGAGAGGACCATCTGACGCTGGCGGCGCGGAATGCGCTGGTCAATATGATTGAGCTATTGCAGGAACGAGGGTGGAGCAAAGAGCAGGCCTACATCATTTGCAGCGTTGCCGTGGACCTGAAGATCAGCAATATTGTAGATCTGCCTAATGTGACGGTATCCGCTTTCCTGCCTGAGGATATTTTTCAGGGGTCATGAAACAAGGCAAGAGGTACAAAGGTAAACATAAATGTAGTGATTCGCTCCAGGAGCGTCGTAGAGCCTGTTTTTCGGCCCTGGACGTATTGGAGGACCCGACAAGCCCGCATTTCAACGCACAGGATGATTGGCGGAGAGCGCAATAATTGACATAAGCATAAACTTGTTCAATAAATCCGGTCAGATCCGGACCCCAACAGAAAAGCCGTCCGCTCAATGAGTCGGACGGCTTTTTTGGTTGCTGCTCACAGCAACCCATCTCATCACATCCACCACATAGGCACGTCTGAGGGCAACCGCTCCGGCGACAGGCCATACCGGAGTAGTACTAACTGACGCGCTTCACTTCCAGGGTCTCACCCGGGGCGAGGGCGACGCGGCGGACGCTGATGCCGAGCTTGAGCAGCCAGTACCCGAGTGTAGCCTTGCTGACACCCAGTTCCTCTGCTGTACTCGACAAACCCCGCTCATTAACCATTTCCGGGAGCAACTTTTCCAGGGGGCGCTGGTGTTCCTTTTCTACACGCTGCATCAGTTTCGTCTTGCGGGCCATGGTACTCCTCCTCAGTTGGCGGTGAAATAGTGTTGAGTGCTAAGATGTACCAAATTGTACTGAGTGTTCCGGCAAAAGTCAATACATTGCTATTTTAATTTTTAAACTTTTTTTAGAAATATCTGGAACTGAAAATAGCTACGAAAATTGGGGTTTCAGGAGGTGTTGGGGCTGATCCAGGGCCGAAAAAGGCCTTAAATCGGCTCTCAGCGCGCCGGCGATTTTGGCGAAGGTGGGCCAGAATTCGGAGACCAGAACAGAGGACAGGGTTACACGGGTCCGCACGGCTGAGTTTCCTGGCTGATTGAGGGGTACCTCGGTGGCCACTTCCGGTACACGGGAGAGCAGCAGTCCTGAAGCGGACGTCAGTGGTACATCGTTAGTGCACTTGAACACTCGGAGTGACGCCAGGAACGGCGAGGGGAGTGTCAGCGTGAGCCCCACGCTTTCTTGCGGAAGTAACTGTTCCCCAGAAACGCGCCAATGACGTCCGCAGGACGCGATGGCCGGGGAGGTTAGTTGGTCCCTTACTCTACTCTTAGTGGCGCGGCGCCCTTTCTCGGTCCGCGATAGAAGGGGTTTGACCGGCACCGTCCCCTTTGCTAGGCTGGCCGGGCGAATCTTCGGATGAAAGCAACGAAATCGGCTAACGCAGGAAGCGAGGTCAAATGGTCCAGCCACCTACCCTCAAGGATGTTTATGACGCCAGGAAAACCATCGCGCCGTGCCTGGCCAGGACACCATTACATTACTCAGCGGGACTGAGCCAGTTGTTTGAAGCTGACATATATCTGAAGCACGAGGAATACCATCCCCTGGGCGCGTTCAAGATCAGGGGAGGCATCAACCTTCTGGCGCACCTGTCTGAAGAAGAACGCAGCAGAGGCGTAATTGCTGCATCCACGGGTAATCATGGTCAATCAATAGCCAGCGCATGCAAAATGTTTGGAGCAAGGGCATTGATAGCTTTGCCGGCAAAGGACCCGAATCCTCTGAAGGTAGCCGCGATGGAGGCCCTGGGAGGAGAGCTGGTCTTTTACGGGGAAAATTTCGATGAAGCCAAGGCCCATGCGGAACGACTGGCTCGTGAAGAAGGCTACCGCTATGTTCACCCCACAGACGAACCCCTGCTGGTGGCGGGGGTAGGCACCCAGGCGTTGGAGATTATCGAGGACCTGCCCGACGTAGAGGTGATGTACCTGCCCCTGGGGGGCGGAAGCGGTGTGGCGGGAGCCTGCGTTGTAGCCAACGCAATCGACCCTGAAATAAAGGTAAGGGCGGTCCAGTCCGAGGGAGCGCCGGCCGGCTTTATGTCCTGGCAGCAGGGCCAACTGGTACAGGCTCCGATGGACACATTCGCAGAGGGCATCGCCACCATGAACGGGTACGAATTGCCCCAGCGGATCATTCGGCATATCCTGGACGATTTCGTCCTGGTGAGCGACGATGAGCTTCGATTTGCCATGGGGTTGTTGATTGAGAAGGCACACACCCTTTCGGAAGGAGCGGGAGCAGCGGCCACGGCAGGCGCCCTCAAACAGCGGGAGAGCCTGAAAGGGAGAAAAGTTTCAGTTACAGTCAGCGGAGCAAATACGACGGCGGCCCAATTGGATGCTGCTCTGGAAGTGTACCGCCGATCTTGAAAAGTGTAACGCAATGCACATTCATTTACCTGGTCCTTGGCATATAGAATGTACTAGATGGCTGTGCGGAACTTGCGCAAATGTAATAGATATTACGTTACATTTTGAGAAATGTACCGGGCCAGCTCATCCCTGGAGAATTCCGGCAACGGCACCTCTCCCTCGTAACCGATCATAACCAGTCCCTCTTCAGGGGAGATTACCTGTCCAACTTCCCAGGCGTTGATGCTGGCCTCTTCCAGCGCCCTCAACAAGGTTGGTACCTGGGCTGAAGGCAAGGCAATTATCAGGCAGCCCGATGCCAGGAGGCCCAGGGGGTTCAGGTTAAATAGCCGGCAGATTTCCTCGCATTGGGGAAGTACGGGTATGCTGCTTTGCTCCACTGCCAATCCCATACCCGAAGCCCGGGCAATTTCTCTCAGTCCCGTGACCACACCCCCTTCGGTGGGATCATGCATTGAGTGCACTTCAGCTACGGCGCAAGCTATTCGGGCTTCGGGCACCACGCTGATACCCGGGCGGTACAGGTACTCCCTGGCCGCCTCCAAAGAGGACTGAGTCATTCCGCATTCCAGGAGACGGCTGCCGAACTCCCTGGCCAATACGGCTGTCCCTTCCACGGCTACTCCCTTGGTGATAACTATGCTGTCCCCTTCCTGGGCTCCACCGGTCCTTACCAGCTTGTCCTTTTCGACTTCGCCAAGCATGGAACCCATTACGAGGGGCCGGTCGATTCCGTATGTTACCTCGCTGTGACCGCCAATAAGTGCGATGTCCAAATCAGTACACGCTGCCAATACCTGGCCATACAGCGCTTCGGCCTCAGCCTCCGAGAAGGTCTCCGGCGCCAGCAGAGTGGCTAGGAACCACATTGGTACACCGCCGGTACACGCAATATCGTTGGCATTCACCTGAACCGCGTACCAGCCAATTTCATCGGTAGCAAAGGTAATGGGATCGCTCTTGGCAATGAGCAGCCGGTCGCCCATATCTATGGCGGCCGCGTCCTCTCCGAGCTTGGGTCCGAGCACCAACCTGGGATCGTGTTTGCCTTCTGTTGCCAGGAGTCTTTCCAGTAGTTGAGGAGGAAACTTGCCCAGGTCCATCAGCTGTCACCGCGCCCTTCCAGTCTGTCCGACAGTTTAGCAGAGGCAACCGCTGTTGACGGCGTTGAACCGACTGGGTATATCCGGGCCGAAATAAGGGGCATTTTTAGGCATCAGGGACTCGGAATACCTTGAAAGGGCTCATTTCGGCTCTCAGTGCACGGAGAGATTCGTGGCCGTAATGATGCGGTGGTCCAAGACCGATGCTGATACCACTCCGACCAACCCAGGGGAACCGCCTTTCAAAGGACTTCTTGCAAAGGGAAGCCCCTGCATCCAAGTCCATGACCGCCAGCCCGGCGCCGGGGGCCAATCCATGGGGCCCTGCCCGAAGTTTTGAGCCCGCCAATAAGCCCGGGTTGACATAATTCTGTGCCGACCGCCCTGGTAAATGCAGAGTGGGAATTGCGATGCCTTAGACCTGCCCATTCCATGCGACTTTCTCGACCCGTCCGATTTAATCGTGCTAAACTCTGTCTCACTATCCAACTACGGCAATCTGAACGAATTGACTGCGATCACATCCACCGAGCGATTTGCCACGGCAGTTACCCCTCCTCCCGGTCACCAGCTTCGGGAGTTAAACGCGGGAGTACTGCGGTTGCTGGAAGGCGGTGTAATTGCAGTCCCTACCGATACTCTGTTTGGTCTGGCCGCGGACGTACTGAACGAGAAAGCGCTGTCCAGGGTGTTTGATATAAAGGGACGGCCCGCCGATCTGGCCCTGCCCGTCCTGGTCGGAGACTGGGAACAAGTGGGCATGGTAGCCGAGGTCGAGAGCGATGCCACTGAATACCTGGCGGCTGAATTCTGGCCTGGATCGCTCACGCTAGTCCTGCCCAGGCGCGCGGGCCTCTCCCCGGTAGTAACGGGAGGCCGCGATACCGTGGCAGTCAGGATGCCCAACCATTGGGTCCCACTGAACATGGCCGCCAACCTGGGCAGTCCCATCAGCGGCACCAGCGCCAATCGCAGCGGCGGACCGGACCTGAAGAGTCTGGAGGAACTGAGAACCAGCCTGGGCGACAGGGTGGACGCGATTATTGAGGTGGGGCCGCCTCCTGCTGGAGTGCAGTCAACCATAGTCGATATGACGAAGGGCTCGCCAATGCTGATCCGGGAAGGGGCTACCAGCTTCGACGAAGTGCTGAAAGCGTGGGAGCGCGTCAAAGATGCACGGATTGCAGATGACATCCAAGGAGGGCGGCATGGCTGAACCCCAGGCATTGACGCCCTACCGTGAGGCGCTTGAAAAGGAGTTGAGGAACTGCTTCTCAGAGCGTCAGGGTTTCCTCTACAACGTTCTGCGGTACCACATGGGGTGGGTTGATCAGCAGGGCCAGCCCGAGAGTGGATCAACCAGGCACAGTTTTCACTCGCTCTTGGCTCCAGCCGTTTGCGAAGCTGTTTCCGGCCAGTATGAAGCTGCCTTGCCGGTGGCGGCCGCCGTGGAACTGCTTTACAATTTTTCGCTGGTTCATGGTGACGTTCAGGCCGGCAGGCTGGAAGCAGGGGACCGCCCGAGTGTCTGGTGGGTCTGGGGTCCGGCCCAGGCGATCAATGCCGGGGACGGGCTGCACGCGCTGGCCAGGGTGGCGATTATGCGCCTTGCCGACATGGGCCTTCCCCCCGACCGGGTGCTGCGGGCCTCTGAAATGCTCGACCGGTCATGCCTGGCGATGTGCGAAGGCCAATACGCTGACCTGGGATTCCAGGACCGCATGCTGGTCACCATGGGCGAGTACGATGATATGATAGCCCGGAAAAGCGGGGCGCTGACCGGGTGCTCGGCTGCCGGTGGAGCTTTGGCGGCTGGACTGAACGAGGCTGATCAGGAGGCCCTTCAGAGCACTGGCGTCAAGTTGGGAATGGCCTGGCAAATTACCCAGGACGTAGCTGATTTCTGGGGCCAGGAAGGAAATGCAGTGACGGCCAGCAATGTCCTGAACAAGAAGAAGAGCCTGCCCCTGATTTATGCACTGGAAGAGTGCGGCACTTCGGGCAAGCGGGAAATAGGCGCGGCATACATGAAACGAGTGCTGGAACCTGCCGACCTGGCGCGGGTTGTCGAAATAATGGATGGGACCGGAGCCAGAGAGTATTCGGAAGAGCGGGCCCGTCGGCTTTCGGAAGAAGCGATGGAAACACTGGAGCCTCGAGTCAGGCGCGCCGAATGCCTTCCCACCTTGCGTACGCTGGCCGAAATGGCCCTTGAGTCCGGGACGCAACAGGTGACACGGTAAAGAGTCCACGCAGGAGCTTTCGCAGAGCATGGCAAAGCGCACCCTTTCGAGCCTGGACGTAGCAGGCAAGCGGGTATTGGTCCGGGTTGACTTCAATATCCCCATAGAGCAGGGAGTAGAAGTGATAGCTTCCTACGACCAGCGGTTGCGGGCTACCCTGCCCACGATCCACTACCTCCTGGAGCGGGACTGTCGCATAATTCTTTGCTCTCACCTTGGAAGGCCAGGCGGCCAGGTAGTGGAGGCCTTGCGAATGGCGCCGGTGGGCGACAGGCTGGCGGAACTGCTGGGACATCCGGTGCAAAGCCTGGGGGACTGCGTCGGCCCGGAAGTTGAGGCGGAGATTAACTCCATGGCGCCTGGCCACATCGTGCTGCTGGAGAACCTGCGATTTCACGCCGGTGAAGAGAAGAATGACCCCGGGTTTGTAGCAGCGCTGGCCTCCCTTGCGGACTGCTTTGTGATGGACGCTTTCGCGGTGACCCACCGGGCCCATGCATCAACCGCGGGAATCACCAGCCTGCTTCCCTCGGCCATGGGACTGCTGGTACAACGGGAAGTGGAGCAAATGGGCCGGGCCCTCGAGTCCCCGGGCAGCCCCCTGGCCGCCCTGATGGGAGGCGCCAAGGTAAGCGACAAGATCCTGGTGCTGGAAAACATCCTGGACAAGCTGGACCACCTGTTCATCGGCGGGGGCATGGCCGTGACCTTTTTGAATGCCCAGGGTTACCGTACGGGCGCGTCATCCATCGAGGCTGACCGGCTGGACTTTGCCCGGGATGTGATCGGTCGGGCGTCCGCCAGAAACATCGGCGTTCACCTGCCCACTGACCTGGTGGTGGCCAGCAGCTTTGAAGCCGATCCTCCGGAAACGCGTACAGTGCCTTCGGACCAGGTGCCCGAGGGGTGGTACATAATGGATGTGGGGGAGGCCACGGCAGCCAGGTACGCTTTGGCCCTGAAGGACTGCCGCACCATTATCTGGAACGGCCCCATGGGGGTTTTCGAAATGCCCCGTTTCAGCGCCGGAACCCGGGTTGTTGCCAACGCCATCGCCGGACTGCCGGACGTAACGACAGTGGTCGGGGGAGGGTCCACGGCCGAGGCGGTAGAAGAACTGGGCCTGATGGACAGTATGACCCATGTTTCCACCGGCGGAGGCGCGTCCCTGGAATTCCTTGAAGGCCGGGAGCTACCCGGAATTGCAGCTCTTCCTGATGCTTGAAGGTTCGGAAGAGTTTTCCATTGGACAGGATAAATTCCAAACGGATTAAGTGAGTAAGAAATGATTGACCTGGAACAGCTTCACGATTGTTACGTCTCCACATCATCCAAGATTGTGCTCCTCGTAGTTGACGGATTGGGCGGTCTGCCGCATCCGGATACCGGGAAGTCGGAACTGGAGACGGCCAGCATTCCCAACCTGGACGCCATGGCCAGGGAAAGCGCCTGCGGCATGACCACTCCAGTACTGCCGGGCGTCGCTCCCGGCAGTGGGCCGGGGCATCTGGCGTTGTTTGGTTACGACCCGCTGAAGTACGTAATCGGCAGGGGCGCCCTGGAAGCGCTGGGGATAGAGGTGGAGTTGCGTCCCGGTGATTTGGCCGCGCGAGGAAATTTCTGTACCGTCGATGGCAACGCAAATCTGGTTGACCGTCGGGCAGGACGCATACCAACCGAGTTCAGCGCGCCACTTTGCGAACGACTCGATACCATCGAGTTGCCGGGGGTTCAGGTCGACGTTTTCCCGGTGCAGGACTACCGGTTTGTGCTGCGCCTGAGAGGAGAAGGGCTGTCGGAAGCTATTACCGAGACCGACCCGCAGATAACCGGTGTACCGGCCATGCCGGTAAAGGCCCTGGACCCTTCGGGGGAGAAAACGGCGACCCTGGTGAATGAGTTTGTATCCCAGGCAGCGGGCCTGCTGGGCGGAGAGGAGCGGGGGAATATGGTATTGCTCAGGGGCTGGGCCCAGTTGCCTTCGCTGCCGCCCATGGGCGATGTGTACCGGCTCAATCCCGCGGGCATTGCGGCTTACCCAATGTATCGGGGCCTGGCCACGGTCGCCAACATGCGGATAATTCCGACGGGCCGGACCTTCAGCGACGAGGTGGACACCCTCCACCAGGAATTCGACAACCACGACTTCTTTTTCATCCACTACAAGCCAGCCGATGCGGCAGGGGAAGACGGGGACTTTGACGCCAAGGTGAAAACCCTGGAGGACCTGGACCCGCTGATACCCAGGATTCGCGAACTTAACCCGGATGTGTTCATGGTTGCCGGAGACCACTCGACACCGGCCATCATGGCAGCCCACAGCTGGCATCCCGTGCCCTTTATGCTTCACTCTCAGCTGACCAGGGGTGAGGGTGTACCGGGATTCAACGAGCGGGCCTGTAATTTGGGTTCCATCGGCAGCATTCCTGCCACCAATATAATGCTGCTGGCCTTGTCCCACTCGGGGAAGTTGACCAAGTACGGCCCCTGACCCTTCAATCGCAATGGCAACAGGAGTTTCTGAAGCATGCCAGCCACCGTAGTCGCCGGAAACTGGAAAATGAACACGACCCTGGACGAAGCCAGGGCTTTGGCGAAGGGTGTTCGGGACCTGGCTGCGAACGCGGCCGGTGTGGAAGTAATTCTTTGCCCGCCGGCTATTTCGTTGGCGGCAGTGCGGGATATGGTTTCCGGCTCGGCTGTGAAGGTGGGCGCTCAGAACATACACCACGAAGACTCTGGGGCATACACCGGGGAAATATCTCCGGTGATGCTGGCGGGTGTCTGCCAGTATGTCATTCTCGGCCATTCGGAACGCCGCCAGCTATTTGGCGAAACCGACCAGCAGGTCAACCTGAAGGTGAAGGCGGCTATCAGCCACGGCCTGAAGCCCATAGTTTGTGTTGGTGAAACCCTGGAGCAGAGAGAGTCGGGGCAGGCAGCTCACGTAATCTCGGGCCAGGTTGGAGCGGCCCTGGATGGGGTTGCACCGGTTGACATAAACGGGCTGATTGTGGCTTATGAGCCGGTGTGGGCCATAGGCACGGGTCAGGCGGCTACACCGGAAGGCGCCTCAGAGATCATGGGCGGAGCAATCTCCGAGACCCTGCATTCCCTCTACGGCAGTTCCTCTGCCGCTGTGCCGCTTCTCTATGGCGGCAGCGTAAATGCCGGAAACATCGTGGACTTCGCGGGACAGTCGTGCATTCACGGCGCGCTGGTGGGTGGCGCCAGCCTCCAGGCGGACTCATTCATGGAAATTGTTCGCCTGGCCGGGGAGACCAAGGGCGCCGGCAGCTAAGGAGAGACTCCCAGCCTCACAGAGCGATGTCCGTCAAAGTTCCTGAGGTAATTTTTGTAGTAGGCCCTACCGCTGCGGGAAAGACCAGGCTGGCCATCGAGCTGGCTCAGAGGTTGAGCGGCGAGATTGTCAATGCCGACAGCCGGCAGGTCTATCGGCACATGGATATCGGCACCGCCAAGCCAACGCCCGCCGAACGCAGCGAGGCACGGCACCACCTCCTGGACCTGCTCCCCCCGGACCAGAATTTCAGCCTGGGTACCTTCCTCAGCCTTGCCAGGTCTTCCATCGATGAGATAAACGGGCGCGGTTCTCCAGCTATAGTTGCGGGAGGTACCGGACAGTATGTCTGGGCCCTCTACGAGGGCTGGAATGTGCCGGAAGTTCCCCCCGATGAAGATTTTCGCCGCCAACTGGAGGCTGAAGCGGCGGAGTCGGGCGGTGAGGCGCTATTCCGACAACTGGGTTCCCTTGACCCGGAACGGGCCAGCAATCTGGATCCCCGAAACGTCAGAAGAATAATCCGCGCGCTGGAAATCCACCACGTAACCGGAGAAAAGCCTTCGGCCCTTCAGCAATCGGGGGACAAGGGCAGGCAGGGACCCGTGATCGGGCTGACCCTGGACCGCAACCGTCTCTATGAACGCATTGACGCTCGGTTGGACCGGATGATGGCCGACGGGTTCCTGGATGAAGCCCGGAGCCTGCAAGACATGGGCTACAAGCTGGGCGAGGGGCCGCTGGCCTGCCCGGGATACCGGGAACTCGGCCAGTTCCTGGGAGAGGAAACATCCCTGGAAGAGGCGGTGCAAAGGGCCAAGTTCCAGACCCACCGCCTGGCCCGCCGTCAGTACACGTGGTTCAAGCCGGGCGATGCCCGAATCAACTGGCTAACGGGAGAAGATTCGGCGCTTGCGGAAGCTGCCGCAAAGGTGATTGCCAGGGTTGGGTAGCCTTCCTTTCTGCCATTTCGCCAGCTACAGCCTGTGGTAAAATACCCGCAACCTGCGGCAAGAGGGTCTGATGAATTTCACCAAGATGCACGGGGCCGGCAACGACTATATCTATATTGACGCCCGTCGTATGGACGAAGACTGGCCGGAGCTTTCGAGAATGATGAGCGACCGGCATTTTGGTATCGGGGGGGACGGAATCATCCTCATCCTGGACTCGGAGCAGGCAGATCTGCGGATGCGCATGTTCAATGCCGATGGCTCCGAAGGTGAGATGTGCGGCAACGGCATCCGGTGTTTTGCCAAGTACGCCATTGAACGGGAAATTGTTTCGCGGCCGGAAAGCGGGCTTACCGTGGAGACCCTGGCTGGCATCAGGACGGTTTACCCGATTTATGGCGAAGGCGATGTCGCAGGGGCGCGGGTTTCCATGGGCCTGCCTCACCTGAATCCCCGGGAAATACCTGTCAGTCTTGACCCTGCCCTGGAAACGAGCCATGGCCCAGTGCTCAAATATCCCATTCACCCAGGGGACTTCCGTTTGTTTCTCGCCTTCGTGTCGATGGGAAATCCCCATGCGGTCACCTATATTGACCAGCCCGTGGGGGAGTTTCCCCTGCACAACATAGGGCCGCTGGTAGAGGGACATCCCATGTTTCCCAGGCGGGTTAATTTTGAGATAGTCAACCAGATTGACCCCAGCCACCTCAATGCACGGGTGTGGGAACGTGGGTCGGGAGAGACCATGGCTTGCGGAACGGGGGCATGCGCCATAGCAGTAGCATCCAGGCTGCAGGGCCTCATTGAAGACCGCGTTGACATAACACTGCCTGGAGGCACCCTGACCATCGAGTGGGACGGCGAGGGAGAGGTTTACCTCGAGGGCCCCGCCACGGAAGTATTCAGCGGCGAGTGGTGACGTTCTGCCTGAACAGCGCGGGGTGCACATTTTTGACATTATGAGAGCCCAGTTCGACAAACCTGTGGCCTTCGAGCTGAACGGTATCGACCAGGAGTAGCAAAGTGGAGTTTTCCAGCAGACTGGGCAAGTTGGCCCCCTATCCCTTCGTAGAAATTTCACGCATTATTGCCGAGAAGCGGGCAGCCGGGGCGGACGTGGTCACCTTCGGCATTGGCGACCCGGATATTCCCACGCCCCAGCCAATCGTGGACAGGCTGCTTGCGGCTTCCCAGGACCCGCCAAATCACCGCTACCCCGAAACTGATGGCTTGCCGGAGATGAGGCGCGCCATCGCGGAATGGTACCGTAACAGGTTTGCCGTAAGTCTGGATGCCGACAAGGAGGTTCTTCCCTTGATTGGCGCCAAGGAGGGTATTGGGCACGTAGCTTTCTGCTTCCTGGACCCCGGTGACCTCGCCCTGGTGCCGGATCCGGCATATCCCGTATATGGCGTGGGCACCATGTTCGCGGGGGCCGAGAGTTACATAATGCCGTTGCTGGAAGGGAATGGCTGGCTTCCCGACCTGTCGGCTATCCCCGACGATGTGGCCATGAAGGCCAAGGTAATGTGGCTCAATTATCCCAACAACCCGACCAGCGCAGTGGCCAGCGCCGAAGACCTGGCAACCTACGTAGCCTACTGCCGGGAGCACGACATCGCCCTGTTGCACGATGCAGCCTACAGCGAGGTTGGCTACGACGGTTACAAGGCCACCAGCGTGTTGCAGGTCGAAGGCGCGATGGACGTGGGCATTGAGTTTCATTCCCTTTCCAAGAGCTACAACATGACCGGTTGGCGAATGGGTATGGCGGTTGGCAACGCCGATATGATCAGGGCTCTGTTCCAGATCAAGGCCAACCTGGATTCGGGAGTCCCGCAGGCGATTCAGGAAATGTCTATGGAAGCGCTCACGGGGCCCCAGGACTGCATTGAGGACAATCGGGTGATCTACCAGTGGCGACGAGACCGGGTTGTGGAGGCTCTGCGCTCGATGGGCCTTGATGTGGCCATACCGCAGGCCAGCCTGTACATCTGGGCCAGTGTTCCCGAGGGATTCACCTCGGCGGACTTCGCTGCCCGGTTGCTGGAGGACATAGACATAGTTGTCACCCCCGGTTCCAGCTACGGGCAGTACGGCGAAGGTTACATAAGACTGTCCCTGACCACTCCTGACGAAAGAGTGGAGACGGGCTGCCAGCGGCTGGAAAACTGGACAATACCGGCGCCACGGGAGGGATAGAGTCATTCCCAGGAAGACTGTCAGCACTGAACCCGAAAGGGAAAGAGCCATTCTGGTTGCGGTGGAACTGAAGAGCCGCGACCACATGTGGGAACTCGATGATACCCTGGAGGAACTGGCCTACCTGACCGACGCCGCGGGGGCCCAGGTAGTGGGCAGGGTAACGCAAAAGGCGGACAGACTCACGCCTTCCTACGTGGGCAAGGGCAAACTGCAGGAAGTGCAGGGCCTGGTAGCCGATGAAAGCGCCGAGACCGTCATATTTGATGATGAGCTTACTCCAACTCAACAGCGGAACCTGGAAGCCGCCCTGCAGGTTAAGGTAATTGACCGGACCGCGCTGATACTGGACGTTTTCGGCCGGCATGCCCGTACCCATGAGGGCAAGCTGCAGGTCGAACTGGCCCAGCACCAGTACCTGCTGCCCCGCCTGGTGGGCCAGTGGTCTCACCTGGAAAGGCTGGGCGGCGGCATCGGCACCAGGGGCCCCGGCGAGACCCAGCTGGAGACTGACCGACGCCTCATCCGTCGCCATATCCAGAGGATACAGGCTGAACTGGACAAGGTGCGGGAACGCCGGTCCATCTACGTTGAGAGGCGCAAGAAGGCCAGCATACCTACGGCCTCGCTGGTTGGATACACCAACGCCGGCAAGTCCACCCTGTTCAATGCCCTGTGCAACGCTGGCGTGGAAGCGGAAAACCAGCTGTTTTCGACGCTGGACCCGGTTACCCGGCGAATTCGCCTGCCTTCCGGCGACGAGCTGCTCCTGACAGATACGGTGGGCTTCATCCAGAAGCTGTCGCCCATGGTGGTGGCGGCATTTCGGGCCACCCTGGAAGAACTGGCCGAATCGGACATTTTGCTGCATGTCCTGGACATTACCCACCCGAAGGCTCCGGAACAGGCCGAAGTGGTGGAAGAGACGCTGGAAGACCTGGGCTTGAGCCGGAAACCCCGCCTGCTGGTGATCAACAAGATGGACCTGCTGGGAGAGTCCGGCTCCGGGGACTCCCCCATGGCGCCCCCTGGCCTACAGTCGTACCCCAGCGTCCTGATCTCCGCGGCCAGGGGCTGGAACCTGGACCTGCTGCTGGAAGAAGTCGAGGCCCAGCTGATCGAGATGGACGGCCCCATGACCGTGCTGCATTCCGTGGCCGGAGACTGAAGAAACTGGCCACGGGTCTCGCAGGTGGTTCGATGGGGAGCTGGCGAAGGAGTAGTCCCCCAGGTTCTTGCGGAGACTCCGACAGGTTGGTTCGCACAATAGACGTTATGTAACATTCTCAACGGTTTTGGCCTCACTTCGTTGACATAACAGTTCTTTTCCTGGTTTTCTTGATTCCTCTCCCAAGACCGGTGTCCCTGAAGTTTCAACGCTCCGCCATTTTGTTGGCGTTCTGGAGGAGTTTCCATGCGTGTAGAAGGAAAGGTCGCCCTGATTAGCGGGGGAGCCCGGGGAATTGGCGCAGCCTCGGCCAGGCTCCTGGCCAGCGAGGGAGCGGCGGTGGTCCTGGCTGATGTTCTGGAGGAAGAGGGTAAGGCCACGGAAGCGCAGATCTCCGAGGCCGGCGGGCGAGCCACCTTCATGCGGCTGGACGTTACCGACGAGGAGAACTGGCAAAGGGTTATCGATGCCACGGTGGCTGCCTACGGGAAGTTGGACGTCGTAGTGAACAATGCCGGCATCAGCGGCCGCGCCACGGTGGAGGAGACTGCTGAGGAAACCTGGGACCGGGTAATGGCAGTGAACGGAAAGGGCGTATTCCTGGGGACGAAACTCGCCATTCCCGAGCTCAGGAAGGTGGGTGGGGGTTCGATAATCAATATCTCCTCGATCTACGGGATCGTGGGGAGCGAGACCTCTTCGGCATATCACGCTTCCAAGGGGGCGGTCCGGATCTTCACCAAGGCTGCCGCCATCCAGTATGCTGCGGAAGGTATTCGGGTGAATTCGGTGCACCCGGGCTTTGTTGACAGCCCAATGACCCAGAATGCTCACGCCATCCCGGAAATTCATGACCTTCGGGTGGGAAGAACTCCCCTGGGGCGTATGGGGACTCCTGAAGACATAGCGGCGGGGGTCCTGTATCTGGCCTCGGACGAATCGTCTTTCGTTACCGGCAGCGAACTGGTCATAGACGGGGGTATGACGGCGCGCTGAACGGCATTCCGCCTGGCATGGTCGTCCGACATTTCGGGGCAGGCTCATGGGTCTGCCCTTTATAGGGCACTGGGCGTACGGAGCTGATCAGCCAAGGCAATGTGAGATTTCAGAGTTGGGGGGAATGCCCTCACCCCCGGCCCCTCTCCCATAGGGAGAGGGGTGCGCATCTCTGATGGTGGATTCGTCCCAGTCAAGTGCCTCTGTATTTGGTAACCCATCCGGCCGCGCCTCTCCTAAGGAGAATATTTCTTCCCTCTCCCTGAGGGGGAGGGGCAGGGGTGAGGGGGACACCCCAACTCTGAACACTTCCAAGTCAATTTGCAGGGTTGCGCCAGGGCCCTGCTTTGCCTATAATTGCTTCCCTAGCGGAACCGGAGGGGCGGTTAGCTCAGTGGTTAGAGCGCCTCGTTCACACCGAGGAGGTCGGAGGTTCAAATCCTCCATCGCCCACCACTTGGCAGCCAGGTGTCTGTCCGTATCCGTTACTGCTGTGCCGAGGTGGCGAAACGGCAGACGCGCTGCGTTCAGGGCGCAGTGTCCTTATGGACGTGTGGGTTCAAATCCCTCCCTCGGCACCAGGAAGGCGGCAAATGCGCCGCCGCCTGTTTGATTGGTTGCACATGCGCTTGTAGCTCAGTGGATAGAGCGCTGCCCTGCGGAGGCAGAGGTCGTGGGTTCGAATCCCGCCAAGCGCGCCATTTCCATACTTTGTTTATGTAAACTTTGTCCCAGCCCCTATTCCTGAAGCGTCTCCACTTCTGGGGCGGTTAGCTCAGATGGTTAGAGCGCCTGCTTTACACGCAGGAGGTCACTGGTTCGAGTCCAGTACTGCCCACCAAGCTGGACAAAATCAAGAACCTTCACAATTAGGTTCGATTTGACGATTTGAGAACTGGGGCAACGCCGAGTTCAAAAGAGAATGCAGTGGAGATACTGGCTCTACGCAGAGCGCGGATTACCGGCTCTCTTCGCAATAGCTCAAGGCGCACGCCGCTATGAGACCAGATTCACGTTAGCGAAGTACCGACCTGATTGACTTTTAGTGAGCTTTGCGAAATGCGTCGGTTGCCCAGTGCCATGACTTCGTAACCGGCGTGTTCTCAAACTCAGTACCTGCGACGCCTCAGTGGTGCAGGCGTAGACCGTGATGCACACCATTCGGCATTTTATGGTATTATACCGTCATCGTGAGGGGTAGAGATGGCACAAAAATTTCGCCTCACCATGTGAATGAATGTACTCGCTAGGCAGGACGAAGGAAGCGATTCTCAATAGTCCGACGCATCCGGCGGCATCACCCGCAGATGCGCCCCGGAGTACTTCTGCCTACCGTCTTGACACGAACAAGATGCCGGACTCCCCGGCGCTTTCCCAAGCTACGGCAATAGCCGGTCTCACCCCAATGCCTACCCGTGTGGGGGGGGGGGGGGGGGGGGGGGGGGGGGGGGGGGGGGGGGGGGGGGG
>JAPPGG010000067.1 GCA_028875055.1 Chloroflexota bacterium
CGGGGTGACGTCGGAATCGGCCTCGGTTCTTGATTTTGTCCAGTCCGGCCCACCAAAAACGTCCCGAAGCGATAACTCGCCCGCCCAGGGCGAGTTCTGCTGTGTCCGCCTCCCCGATGGGGCTGTCGTCGGGCGTGGGAATGGAGTAGATGATGGCGGCCATGCCGGGCTTCACCTGCACCTCTTTCACGAATGACCGCACGAAAGCCCTGGTCTCGGTAAGCTCGCTGGTCTTGAGAAACTCGCTCATGTCCTCGGCGAAGGCGGCGATGGTGTCGGCGCTGTCCAGGACTGCCCTCCGCTCGGCCAGCATCGACCTGGCGTCCTCGGCGGCGTGCGCCAAGACAACACGCTGGTCGTGCCGAAACTCCACAGCCTGCCCAGGTCCGTCCAGGACGCAAGCGCCATCGCCGACCAACAGCCGGGCACGAGGCGTCAAACTGGCCCAGGGCCGGACGCGCTACGACCCCAGGTAATTCATCGCTGTCGCCAGTAAGAACACTGAAGCGGTGTTTTATAGCTTGAATTCCGTGGTTCTGGTCTCTCATTTTCCGGTGCAGATGTTGCTTCGGCGGATAATTTCCCGAGCTGCCAGGGAAATCCGGAGGGCAATCCCGGCAGCGTGTCATGCCAGGGGCTGTCGTCATGTTGAAAGTAGAAGCGTCTGGTCTTCCACTTTCGTCGTTCCCGCGAAGGCGGGAACCTCGCTGGCCGTAGTCAAGATTCTTTGCTTCATAGTCGTGAAAGGGCAATTTTACGGCACGCCCAGGTCTGCGACAGATCTCACCCCTGCTGGTTTACCTTGGCTTGGGAACTGATTCCGGGCCTTGCTCCACTTTTGGGCAGCCTTCTTCTCAGGTATATGCCTCGCGCTGGTAGGCGACACGGTTTCAGCCTATCTGCGGGAACTGCACGGGACAGGGCCAACCTGGGTGGATGCGATAAACCGACCACCCCGCCAGACTGACCGAAGCAGCAATCTACCAGGCGATGCCAGCCAGTACTTCGCGGGACAAGCGGGAGGGTTTGGCCGCAAGTACCTTCTGCTGCATGGCGGTCCGTTTCCAGGACCGTAGCATACCGTATGCCGCGGCGACCCAGCCCCTGCGGGATGGATAGAGACGGCAGGGGCGAACCTGTCTGGCTTCTTTCGCAAACATGGTAACAAAAGGCCTGTCTTACTACTCTTCTTTTGGCTAAACATGTTGGACATTCGTAATCTGCCCTTGTATCATCAGGGCATTCCGGCAGACGAACTCACGCGAGGTGGGCTATGGCATGGCCTCAACCCGTCGACTTCAGCAGAGCCCTCCGGAACCCCGACCGATGTTTCGAAGCCCCGGATCTGGCCCAGGGGGCTATTTTTCCTGGGCCCGACGGCGCTCCCCTGGTCCATAGCGGTGATTCGGCCTGTGTCTTCAAGCTTGCCACGGCCGAGCGCGATGTGGCGGTCCGCTGCTTTACCCGCCAGGTAACTGGCCTACAGGCACGCTACGCCTCCCTGGATGACCACCTCAGGGCAGGCGGGTCCGATTCGTTAGTCGGCTTCGAGTATCTTGAACAGGGTATCCGGGTCGAGGGAGACTGGTTTCCCATAGTGAGAATGGACTGGGCGGAAGGGAGCCGCCTGGATGGCTTCGTTGAGGAGCACATCGCTGAACCCGACTTCCTTCTTGACGTGGCCGCCCGGTGGCGTAGCGCGGTTACTTCCATTCGTGGTTTGGGAATCGCCCATAACGACCTGGAGCACGGTAACATCATAGTCCTGGAAGACGGGTCCCTACGCCTGGTGGATTACGACGGTATGTTCGTCCCTGGTTTCGAAGGACAGGAAAGTCCCGAGCCTGGACACCGCAACTACCGACACCCCATCAGGGATACCAGGAACTACGATGCAAACATCGACAATTTTCCGTCGCTGGTGATTTACCTGAGCCTGCTGGCCGTCGCCGCGGACCCCAATCTTTGGAAGACATTCCACCGCGAGGATAATCTCATCCTCACGAGGCAGGATTTCACAAATCCGCCCAGGTCCAGGTGCCTGGAGGCATTGAGAAGCAGCCCGGACCCTGTCGTTGCAGCCCTGGCAGAGCGCCTACAGCATTACTGCACCTTGCCCGTGAACCAGGTGCCCGACCTGGAGAACGTGATCCGCGACTTGCCGGAAGCGCCGCAACCGTCTATGGTCCTGGCGAACAAACCACCGTCAAGCCCGGTTTCGGCCCCGTCGGCTACAACTGCCGCGGCTGCAGGGTCGGGGCCACTCGCTGCGCCGACACCTCCTTCCCCACCTTCACCTCAGACGGCGGCGGGACCCGTCGCCGCCACTGCTAACGGGGATGGTTTCAGCCTCAGCCGACTCCTGATGAGCGGCCGTTTGCTGCTGGGCCTTCTGGGGGCGGCGTTGGTGTTTTTCCTGCTGGGCTTCTTCCTGAAACCCGCCGAGTCTCTCTTTGTTGTATCCCTGGCAGCGGCCTTTACCCTGTTATCTGTTCAGGCCAGGTATTCCACCAGGGTGGCCGTAGCTCCCCTGATGGGGACAGGGGCAGCAATATATTTGTATGGGGCCTTTTGGGGTCCGGACCACTCCAACACACATGAGAACGCGGCCGCCCTTTTCTTCGGCCTCGCCCTCATCCTTGTGGGAATACCCATGGCCTCCCGGCTTCTGAGATACACCAGGTCGCCCGAACCCGCCACCGGAGTGTCTCGATTCTTCGACGAGCTGGGCGATTACAACCAGGTGGGGATCAGCCTGTTCGTCATTGGCGTGGTGACATTCCTCGTGGGACTGATGCCCCAGGAGACCCTCGACTCCCTCCTCGACGGCGGCGTGGACTACCAACGGGCCGGCGGTATCAACGCCTCGGCGGAGGCGCTTTTCTGGCCGATGATGGCCTTGGACAAGGTGCAGTTCCTCGGAGCTCTGTCCCTTTGGGTCGGGGTTGCCATGTTGCTATTCGGCTCCCCTCGGGCCCTCCTATTCCTTATGATTCGAAAACGCGGAGCGGCCCTGTTTGCGGCGGACCGGCGCAAGGAGGCCGAGGAGCGGATCAAGCGCGCCGTCATGTCAGACGCCGAACGCCGCAAGGACTTTAAGGAGCGCCTGGCCAGGGTCGGGCGGGGTCGAGAAGACGCCGAGGAAGAACCGAACCCGGTGGAAGAAGCCGCCACGATCCAGTTTGCGTTGGGTCTAATGGTTATCGGCCTCCTTGTCTTTTTGGTCGCCTCTGAGGTCGTGGAGGGGTTCCTCTTCCCCACCGCCCTGGAAATCGGAGCGGCCGTAACTCGGAACTATGACGTTCTCTACACTCACTGGGGTGACCTGCCCTGGTGGATCAAGTTTCCCAACGCCTTTCTAAAGTATGGAGGCGCCATCGCCGGAATTCTCGGCTTTGTCTTCTTCATTGTCTCACTCCGCTCCGTTCGCAAGATTGGCCGAGGCATCGACGCCTTCCTGGACAAGCTGGATGAAATCATCCCTCCAACACCTATCGCCCGGGATTCTCCTCCCACCCCAGGTGGGACACCTGAAAGGCCCACTGCGCATGGCGGCATGCTCCAGGCTAACCGGCGGGGCCGGGGACGATGACCGGGCTGCCACCGTTGATTTGGACAAGGCGAAGTGCGATGAGGGCTCTACGGTTGTGCCGCACGAACGTAACATATGCTTGCCGAAGTTAAGCACAATTCATGGATTACGATGGATACTATGGTGTGTGGAGTTTGGTTGCGCCAGCTGCTTGCGACTATTGAAGCCACCTCATTTGCGGAGGAGCACCCAATATGTCCCGGCTTCCCATTTTACTTCCCGCGGTGGCTGTCCTGTACTTGACGCTGCTGATAGCCTGCGACGCGCAGGGGCAGCCTGTGGTAACCATAGCGCCGGAGCAAGTGCAGGAAATCGCCACGGCGGTGGCCCGGGAAGGAGTAGAGATTCCCGATGCGTCGTCCTTGGCGCCGGCAGTGCAGGCCACGCTGACGGCAGCCGAGCAGGCCGTCGACCAGCAAGCTTCTGCAGGGGAATCCCCCGCACCTGAAGGTGGCGACGAAACGAGGTCCGCCGGGTCCAGCCCCAGCGATGGACCCGGCGGGGAGACGGAGGCCAATGCTGAATCCACTGCTGTGCCTGAACCAACGCCAACACCGGCACCTGTGAATCGTGCCCAGCCGCCCCCGCCGAATGACGATGTCAACACCGACAGGGAGGCGCTGACCGCCATTTACGAAGCCCTGGGTGGCGTCGATTGGAAAAACCAAGGAGGATGGCTCACTGAAGAGGACCTGAACGACTGGTATGGGGTAGTCACCAACGACCAGGGTAGAGTCGTCGAGTTGGATATTCGGGCCACCGGGGCCTATGGTTCGCGGGGTGACAACGGCCTGAGTGGCGCTATTCCCCCCGACATAGGGAATTTAACCGCCTTGACCCGGCTCACCCTCTCCCAAAACGAAGGGCTGACCGGCCCGCTGCCGCCGGAATTGAGCAACCTAGCAAACCTGGAAGAATTGCATTTGGATCGCAACCCAAACCTGACCGGCGAGCTTCCGTGGGAGCTTAGCCTGCTGACTGGCCTCCAGGTCATGGATCTCAGCAACACCGCCCTGTCCGGGCCGGTGCCCGCCCAATTTGAAAATCTGTCCGGTTTGCCCACTTACAAGTACGACCCTACCGGCAGAAGTCACCGCACCGGCGATTTTACTATCTACAATACTGGGCTCTGCATACCCCCTGAGTTGGAAGAGACGCTGCTGCCCAGAGTCCAACGGCAAATGGCGGGTCCGCATGGAAATACCCCTTTCATTCAAGGTGTGCTTTGCCACCAACGGGAAGCCCTGGAGGCGCTTTACCGGGGACTGGGCGGTGAGAACTGGCAGGACAGCAACAATTGGCTGAACAATCTGCCGCTGAACGACTGGGGAGGGGTCAGTACCGACGAATCGGGAAGGGTTACCGAGTTAGACTTGCGCAGTGTCGAAGTCCGCGGAGCTTGGGGCGACAACGGGCTGAGCGGCCCTGTCCCCGCTGAGATAGGCGATCTTACGGCTCTAATCCGCCTGGATCTATCGCTTAATGAAAACCTCACCGGCCCCTTGCCGCCGGAACTTGGCAATCTACCAGACCTGGAAGAACTGTACCTGCAACGTAACCCCAACCTGGACGGTGAACTGCCGGCGGAGGTGGGCCAACTGGTCAACCTGAAGATAATGCTGTTGCATGATACCGGGTTGTCCGGGCCCCTTCCCCTGGAAATGGCAAACCTGGCAAACCTGAACGAGTCCAATTACACAGTAGTCGGTACTGGTCAACCCGGGGGTTATTCCCTCCGGATACAAAACTCCGGGCTGTGCGTTCCCCCTGAATTGGCGGGAACCATAGGGCGAAACCTTCAGAGGGATGTTCAAGTTGGCAACGGAAGAACGGTTGAAGACTTCTACGGCGTACATTGCGAGGACAAGGAGGCGCTGGAGGCGATCTACCGGGCATGGGACGGGGACAACTGGGAGGATAGCGACAATTGGCTGAGCAATAGGCGTCTCAACGAATGGCATGGAGTAGAGACAGACCATTGGGGCAGGGTTACTTCCCTGGATTTCCGCAGTTATGGCGTTCGGGGTTCGGTGGGAGACAACCTCCTGAAGGGGCCCATCCCGCGGGAGATAACCCGCCTCGACGAGTTAAGGCATTTGGTCTTGTCCCACAATGCCGGGGTTACCGGGCCAGTACCTCCCGAATTGGGCTCCCTGGCCAAACTGGAAACCCTGGCCCTCAACGACACCGGCCTGTCTGGTCCACTTCCCCCTGAACTGGGAAACCTAACGAATTTTGGCAACTATCTAACGTACGCCAATACTCGTTCTGTCAGTGGGCTTAACCTTAGCAATGTGGGGCTATGTATTCCGCCGGAGTTGGAAAGTTCTCTTGTGCCGATTATTCCATACCAGGCAGGCGAGGTAGTCTCGGATATCTACGGGGTGCTTTGCGAGGAGCGGGCGAAGCTGGCGGCCCTTCACGCAGCTATTGGCAGCGATTACATGGCAGACCAAGGCAACTGGCTCAGCAACAAGACTCTCCACCAATGGTGGGGGGTCGAAACCAACCATCAAGGCAAGGTTACCGGACTGAAGTTCACCGGAGGGTATGTCAGCGGAACGATTCCCGGCGTGCTGGGCCAGTTCACCCATCTTGAGTCCCTGGACCTCCGCCGCAACCCGGATCTGACTGGCTGCATTCCCGCCAACTTGCAGGCGCAGCTAACGACCGTAGAGGTTGGCGAGTTGGAGTTCTGCGGAGCAGGGGTTGTCCCGGTGGCGCCTGGCCCTACCCTGGCGCCGGTTACGCCCGTGCCGCCGGTGACGGAGGTTCCGCCAAGCGACCAGTTCTACGTGGATCGGGTCGTGCTGGAGTTGCTGTACAACGAGATGGGCGGGCCCGATTGGAGACGGCAGGAGAACTGGCTCAGCAACGAGCCCCTGGGCGGCTGGCAGGGTGTCGCCACCGACGGGCAGGGCCGGGTAATCGGACTGAGCCTGCACAGCAACGGGTTGAGCGGCCGGCTGTCCGTTAACGTGGGACGTCTTACCAAGCTGCGGGAGCTGCGGTTGCAGGGGAACCAGTTGACCGGACCGGTCCCGGCCACGCTGAAGGACTTGCCGGACCTGGAGCTGGTTAACCTGAGCTTGAACCGGCTGGATGGGACAATACCGGCCTACTTGGCGGAGATTGCGACGCTGAATACCCTGTGGCTGCATGACAACCAATTCACCGGCTGCACTCCCGCTGCCCTGAGGGGCCTGGTGGGCGAGGGTCGGGGCGCGCTGCCCGACTTCTGCGCCGACGGTAACCCTCCCCCGCCGGTGATTCCGCAGATTACGCCGGTCACAACCGATCATGCCGGCGACCGGGCAGCCCTGCTGAGACTGTTTGAAGCGGCCCACGGGGCATCCGACCCGAATCCCAACCGCCAGGAAATGCAGAGCGCGTATGATAACATCTATCCTTTCCTGACTCCGGGTTACCTGCGGGAGGTGGGGGTTCTCACGCGGGAAGATGCCACCAACTTCCTTAACACCGCCAACCTGGCAGACCTGGGGAAGTTCTGGCAGCTGGTGGCGGACAACAACGCGAACAACCGCACCCTGCAAAGCAGCGTGGAGGACTGGTTCAATCGCTGGAATATAGCAACCAACTGGAACACGGAGGGGTCTATCCGGTTCTGGCATGGGGTTACGGTAACGGGGGAGCGGGTCACCGCTCTGTCGCTGCCCAACAACAACCTGGCCGGGGACGCAACCCAGATTCTCCATGCAGCAGGGGCCCTGACCGAACTGGAGCGGCTGGACCTCAGCAACAACGACCTGCGCGGGGAGATACCCTGGAAGGACCTGCCTGTCAACAGCGATGCCCTCCCCAAATTGAGGCAGCTGAAATTGGGGGGCAATCCCAACCTGACGGGCTGTATCCCGGACGTCTGGGTGGATCAATTGACCGGGGACACGGGATTTCCCTTCTGCGGGGCCGAAAAAGACCGAGCCACCCTTATCGCCTTCTACAATGCCGCAGGAGGGCCGAAGTGGGACCTGGGAAATGTGGGTTCCGGCAAGTGGGATGTTGACAACCTCGGCTCGAACATTGGCCGGTGGCATGGGGTAACGGTTGACCCAACCACTGGCCGGGTTACGAGGCTGGAACTCCCCGACAATAACGTCCACGAAAACATCCCGGCGGTGGTGGGTGACCTTTCGGCGTTGACCTACCTGGACCTGTCGGCGACCGATCGCGAAAACCCCCGCAACCACCTGGGCGGGGCAATTCCACCTGAATTGGACCAGCTGACCCAGCTGACCTACCTGGACCTGTCGGGCAACGCCTTGAGGGGAAGCATTAAGGAACGAAATGCCGACCACCCAAGAGCCATCAACTGGAACAACCTGCAGAACCTGGAATACCTGGACCTTTCCCACAACAAGCGGTGTGGCGGTCTGGGTTGCCGCCACGGGTTGAGCGGCTGGGCGCCGTGGGAACTGGGGCGTTTACCCAGGTTGGGCCACCTGGACTTGTCGGACAATGAATTCCAGGCGGGCGCACAGTTGTTCCTGACCAGCGCTGCTGACGACCCTGGCGAGGGTGCGGTGGAAACGATGATCATAAACTTCCGCGGCAACCCGTGGGGCAAAGAACCTGAAGAGTATCGGGGCTATTGGGTGGAGTTCGAGGCCGAGGTATTTCGTACCTTCGTTAAGATAAAGGACCTGGAGGTGGGCCGGCGCGGCATTCCAACCAGCTTCAAGGATTTGGCGCTGACGGGAACGCAGAAGGGGTTGGACAACCTGGAGGGGCGGGCAGTACGACACCTGACAAAGGGAACCTACCGGGGCGCCTGGAGCTGGGTGCTGAGCGGCAGAACCTTCAGCGTCCCCATTACGGGATACAACTGGATAACTTTCGGTCTTGCGGCGGGGGAGATAATCAAGATTGCCATGGACCTGGCATATCACGGTTACCACGAGGTGCTACAGGATATGAAGAGCATCGTCAACCATCGCTGGAAACAGGCCTTGTACGAGTCGTGCCTGCTGGCACAGGGGTACAACGAGACAAACAAGACTGAAAAGGGAAAAAGGGCTATAAGACATAGCTGCTGGCTGAAGGCGACGGAATAGGGCAGATGTAAGGCCTCGTTAGGGCTGATTTGGCACTCCGTCAAACTTGCTATTGAGGACCTTTGGCAGTGTCGTCAAAGTGTCAACATGGTAATAGATTGCTGTTGGGAGAGTGAACGTGAGGGATGGGGATATGACGGCGCCGCATCGACGCCACGACATTTCCGACCGGGTCTGGGAACTTCTTGAACCTCTCTTGCCCGGTGCCCCAGGGAAGAAGGGCTGGCCAGCCAAAGACAACCGAATGTCACTGAACGCGGTGTTTTGGAACCTGTGCACTGGGGCTCGCCGGCGGGACCTGCCGCCGGACCTGGGAGACTGGAAAAACATTCATCGTCGCTTCTGCCGCTGGCGGGGCCGAGAGGTATGGAGAGACCTTCTGGATGCGGTGATTGACGATAAGGGCTTCGAGTGCAATTGTTCCAGCGATTGATGATTGACTCCAGTCACATCTAGGTCCGCCCGGATGGAATGGGGCCCGAGGTGGCAACCAGGCGGTAGGCCGCACAAGTGGATAAAGCAATTTTGACGACACTTCCTGGACTAAGGCCAAAGTGGGATGTGCATCTGGCGATGCCCGTCATACCGGCGAAGGCCGGTAGGTGGATTCACATTTCAAGTGCAACACCTG
>JAPPGG010000023.1 GCA_028875055.1 Chloroflexota bacterium
GCTGAAGTCTATTCAAATCAGGTGTTGCACTTGAAATGTGAATCCACCTACCGGCTTTCGCCGGTATGACTGGGCTGGCTGGCCGGGAAATTCCGCCAGATCTGAACTGTTACATCTACAGGACTGTATTGACGGGTTGACGTTGTCGCGACAGTTACTGAGGGCTGAAAGCGGTCCTGCGCCTTCAGCCCTTCCGCAACGCCGTTAGACGCCCTCGACGATCACGGTCGAGGTGACGCTGCTCCTCCCGCGGAGCTCTGCCAGTCGCACGTAGTTGGGGTCGCTGACGAGGCTCCTTGCCTGCTCGATATCCTCGAACTCTATGATCACCACCCGGTGGGGAGTCCAGTTTCCTTCCACGACTTCGGTGGCGCCGCCTCGCACCAGGTACCTTCCGCCGTGAGCCTCGGTGAGCGCCAGAATTTCCCTGGCGTAATCGGCGAAGAGCGCCTGGTCGGTTATCTCGTTATCAACTATCACGTATGCTGCCATATCTACGGTCCTCTTCCTGGTTAATCTGATTTTCGGGGGCGGGCCTCGGGGAGTCTCCCGGTCGCCCCGGCTTCATTCCCTGCTGTCACCGGCTGGGCTGCGCGTCCACCCGCACCGTCACGATGTCGAGGCCGTGGTACTTTCTGTGGCGGACGGAAGACGCGAAATGGCGCAGCAGCCGGAAGGAAATCTCGCCCACGTCCGGCTCCGCCGCCTGCTCGCTCATGTAGGCCAGCCGGTCTTCAATGTTCTCTTCCGGCGACACCGCCAGAAACTCCAGCTCCATGGCGCCCGATTGGGGGCGGGCAATCAGGACCAGCCGGGGTGGCCTGTCTCCTTCGTAGTCGTCCCGCAGCTGCAGCATGCTGGACAGGGTCTCCTCGCCGGCGGCCCGCAACCGCTCCAGCGATGCCTCATTCCAGCCTGCGCTGCTGCCAACATCCCGCAGAAAGCTGTCCACCTCCGGCAGGGCCGCTATATCCAGCTCCGCTTCCATCCGCCTGCGACGGGAAAGGGTCATATCCGTGATCGCCGACAGCAGGATGGCGGCCAGCACGCTCGCCACAATTCCGTTCCCAAAGGTTGCCCCCCACGGGCTGCCCAGCGCGTCAGTCAGTACGTCCTGGACTTGCAGGCCGATTCCGATGGAGAGGGACAGCCCGACTATGACGGCCTTCTGCTGATTTAATCCGTCCTGAATGATGGTGCGCACTCCCTCCATGAAGAGGAGCCCCATCACCACCATCAGGATTGCGCCCGTCACCGGCCTCGGAATGGTGAGCAGCACGGCGATAAACTTGGGCAGAAGGGCCACCCCTATCAGTATGGCCCCGATGACCAGGCCGGTGCGCCGCGCGGCGACTCCCGTAAAGTTGATCAGCGCGACAGTTGACGGGAGATATACCAGCACTGGCAAGATCCCCGCGATGCCGGACAGCAGCACTCCTGTTCCGCCGGCGTTCAGCGTTCCCTGGACGCCTCGAAAGTCAATGGCCCTCGGCCTTCGCCGGGATGCCTGTTGAATCGCCGCCCCCTCGCTGCCGGCCTTGACGGCCACCACGGCGCTGACTATGAGGAAAACCAGGAGAAACGAAAGGAAATCCGTATTCAGCGCCGGGCCCAGGCCGGGCCACGCTGAGAATTCCGGCAGGTCGAACCACGGGGCCTCCAGGACTCGCCGAAAGTCGTACGCTCCCAGCAACCCCGCCACCGCGCAGCCTGCCAGCAGCGTTATGGGGATTGCCATCAAACGGAAAAGGCCCGAAGCGCGGAGCATCAACGCCGCGGCCCCGAACAGCGTAATCGCCCCGACAGCCGGCCCGGCCAGCGGCGACAGGTCCGCCGGAACATCGTCCAGCCGCGCTGCGCCAATGGGCATGGCGGCGACGGCCACCACCATGAGCGTCACGCCGGACACCACGGGCGTGATGATGCGCCGTAGCTGGGCCAGCCAGAATGCCATGGCGAACTGCACCAGGGAAGCGGCGATTATCAGGCTCGCCATCACCGGCAGTCCTGCTTCAGTCACGGCCAGGACGCATACACCCATGAAGGGTGCCGCCGGGCCCATCAGGAGTATATGCCCCGACCCAAGTCGGCCAATCCTGGATGCCTGCAGGGCGGTAGCTGCCCCCGCAATAACCAGGGAGGCGAATACCGCCCAGGCCAAATAACTTTCGCTGCCCTGGGCCGCCACCGCGAAAATCGTCACCAGGGACACCACGTTGGACAGTGCGATCACAACACCCTGCAACGCCACGTTCAGCGTTGCAACGGGAGGACTGCGGTCGTCAGGCTCGTAGCGCAATTGTTCGTTGGTCCGCATATGTCCTGCCTGGGGAGGTGGGGACTTCAGGCCCCACCTCGTTGGCTCTACCCAAGGGATGGCTGCAACGGGCCCTTTCCCTTTTCCCTGAAGCGTCGCGGGAGCGCTGCCCGGGGTTGACGCGGCGTCATTGGGAGGATGGTAGCGGGGCTGCCAATGGGTTGCCAATGGGTTGAAGGCGCCGCGGTAATTCTTGACTGACTTTTGAAATATAGTACCAGAAGGTAACGCCCTATGCGGAATTGGCCCGCCGATAACGCGGGGCAGCGCCTCCGCAATCGTCCTGGGCCCTGCCTGGACCGGCCACGGAATTGACAAGGCAGGTGGGGTCTGTTGAAATTGGGCCATCACCGGACAGAATGCTGAGCATGGAGGAGAGCGTTATGGCAGGCAGGACATTCATCTACGTCGGGGCCGAGGCCGATGGGCTCTATCGCAAGGAGGCGGGCGATTCCCGCTGGGAGAAGCTGGCCAAGGGTATGCCGCCCTCCCCGCAGGTACGCGCCATCGTCGTGCACCCCGAAGACTCCGGCACCATCTTCGTCGGTACCCAGCGGGGTATCTACCGCTCCAGGGATGGCGGCGACAGCTTCGAGCGCATGAACCTGACCGAGGGTCGCATCGTCTGGTCCATCAAGTTCCATCCCCACGACCCCAGCATCATGTTCCTGGGCACCGAGGGCTCCGAGGTGTTCAAGAGCACGGATGGAGGCGAGAACTGGGAGTATCTGTCCACCGTATCCAATCCCGATGCCGTTCAGATGGCATTTGCCACCCGCATTCTGGGTATCGGCATCGAGGCGAGCGACACGGACCAGATGTACGCCGCCCTGGAAGTCGGCGGCGCCGCTCACAGTTCCGACGGCGGCAAGACCTGGACCATCGTCAACAGTGTTTTTGAGGGCGACGTGGACCTGCTGGACCTGCACGGCGTAACCGTTGGTGTTGACGAGTCCGTGTTCATTTCCAACCGCACCGGGGTCTGGCGCACCCGCGACCGCGGCCGGACCTGGGACGACCTCCAGTTCGAGAACTTTTCCAACATCCGCTACTCTCGCGGTGTCGAGGTTGCTCCCAACGACCCCAGCACCCTCTACGCCTGCGTCGGCCTGAACTTCGGCAGCGAAGAGGGCGGCATCCTCCGCTCCACCGACGGCGGCAACAGTTGGAGCAGGTTCGACCAGGGCATTGAGCCGGCCAGCACCACCTTCGGCATCGCCGTAAACGACCGCGCTCCCGAGCAGGTGTACTTCTGCACTCGCAAGGGCCAGGTGTTCGGCACCCACGACGGCGGCGCCACCTGGCAGGGCCACGACCTTCCCGAGATTGCTGCCAACGTCAAGGCCATTGCCTGCACTTCGGCCTAGCCGGCCCCGGTTCCATTGGCGGGGTAGGTCGGCGCGGAGCGATCTCCCTGCCCCTGCAGCCTCCCTGCAACCGTTCAGGGGCCAGGGGTAGGGGTCCAGAATTGGAGGGATTTCCGTTCCAGCCAGCCCCGTCATTTCGCCGAAAGCCGGCATCCTGGTAGGCAGGAAGACCCGCCACATATGGAATCAGAGGCTTCCGGATGGCGAGTTTCACAGCTATGGCGGTTTCAGGCAGGAAGACCCCCTGAAGGGGAACAGTTGCGCCTCCGTGCGCGTCAGCCATGCCCCCACCAGGTTCCTGACAAGATTTTTGAAGGGCCGCCCAATCTGGACGGCTCTTCATTTTCCCCACAGGCGCTTCCCGGTTCGCCTCCAATACGGTATGCGCACCGGATGGCGGTGCTGCGCTGTTCGACTTGAACAAACCGGTTGCGAAAAGCATCCATAGGTCATCCTGTAGTTATGATTTTCCTTCGCCCGTCTGCCTGCCGCGCCTCAAAGAGCGGTTGATATTGCGCTGAGATGCAGGATTGACATTACCCATTTCAGGTGTGTAGAGTTGCTCAACTATTATTGCAGGGCTTGAATTTGCGCTCCTCCGCGATCGCCGTTTCCGGATTGCATCATGATTCGGCAGGTTGCCGGGCCGGATGACCAGTGAGGCAGTTGCGCCGATGCGAGCCTGACAGTACAGGGCCGGTACCAGGTCCAATACCCATAACAAAGGAGACGCACAGAGACATGGTAAGTACCCAGTACGCCCGGGTATTCAGGCTTGCCCTCTTTTCCGCAGCGCTGCTTATGATTGTGGCCTTGGCCTGCGGAACATCGGCGCCTGAGGCTCCCCAGGCCCCTGAAAGCGGATCCACCTCCCAGCAGGCAGCCACCCAGCAGTCTTCTCAGCCATCCACGGGCCAGGAAGCCGCTCCCCAGCAGCAGGCCAGTTCCGGGCAGAGCCAAAGCGCCGCGCAGGACTCCGCCCCGCCGCCTACCAGGGTCCTCGCCGCCGCCACCGCGACTCCGCTGCCGCCGGCCATCCAGGCCGAGCCCAGCGCCGATGCCACCGAGGGCCTCGTTGACTTTGATATCAAGGACCCGGTGATAGACCCCGACCGTTCCAGGCAGGCTGAGGGCAAAATGGTCCTTGCCTACCACACGGCCCTCAGCCCCAAGTGGCTGGACCCCCAGGTGGCACCGGCCTCGCGGACTCCCTACTCCGCCTTCCTGCAGGCCGTGTTCGACCCCCTCATCGGGGCCATGCCCAACGGCCGGTTCGTGTATCTGCTGGCGGAAGACCTGGAAATGACCGACGACTTCAGGAAGGCTACCTTCCGTCTGCGCGAGGGCATAACCTTCCATAACGGCGAACCCGTCACCACTGAAGACGTGAAGTTCTCCTACGAGAACTACTCCGGCGCCAATGCCGACATCTACCAGGAAAAGACCGAGCGCATCGAAATAGTGGACGAGCGCACCATTACCTTCTACTTCAATGAGGCGTTCATTGATTTCCTGGAGTTGTACGGCTCTGAGGCCTCGGGAGCCGGTTTCATCGTCCCCAAGGCCTACTACCAGGAGGTGGGACCCGAGAAGTTCATCGAGGCCCCCATCGGTACCGGCGCTTACAAGATTGTGGGGCAGACCACCGGCCAGTCCGTGATCATGGAAGCCTACGAGGACTACTGGCGGAAGGTCCCCAACATCGAGACTATCGAGACAAAGGGCGTCCCCGAACTGGCCTCCAGGGTCGCCGCCCTGAAGACCGGCGAAGTGGACGTGGCCTACTTCGTCACCGGGGCCCTGCTTCAGGATGCCATCGAAGACCCCAACATCCAGGTGGACCCCAACAACTCCGCTCCCTTCTGGCTGTTCTTCCCAGGCTACGAGGAGCCGGACAACCCCTTCCACGACAAGCGGGTGCGCGAGGCCGTAAGCCTGGCAATGGACCGCGAGTTCCTGTCGGCCACCGAGACCCAGAGCCTCGCCATTCCCACGGGGAACTTTATTCCCCCCGGCAAGGGTGACTACTTGGACCGACCGGTTCCCGAATACAATGTGGAAAAGGCCAAGCAGCTGATGGCCGAAGCAGGATATGCCGAAGGCTTTGAGCTGGACGCCTTCACCCCCTTCCCGCCCGTATTCTCCCTGGCAGAGAGGATAATGGACTCCCTCAGGGAGATCGGCATCAAGAGCGAGCTAAACGTGACCCAGCGTCCCGTCTTCCTCAGCATGCTCCGGGAGCACCGGGCCGGATTCCCCGGCACACAGATCGCCTTCTCCATCTCCACCGGCCCGCCCAATGCCGCCGGTTACTTCCGGGCCTTTGGCCTTTGCGAGCAGGGCTCTTCGGTGATCTGCGACGACCACATCGACGCCAGGATGGCCGAGTACGAATCCAGCCTGGACCTGGAAGAACGCTCTGCCATCGTCGAAGAGTTGCAGGCCTACATCCTGGACGAGCATATCTTCGTGCCGGTGTACATCAACGCCTTCGCCATGGGCGCCGGCCCCAAGATCAAGGGTGATATTGCAGACTATTCAATGGTTTCCACGTCGCTGTTCCCGTATGAGGACATCGAGATAAACCCGTAAGGTTCGCCGGGGCTGTCGTCAATTTGAAGATAGGTGTCTCCGGGTTCTCTGTTTGGTCGTGTCCCCGAAGGCGGGAACCCCAACGGCCTGGGTCACAATCCCCGCTGGCGCGGGAACTATGCGGATCATTTGACGGCTCCCCTGGAGTGAATGGGGAACCGTGACAGCCGCTTCCCACGGGCGTCGCCCTCGGGGAAGCGGTATGGTTCTCCGGATCCCAACGGAGCTTTCCCTTCAGGCAGTAGCTCGGAGGTATAGTGAAGACCTTTATCGCCAAGAGGCTCCTCTCCAGCCTGGTAACCCTGCTGGTGTTGAGCATGATCATATTCGCCCTGGTGCGCGCCTCGGGCAACCCCGCCGAGCTTCTGTACGAATACCCCGGGGCTCGGGAAGAGGACATAGCCCGCCAGACGGCGGCCTGGGGCCTGGACAAGTCGTGGCCCGAGCAGTACGTCTCCTTCGTATGGAATATTGCCCGCTTCGACTACGGCCAGTCCTTCCAGTACGGCACCTCGGTTCGTTCCCTCTATTTTGACCGGCTGCCCAACTCCCTGCTGCTGGCCTTCTGGGCCTTCCTGATTTCCATGGTCATAGGTATCCCGTTGGGCATTATGTCCGCCGTCAAGGTGGACTCCTGGTGGGACAGCGTGGGTAAAACCTTCGCTCTGCTGGGACTGTCGGTGCCTTCCTTCTTTGTTGCCTTATTGCTGGTGCTGTTATTTGGCGTTAAGCTGGAATGGTTGCCCTTCCTGGGCAAGGCTGAAGGCTTCTTCGACTGGCAGCACCTGATTCTTCCGTCCCTCGCCCTGGGCTGGTTCTTCTCCGGGGCCATGCTCCGGCTCACCCGTTCCAGCATGCTGGAAGTCCTGGGCAGCGAGTACATCAAGCTTTGCCGGCTAAAGGGCCTTCCCGAGACAGTGGTTATCGTCAAGCACGCCCTTAAGAATTCTTTCATTCCCGTGCTCACCCTGGCCGCCGTTAACCTGGTCGTAATGATCAACGTGGCGGTGGTCGTGGAGGTCGTATTCTCCTGGCCCGGCATCGGACGTTTGCTCTATGACGGCCTGATCAATCGGGACTTCCCCCTGGTGCAGGGCGTGGTGGTTATGGCCGGCGTTATGATTGTGGGCACCAACTTCGTGGTGGATGTTCTTTACGGTTATCTCGACCCCCGAATTCGACTGACCAGGTAGGTTGCGATATGGCAAGTGACCAGATATTAGTTACCTCTCCCCCCTCGGGGGCAGAGCACGTTTCGGCGGTGGCCCACCGGTCGCTGGCAATATTGAGGGAGGCGCCCAAGCTGCCCGTGGGCATAATCCTGTTTGTGGCGCTGGTGGCAATTTTTGCCCCGCTCCTGGCTCCCCACGACGCGGAGACATCCGTGAAGCCTATCAAGATTTTCGCTCCCGCCATTTACGCCGGCGGGACCTGGGATACAGCCCTGGGCACCGATTTCCAGGGCCGCGACATACTCAGCCGCCTGATTTATGGGGCCAGGACCTCCCTGATCATCGGGCTTCTGGGAACGGTATTCGCCGGGATTCTCGGGGTAACGCTGGGCATCGTCTCGGGCTACATGGGTGGCCTATGGGACCAGGTTATCATGCGGATAACCGACGCCAAGCTGGCCTTGCCCTCGCTGGTCTTTGGCATTTTCCTGGCCGCTGTCCTCAGCCCCGGCCTGTGGACCATCATCCTGATCCTGATGATCGTCTTCTGGACGAGGTACGCCCGGGTAATACGCGGCGAAGTCCTCAGCCTCCGTGAGCGGGACTTCGTCAAGCTGGCCGAGGTTACCGGCGCCGGCAAAATCCGCGTAATGTTCCGTCACATCCTGCCCAACATTATGAACACCGCCATGGTCCTGTTCAGCCTCACCGTGGGCGTTGCCATCATCCTGGAAGCTTCTCTCAGCTTCCTGGGCGTGGGTGTCCCGCCCCCTACTCCCACCTGGGGCAACATGCTGGCGGACGCGCGCCCCACCCTGATTTCCGAACGCTGGACCCTGACCGTCGCCCCCGGTATCTGCATAATGCTGCTGGTGCTGGCCGCCAACCTTCTGGGCGACTGGATGCGGGTGCGCCTGGACCCTCAACTGAGGAACCGATGATGGCCGTTTCAGTACCCCTTCCCTCTCGCTGGGGGAAGGTCGGGATCGGCGCAACCTCCGTGTGGAGGTCGCCGCCCCGGTGTTGAACCGGTCGGTTATGGATGTCTGGAACAGCTTTTAAAAACTCGAGGAAGCGATTGCTTTGGTAACTGCAACCAAGACTTTGCTGAAGGTCAAGGACCTGTACGCCCAGTTCACCGGCTTTGGGGGCGCCCGGGTGGTTCGGGCCATTGACGGTATCAATTTCTCCCTCGACCAGGGGGAGACCATGGGCCTGGTCGGTGAGTCGGGCTGCGGCAAGACCACCACCTGCCACGCCATCTTCCGGCTGCTTCCCCCCGCCGGCAGGATCGTCTCCGGCTCCATAGAGTTCGATGGCCAGGACCTGATGCAGGTCAGCGACGGCGAAATGCGCAACATCCGGGGCCGTGACATGGGAATGATCCTTCAGGACCCCATGGCCTCCCTGGACCCCCTCTTCACCATCATGGACCAGGTGGCCGAACCGGCACACCACCACCGGGGCATCCGGGGCGGCACTCTCCGCGAGCGGGTGGTGGACCTGCTGCGGTCGGTGCGTATCCCCTCTCCGGAAGTGAGAATGAGGGAATTCCCCCACCAGATGAGCGGGGGCATGCGCCAGCGTATCGTCGGCGCCATCTCCCTTTCCGGCGGCCCCAAGCTGATTGTCGCCGATGAACCCACCACCAACCTGGACGTTACGATTCAATTGCAGTATTTGAACCTGCTGCGGGACCTCCAGCAGGAAACGGGCGTTTCCCTGATATTCGTAACCCACAACCTGGGCATCGTTGCCAAGATGTGCGACAAGGTTGCCGTAATGTACGCCGGCAAAATTGTCGAGCAGGGGAGCGTGCGGGATATCTACAACAACCCCCGTCACCCCTACACCCAGGCCCTCATCCAGTCCATCCCCCGCCTGGGCAACAAGGACCCTCTCTACGTGATTCCGGGGCAGCCTCCCAACCTGGCAGAGCTGCCTACCGGCTGCGCCTTCCACCCTCGCTGTCCCTTCGCCACCGAGAAGTGCATCAACGAGGAACCACCCTACGTTTCATTTGGCGACGGACAGGAGTCCAAGTGCTGGCTGTCCGTAGAGGATGCAAAGAATGGCTGACGCCCTGCTGGAGGCCCAGGACCTCAGAAAGTACTTTCCCGTAACCTCCGGCGGGATGTTCAGCCGGGTCAAGGGGTACGTCAAGGCCGTTGACGGCGTGAGCTTCAGTGTTTACCCCGGGGAGACCCTGGGCGTGGTGGGTGAATCGGGCTGCGGCAAGACCACCACCTCCAAGCTGGTCCTCACCCAGGAGGCCCCCACCTCCGGTTCGCTGATCTTCAAGGGCAAGGATGTGGCACAGCTGCGGGGCCGCGAACTGAAGGAGTACCGGCAGGCCGTGCAGGTGGTGTTCCAGGACCCCTTCAGCTCCCTGAGTCCACGCATGCGCGTTGGCGACATCATCTCCGAGCCCCTGGAAGTCCACAGCCTCATGTCCCGACAGGGAATCAAGAACCACGTCGGCGAGGTGCTGGAACTGGTGGGATTGCCCGCCGACGTCTCCCGTCTCTTCCCCCACGAGTTCAGCGGGGGCCAGCGCCAGCGCATCGCCATCGCCCGCGCCCTGGCCACCAACGCCGAACTCATCGTCCTGGACGAACCCGTGTCCGCCCTGGACGTCTCCATCCGCGCTCACATTCTCACCCTGCTGGAAGAGCTTCAGAAGGAACTGGGCATCAGCTACGTCTTCATCGGCCACGACCTGGCTGCCGTAGCCCATATCAGCGACCGCATCGCGGTTATGTACCTGGGCAAGATTGTGGAGACGGCGGAAAGCCTGGAGCTCAGCAACAACCCCCTCCATCCCTATACCAAGGCCCTCTTTGCCGCTTCCCTCCCTTCCCATCCCGACGAGGATCGGGAGGAGATGGCAATTTCCGGCGAGGTGCCCAGCGCCCTCAATCCGCCCCCGGGCTGTCACTTCCACACCCGCTGCCCCTACTACATGGAGCGGTGCTCGGAAGAGGAACCCCGGCTCAAAGAGGTATCCCAAAGCCACACCGTGGCCTGCTTCCTGTACTGAAGGGAAAACGGTCCATTTTCCCCTGGGCCCGCCGAAAGTCCCGAAATTTTTCCCGGGGCGCGCGGCTTCAAGCTGCGACCCTGCGGTGGCTTGCCGGCTCCGTATCGCCATGTTTCCTGTCTCGACCCATCCCATGGCGTCGCTCCCCCGTACTCGATTCCCTCGGCGCGATGCCCTGGAGAGTTGCTCTGCAGACTCGGGCGTGACGGTCTGGGCCCTGGAAAATCGCCCTCCGGGCCAAAGCCGGCAAATCGTTTTGACCACGTCAAGGCCCCTGCAGGGTGAACGGCTGCCATCGAGGCCTGTGCCGGCAGGGCAATCGCGTTATAGAAACGGGCAAAAGGCGGCACAAAATCGGTAGGCAAGAGTCATTTCGCCCTGAGCGTGCCGAAGGGCCTGGAGTCCTTGTACTCAGCCCGGTTGCGGGTAGGGAAGCTGGTTCCAGGGATAGATTTCAGATGCTTCGGCTTTGCTCAGCATGACATTCAATTGAAGCGCGGTTGCCCTTGAAGCCGCTGCCGGCTGATGGTTCGCGGACCGGGATACTATTGTAGAATGGTAGCCGGTCGCGTTCGCGGAGGAAATTGAGCTCTCTATCAGTGAATCAGTCCATCAGGTACGAGGCGGACGAGCCTTGTCCGATCTGGATATCCCTGGGCATTGGCCTGCAGGGTGTGGTTTTTGCCCTGGCTCCCCTGGTGGTCGTCGTGGCGGTTACCGCTCGGGCGGGCGGCCAAAGCGAAAGTTACCTCTCGTGGGCCGTATTCGCTGCCCTTGTAATTGCGGGGTCGCTCACCGCCCTGCAGTCCAGCCGGATATGGCGGTTCGGCTCCGGGCACGTGCTCATCATGGGCGCCACTCCCAACTTTGTGGCCATATCCGTGCTGGCATTGGTCCAGGGAGGGCCGGCCCTGCTGGCCAGCCTCATTGTCGTCGCCTCCTTTTTCTACCTCTCCCTTTCCCAGTGGCTGCCCTTGCTGCGCAGGTTTATCACCCCCGTAGTTTCCGGCACGGTCCTGATGTTGATTGCCGCCGCGGTGCTGCCCATTTCCCTGGACCGGGTGCATGAAGTCCCCGCCGGCGCACCCGCGGCGGCAGGACCGGTAATTGCCGGCCTGTCCCTGGTCGCGTTTGTAGGGCTGGCTTTGCGCGCATCCGGTGCGTGGCGCCTCTGGTCGCCCATAATCGCTGTGGGCGTGGGTAGCATCGTCGGTGCCCTGTTCGGCGTGTACGATTTTCAGCGCATCCTTGATGCCCCCTGGTTCGGCATAACCTTTGGCGGCTTCTCCGGGTTCGACCTTAACCCCGGCGTTGGTTTCTGGTCCCTGCTTCCCCTGTTTGTCATAGTAACCCTGGTGGGCGGCATCAAGAACATTGGCGACAACGTGGCCGTGCAGCAGGCATCCCGCCGTCAGGCCCGGGCCACCGACTTCCGCCGGGTACAGGGATCCCTCAACACCAACTGGCTGGGAATCCTGGCCTCGGGGGTGGCCGGCACTCCCCCTACTACCGTTTACTCCTCCACCAGCGTATCCCTGATAAACCTGACCGGGGTGGCCGCGCGCCGCGTGGGTTTTGTCATCGGGGCCTCCCTTGTCGTCCTCGCCCTGTTCCCCAAGCTGCCGGCCCTGCTCCTCACCATCCCTTCCCCGGCTATGGGGGCCTATCTGCTGGTCGCCACCGGACTGCTCTTCATGGAAGGGGTGCGCACGGTAATTCAGGCAGGCCTCGACCTTCAGAAGGTAATAGTGGTGGGAATCTCCTTCTGCCTGGGCGCGGGGCTGGAACAGCAGACCATTTTCACGGATCTCTTTGGCGGTCCCTGGGGTGGCGTCCTGGACAATGGCATGCTGATGGGCGCCCTGACGGCCATCCTGCTCACCCAGTTCCTTGACCTCACCAGCCCCCACAGGGGAGGCCGCCTCCGGGTCAGCCTCGACCTGTCCTCCTTGCCCGCAATTCAACAGTTCGTCGTCCAGCAGGCCTCCAGGCTCGGCTGGAACGAGGCTTCCACCCAGCGCCTGCAGTCCGCCGCCGAGGAGACCCTGATGTCCCTGGTTCAGGGGAGTGAAGCGCATACTTCCGGGGAAGCGGCTCGCCTTATACTGGTGGCCCGTCCCGGCTTCGGATTGATAGAGCTGGAATTTGTGGCCGCTTCCGACGAAGAGAATCTCGAAGACCGGCTGGCCTGTTTGAGCGAGGAGACCGAAGCCATGGATGAAGGCGATTTATCGCTGCGCCTGCTGCGCCACTACGCCACCTCAGTGAATCACCAGAAATACTACGGCCTGGACATCATCACCGTGAGGGTCAGGGGTTCCCGCCCGCCTGGCGGAGTAGCCCCATGAGAACCTCCTCCAGCGCCCGTTTCCCCGCCGGCGCAGCCTTGCGGACGCTCCTCCTGGTGGCCCACAGCAGGTAGGGGCGGGTTTCAAACCCGCCCTGTCCGCATCCCGACCCTTCTGCCGGTGCAATACCACCTGAAGTGAAACGCAATCTTGCTGCCCGGCCGCTCAAAGCAGTTTAGCCGCTGGCCCTGCGTGAAGCTGAAGCGACCTTCCCGAAGCACTCGGCATTGACCTCTGGCGCCTTCCCCCACGGCCGCAAAACGTGAGATTGAGTTCACAACAGGTTGACCCACGGCCCTTGTATTGCTAGGCTTGAAGTATCCGGTATTGCTTCAACCCCATCACATTTGGAGGAATCTCTCATGGCGACCACCGAGGAAAGAATCAGGAAACTGGTAGATGATAACCTGGAAATCGAAGGGCGGACGGCCGGCACTCCGTTGCACCCGGAATACAGCTTGAGGGACTCGGGTGTTTCGTCCGTAGCCTTCGTGGCCTTTGCCAAGCTGGTGGCCGATGAGTTTGGCGTCACCTTCTCCCCGGAAGACTGCGCCAAGTACAACACTGTTGGCGAGCTGATAACCCGCCTGGAGGGTTAAGCCTGCCTGGTCCGCAGGTCCTTTCGCAGCTTCCCGAGGGACTTCCCCAGGGGTATGGCGTTGAGAGCCCGGTCAGCGAGTAATACTGGCCCTGGAGCTGACGACGCTCACCTTTGGTGGAGTCCTTTTTGCGTGGCCGGCGAGGTTGCCGTCACCCACGTGGACCTGGCTCCCCATCCCGCGCGGGAAGCATCGGCCCTGGCCTGGCTGGACGAGGTCGAGCTGGCCCGGCGGGAAAGGTACCACTCCGGGCCCCGCCGCTGCTTCGTCCTTTGCCGCGCTGCCCTGCGCTCCCTCCTCTGCGCAGAACTGGGGTGCCGAAACCAGCAACTCAGGTTCCAGGAATCCGAATACGGCAAGCCCTTTGCGCTGGTTGACGGCCAACCCGCTTCCATAGGCTTCAACGTAAGCCACAGCGGCAGCCACGGTCTCATCGCCTGTGCGCCCCGCGGACGTCTGGGTATTGATGTTGAGGAAATAGCGCCGCCCCGCCACCTGGAATCCCTCATTGAGGCCGTTATGGGCCCCCAGGAGCAGGCCGAGTTGAGCCGCATGTCCGGGGATGCCCAGCTCCGCCAGTTCTTTCGCCTGTGGACCTGCAAGGAGGCGTTGATCAAGGCCCTGGGGACCGGCTTCTCCACCGACATCTCCAGGTTCCAGGTTCCGGCCGGTCTCCGCCAGGGGGCCAGCTCCGGCGTCTTCCGGTTCGAGCAAATGCCCGGCGTGGCGTGGCAGTTGGACGATATCGGCAGCGCGGAGTTCGCGGCCGCCCTGGCACGGGAATTGCTTCCTGCGGAATCTGGGTTATCATAAGCGGAGACTCGGCAGCCTGGACCAGCGACCCCAAAGGTACCATGCGTGTTTGAACATCCCGACTTCCAGTGGCAATTGCCCGAACCCCTTTCCGTTCTCGAAGTGGCGGTGGACGCCGAGACTGTCATCCTGGTGCGCCGCCACGGCAACCCGGGTGGCCCCCGGCTGGTGCTGAGCCACGGTAACGGGATGGCCATCGACCTCTACTACCCCTTCTGGTCCATACTCTCCGATACCTTTGACCTGGTGATGTACGACCTTCGCAACCACGGGTGGAACAAGGTCAGCTCACTGGATGGACACAACATCCCCACCCTGGTCTCCGACCACGACCTGGTCCTGGAGGCCATCGAACAGGAATGGGGACGGAAGCCGCAGGCCGGCGTGTTTCACTCGGTCTCGGCCCTCATTACCCTGCTCTCTCCCACCCAGGGAGACCGCTACTCGGCCCTGGTCCTTTTCGACCCTCCCATCTGCAAGCCCGGTCGCAGCCACCGGGAGTTTGAGGCCGCTGCCGTACAGGCCGCCGGCTTCGCCCTTCGGCGCACCGACAAGTTTCGCCATAGGGAAGAGTTTGCCGAAGTCTTGCCCCTCCATCCGGCTTTCCGCAGAATGGTGCCCGGCGCCTTCGACCTGATGGCCCTCACCACCCTTCGTCCCAGCGATGGCGAAGAGGGATTCGAGCTTCGCTGCCCCAGGGACTACGAGGCCCAGATCTTCAGTTATGCCAGCGTTTACGGGGTGGCCGTGGACTTCGAGTCCCTAGTCTGCCCGGTGAAGGTAATCGGCGCCGACCCGACGCTGCCCTTCTCCTACCTGCCCACCCTGGATTTGAGCGACATTCTCAGCGTGGACTACGACTTCCTCCCCGAGGCCACCCACTTCCTCCAGCTGGAAAGGCCCCAGGAGTGCGCTGCCGCCCTGAGGGACTACCTGGCAAGCCTCGCAATCTCCTGAAATTGCCCCGAACTTGAGCGCGTCCCCAGCAGGGAAAAGGGAGTTCGGCTGGCCCCGTCCCTTCACCGCCCGCTTTAATTCCGGTGTGAGGCCCTGCAACGGACCGTACCGTCGGGCTTGTTCAATATTGTTTTGGGTTCTATAAGCCAGGCCCCTTTGCGTATAAAGTCCTGGGACAAAGGGGGGATAATCCCTGCGGCGTCCCGGGCAATTGACGCGTCGTGATGTTGATAGTACAGAGCCGCTCACTGTCCGCATCGACAGCTACAACTCCGACGGCGCTGGCGCGGCCAGCGCTTCCCCCTCGTTCCAACCCGGCCCATTTACCTGGTCGAACGTTTCCACGACTTCAACCGGCGGCGGCGCGGTCAGCCGGGTGACTATGTAGGCGGCAACGATGGAGGCGACGAAACCGGGTACTCCGGGGTTGATGTTCCAGACACCCAGGGCTTCCATGTGTTCGACTGTCGCGTGGAAGCCCAGCAGGTCCGCCACGGTGGAGTACCGTTCGTAACCCAGGCCAGCCAGCCACCACCAGGTGGAAACGATAGTACCGGTAGCCACCGCCGCCAATGCGCCCCAGCGGTTGAAGCGGCGCCAATACAGCGCGAGGATCAGGGCGGGACCAAAGGCGGCCCCCATTCCACCCCACGCCAGGGACACCAGGGCGAAAACCGACTCCGGGGAAACTATGGAGATAGCAGCCGCGATAATGCCTACCAATACCAGCATGGCCCTGCCCATCCAGACCCGAGCCTGAGTCCGCATCGAATAGGTAATTCTCTGGATAACAGGCAGGTCGTCGGTGGCGATGGCGGAGGCCAACAACAGTTGGGAGTCGGCGGTGCTCATGACGGCGGCGATGACCGCGGTGAGCAGCAGGCCGGCCACTACCGGATGGAAAAAGGTCTCAGCCACTATGAGGTAAAGCTTCTCGGCGTCGGGCAATACGATTCCCCGGTCCAGCAGGGCCGGGGCGGCGACCAGGCCCATCAGCAGGGCGAACAGGAAAATCAGCACTACCCAGGCTGCGCCTACATTCCTGCTGCGAAGGATGTCGCTTTCGCGCTGGACGGCCATGAAACGGGAAATAATGCGATGCGCCCCGAAGGCGCCCAGGCCCCAGCCAACGGAAGAAAGGAAGAACAGGACCCCGAGCTGGGAGTTTTCCTTGTCGGTGAAGGGATTCCAGAAGCCGGGAGCGGTGGACTCCAGGCCCTGGAAGGGGTTGCTCACCGTCAGGATCAAAGTGACTGGAATGATGATGAAGCCCGCCAGCATTATCAGGGACTGAAAGACGTCCGTGCGGGAAACGGCCAGGAAGCCGCCGATAAAGGTATAGGAGACCACGGCAATCAGGGAAATAATGACCCCAATATTGTGGCCTTGTCCCATGTCGTCCAGGCCAAACACAACCTCCAGCAGCTTGGCGCCTGCGATGAGGCCGGAACAGACGTAAAGCGTGATGAAGTAGATGCCAATCAGGCCCGAAAGTGTGCGAAGGGCGCCGCTGGTATCGCCAAAACGCTTTTCCAGGAACTCGGGAAGGGTCAAGGAATTCTCCGCCGCCATGGAATAGCGACGGATTCGCCGTGCCAGCACGGTCCAGGCGAACCAGTGGCCCAAAATTATGGAAGCGACGGTCCACAGGTGCATCATGCCTGCGGCAAAGGCCAGGCCAGGCAAGACCAGCATGGTCCAGCCGCTGGCCGCGGATGATGCCGCGCTCAGGGCCGAGGTGAAAAACCCCATCTTGCGGCCCCCCAGCACGTAGTCGGACATATCGTCCATGTGCCGGGACCGGACGACGGCAATACTGATCAGCACAGCGAAGTAGGCGATGAAAACACAGAGTATCCAGATGGCGTTGGCGGGCATCGTTGGTAACCTCGGTAAATTCGACCATCGGCAAGGGCCGGGTGGCCTTTCAGGCGGAAGAGGACAAGTTCTTGAAACAGAATTCAAGCTAGTGCATCGATGTCAGGAGCCTTCCTCCTGATACTACAGTAGCAGATTTGCAGAAGTTGTTTGTAGTGGCATTGTTTGGCTATGGCTTGATGGCGCCGTCTCCGCCATGACCAGTAGAGGGTGAAATCTGGCGGTGGGCTTTCCCGCCATACCAGTCGGGCGCGCAACCGCCGCGCCTCTGGAATCGTCACGGGAATCAGTTCCTCATTGGGGCCGTGGCAGCCCCGCTTCTCCCGGTTCCAGAGCCCGTTGCCTTACTGCCGCCAGGTAGGCGTGGGGTCAGAACGGCCAGAGCCTGCCCCGCGCCCCGAAAGGGGGGTGATGTGCCGGTGCCAGCCGTCCCAGCGCCGTGCTCCAGTCGCTGGTCCATTCATACTCGGCCTGCATCTCATGGACATATTCAAAGCAGGTATCGTAGTGAATGTGTACTTCCCTGGTTCTGTGGTTCACCTTGAGGACGCAGCCCTTTAGTTGGCTCTACCGTAGAACGGCCTTAAGGGGTTTTACTCTCTTCACGCTGGCCACCAACAGCGGCGACAGGGTACCGGCAAAAACCCCGCGCTCAGCGCTGCGTCCCAGGCCTCACCAAGGGTATCGAAAGGACCTAACTGGTTTGGATCTTGCCTGTTTGCGGCAGACAGAGAACACGGGGGATTATCAGCTTGGTGAACCCGGGCAACCTGGTCGGAGCGGTCAAGATAGACATTAAACTTAGCCGACATTGGTCATCTTCATCCATCCAGGAATCGCCCCATGTTCGGACTCTCAATTTCCTGTCAGCGGGGACTGGTTGGCGGTTCGTCTCACAATTCGCCTTAGCCTACGCAATATCCTGGCCCACACCGCGGGCTTGGGTGTCCTGCGCCGATTCCTGGGTCGTTTTCTCGGAGCAACCGCGCCGTGGTAAGGCACGGAATCACGAAATATCTTGTGGCTTCTACCAGGCATTCAACGTCTTCTCACCAGGGAAAAGTATGTTAGCTATCTGCAGCACGATTCCGCCCCGGACCAGGGCATTTAGCCTGGCGAACAACTTCGGGTCCCGGTATCGAAGAATTTCTGCATGCATTCCCGAAGATATAAGGTCGCGATGAGAACCAAAGCAGTGGCAAGAGATCTGGCCACGAAGTTGCGAGAAGAGGAAAACCGGAGGATGGCAAGGGTCGCGGCCACTACCAGGCCGGCAAGCAGAGTATAGACATAGCTCGGATTCACACCAAACTTCCCCGCAAACCAGCGCGCCTGATGCCCGGACCTTGAACGTGCCTCTCCTGCGGGCCCATTTTGCGCAGGACATGACGAAAGCAATCCAGTTCCTGATTATTCCCCTGCCTCCACAGTCGCTACAAGCTCTTGGACGAACCGTTGGTGAAGTCTGACTGGAAGCGGCCACAGCACTACCTCCATCTACAGACGACCACCCGGAAAATTCGTTGGGTTCCGTGTCTGTCAAGGAATAGGCCAACCTGTCCCTGTCCGCATTGTTCCAGCCCACCACAGCGCCAGGAGAGCCAGGAGTATGGCGGCGCCGGCTAGCATCAGGGCCCTACGTTCAAACGGGCTGATTTGCATCCACCACCACCTCAAGCGCTGCCAAGAGCCCGTTTAGCCTTGATCAGGGCGACTTCCCACCACGTCGAAGATATAGACAGTTTCGGGCTTTCCCCGTACGCCAATGCGGTGAACCAGGGTAACGCCCGCTTCCTCTTCGAACCATTGGCTTTCGAGAATTCGGCAGATTGTGGGTGTGCTGTCCATCTCATCCCAGCCGAACTGTTCAGCAAGGTCTCTTGCCTTAAGGAATACCTGGCCCAGACCCCGGTCACGGGCGAGGTCCATGGAATTCAATAAGGACTCAAGTACTACCTCAGAAACGCTTGTGTCTTGCATTTGCCATTCTCCCTCCGTGAGCATCAACCATTCAGTGCAGCAAATTGATACAGACCCAACAGGATTAACAGCACTCCCCATACGGTTGTCCATACGCGAAGACGTCTGCCCTGCCACGAGACGGGGTTAGGCTTGAAGCAGGAGCGCGCCTTGCCATGCCGGACGTTATAGGGCATAGCGACCCGCTGTATCCATGGCATCTTCCATGGTTTTCCTGGGATATACGCCAGCCCATTTTAAAATATGGTTGTAAGTGTTTTGTTACATTAGTGACCAAACCTATAATTAGTTGTAACATTACCTTGATGCATCCATAATCTACCTGCAAACTTGGGCAGAAGCTGTTTTAAGGAACAATAAACATGCATGCGAGAGAAGATCCGAAGCAGGATATCGAAAACCTGCGGAAAAGGCTTTCAAGGTTGGCGGAGGCCAGCATCCGCATAAACGAAAGTTTGGACTTTGACACTGTATTGCAGGGGGTTCTTGACTCTGCGTGTTCCTTGACGGGAGCCCAATACGGCGTCCTCACCCTGATGGATGAGTCGGGCAACCTTCGGGACCTGCTATTCTCGGGTATGACCGAGCAACAGGGTCAACAAGTTCAGGACATACCGGATGGAAGGCGACTGTTTGAACATTTAAGTAGTTTCCTGGAGCCGCTGCGGGTTCCCGACTTGCTGGGGCATATCAAGTCTCTGGGCCTGCGGGATCTTCAACTTCCGATTCCAGTTGGGCCGGAAGTGCCCTTTATGGCGACTCCTGTGCTACACAACGGGGAACGCGTGGGTATCTTCTTCCTCGCCAATATTGCTCCAGAGGATGAGTTCAGCCAGGAAGACGAGGAAACCCTGATAATGTTTGCAGCCCAGGCTGCGTTGGTGGTATCCAACGCCCGCAGGTTCCGCGAAGAACAGAGGGCTAGAACCGATCTGCATACTCTCATCGAGACATCACCCATTGGTGTGGTGGTGATTGACGCCAAGACGGGCGCCCCGGTGTCATTCAACCAGGAGGCACGGAGGATTGTTGACGAGCTCAGGCAGCCGGACCAGGCGCCTGAGGAACTTCTGAACGTGATTACGGTACGGAGAGGGGACGGAAGGGAATACTCCCTTCAGGAATTTCCTTTGTCCCGGTTGCTTGGCGAAGGAGAGACAATTCGGGCGGAGGAGATTTCCATGCGGGTTCCCGAAGGGCGCAGCATCACTGTCCTGGTAAATGCTACTCCTATTCGTACAGATCCAGGGGAGGTTGGATCAGTCGTAATTACCCTTCAGGACATGTCGCCCCTAGAGGAACTGGAGAGCTTGAGGGCTGAGTTGCTGGCCATAGTCAGCCATGAGCTTCGCACCCCTCTAACGTCCGTCAAGGGTTCCATAACAACCTTACTCGATGCTTCAGCATCCTTGAATCCGGCAGAGGTGGCCCAGTTCTACCGAATCATCGACACCCAGGCCGACCGGATGCGCACAATGATTAGCGACCTGCTGGATGTGGCCCGCATCGGCATGGGCACGCTCTCTATTTCCCCTGAACCAACCGATATATGGATGCTGATTGAGGATGCCCGGACCGCCTTCCTGAGTGGACAAAGGAGACAGAGGCTGGAAATAGACGTTTCGCCGGGCATCCCTTTCGTTATGGCTGACCGGCTGCGTATTGTACAGGTATTGACCAACCTGCTTTCCAACGCGGCCAGGCATTCGGAGGAATCCTCGCCCATCAAACTGGCTGTAAACTCGGAAGGCGTCCAGGTCGTGGTTTGCGTGGCAGACGAAGGCAGGGGGGTGCTTCCGGAGCGGTTGCCCCATTTGTTCCGAAAATTTACCTGGGCGGACGAATCCGAACGGGCGGGCAATGAAAGTACCGGCTTGGGTCTGGCAATCTGCAAGGGGATTGTCGAGGCTCATGGTGGCCGCATTTGGGCCGAGAGTGACGGTCTGGGCCAGGGGGCCAGGTTCACGTTCACCTTGCCCGTGGCAGGGGGGTCGGAAGCGCCAAGCGCGACCGTTGGTATGGTAGTGGACCGGTTTTCGGAGTCCTCGACACTGGAGCAAGTGCGAGTGCTGGTAGTTGATGATGATCCCCAGGTCCTGAGACATGTCCGCGAAACATTGGTGCGTGCCGGTTGCGCTGCGATCGTTACGGGGGACCCGCAAGAAGTCATTCCTTTAGTTGAAAGGGAGGAACCTCATCTTGTCCTGCTAGACCTCGCTCTTCCAGGCACCGACGGTATTGCCTTGATGTCAGAAATAGCCGAGGTGTCTGATATTCCTGTTATCTTCCTGTCCGCATACGGCAGAGAGGAAAACATCTCCCGGGCCCTGGACCTGGGCGCTGCGGATTACATAGTAAAGCCATTCTCCTCGATGGAGCTTGCAGCCAGGGTCAGGGCCGCTCTGCGTCAGCGAGCATTTGCCGAATCATTGGCTCCGTTTGTGTTGGGCGATTTGACCATTGACTTCACTAACCGACAGGTAACACTGTCTGGTCAACCAGTCCAGCTTACCGCCATTGAGTATCGGACACTGGCCGAACTGGCGGCCAATGCCGGACGTGTCCTGGCATACGAACATCTGCTCGGTCAAGTGTGGAATGAACCGGATGGGGGCGACTTTCGCCCAATGCGTACAGTAGTAAGCAGAATCCGGCACAAGTTGGGAGACGACCCGGATAGTCCGACCTATATATTCACCGAACCGAGGGTAGGTTACCGCATGGCTCGGGGCGGCTAGGCCCTTTGGTCGCAGGCGAGCCTGACCAACAAGGGGCACGGAGGCAGCGCGACCCGGGCCGCCAGGAGAACGGCGCCTCTGCACTGTACACCTGCCACGCCACCGATCCTGAGGGCAGCGACAACGTTTACCAGGTGACGGTGGAAGCCGGCGACGATGGCGGGAATACTGCCAGTCTGCAGGCAATTGCCACGGTCCACCCCGTATCCGCCCTTGCCAAAAGGGCGCGGATAGAAACAAAAAACCCGCCCAAAGGCGGGAATATTGAGATCAGGGGAATTAATACTGTGGCGGAGGGAGTGGGATTCGAACCCACGATCCCAGTTTCCCAGGATAAGCGCTTAGCAGGCGCCCGCACTAGACCACTATGCGATCCCTCCACAAAGCGGATTTCCAATATAGCAGATTGGGCCCCAGCCCACAATACGGCCCCAAATCAAGGCAGCTTTGCGATTCAGGTGGCTTTTAGCAGGCAGGGGCGGGATTCAAACCCGCCCTGGCTTCTCTTAGGCCGTTCTGCCCGTGTGGTGCCACCTAAAATGGAACCCATTCCCAAATCAGCTCTGAACAGTTACCGGCATTGTGGGTTTTTGACTTTCTCAACCATTGCTGATACTTTAGTGACTGCCCTCTTCCAGATACAAAACTGGGCCCCGGAGAAAGAAAACATCCATGCCGTGGAACGACATCATCGTTGACTCACTGAAGAAGTGGGATACCTCCCTGGTCGCCTATGTCCCCGATATTTCCATAGATCGGGTGACCAGCCTCATAGACGAGGACCCCTACTTCCACCTGGTATCCGCCACCCGTGAGGAGGAAGCCATTGGAGTGGCGGTGGGCGGGTACGCCACGGGGCGCAACTCCGCGGTGTTCATGCAGTCCAGCGGCTTTGGCAACAGCATCAACGCCATCGCCAGCCTGTGCATACCGGCCCGCACACCCATTCCCATTTTTCTGAACCTGCGCGGCGGCCCCGGAGAGTTCAACATCGCCCAGGTCCCCATGGGCAGGGCCACCCGGCCTATTCTCGACGTCTTTGGCCTCGTCCACTTTACCCTGGAGGACGAATACAACATGGAGAAGATTGTGGATGGGGCCCTGAAGCTGTGTCACGCCAACCGCCAGCCCGTGGCCATCTGCATGACCCAATTGCTGCACGGAGGCAAACTTGCTTAGGTTCGAAGCCACCCAAATGCTGCTGCGCCACATCGGCGACCTTCCCATTGTAAGCAACCTGGGGCCCACCACTGACGAGCTGTGGCACGCCGGCCACCGGGACCGCAACTTCTACACCTACGGAAATATGGGCCTCTGCTCCTCCATCGCCCTGGGTATGGCCGTTTCCACCGACGAGAAGGTGGTTTCGCTGGACGGCGACGGTTCCCTGCTGATGAACCTGGGCTCCATTGCCACCATTGGTCGCGAAATGCCCAGGAACCTGGTGGTTGTGGTGTGGGACAACGAGCAGTGGGCCCAGACGGGCCACCAGTCCAGCCACACCGCCTTCGGCACCGACCTGGAGCAGGTGGCGCGGAGCTGCAGCATTCCCCGCACCGCCACCGTCAATAACCTGGAGGACCTGGAGGCGGTGTTCTGCGACGCCCTGGAGCAGGACGGCCCCTGGTTTATTGTGGCCAAGATTGAGGAGTCCGAATACATGCCCGTGGCACCCATCGAACCGGAGATGACCCTCTACCGGTTCCGGGAAAGCTTCGGCGCCAGCGGCGTGTAGGGTTTTCCGGAATCCAGGCAGGGCGCGAAGAGAGAAGGGCGCGAAGAGAAACGAAGGGTTGCCGCAGTCCTTCACCCTAACCCGCCGTCGCCAACAGCCCGTGTGCCAGGGGGCCGACAGTGCACCAGCATACCCCCATTGAGATCATTGACGCGGTGCAGGTGTTCATCGCCGAATACCTGGAGCGGCCCCCGTCGGAGTTGATTTACGAGTACGACCCCGGCGTCCGGTGCGACGACGCCTTCCCCGACGTTAACGATATGGACCAGGACGTCTGGAGAATCCACGTCCGGAACGCCTTCCCCGAGGACGACGGCTTCCGCATCAACATTGCCGAACGCCTCTATGAAAAGTACGGCATCATCGCCGAGGTGGAGCTGGCCTGGCGGTGACGGGGGCGTGATAGAATGGTTCCATGATGAAAGAGCCGACGAAGAAGCATGTCGAAAAAGGAAAAGACGTGGGAGTTTTCGAAGTCCCGCTGGGCGTGGGTGGCCCTGCATCTGGAGAATTGACCTATGTTTCCGCCACTGTTGATACTGGCGCCGTCCACTCAATGATCCCGGCTTCCATGCTGCGGGTCCTGCACGTCACACCATTGGAGCGATTCAGCTATGCTTTGGCCGACGGCAGCCTGGTTGAGTATGACTTTGGGATGGCGCGTTTGGGCATTGAAGGGCATCCGGAGCGGTATTGTCCCGTGATTTTCGGGCCAGAAGACCAGCACCTCGTGGGAGCTACTACCCTTGAATTCTTCAACCTGATGGTGGACCCCGTGGACGGCAAACTGGTCCGCCGGGTGCCCCGTGCCAGGCCATTCTAACCAGGCGCCGCCACCTCAAATGACAGGGCCCGGCCTTCCAAAGGCCGGGCCCTGCTGTTCACCCGTGAAATAAAGCCGCGCGCCGCGGCCTCCTCTAGCTCTTGAGGTGCTGGTCGAAGAAGCCCAGGGTCCGGGACCAGGCGTCTTCCGCTGCCTCCGCGTGGTAGCTGTCGCGCTCGTCGCAGTTGAACCCGTGACCGGCGCCTTCGTACATCTTGAAGTCATAACTGACGCCGGCGGCATCAAGCCTCGCCTCAATCGTCTCTACGTCAGCCGGCGAGGGGTTGCCGTCCTGGTCGCCAAACTGGCCCATCAGGGGAATCTTGATGTTCTCGCTCAGGTCGATGGGCGCCGGGTTGTCATCGCCGAAGGGCACCAGGACACGGCCGGGGTAATAGGCTACGGCCGCTTCAAGGCCCGGGCAGCTGGTGGCCGCCAGGTAGGTGATCCGCCCGCCCACGCAGTAGCCCACTATGCCCACCTTCTGGCCGGTGGTGCGCTGGTATTCGTTGCGGATGTAATTCAGGGTAACGTTGATGTCCGTTACGATCTCTTCATCCCGCATCACGGACATATAGTTGATTCCGGCCTGCATATCGTCGGCCGTGTAGCCAAGCTTGGGGTTCGGGTGTTCGCGGTGGAACAGGGACGGGGCGATGGCGACATAGCCGTTGGCGGCAAACCGGTCGCACACCTTCTGTATGTGCTCGTTTACTCCAAAAATCTCCTGTATGACTATGACGGCCGGCCAGCTGACGCCTTCGCTGGGGGGCGGATGGCTGATGTAGGCAACCATGTCCAGGCCCTGATAGCCGTGCATATCGTCGAACCCTCGGTCACCGGCGAACCTTAAATTCTCCCAAAACGATGGCATAATGCTTCCTCCTCCTGTCACATTTCAAGCCATACTCAACTGCGACATGCAATCCGGTGGCTCCGGACTACGGGCCGATTGTAGCAAAGGAACTGGGGTTATACAAGCGGTATTCAGCGACCGGCAGCGTTGCGTTTCAGGTGGTTTGTGGCAGGCAGGGGCGAGCCTCAAACCCGCTCCTGCCACATTTCGACCGCCCTGCCTGTGCGATACCACCTGAAGTGGAACGCTTCCGCAGCGCCCCTCTGTCCGGCGGGCATTGAGCGGGAGCCAGGCCCCGTCAAGCCCCTGCCGCTGACGCAAGGGTTCAGAATTGGTGGGATTTCCCAGCCAGCCAGCCCCGTCATACCGGCGAAAGCCGGTATCCAGGAGTTTTTGCTGCCCTTGACCCGTATGCGCCGTCAGCCTTGCCGGATTCCGGCCTGCGCCGGAATAACTCCCTCCAGGCCACCGCGCCTCAACAGTTCTGAACCGTTTCTTTCAGGGCAGCCGGTCCGCTAAAGGGACTGCCAGACCCGCTTGCCGCCCTCGGTGACAACCTTGCCGATCTGCTTGCCCGGGGGAAAGTGGCCGGCGCAGACGATCCAGTCCTCGCTTTCGGCCTTGTTCAACAGCATTTCGCGGTTGGCGTGGCTGGCCGCCTTGTCGTAGTCCACCGACGCGCACCAGCTGGGCTCAGTCACCTGCGCGATGCAGTGGAGCAGGTCTCCCACCAGCATGGCCTTTTGGCCCTCCGAGTTGACCAATACTACCTGGTGGCCCGGGGTATGGCCCACAGCCGGCATGGTGGAAATCCCGTCGGTTACCTCGTATTCCCCTTCTACAATCTGCTGCAGGCGCAGGCGGCGCAGGGGCATAATCTGCTGCTGCACGTGGGGGTTCTGTTCCAGGATTTCCGGCTGGGTATAGTAGTCGTAGTCGTCCTTGGGGATGATGTAGCGGGCGCGCCGGAAGTTGGGCGCCGGCATGCCGCCGGAGTATCGGAGGTTCCAGCCCACGTGGTCGGCGTGCAGATGGGTGTGGACCACATAGTTCACCTGGTCCGACGGGGAAACGTTCGTGTTGTGGATGTCCACGTTGGGGGGCAGCATTACCGGCCTCAGTTCCTCGTAGAGGTTGCCTACCGCGTTCCCCCGGCTGGGATGTGGGCCCGGCCCCATGCCCGTATCCACCAGCACCGTATGGTTGTCGGACCGGACGACGAACACGCCGTAATAGAGCTGCAGCTGACCGTCTTCCAGCACGTCCTGGTGATCGTTCCATGCGCTGTCCGGCACGTCGGGGAACATCGCGGAGGTCGGCCTCGGGGGCGGGACCATGTCGATAACGGCGGTGATCTCGTAACTGCCTACAGTGACCTTTTCTGCCATAGAGTTCTTCCTCCTGAACCTGGTTGGTTTAAGTCTTCAAAATTGGGGGCAGCGTTACCGTGGCGGCCCCGCCGGGCATTGCGTGCGGCGGGGCCAGCCTTTTTTCTAATACTGGATCAGCGAGAAGACCTCGTAGGCGCCCAGCACGTTCCGGCCGCCCAGGTCTTCCAGTTCGATTATCAGGCCCATGCCGGATACTTCGCCGCCGGACTCTTCCACCAGGTTGGCCGCGGCCGCCAGGGTGCCTCCCGTGGCCAGCAAATCGTCTATTACCACTACCCGGTCACCCGGGCCCACGTCCCCCTTGTGCATTTCCACGGTATTGGACCCGTATTCCAGGAAATACTCCGATGAGATGGTATCTCCCGGCAGCTTCCCTTCCTTGCGCACCGGTACCAGCGGCTTGTTCAGGCGGCAGGCCAGGGGCGCGCCGAAGATGAAGCCCCGCGACTCGATGGCGACTATAGCGTCCAGGGGCCAGTCTCGGTACTTTTCGGCCAGCCGGTCTATGGTGTGGTTGAAGGCGGCGGGGTTGCGCAGCAGGGGAGTAATGTCGCGAAACAGAATGCCCGGCTGGGGGAAGTCGGGTATGTCGCGGATGTAGTCCTTGAGGTTCATAAAGTGGCGACCCTGCAATCTGAACAGGTAAGAGATTGGCGGCTCAGCCGGGATGCCGAAATCATCCAGTTCAAGCCGAATGCAGTGTAGAATATGCCGCCACTAGCGTCAAGCTCTGCCAGTTGAGCGTAGGGGTTCAGAATTGGTGGGATTCCCTTGCCAGCCAGCCCCGTCATACCGGCGAAAGCCTGTATCCAGGAGTCCCGGCCTGCGCTTGACCTGTATGCGTCGTTAGCCTTGCCGGATTTTTGCCGCCGATAGTCCGGTTCTATAACGCCTTTGCCCTGCGGGAGGCTCCGCCCCATCCTGCCCGTCCGGGCCATCCGTGTTAATATTGCCCCAGTCCAAACCTTGTAGAGGTGCCGCCTTGCAGATCGACCCCAACACCTTTGAGCACAACTTCTACCGCGTCCTTACCGGCGTGGTGGTGCCCCGGCCCATCGCCTTTGTTTCCACCATATCCACCGACGGCATCGTAAACCTCGCCCCCTATTCCTTTTTCAATGCCGTGGCCTCCGAACCGCCCACCATCGTCTTTTCCTCCTCCCGCCGGGCCGGTTCCAAGGCCAAGGACACCCTGACCAACGTGGAGGAGACGGGCGAGTTCGTGGTGAACGTGGTGGTTGACGACATCGCCGAAGCCATGAACCGGACCGCCGCCGAGTTCCCCGTGGAGGTCAACGAATTTGAGGTGGCGGGCCTTACCGAGGCCCCGTCGGTAAAGGTCAAGGCTCCCCGGGTCGCCGAGTCGCCCGTCAACATGGAGTGCCGGTTGAAGCAGGTGGTGGACCTGGGGGTGAACCCCGAAAGCGGGCACGGCCTGGTCATCGGCGAGGTTATCTACATGCACATCCGCGACGACCTGATCAACGGCCACCGCATCAACCACCAGTTGCTCAAGCCCACCGGCCGCCTGGCTGGCAGCATGTACTGCCACACCGCCGACGTCTTCGAAATGGAGCGCCCCGTTTATAGCGAGTAGAAGAGCCGCAGCGCCGGAACAGGCCGGGGATCGGGGAGCAGGTCAGTAGAAAGCCCGATTGCCGGGTTCCGGCGGCTTATCCTGATCCGCACCGGAGCCCGGGGGGGCGTCCCCGCTTGCTTCCGGGGTACCAGGCGGTTCGCCTCCAACTTCGCCCTCCGCCTCGTTCGCCACTGGTTGTTCCGCTTCAGCATCTGGCGCTTCCAGCTCAACCTCTGCAGCCGGTTCAACCTCAGCCGTGGGCTGGGTTTCCCCCGCCGCTTCCTCTTCCCGAACCCGCGACTCTTCCTCAACGGCGGCCCCCGCGTCCGCCATTACCACTGGCTCCCCCTCAATCACCTCCGCCTCGCCGGGCTGCTCACGTCCGGTGACCTGGAAGGAGACGTTTTCGTCGGGGTGGGTATCGCGGTAGTTGTTCAGCGCGGCTTCCAGGGCGTCAAAAAAGGCGTCGGGCTCCCGCACCCGGATGGCCTGGCGCCGTCCCCGCACCGGCCGCACCCGCAACTGGTCCAGGGTCGCCATGGACCCCATTTCTATCACGGCTATGTTGCTGAAGTGGATGGTCTTCACCCGCGGCCTACCGTACGCGACGCAAAAGGCGTCTTCATACACCAGGTATTCCCGCGGCGTGAACAGCCACGTATAAATGGCCACGGCAATACCCAGCAGGAAGATCAGGTTGGGATTGCCCCCCATATCCCAGAGGCCAAAAACGGCTCCGGCCCCCCAGGCTGCTATTCCCAGGGCCAGTACCAGGGTGAGGTTGAAGGGGACGCGGTCTTTGGCCGCGTAAAGGGGCTGGCGGTGCGTTTGCATCATAGGTGTTTTTCCTGAATTCGGTGGCGTGGTATTGGTGCCAACCCGCCGTTCCCGAGGCGAAATCCGAAGCGCCCACATTATATACCATCACCATCGTCCCAGCTACCAACCCCATCCCCGGTCCAGGGCGACTGTCAATTAAGGCGCGATAGCCCGGCATTCCCGGTAAAGCTTCAGTCGCTTGTCACCGCCACGGGCGCCGCGTCCGGCGCCCTGCTGATAGAATTACGCCCAAAGCCCCAACCCTTGCCAGGAGGACTCCCACCGGTTGGCTCGCCTGTCCCGCCTCATACTCTCCAACTTCCGTAATTTCGCCGCACTGGATTTGGACGTCCCCTCCGGCGTGGTGGTCTTCTATGGCGCCAATGCCCAGGGCAAGACCACCCTGCTGGAGGCCGTGTACCTCCTGGCCATCGCCCGCTCCTTTCGCGCGGAAAACGAACGCGAGGTCGTCAGCTTTTCCGCCGCCGCCTCCGGCGATCAGGCCCTGGTGGGAGGCATCCTGGACAAGGCCGGCGAGCGGGTTCAGATTTACGCGGGATACTCCTGCACTGCTCCCTCCGCCGCCGTACCCGGTCCCGACGCCGTCGGGCCCGGCCTCAACTACTCCGTTCGCAAGGAAATACGCGTAAACCGCATTCGGCGCACTGCAGCCGACCTCGTGGGCACCGTCGGCGCAGTCCTGTTCAACGCCGAGGATATCGACCTGGTCCAGGGGCCGCCCTCGGGTCGCCGCCGCTATCTCGACATCCTGATTTCCCAGGCCAATCCCCTCTACCTGAAGGCCCTCCAGCGCTACACCCGCATTGTGCGCCAGCGCAACCGCCTGCTGCGTCTGCTCCGCGAGGGCCGCGCCGAAAACAGCGAGCTGCAGTTCTGGGACGACCGCCTGGTGACCGAGGGGGCCTGGCTTTCCTGGCAGCGGGCCAGCGCCCTCACGCTGCTGGGCGACCTGTGCTCCGACCACCACCAGACTCTCACCAGCCCTGGTGAACTCCTGTCCCTGGAACACCTCCCCAGCGTACCCGTGGGAGACGGTGTCGAGGCTACGGCCGACCATTTCCGGGGGGCGCTGGCCGACCGCCGTTCCCGCGATCTGGCCGCCGGCAGCACTTCCCTGGGCCCCCACCGTGACGACTTCAAGCTGCTGGTTGACGGCGTGGACATGGGCACCTTTGCCTCCCGGGGACAGGCCAGGACCCTGGCCCTGGCTCTGCGCCTGGCCGAAGCCTCCTACCTGCTGCAGGTGCGCCAGGACGAGCCGGTGGTATTGCTGGACGATGTGCTGTCCGAAATGGACGAAGACCGCCGGACCCGCGTGCTTGAAAAGGTTGTTGGCTACGGCCAGTCCCTGATTACCACCACCGACCTCGACCTGGTTCGCGGCTACTTTGGCAACCAGGCCACCTACTTCCGCGTTGGCGACGGCGCCGTCACCCCCCTGCAAACCTCCTGAACCCCCCTGCCCCCGCGCCAGAAACCCCACCCCCACTGACATCACCCCCGCCCAGCCCTACCATCAAACGACAATACCAAATCCCCCCTCTCCTCGTGGGAGAGGGGCCGGGGGTGAGGGCTGTCTCCCTTCTCCTCGTGTAAGAGGGCCCCAATGTCAGGCCTGACCCCGGTCAGAAAGGGCTCCGGTGATATAATTTTCGCGGGCACAACGCAGAATCCATTTCCCAGGCTCCCCCCAAGGCATTCTGCGGGCGCGGGGAAGACAGAGGAGTAGAATGCATTTCCTGGAACCCTGGCTGAGCGAGCTGGGCCTGGCATCGCAGGCCTGGCATCCGGTTATCGCCCTTTCCATTTTCCTGACTGGGGCGGTCGTTGCCTTCCTGTTCCACCAGGTTATCTACCCCATTGTCCTCAGGTTCACCAACTTCACCCCCACCAACCTCGACGTAAGCCTGGTCCGGGCCTTTCGCCGGCCGCTCGCCCTGGGCATTCTCATGGGGGGCCTCTACCTGGCGCTGGTCCTGTCCTTCGACTATTCCCCCGTCGTAAGGCATGCCATCGACCGCGCCGCCGGACTGCTCGCTCTCACCCTGGGCGTTTTCGCCGCCAGCGGCCTTGTCTCCGCCCTGTTCAACTGGTACTACGACGAGGTTGCTCCCCGTACCCCTACCTCCCTGGACGACCGGATCATTCCCATGCTCCGGCGCATTGTCATGGGCCTGGTCTATGCCATGGGCGGACTGCTGGTCCTCGACCTGCTCAACGTAAACATCAGCCCCATCCTGGCCAGCCTTGGCCTTGGCGGCCTGGCCGTGGCCCTGGCCCTGCAGCCCACCCTGTCCAACCTGTTCGCCGGCACCTACGTCATGACCGAGGGCGTCGTCAGCCAGGGCGACTACATTGAGCTGGAAAGCGGTGTAGCCGGCTATGTCATCGATGTGGGCTGGCGCAGCACCCGCCTCCGCACCTGGACCAATAACCTGGTGGTGGTCCCCAACTCCCGTTTCGCCGAGACCATCATCACCAACTTCCAGGGACCCATTCCTGCGGTGAACATCTATCTGACCTGCGGCGTCAGCTACGACAGCGACCTGCTCCTGGTGGAACAGGTCTGCCGGGAGGAAATGGACAAGCTGCTGGAGTCCGACCCCAGGGCGGTGAAGGACTACGGCGCCTATTTCGCCTACGAGTCCTTCGACGATTCCAACATCACCTTCTATCTCTTCATCCAGGCCCGCGACCGCATCGCCAGCTTCGAGGTCCAGTCGGAGCTTATCCGCATGGTGCACCAGCGCTTCCTGGAAGAGGGCATAGTCATCAACTACCCCATGCGCACCATAAACTTCGCCGACAGTCACGGTCCCGCCGCCGATGCCCGGGCTGCCTCCCAGCGTCTCAGCGGCCCGGCCCCCGGCTCCCGCGAGGTCCCCGAGCGCAGGGAGGCGCCGGCCTCCAGCGTCGCCCACGGCGACGGCGGCGACGGCCCCGATGGCCCCGACTTTGGCTAGCGGTGGGCTGCCGGTTCAGGGCAATCCCGCCATAAGATGGCGTAGAGTTGCTGCTGGGAGTATTGTCACCCTGAGCCTGCCGAGGGGTCTGAAATTTCGGCTTGGAAAGCTGTTTGGGCCCCGGGTCAATGCCTCAACACTTACCTTGCAGGGCCTTCAGCTTCGCCGGGATTGACCCCCAATTAAGAGGCCATTGCCCTGGCGCCCGATTGTTCCGGTTGAATTCCCTTGTGCCAGCCCCCACCGGCGGCGTCCCTACGGCTCCCCGGGCAAATTCCGGCCGCGTTTTCCCAGGGGTCGAGCTGGGAAATCGGCGCCTCGGTTCCCCTCGCCGTTCCCGGCTGCCGTGGCAAGGTCCGGCGCCCCCGGTGGCATCGGTAATTGGATGAATCTTTCCGGCAGCCATTTTGGCCGGTATTGGCGGAATTCGTAGTCGCCGAGCTTTCAAAGGAATGCCATTCTTTCGTAAACTGCAATAGTTGACAATTGGAAAAAGAAGCATTATCGTTCACTTCACCAATGTAACTTTTTGCCTGTCATGCAGAATTTTAGGAGGAGCAGTATGCTGAAGATTGGGCACGAGGTTGTCCGTCCGGGCCGGAACCTGGGCGAGGCTGAAGTAACCATACCCATCCCCGAGGAATTGGAAACGGTTCCTGGTATCCCCATGACTTCGCGCGAAGTTGACTGGTACGCCCGCGAATATCCGCTGGAATCCATCAACATCACTGAGCGCGCTTCCCGCGACTGGGCTAACACCCTTCGCGACCAGCACGCCGAAATGCGCGAGATCCGGAAGGAGCACGAAAAGCTCAACCGGCCCTTGATCATGGCCTGCCGCATGACCGCCGATCTGGAGCCCACCGCGGAACCCACCGGCGAGGACATCAGCGAGCTGATCAAGACCAAGGCCCGTGAACTGGGCTTCGTCGAAGTCGGCATCACCGCCTTTGACCATCGCTACACCTTCCAGAGCAAGAAGGGCAGCACGGTCTATTATCCCCATTTCGTCGCTCTTGCTTACGAGCAGGACTTCGAGCCCACCCAGACCATCCCCAGCGTTGACGCCGAGATCGTGCACTCCAGCACCTATCGGACCGAAGGCGCCGCGGCCCTGGAACTGGGTAACTACATCCGCAGCCTGGGCTACCACGCGCAGGTCATGGGCTCCGGCGACTCCGCCGGCCCGTACATCCCCATGCACGTCGCTGCTGGCACCGGTCAGCTGGGCGCATGCGGCTATCTGCTGACCCCCCACGTCGGCTCCCGCTGCCGCCTGGTCGGTCTGACCACCGACGCCAACGTCAGCTATGACGAACCCGTGGACTACGGCATCCACGCTTTCTGCCAGGTGTGCCAGGTCTGCGTGAACCGCTGCCCCGGCCGCGCCCTCATGCGCGACAAGATCTGGTGGCGGGGAATTGAGAAGAACAAGCTCTACTTCAAGCGCTGCCGCCCCGTCATGGCCCGCTACCTGGGCTGCGGCATCTGCATGAAGGTCTGCCCCATCCAGAAGTATGGCCTGAAGAACGTCATGGACCACTATGCCGAGACCGGTCAGGTGCTGGGCAAGGGCACCCACGACCTGGAAGGCTACACCCTGGAAGGCAAGGGCTACTTCGGCCCCGGCGAAATGCCCGTCTTCGACGCCGCTTTCTTCGATATGCCCCACGGCGGCACCGACGAGCACGCTTTCGAGGTCTTCAAGCAGAGGGCCACGGCTGCCGGTGGCGAAGTCACCGAGGAAATGATGGCAGAACTGAAGGACGGGCTGGTCAAGTCCCTCTTCCAGGCCACCGACAACCTCGGCATGATGGACGAGGACGCCGACTACATCTAGTCCCTGTCCCCGGTCCATTCCGGACCAGACCCGAAGAGGCCAGCATCCTTTCGATGCTGGCCTTTACTTGTGCGCCCATTTACTGCCCCGCCCAGCTACTGACCCGATTTCTGATACAGTCCGGCTACAGGAGCCACCGCCGGCGGTAGTCCCCCCGCGTCCGTAATCTGAAGGCGCTGAAAAATCTGATACCGCGAGAACAGAGCCAACCCCAGCCAGGCTGACCGGCGGTACAACTACCCTGAAGTGATGGGGAGATAGTAGCCGTCAGTCCGGCAGAAGCCAGTATCCGGCATCCCGGGCCGCAATTGGGTTGCCTTGAACCAGCCAGTTCCAAATCCCGGCCGGCGCCCAACGCCGGCCAATGCCCAGGGCCCATCCCGCTGTTGCATCAGGTCAGTTGAAGCCCCTGGCACGGGCAGGCAAGGGTTCTGCCTGGGTTAGCAACCGGGCCCGTATTCTGTTCAAGGCCGGCGAGGGCTGGCTGGCGCCCAGGGTGGCTCAAGCGCTGGACGTGTCCCAGGGCACGGTGCTCCACGTCCAGCGGCGCTTCGCCGAGTGGAATTGGATGGGGCGCTGATGGACCGGCCACGTTACCACCGATGTGGAAGTAAGATACCAAAGCTTGGGAACGGTAGATAATGGTTTGCCTTAGTTGGAGAAGTCTGGTTGCTCTCTTATCGCTCTCTGTTCTGTCATTTCTTCTATCAGCCTGCGAAGGCGGTACCAGCATCCAGTTCGTTGAAATCAGCAGTGGGGAAAACCATACCTGCGCACTGCGCGACGACGGCACAGTCTCATGTTGGGGCCTGAACGACTTTGGCCAGGCGTCGCCCCCTGCGGGTAAGCTCTTTGCCACTGTTGCCAGCGGTTCGTTGCATAGTTGCGGGATCACAAGAGATGGTTTCGTCAACTGCTGGGGTTCGGAGAACCTCGCGCCTGCGTATCCGGCGGAAGAGACGTTCGCGTCCATAGACGTGGGCTTTTTTAGCAGTTGCGGCATACGTGAGGACGGAGTGACATTTTGCTGGGGCGAGGTTTACGGCCATCCGGAAATGCTGGATGGTAACTACTCTTCTATCAGCAACGGCCCCTTTTTCCGGTGTGGACTACTTGTGAGCGGCGACCCAAGGTGTAGCGGTCTGGGTATTGACGGAAATCAGCTAACCCAGGGAGATTCAGTTCACGGAGAATTGACGCACATCAGCAGTGGATTGGCCCATGTTTGTGCGGTGAATGCGGAAGGAAGTCTGTTTTGTTAGGGCAATGATGAGTCCGGGCAGGCATCGCCCCCTCAAGGCAAGGAGTTTGTTTCGGTCAGCAGCGGTAGGGCCCACACCTGTTCGGTTCGGAAAGATAGCAGGGCGGTCTGCTGGGGGAGTAACGAGTTTGGTCAATCGTCGCCCCCTCAGGGGGAAGAGTTCTCATCAATCAGTAGCGGCGCAAACCACACATGCGGGCTTCTCACCGATGGCGAGATCATATGCTGGGGAAGCGACCTTCACGGGCAGTCGTCACCCCACACGGAGATCGCCCCCCAGGCTGAAGTTGAGCAATCGTCGGTTACATTGCTGTGGCGCGTACCTTTTCCCGTCGAGGATGACTTGGCGTCGGCCCCGGTCGCCAGGGATGGCACCGTGTACGTAACCCAAAGAGACAACTCCCTGCACGCATTGGAGGCCCGAACCGGTCAGCTGAAGTGGAGCTATAAATCAGGTGGTTGGATTACCGCGTCGCCGGTCGTGGTTGAAGACGTCGTTTACGCGGGATCCTGGGATGGTTCCGTTTATGCCCTGAAAGCCGCAACAGGAGAGCAGATTTGGAGACACAGGACCGAAGGCGAGGTCTCCGAGCCCCTGAAAGTCCTCGGAGGGTTCGTGTATTTGGTCGCGGATGATCAGGTCGTCGCATTGAATGCCCTTTCCGGCGAACTTGTCTGGGCCCAGAGACTGGATGGTCATGCCTCATTTTCTCCCTTATTGGATGGCCCAGTGGTATTCGTCGGTTCGTTAACGGGTGTTCTATACGCACTGGATGCCTCTACCGGGGACATACTCTGGCAACACAAGGCAAGTAGCGAGTCATACTCCATTTCCGCTGAAGGCGGCCAAGTTCTTGACCAGACCTTCTCGGAGCCTGCCGTGTCAAACGGGATCGTGTATCTGGTCACAGACAGCGGTACTGTTCGCGCTCTGGATTCAACCAATGGGGGAATGGTATGGGAGCACCAGATCTTACCCGGAGTTAGCCATCCGCCGGTCTTGGACGGTGACACTATTTACTTGGCAGGTCTATTTGAGGGCCCGCTCTACGCATTGGGCGCTCGTACCGGCGAACTGCTCTGGGAGAACGAAGAAGTGAGTGGGATTTTGCGCTTGGCCGCAAGTGAAGGACTGGTTTTCGCGTCCGGTCATATCGGCAGCCGAGGGCACGTATATGCCGTAGATGGCGGCACTGGTGAGGTGCGCTGGCGCTCCCCTGCCAGGAGCGCTCTCGACCCCTTCCTGGCCGACGGAACGGTTTATGCCAGCTACGTTGATGGAACAGGAGAAAGAAATGTAACCGGGGTGTCTGCTCTGGATTCTGAAACCGGGGAAATCCTGTGGAGTTACCAGGCGAAAGTGGGTCTGGGGCAGCGCATGGCAGTGGCCGAGAATGTGGTTTACCTCACCCCCACTGAGAATTACCTGGACGGTCAGCTTGGCTACGTTGGCTGGTATCTTTATGCGCTTACCCACCCCTGATGTCTTACTGGCGGCGGCGGCGTGGCGCCTGGAGTTCCACTGCACCCCCCCAGGCCTGGCAGCTGGCTAAACGTGGCGAAGATCGAATTCAGCACGTTCTCCCGAAGTTGCCTCAGAAAGCGTGTCCCCGACGAGGATTCCCGATGCCGGAAAATTCATGCTTTGGAACACGAGAGAAACCAGGCTCAAGCCCGCATCAGCTGGCGCTTCGGCTTCCACGACGCTCGAACCATGCTCCATCGCCTCTATCCCATCATTTCCTGATTTGGTCGAGTACTGGCGGTACAACTAACCTGAAATGAGGGGGCGAAGATTGGCCGTTATGACGGCAGAAGCCAGTATCCGGTATCCCTGGCCGTAATTGGGTTGTCTTGAACCAGCCACTTCCAAATCCCGGCCGGCGCCCCGGCTCCGGCCAATGCCATGGGCACATACCTCCCTGGCATCAGTTCAGTTGAAGCCCCTGGTCCGTGAACGGTAGCCATAGAAGTTGTCCCCATCCCCGTCATGCTCCACGAACACGATGATGGACGAGTCGTCGCCCTGGCTCCACCTGGCCGTACCCGCGCATTCCACCCTTGAGGAGGTGCTGACGAAAACTCGCAGGTCATAGACCTTCAAAATGGCCACATCCTGCTCACGGCTCAACTCCATGCTCAGTTCCGCAACCGTACTGCAGTTGGCGCCTCCCAGGACGTGACTCCGTAGAATAGAGTCTGCCCTCCCGGTGGTGTCCAGTTCCGCGAACGAGCCCAGCGGCGGTCGCTGCACGGCTGCGGGGTCCACCGGAGCGGCCGTCGGAACTTCCGCCTGCTGGATGATGACCGAAGGTGGCGCCGGGGTCGGATAGGGCGTATATGTCGGCTGCGGCGTGGGCGTGGCCGCCTCAGTGGGCGTGGGATAGGGAGTATAGGTCGGGTAGGGCGTCGCCGTCGGGTAGGGACTGGCCGTGGGCAATGGCGTACCCGTCGGGTATGGGGTGGAGGTCGGATAGGCCGTGGCCGTCGGGTATGGCGTATGGGTGGGCCAGGCAGTCGCCGTGGGGACCGCCGCCAGTTGATTGACTACTTCGGCCTGTACGGTGGCCTGTACATCCGGCAGCGGAGAGGCCGGCTCCGGTTCGGCGGCGCAGGCTATCGCCGCCCCGATCAAAGTCAGCGGAATCACAATCCGCAAAGCCCGGGCCAGTATCTTTACGTTAACTTTCAGCATCTGAGAGCGTCCTCAACGGGTAGCATACTAGCAAGAAACTATAGCAGACCAGTCCACTTCTTACCTCGCAAACGGGCGCTGCCTTTTGGCCACTTTGGGGTAATGGCAGCAATTGATCCTCAGAATTGCCCGGATACTCCAATAATTCTTCAGTTCCAAGTGCCCCAATAACGTGAATCCTACAAATTAGGTGATTAACCACAGGTTGACAGGCACTGATAGTATTGATACTATTACCTAGTAACAGGTTAACAGTACTAAGCACTATCGGCCAAATCGGAGAGAACGAAGGAGGAATACAATGCCAACTGTAAGAGTCGACGATGAAGTTTACGAGTGGCTTCAGTCATTGGCGGTTCCGTTTCAGGATACGCCAAACTCTGTCCTGCGGCGGGTGGCAGGGCTAGATGAAACGCCTTTAACCCAAAAAGGAAATCTCTTGGACAAAACCATAAATGCAGACGAGATTGGAGTTGAGGAAATAGTGCCTATTAGAGCAACTGGCAAAGAACTCAGTAAAATCTTTCAAATCGAAGGCGAGCAGAGCTTGTACAGTGACACCGGAACCTTTTATGGAAACCTGACAAAGTTCCCAGGCGTTCTTTGGGATAGACACGGATATGTGAGATTCCTATCCGAGTCTGACTATAGAACGTCGCCTTACCTGCAGATAGGCAAAAGGTTAAATGTTCCCAATGGAGGAATAGCCTCCATCCCTGGGTACACTCGGGTCAGATAGTTCGTAGCATACAAAAGCCTCTTGGTATCACACTATTGGGTGGCCCCCTGAGCAGCCGAAGCCATGTTACCGATTCTTGACCCGCGCCCTTGCTGCGGGTAGGATTGTGCTGACAATCAGGCAAGCTTGGAGGCTACGCAAACATGCCCAATTACACCGAGGAATTCGTTGAGGTTGGCGGCTCAAAAGTTCAGCTGCGCAAGGGAGGCTCCGGCGATCCCCTGCTGGTGCTGCACGGAGCTGGCGGCAGCGGCGGCTGGCTGCGCTACCTCGACGCCCTGGCCGAACGGTTCACTGTTTATCTGCCTTCCCATCCCGGGTACGACGAATCAGAGCGGCCCGAGTGGATGGAAAACATGCACGATATGGCCTGCTTCTACAACTGGTTCGTCGAGAGCCAGGGCATCCAGGGTTGCCGGGCCATGGGATTTTCCATGGGCGGCTGGCTGGCCTCGGAAATGGTGGCCGCCGCCGGACCCGTCTTCAGCAAGTTGATGCTCGTGGCGCCGGTGGGCATCAAGCCCAATGAGGGCGAGATTGCCGATGTCTTCATCATAACCCCGGCCCAGGTTATCGAGTTATTGTTCCACGACCCGTCCCAGGCCCCCGAGTACGACCAGGTTTTTGGCCAGGCTCCCACCCCCGAGCAGATGGCCATATTGGAGCGCAATCGCGAAATGTCGGTGCGCATCTGCTGGAAGCCCTATATGCACAGCCTCAGCCTCGCCGACCGGCTTGCCCGCGTCAACATCCCCACCCGCATCCTCTGGGGCCGGGACGACCGGCTGGCGCCCGTCGAATGCGGCTCCCTGTACCAGCAGGCCATTCCCGGCTCCGAGCTGGTAGTAATCGAAAACTGCGGCCACCTGCCCCAGATGGAAAAGCCCGACGAGTTCCTGCAGGCGGCCAATTCGTTCCTTTAACCGTCAACTGAATTTACGTGGATGGACGGTACGTACCGGATGAGATGGATTGAGGGCAACGTAACGGCGGCCCCGGGCCATCCCTGTCCTGCTGGACCTGCCCATCCATGTTTTACCTAGGAGGAGAGCTTTGCTGCCACGATTCCGAGTTAACCTGGAAGAGGCCATTAACGTATCCGGCGACGACCTGAAGGCCACCGTAGCCTCCATTTTCGAAAAGGTGGGGGTGCCCGCCGATGACGCCGAACTGGGCGCCGACGTGCTGGTGCTGGCTGACCTGAGGGGTGTGGACAGCCACGGCGTCTCCAACATGCTCCGCAGCTACCTGGGCGGCTACCAGCGCGGCGAAATCAACCCCCGGCCCAACATCAGCATCGTCCGCGAAACCGCCGCCACCGCCAGCATTGACTCGGACCGCGGCCTGGGCACCATCGTAACCCCCAAGGCCATGGACATCGCCATCCAGAAGGCTAAAGAGGTCGGCGTTGGCATGGTCACCATCGGCAACTCCCGCCACCTGGGCATGGCCTCCTACCACGCCATGCGGGCCCTCGAGCACGACATGATCGGCGTCTGCATGACCAGCGCCCCGCCGCGCATGGTTCCCACCTTCGGCGCCGAGCCGCGCCTGGGCACCAATCCCATCGCCGTGGCGGTACCGGCCCGCAACGAGGCCCCCTTCGTATTTGACGCCGCCACCAGCTCCGTGGCCCAGAACAAGATTGAAATTGCCCGCCGCCTGGGCGCCGACCTGGAGCCCGGCTGGCTGGCCTCCGAGGATGGCACCCCGATCATGGAGGAAGTGCCGGTACCTGAGAACTACCATCTGCTCCCCGTGGGCGCCACCCGGGAACTGGGCTCGCACAAGGGCTACGGCCTGGCCTGCGTGGTGGACATCCTGGCCGGCGTGCTGACGGGCTTTGGCTACGGCGCCGTCCCCGGCCGCCCCAACTTCGGCCACTACGTCGCCGCCTACAACGTTTCCGGCTTCGACGACCCAGACCACTTCAAGGACGAAATGGACGGCTGGCTTCAGATGATGAAGAGTACCAAGCCCGCCCCGGGCCACGACCGGGTACTGGTGGCCGGCCAGCCCGAAGCCGAAATGGAGGCCGTCCGCCGCCAGGAGGGCATCCCCCTGCACCCCGACGTGGTGCAATTCATCCGGGACACCTGTGCGGAATTGTCGGTAAGGTGCGTGTTCTAGGGGCCGTCGTCAAATTGAAGGTAGAAATATCCAGGCGTACCCTTTCGTCGTTCCCGCGAAGGCGGGAACCTCGCCGGCTGAAGTCAAGATTCCTGCTCCCACAGGAAAGACGGGGCAATTTGACGACACGCCATAGGAAGATTTGCCGGTGCGGCAATGCCAGCAACCCATATCACGGATACAAGGACTATCGAGGGCATAACTAACCATGAAAGCAGTCTGGTTTGAACGGAACGGCCCCGCGGAAGTTATGCAGGTCGGCGAAATGCCCGAACCCGAACCTGGCCCCGGTGAGGTCCGGATCAAGGTAATCTCCTCCGGCGTAAACCCCTCCGACTGGAAGCGCCGCCTGGGCACAACCTCCCCCATGGCCTTCCCACGGGTCATTCCCCACCAGGACGGCGCCGGCGTCATTGACCGGGTCGGTCAGGGCGTACCCGCTTCCCGCGTTGGCGACAGGGTCTGGCTCTTCGAGTCCCAGTTCGGGCGTCCCTTCGGCACGGCGGCGGAATACACGGTGCAACCCTCTGGTCATGCCGTCGCAATGCCCGATTCCATCTCCTTCGAGCAGGGCGCGTGCCTGGGCGTGCCGGCCATGACCGCCCACCGCTGCCTGTTCGCCGACGGCCCCCTGGAGGGCAAAGTGGTCCTGGTGCCCGGAGGCGCCGGCGCCGTTGGTCATTACGCGGTTCAGGAGGCCAGACTGGCCGGGGCCACCGTCATCAGCACCGTCAGTTCCGATCACAAGGCGGCCATCGCCACCGCTGCCGGCGCCGACCACATCATCAACTACCGGACCGAAGACGTGGTTGCCCGCATTATGGACATTACCGGCGGCGAGGGAGTTGACCACATCGCCGAGGTGGACTTCGCCGGCAACTTTCCGGTGACCAGCCAGGTATTGAAAGCCAATGGTGTCGTAGCCATCTACTCCTGGGGTCTCATCCAGCAGCCCCCGGTTCCCCTCCAGTTCCGCAACAGCAACACCGTGGTGCGAAACGTGCTGGTGTATGAAATGCCGGAGCCGGCCAAGGAAGCCGCCATTGCCGACATTACTGCCTGGCTGGAGTCCGGCGCCCTTTCCCACCAGGTCGGCCCCCACTTCCCGCTGCAGGAAACGGTGGCCGCCCACCTGGCCGTGGAGGGTGGCGCCATCGGCAACGTCATCGTTGATGTGGGTGAAGAGTAGGCGGCATTTAAGGATATATAAGAGGCCCCGCCGCCGGGCCGCTACCCTCCCCGCGGCAGCCAATTGAAGCTTAAAGGGAAAGACCGTTGCAAGGGCCATTGGATGGGCCGGCCGGCGCGCCTGCTCCCCGGGGTCGCGAACCCGCTGCATTGGGCGCTTCCCTGCCCTCGTTGACCTACCAAAGGCTGGGCCCCCGGTCTATAATCAAATAAGACTGACGCACAACCTTGTCACCCCAGCCTGCCATAATGGGGGCCGCCATGTCGCGCTTCTTCCTTCCCGTTTTGATGATGCTCCTGCCCCGGTTCCTGCCCAGCATCATCCGTTACTTCATGCTGGTGTGGCGTCTTACCTTCGACCGGCGCGTAAACATCATCCTGCGGGCGCTGGTGCCGCTGGCCCTGGTCTATGTAGTATTTCCCTTTGACCTTATCAGAGACAACATCCCCCTCATTGGCCGGGTGGACGACATCATTATCCTGGGACTGGCGGTTCTGTTCCTCGTAAAGCTGGCCCCGCCTCACGTGGTAGATGAGCACCTGGGCCGTGCCGCTCCCTCCGACCGTCCCGAGGACAAGGACCCGTCCCAGGTGGTGGACGGCAAGGCCCGTTTCATCGATGACGACTGAGGGAGGCCGGCTCCCTGCGGCCGCTGATCCCGCCCTCATTCCGGGCCCGGTTCCTGAAGCTCGCCCGGCACACAGCCTGGCCGATCTGCGTCAAACCGGCATCTCTCTCTACGTCCACGTTCCCTTCTGCCAGACCAAGTGCCCTTACTGCGATTTCAACACCTATCAGGGCATAGAGGGTCTCATGTCGCCCTTCCTGGACGCCCTGCTGGCCGAGACCTCCACGTGGGCGCGGGCCCTGGACCACCCGCCCGTCAACACAGTTTTCTTCGGCGGGGGAACTCCCTCCTACCTTCCCGATGGTTTCCTGGGAAGAATTATGGAAACCATCGGACAGGGCTTTCCCGTCCGCCCCGACGCGGAAATTACCATCGAAGCGAACCCCGGTGACCTGATGATTCCCGACAAGGCCGCCAGCCTGCTGGAACAGGGCATCAACCGGGTCAGCATCGGGGTGCAGTCACTGGACAATGACCTGCTTAACCTGCTGGGCCGCCGCCACGACGCCGACCAGGCGATTGCGGCCTTCCGGACTGTCGGCGAGGCAGGGTTCGACAACGTCAACCTGGACCTGATTTACGGCCTGCCCCGGCAGTCTTTGGCTCAATGGCAGGACACCCTGTGCCGCCTGGCTGCCCTGGAACCGGCCCACATATCCCTCTATTGCCTGACCGTGGAGGAGGGTACACCCCTCCACCGCTGGGTCGAAAGAGGGGAAGTTCCCCTGCCGGATTCCGACCTGGCGGCGGATATGTACCAGTTTGCCAGGGAACATCTGCGGGAGCAGGGATACCACCACTACGAGATCTCCAACTGGTCCCGGCCGGGGCTGGCCTCGCGCCACAACCTGGCCTACTGGCGGAACCTGCCTTACCTGGGGGTGGGCCCGGGCGCCCACTCCTGCCTGGGCGGGTACCGCTTCTGGGATATGGACCCGCCCCGCGCCTACATCGAGGCGGCGCAAAAGTGGGCTGCTGCTATGCCGGAATGCCTGGACGCTGTGACCTCTGCCTGGCTGGAATCAGTGGGGCCCGTGGGCGGGCACGAACCCATTGACCTCGACCTCGCCGCCGCGGAGACCATGTTCCTGGGCCTGCGCCTGCTGGACGGCCTCGACCTGGCCGAAGCTTCCTCCCGCTTGGGCATGGACCTGGGAGCCCGCTATCGGGCCCAGATTGTCCAACTCCTGGAGCAGGACTTGCTGGTGAGAGACGGCGACCTGCTCCGCCTTCATCCCTCCGCCTTCCTGATTGCCAACCAGGTCTTCACCCGCTTCCTCGACTGACCCGCCCGTTCTCTCCACCGCCGCTCCTTCAACCCTTCCCCATTGACATCCACCCCTCGTCAAACAGCATAACCCGCCCATACCATAAGAATCGGCAGGCAAAAGGGTTTTACCAGGCGGTAGTCCAGTTTTCGCTCTTCGTCCCACCAGCGAAGCCATAATAAGAACCGCTGCAGGACACCTTTACCGGATATCCGGCCAGGCCGCCTGGCTTGCCTTCAGGAAATCGAGGGGCGGAAGCAAATTGACCACATTTGCCACCAGAACGGGTTAAGTCGTCACCGGAAATCTCATTTCATCTCATCTTCAGATAGGACAACGGAGAACAAACCTGCAGAAAAGAGCCGCTTCCCCCTTTCCGGCAAGCCCGCTCCACATACAAAATGAGCACAGATGAGATCAGATTGCGGGAAATTCCTTTTTTTCGGAAACACCTGGGGCGGTTCTGCGGCGCAGCCATCCCGAACATTACCCAGGGTAAATCGCCTCATAGTTTCAACTCAAACTGCGCCAGGGCTGCCAGCCAGGAATCATGTCACCCTGAACACCGCCGCGCCATCCTGTCCAATATCATGTCACCCTGAGCCTGCCGAAGGGTCTAAACTCCCGGGTGGCAGCCGTGGTTCGGGTTCAGATGCTTCGACGCAGTCTATCCTGAGCTTGCCAATGGTCTCAGCATGGCACTCCCATGAGAATTCAATTGCCCTGCGGAAACCCCAGGGCAATTGCACTATAGAATCAGGCTACAGGGGGCACAATTGGGTGGGCAGAAGTCATGTCGCCCTGAGCTTGCCGAAGGGCCTGAAGTCCTCATCCTCAGCCCGGCTGCGGGTAGTGAAGGTGGTTCCAGGGATAGATCTTAGATGCTTCGGCTTCGCTCAGCATGACATTCAATTAAAACGCGATTGCCCTGGCGGAAACCCTGGCCAGCTTGCCAATGCTTTACATAAGCTTTAGCCTATATTGCAGGCCCGTTTCCCGGACCCAGATTAAACGCCTGGAGAGTAACCCACCTTGGAATACCTGAAAGCCGCTCCCCGCCGTATGCTCCAGAATTGCCCTCCCAAAGCACTATTTACCCTAGGCTTGATCCTTCTGGCCACGTTCCTTATGGCCGCCTGCGACTCGACACCCACTCCGGCGCCGGTCAGTCCTCCAACCCAGGCGCCGGCCCCCACGCCCGACATCCAGGCCACCATAGACGCGGCGGTGGCCGCTGCCATTGACGTCCAGGCAACAGCCTCGGCGGAATTCTCCGCTGAAGAACCGGCCGAGGAGGCCACTGAAGAATCATCCGAGGAAGCCACCGGGGAAACCACCGGGGAAGCCACCGAGGAGCCTGCAGAAGAAGAGCCGGTGGAAGAGCCCACGGCTGCCCCCGAACCCACCCACACGCCGCAGCCCACGCCCACTCCGCGTCCGACGGTGACGCCCGTGCCCACGGCTACCCCCGCTCCTACGGCCACGCCGCAACCCACGGCTACGCCCATACCGGCGCCTACCGCTACTCCCCTGCCCACGGCGGCGCCCACCCGGGTGCCTCCTACGCCCGTACCCACGCCGGCTCCCGTCACCATAACCAAGATTGACGCCAACGGCGCCCACACTTGCGCCCTCTTCTCCGACGGTTCGGTACGGTGCTGGGGAAGCGACGTTAACCAGCAGCTGAGCGTGCCCATCGGCGTTACCTTCGCCGACGTAAGCGCGGGAGGCTCCTTCACCTGCGGCATCCAGGCCGACCCGGAACGGGAAGGCGCGGCCTTCTGCTGGGGCAAGGACCTGCTGGGGACTCTGCAGGTTGACCGCAGCGCGCGCCTCAAGTCCATCAGCGCCGGCCGCCAGCACGTCTGCGGGGTAATGATGGACGACACCGTCGCCTGCTGGGGCAGCAACGAACGCAGCCAGACCGACGCCCCCGAAAGGCAGACCTTCGTCTCCGTAACCGCCGGTGGCTCCCATACCTGCGCTCTCCGAGACGATGGAACGGTGAATTGCTGGGGCGCCAACAATTACGGACAGCGGGACTATCCTGCCGGCGAAGTGTTTACGAAGATTGACGCCGGTGACGACCACACCTGTGGCCTGCGGCCGAACGGGACCGTGGCCTGCTGGGGCAACAACCTGTGGGAACCGCCTCAGATTGAGGGCATAGTGGACATCGGGTCCGGGGATGAATTTACCTGCGCGGTGGGCCACGACTCCAGCGCCTATTGCTGGGGACGCGACTCCGAACGGGACCTGGAACCGCCCGACCGGCGCGGGTTCGAGATTATCAGCAGCGGCGACCAGCACACCTGTGCCGTCCGGTTCGACGGGGTGGTGGTCTGCTGGGGCGGCAACCGCTACCTGGGGGCCACCAATCCCCCCGACGACCTGGAACATTCCCGCTACTAGTGGCCCCTTTTGAAGTCCCTTCTCCCGCAAAAGGAGAAGGGACTTCTGTAAATGCTTCTCTGCTAGGGGTTGGCGGGGGCGCCGGCTATTACCATGGCGCCGAACTCCTTGTCTATGCCGCGTGGCCACTCCCTGCCCTCGGGGTCGCTGATGTGGATTACCAGTGGGGGACCCAGTTCCGCAATTTCCATGCGGATGGTGTCGCCGTCCTGCACTGGGCCGATCTCCTGGTGGTTGACTCCGGTTGCCACAACATCGCCGGGCTCCAGGGTGGTTACCTTGGAGAACTCGGAGATCAACTCCCTGATGGGGTGGGCCATGTCGCTGGTGGGGAAGTTGTGCCGAGGTTCGTCATTGTTCCACAGGCGGACCTGCAGGTTCTGGGGGTCGGGTATCTCGTCGGCGGTGACCAGCGCGGGCCCCATGGGCGCGAAGGTGTCCCAGCACTTGCCCAGGAAGAAGCTGTTGCCCAAAGCGCCGGGGATGCCGCGGGCCGACATATCCAGGAAGTTGGTGTAGCCGAACACGTAGTCCAGCGCATCGTCCTGGCTGACGTTGGTGGCCGTCTTGCCGATGACGAAGGCCAGTTCCGGTTCGTGGTGGAATATGGACGCCGGGGCGGGAGGCAGCACACAGGTGTCGCCATTGCCGATGATGGCCGTGGGAGACTTGAGGAAGGCGTCCAGCCTGGCTGCCAGGCGCTGCCCGTACTCCAGGTAATTGACGGCGGCGCAGATGAGCTTGGTGGGTTTGGGCACCGGCGCTCGCAGCCGCACGCTGTCCAATGCGACGCCGCTCTGGCCGGATATGGCGGCCTCAATCCTGGGCTTCATGGAGTCCCAGTTGGTTATGACCTCATCAATCAGGTCGTGGGGTCGCCGGAAGGTCATTCCTTCCACTGCGGCCATGGCATCCACCACGTTGCCGTTCTGAATCACGCCCAGCTGGTAATCGTTGTACAGGACCAGTTTCATGGTTAATGTTCTCCTTAGCTAGTTTTCTCGGCTTTGTTTAGTTGTCTTAACTACCTTGCTGAATCTCGAAAAGGGTTCCAGGCAGACCAGACTGCCTTATTATGGAGAGCAGGGTCCCGGTGCGAAGCTCACTGTGATTCGGTACGGGGACAGAAACGGTTCCCCCTTCCTACACCCTTTGCATAACTATGTGACTACCCCCCGCCTTCTCACTTCGACAAACCCCTGTTTTGCCAGGATGTCACATACTTCCCTGCCCGAGAGCACTCTAAGCCTGGCCAGCGGTGACCTCTACCTGAGTAACATAGATTTCAGTGTGCAGCCAGTCCTCAATTTCGGTTGCAGATGCCGTTTCAAAGAATAGCTCCAAGGCCTCCTTGAGGTTGTCGCGAGCCTCTGAAACCGTATCCCCCTGGCTGGTAATGTCCAGCTCCGGGCACAAAGCCACGTAGCCGTCTCCCTCACGTTCAATGATGGCTGTTAGCTGTCTCGGCATTGCCGCTCTCCACTTCCATGTCCGGTTCAAGCAATGGGTAGAATCAGGCAAGACGTTCACTACATTAGGGGTTCCTGACAAGGGAATCGTATCACCAACGTCCACACCGGTCTATGTCTGCCTCTCTTATAGGCTCTTAGTGCATGACGCTGAATTCGGCAAATGCAACTTTTGACAGTGCTACAATGGGCCCCACCATAGAATCTCTCATAAGGAGAAGGCTTATGGAACGTCACATTCCCAGCAGGGACGAGGTCCTGGCATATCTGAAAGAGGACCGGAACTGGGGTCGGTGGGGCGATGACGACCAGTTGGGGGCGATGAACCTGGTCACCCCGGAGAAGCGGGTGGCCGCGGCCCGCCTGGTCCGGACCGGCCGCGCCGTTTCCCTCAGTCGCGTGTATCCCAAGACGCCGGCGGCCAACAACCCCAACCCTGCCCAGCATTTCATGAAGCGCAACCCCCGGGAGCCCGGTGGCGGCTCAGCCGTGGACTACTACGGTGTTTCCTACCACGGGCAGGCCAACACCCACCTGGACGCACTGTGCCACGTCTGGGACGAGAACGGGATGTGGAACGGCCGCCGCGCCGAGGACGTCATTACCTATGACGGGGCCACCTGGGGCTCGGTTGAGCACTGGAAAGAGGGCATCATTACCCGTGGAGTTCTGTTCGACGTTCCCAGGCACCGGGGAGAGCCCTTCGTTACCATGGAAAAGCCCATTCACGGTTGGGAACTGGAGGACATCGCCAAAGCCGAGGGAATAACGATGGAGCCCGGCGATGCCGTGATTGTTTACGGAGGCCGCGAAAAGTGGGGCGAGGTCAATGGCATCTGGGGCGGCGATCCCTCCGGGCGGCCCGGCTTGCACGCCTCATGCCTGAAGTTTCTTCGAGAGTCGGACTGCTGCCTCCTGGTGTGGGACATGATGGACTTCATGCCCAACGGCTACGACATACCCTGGAGCGTCCACGGGGCCATCTTCGCCTACGGTATTGGCCTCCTGGACAACGCCCTGCTGGAACCGCTGGCCGAGGCCTGCGACGAAGAGGGGCGGTACGAGTTCATGCTGACGGTCAATCCGCTGCGGGTGGTGGGCGGCACCGGCTCGCCGGTTAATCCCATAGCCTTGTTCTAGCCGGCTAACGGGCATCAGGGGGGCCAGGGTAGGGGCGCACGGCCGTGCGCCCCTACCAGATTACGGCAACGCAACGGTCAGGAGCCTCTTCCTGGAATATCCTGCCCAACCACCCACCCAGCCTAAACCGCTTCGTAGCCCTTTTCCCGACCCACGGTTACTGGCTTCAGCCGCTTTTGCCCCTGTAATGATCGCAGCGCTTGCTGTACCTGGGGGTCGCCGTGCCTGCGGAAACGGTTCATAACCTTGCTGTGGGACTGGGGTCGGGCACAGAACTCCCAGATGCTGTCGGCCAGGTCGTCACCGGCGGCGGGCAGGGGTTTGAGGGTTGTAATCAGGGTGTGGCCGGGGTTGCCGTCCACAGTCTCGCCGGTGCGATAAGAAAGCAGGCCCAGGTTGCTCTGCCGTTCCAGGTAATTGCGCAGGCTGGTCTGGAGCCTGCCACCCTGTCCGGTGGAACCGTAACCGTGCACCACCTCCAATTGCACACCGCCGCGCGGATGGCTTCGGGCGGCGGCGTTGTAGAAGTCCCGAAACTCGGTAAGAGCTTCGGCCCAGGTCTTGCCGTGCAGGTCCAGCTTCGAGGAAGGCATGTGGCGCTGGTTTACTCCGGAAGGTCTTCCAGGGGCGGCAGATTCTCCGCCGGAACCTGCTCCTGAACCGAGGGCTGCATCAACTGGCTGAGCCTGCGGCGTTGTTCGCTGCTGAGGCTGGAAGAGGCTAGGGGCTTTATGGGAGATTTCCGGAGGGCCTCAAGCCGGTCAACCATCTCATTGGCAGCATCTATTCCTGCTTGAACCTGAACTGTGCTTAGTTCGTACTCGAAAAAGTTGTCGTGCAATGCTTTCACGGCCATGTGTAAGGTAACCAGGTTCGGGTCGGCCCATTCTTCGCTTAGCTGGTCCAAGATGAGGCCAACCCGATAATGGTTATAGTGGTTCCAGCCCCGCAGTTCGGCATATGACTTGACGGCGTGGGATACGGCGCCGTAGGCCTTTTCCGAGGCCTGTACGGTGTCTCCCAGTTCCAGTTGTTGCTGGGCGTGCTTGAGCAGGCGCTGGCTGAGCCGGAAGTAGCGGTCCGACTTTTCGCGGCGCTGCTGTTCGGACTCGGGATTGTTTGGGGATGGGGTCAAAACAGTACTTTCTCCGAAGACGTGACTTGGCGGCGCAAACTCCACAAACGGGTTTACCCCGGCAATTCATCCGTCGGTGGAAGTTCATCTACGGAAGCCTGCTCCTGGACAGGCGGCTGCATCAGTTGGCTGAGCCTGCGGCGTTGTTCGTTGCTGAGGCCTGCCGGAGGCAAAGGACGGGGAGGAGCGTTCCTGATGGTTTCCAGTTTGTCCAGCAGCATACTGGCAGTCCGAATGCAGTCTCCCACTCTGGTAGTCCCCAACTCGTGCTCGAAGAAATTGCTGTGCAACTCTTTCACCACTGTGTGAAAGACTGTCAACTCGGGGTCGTCCCATTCGTCCCGCAATTGGTCGAGAATCAGTTCAACCCGGCGATGGTTGTAGTGGTTCCAGCCCCGCAGTTCGGCATATGACTTGACGGCGTGGGATACGGCGCCGTAGGCCTTTTCCGAGGCCTGTACGGTGTCTCCCAGTTCCAGTTGTTGCTGGGCGTGCTTGAGCAGGCGCTGGCTGAGCCGGAAGTAGCGGTCCGACTTTTCGCGCCGCTGCTGTTCGGACTCGGGATTGTTTGGGGATGGGGTCAAAACAGCCTTGTCTCCATGGAACTGACCTAATGATAGCAGACAGGCCAATATCTCGGCTCGCAAGGCAGCCTTCCGTTCACCCAGAGTCCCTTTTGCTATAATGCTTACCGCGACAACGCAATCTGACTGAATCTGGCGGGCGGGAGAATTCGGGCTTCGCCGGGGCGGCCGCAAGACGCGTCCTGGTCGCAGCCCATTGAACCTTGCTTCTACGAGGAGCCAATGACGGAACAGGACTGGCCTATTCTGCGGGCCCAGCCCCGCACCTTTTTCAAGACGCCCCTGTGTACCAACCTGGATGAACTGGATGCGGACATTGCCTTCATTGGCATGCCCTTCGACCAGGGCACCCTGGGGAGGCCAGGCGCCCGCTACGGTCCCGATGCTGTCCGCGATGCGCCCCGGGCCTATTCCTATACCGACCCCTTCGGCCGCCAGCAGGAAGCCGAGGGTTTCTATAACATCGAGGCCGGTGACGAACTTCTGCGGGGCGTCACCATGGCCGACTGCGGGAACATCACCACCATCCCCTCCAACGTGCACCGCAACTTCGACAAGCTGACCGAGGCGGTGGAAAAGGTGGTGGCGCGAGGTTCCTTCCCGGTCGTGGTGGGCGGCGACCACGCCATTACCTATCCGGTAGTGAGGGGATTGAGCAGCTTCGAGCCGCTGAACATCGTCCACTTTGACGCTCACCTGGACTACAGCCACGACTACCAGGGCGAGCTTTACACCCACGGCAGCCCCATCCGCCGCTGCCGGGAGCTGGACTTCGTCGGCCACATAACCTCGGTGGGCATTCGCACTGCCCGTCGCCAGCCCTACGAGGACTCGCAGCGGGATGGCAGCCTCATCATTACCACCAGCCAGTTCCGCTCCCAGGGCCCTGCGGCCATCGCTGCCCAGATACCCCGGGGCGAGAACCTCTACATAACACTGGACATTGACGTGATGGACCCCAGCCAGGCGCCTGGTACCGGCACCCCTGAGATTGGAGGCCTGTTCTATCACGAGATGCGGGACTGCCTGGCCGCTTTGGTTTCCGGCCATAACCTGGTGGCCTTCGACGTGGTGGAGGTGGCCCCGCCCTATGACTCGTCGGAGTTGACCAGCCAGTTGGGCGCTGCCCTGATTATTGATATACTGGCGGCAAGGTTTCCTTCCAGGTAAGCGGCGCCCCGCCAGTGCCCGAAGCGTGTAACCCTGGTTGATTGAGGTCCGAATTCCCATGACGGCTGAAAGCGAGGAACAGGTTGGCCTGGCCCTTTCCGGGGGCGGCTTCCGCGCCAGCCTCTTTCATCTGGGCGGCCTGTGGCGGCTGAATGAAATCGGCAGGCTGGCAGAGATTGACGCCATTTCCGGCGTGTCCGGCGGCGCACTGGTAGCCGGGGTCCTGGGTACCCGGTGGGACCGGCTGCGGTTCCGCAATTGCCGGGCCGACAACTTCGGGGAAGAAGTGATCGAACCCGTCTTCCAGCTCTGCGGTCGCAATATTGACGTATCCAGCGCCTTCGCGGGCCTGTTTGCGGGGCCCACCGCACTGGAAAAACGCTACGAAGACCTGCTGGTGGGCAAGCGAACCCTGCGCCAGCTGCCCAGCAGTCCCCGCTTTATTTTCAACGCCTGCCACCTGGAAACGGAAAGCAACTGGGCCTTTTCGCGAGAGGGCGTCGATACCGGAGAGTTTGGCAGGGTAGAGAAAACCGATATCCCTCTGGCCAAAGTCCTTGCCGCCTCTTCGGCCCTGCCGCCGGTATTGCCGCCGGTGCGCTTGCCATTGCGGGGAATCGGTGCGACTGCCGAAGCACAGCCCGGCAGCGAACCACAACCTGTTATTGGAACGGCCACGCTGGCGGATGCCGGTCTCTGCGATAGTCTGGGCCTCCATGCCATTCGCCACATGAAACGTCTGCTGGTGTCCGATGGCACCAAGTCCTTCCGAAGGTCGGACATCCCTCCCTGGGAAGTCTGGACCTCCCGCATCATTAACCCGATGCACACGGCCTTTGAACAGAACCGTCATCTCAGGATGGAACAGCTTTCCTCCGACATCGAACGGGGTGAGAGGTCGGGGGTTGTCTGGGCCCTAAGAGACGATCCCCGCGACAACCATGACCGGCTGTCCTTTCCCGTGAGACCGGGGTGGACTTCTTACATCCGGTCAATGAGGACTCGGATGGCCGCGTTTACTGACGAGGAAAAGATGCGCCTGGTCAACTGGGGCTATATCCAGTGCGACCTGGCCATCGGAGCCGGCTTTCCGGACTCCGTACCCTCCTCGACGGGGCTGCCCTTTCCGGACTATGGCTTTGACCGGGAACCGGAGAGGAAGCGAAAGTCGCGCCGGAGCAGGGACTACCGCAAACTCAAGGCCAGGGGGCGACGGGCGACGGGCTGACGCTCCGATAGCCGCCGGACCAATACACCACTATGCCCTTCCTCACCGGTGAAGACAAAGCCTTTATTGGCGTAATCCACCTGCCGCCCCTGCCAGGCTCACCCCGGTGGGGCGGCGACCTGTCGGCCGTCCTGGATCAGGCGGAACGGGAAGCGGCCACGCTGGCCGAAGGCGGGGCAAACGCCATAATCGTTGAGAACTTTGGCGACGCTCCTTTCCGAATTGGGCGGGTGGAACCGGAAACGGTGGCCGCAATGACCCGCGCTGTGGACCTGGTGTGCCGCGCCGCTCCCCTGCCGGTGGGGGTGAACATGCTCCGCAGCGACGCCCCGTCTGCGCTGGCAGTGGCGGTGGCTGGCGGCGCCCAGTTCATCCGCGTCAACATCCACTATGGAACCATGGCCGCTGATGAGGGACTGGTTACAGGCGAGGCCTTTGAAACCCTGCGCCGCCGGCGGTTGATGGATGCGGAGCACATCGCCATCGTGGCCGACGTGATGGTGAAACACGCGGTACCCCTGGGCGACCTGGACCTGGGCCTCATTGCCCGGGAGACGGCCTACCGGGGCCTGGCCGATGCCTTGATCGTCACCGGGCCGGTCACGGGCCAGCCCGCCGTTGCCGACGACGTGGCCACGGTGCGCCGCGCCGTACCCGACCGTCCCCTGCTGGTGGGCAGCGGGGTGGACGCCGCCAACGCGGACCGGTTTCTCGCCCATGCCGACGGCGCCATAGTGGGCACCAGTCTGAAGCAGGACGGAATAATCACCAACCCGATAGACCCGGAAAGAGTACGGGCCACCGCTGCAGCCTTTCGCGCCGCAGGTTGAGTAATTCGGTAGAGGCACACCGGTGTTTGCCCGCTTCCCGGGCTCACCTTTCGAGATTCGCGATTTCACCACGAAACAACTCCAGACCGGCCCCACCTACATCGGACCGGTACAACCAACAGGTTAAAGGAGCCAACCAATGCCGGAAACCAACGAGACCGTCGCCTTCACCAGCATGGCGGAGGGCACCCGCGAGGACTACGAACTGCTGGAACGCCTGGAGGAAGAGTTTGCCCGGGGTACGGCGGACCGGGTACTGGATATGCTGAATGGCTTGTCCGGGTCCCTGTCCGGCTACAGGATTGACCGGCTGGAGCACTCGCTGCAGTCCGCCACCCGCGCCCATCGGGACGGGGCCGACGAGGAAATGGTGGTGGCGGCCTTGCTGCACGACATCGGCGACCTCTTGTCGCCCTTCAATCACAGTGAACTGGCCGCCGCGGTTCTGCGTCCCTACGTTTCCGAGCGTACCTACTGGATCGTCCGGCACCACGGACTGTTCCAGAGTTACTATTACGCCCACCACTCGGGCGGCGACCGCAATGCCCGGGATGCTTACCGCGACCATCCCTGGTACCAGGACACCGTGGACTTCTGCCACAAGTGGGACCAGTCCTCCTTTGATCCTGCATACCAGTCTCTGCCGCTGGAATTCTTTGAGCCCATGGTGCGCCGCATTTTCGCCCGGGAACCCTTCAGCCAGGTGGAGGAAAGCCGGTAGCAGGCCCTTCTAACGCTTCCCATCTCAAGGGTCCACCTGGATAGTTGCCGGACGGCCTGTCATTCTACGGGGGCGGGAAATCAGACCCCGCCCTTCCGCAGAGCCCAAATCTCCTCGGGCCCGGAATTTTCAGGAATTCCCCGTGCTATTCCTCAAGCATTACCGCCTTGACCCTTAGGGGCGCCGGCCTTTCAATTTAGGTGGCGCGGCGGCGAAACAGGAACAGATGCCCGGGGTCGGGGTGGTTCGCGGACCGCCCTTGCGGTTTTGCAGCCATCTTGTAGAAACGAAGGCGAAACGGTTCCCCTTATTGGTACCTGCTTTCATTTGATATACAATCTGGGGTGGTTCGAGCTTTTGGCGGGCGGGTTACTGCAGAGGGCCTGGAGCTTTGCCTGAAATGAACCGCCAACCTTTGGGCATGTTCCTTCCCGATATGAGCTCACAATACCAGGAGAAGCATCAACGCCGCTTTGAGGGCCAGCAATGAATAACGAGCCGGGAGTAACTGTTACCGACCTCACCGTGGAAAGGGACGGTTTTCGCGCCCTGGTCAACGTCAATTTTCATATTGGTCCAGGCAACCTGGTTGGGGTACTGGGTCCCAACGGGGCCGGCAAGAGTACCCTTTTCGGAGCTATCGCCGGCGTATTGCCCATTGCCAGGGGAACGGTGGAACTGCACGGTACCAACGACCGGGCCGGCGCCCTGGCCTACGTTCCCCAGCGTGACAGCATCAACCTGCGGTTCCCCGCCACCGTTTACGACGTGGTGATGATGGGCCGGTACTGCCACCTGGGGCTGTTCCGTTTCGCGGGCCGCAAGGACCGGGAAATTGTAAGGACGTGCCTGGAACGGGTAGGTTTGTGGGAAAGGCGCGACGCCCTCATTGAAGAAAACTCCGGGGGACAGCGCCAACGGGTATTTATCGCCCGCGCCCTGGCCCAGGACGCCAGGATAGTGCTGCTGGATGAAGCCTTCAGCGGGGTGGACGTGGGAGCCCAGGAGGGCATTATCGGGGTACTCCAGTCCCTGCGGGACGAGGGCAGGGTGGTTATGCTGGCTACCCACGATTTAACCAACCTGGCGCAACGCTTCGACCAGATCATCTGCATCAATCGGCACATCTGCGCATACGGCCCGCCAGAGGAGGCCTTCAACCCCGAGGTGTTGGAGGAGTTATACGGCTCTCACGGCCTCGTTATGGCCCACAGCCACATGGGAGGCGAAACTCACATCGAGACCCACATGCACAATGATTGATTTCATCATCGGGCCCTTCCAGTACTCTTTCATGCTTCGGGCGCTGATAGTCTCGGCGCTGGTAGGGTTGCTGCTTCCCATGGTTGGGGCCTACATCATCACCCGGGGCCGCGCCTTTATGAGCGATGCCCTGGCCCACTCCATAGTGGTCCCCGTTGCCGTAGCCTCGCTCCTGGGCTTCACCTCTTACGTCACCGCCGTTCCCGGGGGCATCGCCATCGCCCTGCTTATGGGGTACCTGAGCCGGCACACGGGCATCAGTGACGATACCTCCATCGGCGTAGTCTTTGCCGGAATGTTCGCCATCGGGCTGATTATTCTGTCCATCAGCGTGGATGTTAATCCCGAGCGCGCCATCAACATCGAAGATCTGCTGCTGGGCCAGGTGCTGGGAGTGACGCGCACCGACGTCCTGGTGTCCCTGGTCCTGACCGTAGCCGTGGCCGCCGGAATTTTCCTGTTCCACCGGCACCTGGTCTTTACTACCTTCGATCCGCTGGGCGCCCGGGTTGTGGGAATCAAGACCACGGTGGTCGAATATGTTCTGCTGGCCCTGCTGGCCCTGGTCATTGTCATCGGCCTGTCTGCTGCCGGGATTGTCCTGGTAATGGCCATGCTGGTGATTCCCTCGGCTGCCGCCTACCTGCTGGCCCGGAGGTTTACCGGGGTAATTCTCATTGGAGCGGCCATCGGCGTGGTGTCGGCTGTCGCGGGACTATACCTGTCCTTTTACGCCAACTGGCCCTCGGGCCCGGCCATGGCCTGTGTGGCGGCGGCCATCTTCGGCGTCGCCACTCTCCACAAGCGGGCCTTCCCCGTCAAATCCGAAGAATAGCCCGCTCCCTGCCGATTTCCGGCGCCTCTCAGGTGGTATTATGGGGTTCGCCGTTTCTGGACGCGTCCTGAACGGCCATCTCCTGACTTGAGGGTGCAATGATGCGATTGGCCGGCAAAACAGCCTTTATCAGTGGCGGGGCCCGGGGAATGGGAGCCGCGGAAGTAGGCCTCTTCATCGCCGAGGGCGCCAGCGTTGCCTTCGGGGACGTGCTTGAGGAGGATGGAAGGGCCCTGGAAGCCGACATTGCCCGGCAGGGCGGTCAGGCCATGTTCCTGCCCCTGGACGTTACCAGCGCGGCCCAGTGGCAGGCCGCCATTGACGCTACCGTGTCCAGGTTTGGCAGGCTGGATGTGCTGGTCAACAACGCCGGAGTGAGGGGCGACGGCCTGGTGGAGGATGTGTCCGGAGAGGAGTGGGACCGGGTGATGGATATCAACGCCAAGGGGACTTTCCTGGGCACACGGGCCGCGTTGCCGGCAATGCGCCGGAATGGCGGAGGCTCCATCGTCAACATTTCATCCCAGCTGGGCCTGGTGGGGGTGGACAACAGCAGTTCCCAGTACCAGGCTTCCAAGGGCGCGGTGCGCATTTTCACCAAGGCTACTGCCATTCAGTACGCTGGGGACGGGATCCGGGCCAACTCAGTCCACCCGGGGCCCATTGCCACGCCCATGACCGAGGGCGGCCGGTCCGACCCGGATCGCTTCAACACCACTGTATCCCGCATACCTCTGGGCAGATACGGGCAACCCGAAGACGTGGCCTTCGGGGTCCTCTTCCTGGCCTCGGACGAGTCCTCCTTCATGACGGGCAGCGAGCTCGTTATTGACGGAGGCTGGACGGCGCAGTAGAAGCCTGGCGGCGCCGGCAGCCTCCCACCACTCGACAACCTTCGTCAACCTTGATTTGAACGGCGTAGCCGGTCTGCCCGCGGGCCAGCCGCTGGTGTGCCTCCGACTACCTGTCCGGGCTGCGTCGCAGACATAACCTGAAGGCAGGCGTAGCCCTAAGTTGCCCGCCCGAGGGCGTTCAATGCCCGGGCTGCTGACCGGAGGGGTAATGCCTGGCTTTTGGGAGGAAGGGAAAATGCAGGCCTGGTAACGGTCAGGTTCGAGCCTGGCAACAGTGTCGCGCGATACATGGCCGGAAGAGGAGACCTCGGGGCTACACCGCTGGCTGGCCAGAGGGTGCCGGCGACCCGTTGGCGGCATAGGGCACTCCGGGCATTCTGAGGCCCAGGCCCATCCACCAGTGACGCCCCTTGCCTCGCCGCTGCCGGTGAAACCCCCGGGCAGTCAACTGCATGCCAAAACTGCGCTGGGCCAGGGGTTCCTCGCCGCGCTGGTAGCACCAGTCCGTATAGTCCAGGTAAAGACCCTTGGCAATTACCTTCTCGGCGTCGCCAACCTCGCAGCGCTCGGCGATGTAGATGACCACATCGTCGGTGGTGGAAATCTTGCCATTCCCCTTCATGGCCCGTTTGCCGGAGGGTTCCTCCACGACGATTCTTTCCTCTTTTGGCACGTCGGAGGTGTCCTCGGCAACCCGCAGGCAGCAGTACTCCAGCAAACCCAGGTATGTCTGCAGCCCGCCGAAGTGGTCCCAGAACACTTCCTTGCCATCCAGGGCGGAAGTATCCAGGGAAAAGGGGACGTCGCGGACCTCAAACCTGGAGCGGAATTCAGGAGGACAGACCCAGATGGGAGAGAGAAGGTTCTGGGCTACTGTCTTGTTGAGGACGAAGAAGCTGCAACGGGCGCCCCGCAGGTCGTTGTCCATCTCCTGCAGGGGAGAGCCGCGGTAGGTTGTTTCCAGGGAACGGTAGGTCTGGATGGCGGAAAAGGCGAAGGCGCTGCGAATCTGGTTGCTGACGCAGCGGACCAGTTCCCGGTTGTCAGCCAGTTCCAGGGGGGTATCTACCTCCAGGAACCCGTTGCCGATGGACTTGAATGCGGATTTGGCCGGTACGCTGCTGGCGGTGATTACACCCCTCTGGGCCGCGGCCCAAAAGGCAATTGCGAGCGCCAAATTCTCCCGCACCATTTGAATGTTAGTCGCTGCTGGCCCCACTACTTCACCTCCTCAATCGTGGCAGGCCTCTAAAAATACTCTCTCCAAAAAGATTTCCCCGGTATTCCTCACCGGGGGAAATTCAAATGGGGTACGCTGCTACTGATTAATGTCCATTACCACCTTGATGATGTTGTCCTGGCGCTGTTCGTACATATCGTAGGCCTTCTGGACGTCAGAGAAGGGAAGGCGGTGGGTTATCAGGTCTGCGGGTTCACACCAGCCGCGCTCACGCAGGCTGACCAGGTCCTGAATCTGGCTTATGGGGTCCGCGCTGCGGGCGCCGGTGGTGGGGAAAATGGTAGGCTGCTTCTCCATCAGCAGGTTGTGCTCAATGGGAACAAAGTCGTCGCTTTGAATGCCGAACAGGATGACGGTTCCGAACTGGCGCACCTGCCGGAAGGCCTCGTTGAAAGTGTCCGGGTAGCCGGCGGCCTCGACAACAATGTCCGGCCCATTTCCCCGGGTAATCTCCATTACGGCCTCGGTAAGGTTGTCCCGGTCCGGATTGATGGTGTGGGAGGCCCCCATCTGCGCCGACTTCTCCAGCCGGTAGTCCAGGGGGTCCACGGTCATTACGTTGCGGGCGCCCATGCGGGAAGTGAGCATGGTGAAGCTGAGCCCGATGCTGCCCTGGCCCAGGATGAGGACGTTCTTCTGCAGAAGGGTGTCCATCCGCTTGCAGGAATACAGCACAGTGCCGGGGGGCTGGCACATTACCCATTCGTCCAGGGGGCCCTCGTCGGGAAGCAGAATCATGCGGCCCGGGCGGGAAACCATGTATTCCACCAGGCCGCCGGCGCCGCGCTCGGGAATGACGATGACGCGTTGCCCTTCGTGGTACTCGTCGGTACGGCTCTCCACGATGACGCCGGCCAGTTCGTGGCAGGGGCGCCCAGCGGGCATGGGATAATGCTCTTCGGGCTCAATGGGGCCGTATCCGTGACGAATGTCGCTGCCGCAAACGGAAACCCGTTCCAGTTTTATGAGGCACTGGCCATCGTCGGCCTGGGGCATATCCAGGTCCACGAAGTCAAACTGCTTGGGAGCCACAATTCGAGCTGCTCTCATGCTACAACGCTCCAGGATAGTAAGTGGTCCGCGAGATTCCGGAAACAGGCCCATCGGCAATCCGACGGGCCCAACTGGACAATACGGCGCTAATGCGATGTATCTCGGGATGCCCACTATCTTATAGGCTTCCCCCGGCGCAAGGCAAGCCAAAATTAATGATACAAGATATAGCATTAAGAGATTGTGGGACGAATTCGTAACATCCTGGCTGATTATGCTTTTAAGTAGTCCTGATGCTAATTTTGACTCGAAAAAAAGGTGATTATAATCCGCAATATATTGGATTTTTTCTGGTTGACACCCTTTCCGACTTGCCTGTAGGCTACCGTTGAACTGGCTTGCAAAAGGCCTTTTTCCGACCGGAGGAGTTCATGTCCACCACTACCCTGGATTACATTCTGCTGGACCGGCAGCCGCCCATAGCCACCCTGACCATTAACCGGCCCAGGCAGCGAAACGCCATCAACTACCATATGTGGGGTGAGCTGGCCGGCAGGTTGCGGGAACTGGACCGGGACCGCGAGGTCCGCGCGGTGGTGATTACCGGCGCCGGCGACGTGGCCTTTTCGGCTGGCGCGGACATCTCCGATTTCGACGAGTATCGCGCCGATTCGGCTAAAGGCAGGGTGTATAACGAAGCGGTGGACGGGCTGCTGGACACGCTGGCAAACATGGACACTCCAACCATTTCCATGATTCGGGGTTTCGCCGCCGGCGGCGGCTGCGAACTGGCTGTGGCCACGGACCTGCGCATTGCCGCCGAGGGCAGCCGGCTGGGCATTCCAGCAGCCCGCCTGGGCATCAGCATCGGCCACCGGGAAATGCGGGGTCTGGTCAGCCTGGTGGGCAAGGGAAACGCCCTGTACATCCTGATGTCCGGCCGGCTGGTGGATGCCCAGGAAGCCCTGCGCATGGGCCTGGTCAACCAGGTAACCAGTGCTGACGACCTGGAAGAAGTGACCTACCAGCTGGCCCGCGATATTGCCGCTTTGGCGCCGCTGTCCCATGCGGCCAACAAGCGCACACTCAACCAGGTACAGGCCAAGCCGTCCCTGGAGAACCTGACACCGGAAGAGGCGGGCATTCCCCTGGCCCAGTTCGACACCAGGGACTACCAGGAGGGCTATCGCGCTTTCCTGGAGAAGCGAGCGCCGAATTTCACCGGGGAGTAGGTGCAGGTTGGGAACAGGCGGGTTCCTCCTGTGCAAGGTTATTGGGTGCGGGCCGCGCTTGACTGGCCCCTGGCCCACAGGAAACTCTCGCCGGAAATTTGCGCTCGCCCCCGTACTGACGGAAAAGAATGACTGCCAGGGTTCGTAAAAGACGGGCCGACGTTCTGTTGGCCGAAAAAGGGCTGGCCGAAAGCCGGGAACAGGCCCAGGTACTGATTATGGAGGGGCTGGTATTTGCCCCCGCCGGTCGGGTGCTTAAAGCCAGTTCTGCTCTGGCAGAAGACGTACCTCTGGAAGTCCGTGGACGTCTTCCCTACGTCAGCCGGGGCGGCCTGAAGCTGGCGGGGGCCCTGGACGAATTTTCGCTGGATGTCGAAGGGAAGACCTGCCTGGACGTGGGGGCTTCCACCGGCGGATTCACGGACTGCCTGCTTCAGCGCGGAGCGACCCACGTATTTGCGGTGGATGTGGGACACGGCCAGCTCCATCACCGCCTGCGCCGGGACTCAAGGGTAACGGTGATGGAGAAGGTCAACGCCCGCCACCCCTACGATCTGCCCGCGCCAGCGGACCTGGTAGTGGTTGACGTGTCCTTCATATCGCTGGCGTTGGTTCTACCTCCTGCTGTTACCCATCTGAGAGGTGGCGGCCACATAGTTGCCCTGGTCAAGCCCCAGTTTGAAGCCTCCCGGGGCGAAGTGGGCCGGGGCGGCATTGTACGGGACCCCAAGGTCCATGCCTCAACCCTGGGCAAGATGGTGTTGTGGGCCACAAACCAGGGTTTGCGCATCAGGGGGCTGTGCCCCTCGCCCATCCTGGGGGACAAGGGCAACCGGGAGTTTTTCCTCTGGCTGCAGAAGCCGCCCGAGGCGCGGGAAGGAATCCGGGCCTAGGTATGTTCTGGGACCGAATGTCCGGCCTCTCCCTGCTGCTGGCCTTTGTGGCCATTCTGTGGGTGGTGGAGGTCGTAAACCTCATCCTGGGTCACCGGCTGAACGTGTACGGGCTGGTTCCCAGAACCATCGAGGGGTTGCGAGGGATTCCCCTCAGCCCCTTCCTGCACGGAGGCTTTGGCCACCTGATTTCGAACACCTTCCCTCTCCTTATCCTCGGAGGACTGGTGGCGGTGCGGGGCCAGGCCAACTTCGTGGGTGTTACCCTGTTCATAGTCTTCGTCGGGGGACTGGCCCTGTGGGTTATTGGGCGCCCCTGGCCGTGGGACGACCAGAACCTGATTCACGTGGGGGCCAGCGGCCTGGTATTCGGGTACTTCGGCTACCTGGTGGCCCGGGGCTGGTACGAGCGCAGTTTTCTTGCCATCCTGGTGGCGGTTGCCGTGGCCGTGGTGTTTGGTTCCGGTATTCTATTGGGCCTGCTGCCAACGGCCCCCTATATTTCCTGGGAGGGACACCTGTGCGGGCTGGTGGCGGGGGTACTGATAGCCCGCTTTACCCGCGACCGCTTGCGCAGGCCACGTACAGGCCAGGCGTCCGGGAGCAAGGCTTAGAGAAGTCCCAGGGTCATAATTCCGGGCCGGGTCGTCGCCAGGTACAGCGATCCGGAATCGGGAACCTGCCTTAAGAACCTTTTGGGAGCGCCTGCCATGAAGATTACGGATGTCGAGTGCCTGATCCTGGACCGCAGCTTCCCCTTCGTACGCGTCTTTACCGACGAAGGCATCGTCGGCATTGGCGAGTGCTTCCGCCGGCAGCCCACCATCGTCAAAACCCTTATAGATGAACTGCTGAAGCCCGCCCTGGTGGGCCGGGACCCCGTTGACACAGCCCTGCGCTTCAACGATATGCAGCGGGCCGCCAATGGGCTGGAAATGGGCGGCGCCATCTGGTGCGCGATTGCGGGGATAGACATAGCCCTGTGGGACATCAAGGGCAAGGTGATGGGAGAACCCATTTCCAGGCTTCTCGGCGGGGCATCGCGGGACAAGATCCGTATGTACGCCAGCTCCATGCGTCGGGATATGACGCCGCTGGAAGAAGCCCGCCGCGCGGCATCCTTTGTCGAAGAGGGTTACACCGCCTACAAGCTGCACAGCGCAGTCCCCGGGGCCATGGACGACACCGCCGACCATACCATCGCCACCGTAACCGAAGTACGAAGGGCGGTGGGGGATAACGTTGACATACTGGTTGACGTCAACGGGGCCTATTCGGTGCACCGGGGCATTGAAGTGGGCAAGGCCCTGCAGGCCCTGGGCGTGTTCCATTTTGAGGAACCCAGACCGCACTATGACCTGGAGGGCCTGGCGGCCGTGGCCGACGCGCTGGATATTCCCATAGCGTCCGGGGAGATGATCTACACCCGTTACGAGTACCGTGACCTCATCCTCAAGGGAAGGGTGGACATCATCCAGCCAGACATCGTGAAGGCGCCGGGCTTCACCGAGTTCCAGAAAATTGCGGCCTTGTGCGAGACTTTCGGCAAGCCCATCACGGTCCACAACACCCAGCCAACAATCAGCACGGTGGCGCACCTGCATTTCTGCGCCGCCTACCCCATAGTGCCCTACGCCCAGGAATACAACATTGAGCCCGTTACCATTCGCGACGAGATTTCGGTGCTGAAAGAACCCCTGGAAGTTAAGGATGGCTACCTGGGAGTGCCCACCGGACCCGGCCTGGGCGTTGAACTGGACGAGGAAGCCCTGAAAACCCTTTCCAGCCGTTAGTCTGCTCCAGATTTGGCGCCGTCCAGTCGAGCCGACTCTCCGCCATCCCAAAGGAGGCCGGGAACAGTGGCTGGAACAGTGGTAAGATACTGGCGCCAGGAAGTAATAGAATTACTGGGATCCCAGTAATAGTCATATCTGCAGGAGGAATTTCATGGATGTCAGCGAAGTAGCGGAAATGTTGATGGCCCAGGGCAAGCGGGTATCGGTAGCTGAGGCGGATACAGCAGGCCTAATCGGCTATTTGCTGGGTACCATCCCCGGCAGCTCCCAGTTCTTCCCGGGCGGCGTTATTGCCTACACCGGCGGTCTAAAGCAGAGCATCCTTGGCGTTTCCGATGAACTCTATGACACCAAGGGCAGCGTCTGCGAGGAGATGGCCATTGCCATGGCGCGCGGCGTGCTGGAGCTTACCGGCACCGACTATGCCGTCTCCACCACGGGCGTGACCGGCCCGGGCCAGGGACGTTCGTCCTTCCCCATTGGCACCTTTTACATCGGCCTGGCCGACGCCAACGGCAACGACGTGGCAATCCACCGCCAGTTCGACAGCGACCGGGACGGCAACAAGCGGGCCGCGGCCCAGGCCGCCCTGGACCTGCTGGGCGAGCGGCTGAAGGAAGGGCAGGGGGGTTAGGGGAGGGCTTGAACCTGCGCAAAGTACGGGAGGGTTCCCTGGCTCAAGCTTGGAACGAGTACAGTCCAAAGAAAAAGCAGTACCCCGGCGTCTTCACCTGCTCAAGGCAGGGATAGGACGGCCCGGGGCTTACAAACGGAATATATCATAGGTTGCCAAGTGCGTCAAACCGAACTTTTCAGTGATTTGCAGCGAGCGCTTTCCGGCAACAGGCTTGAACCCTACTTGAGCCAAAGTACCCAGCGTGACACCGATGTGGCCCTTGCCACCTATCTGTGGAACCTGGCCTTGTGTGAGAGCTTGTATCCCTCCTTACATGGAATCGAAGTGTCCCTACGTAACAGCATTCATGACACGGCTTCAAGAAAATTTGGCAACGAGTTCTGGTTTACAAGCCATTTGGTTGGCCGTGAGAAAGAGAATATCGAGAAGATAGGCCAAGGTTTTTCCCGGAGAAATATAGAAGCAACCCCTGGAAAGTACGTATCCGAATGCAACTTTGGCTTTTGGGTGAGTCTCTTCAAAAGCGAGTATGAGCTTACATTATGGAGAATACTAACTGGCGACGTTTTTCCTTACGCGCCTCGACAGGCTAGAACACGAAGCTTACTTCGTGCCCGCCTCGATGGCATTCGCCGACTTCGTAATCGGGTCTTCCATTTCGAACCGATTTGGCAATTGCCAGACCTGAGCCAGCAACATATCGAAATCTTGGAAACTATCGGCTGGATTAACCCGACGTTTCGAGAAATGACAGAAACAGTGGACCGATTTCCCCAGGTATTTGACGACGGCCCAGCGGCCTACCAGGCAAGGCTAAATACGTTGGGTCAGCTTCCTCAATCCGAGAGCGAAACGGCGATGCCGTCAAGAGGAAACGAAAATGAATGACATGGCAGACTCACGTAACCGCATAATTCTGCTGGGACAGAACCTGTTCTTCCAGGCCAGGATTGAGACGGTGGCCGAACCCCTGGGCTACTCGGTGCGGCAGGCCCACACCGAGACCGACTTCTGGGACACGTACACCGAGGGTGACACTGAACTGGTGCTGGTGGACCTGGAGGGAGACGCGGCCACCTGGAACGGCGTACTGGCAGCGCTGGGAGAGCGGGCTGGGGCAGATGCCAGCGCTGGCCCCCGCATCGTGGCCTTTGGCCCGCATGAGGATACGGCCTCCATGGAGCGGGCGGCGGCCCTGGGCGCGCAGCAAACCCTGAACAAGGGTCGCTTCAGCGCGACGCTGGGGGAGATCGTTGGGGGTGGCGGTTAGCTACCGACCCTCCCACCCCGCGTAGGGCAATCTACTCTCTGAAGTGAGGCATAACCCTGTCCGCGAACAGTTCCAGGTTGCGGAGGCCGCGGCGCAGGTCCATGCCGGGCCACATCATGCGGAAGCTGCCATGAGACATGCCCAGTTCCCGCAGCTTTTCAATTTCACCGATGCAGTCTTCGGGGTCGCCGATGATAAAGCGGTCTCGGGCCAGTTCCTCGAAGGCTGAACTGAACTCCTCATCCATGGCCTTGTCCTGGCCCCACTGGGCGTAGGCGGCGTACTTGCCGCCCAGGAAGGGGGCCGCATCCTGCCAGGCCTGCTCCCGCGTTTCGCCCACGTACAGTTCCCGGGCTATGGGCAGTTCCTTCGGCGCGCCGGAACCGGCAGCCTCCGCCGTCTCGTGGTAAAGCTCAATCTGCTGCTTGATATTGGTGTAAGTGGCGTGAGGGTTAACGTACCAGGGCAGTCCACGACGGGCGGCCCGCTTGATGGCGGCGTCCCCGTTGGCTGCCACCCATATGGGCGGGTGGGGCTGCTGGATGGGACGGATGGTCATCTGGGCGCCTTCCAGGTGAAAGTGCTCTCCGTGAAAGGTTACCTCGTCCTGGGTCCAGAGTTTCCGCATAACGTCGATGCATTCCAGGTAACGGGAAACCCGACGGTTTCGGGGCAGGCCGAAGGCGTCGTACTCCTCGTCGCGATAGCCCAGGGCGGCGCTGAGGTGAAACCGCCCGTTGGTGATGATGTCCATGGTGGTAACCCGTTCGGCCAGGTCCACCGGATGGTGCAGGGGCACCAGCAGCGTTGCCACCATGCCCATGCCCTCGGCTTCGGCGGCCAGGCGGGCCAGCAGCGGCACGGTCTGCAACTGCTGGTAGGGAGACGTCAGGTAGTGCTGCCCCTGGTATAAAAAGTCGAAACCCATTCCCCGGGCGGTCCGAATGTATTCCACGATTTCCTGGAAGCTCTGCCGCATGTCGGCTTCAATGGGCTGCTGCCCCATGCCGGACAGGGATACGCCGAATTGCATACTGACACCTTGTTTCGTAATGATCCTCTGGGAGTTGCGGGGGTGATTATAGTCGCGGGTCGGAATTGGTTCAATGCAATGGCAGGGATGTTGAGCGGTAAGGGAACTCCGCTTCTCACTACCTCTAACAGCTAGTAGGCAAGCACCGTTGAATTGATGGCTGATAGAATAGGGGAGAATAGGAG
>JAPPGG010000072.1 GCA_028875055.1 Chloroflexota bacterium
TTTCCTGACAACCTTGCTCCTCCAGTTCGCCAATCCATCCATGCGATAGCCCTGTGCCGCGGCCTCGAACCTGTTGGCATAGCTGGGCTGTTGTAGTAAAATGCTTTTGCGTGCCCCGGTCGTCTAGCCAGGTTAGGACGCCACCCTTTCAAGGTGGAGATCATGGGATCGAAGCCCATCCGGGGTACCATTTTCAACGTATAAACGTTTCGGCCCACCTCGGCTTCCCAGTCCCAGACTCCAAATCTGGATTATTGTCCGGCTGAATTGCTCGCCCATCGCGGCGAGTTTATTTGTCCAGCCCCATACGGCCATGACTTTGAAGAACGGCTTGCTCCGACTGAACCGCTTTCTTGGCAAGGCATCCCCCATTGCAGGCAGTCCCGAGGATACTGCGGAAGCCGCCACGTGCCAGAACTGTGGAGCGGCAATTTCCAGGACCCGTCGCTGCCCCGCCTGCAATTATCCTACCAATTACCTGCCTGGCTGGGCCCTGTCCGGACGGGACCGGCGCCTGATTACCCGTCGAAGAGTGATCGTCAGCGGCGTGATTCTGGCCGCGTTGCTGTTCGTCTTCTGGCTGAATTATCCCTTCCTGCCCAACTACCGCATACTGTTATTTCACCAACCCACCACTGAAGCCTCGTCCAACTCACAACTGGGAAGCTGGACGATGGCAGGCGGCGACCTGGCCCAGCGGAAGCTGGTCCCGACCGGTCCCGGGCTGGATTCCCTGCCCTCAGGAACGCTGAAATGGAGCGTACCCACGGGAGAGGGAACGCGGTCAGGGCCCATAGTTGCCGATGGCAAGGTTTATGTGGGCGCTTACTTCCGAATGCTGGCCCTGGACGCGGAGACGGGAGAGGTCGCGTGGTCTCAATCCAGTTCCGGGCCCATTCAGACTTCCGCTGCCCTGGCCGGCAACCGATTGTACGCCGGCTACCTGGACCACAGATTGCGCGCCCTGGACCTGGATACGGGGGAAGTACTGTGGGAGTACCGTGCGGGCGACATCATAACCAGTTCCCCGCTGGTCCACGATGGAATCCTGTACTTCGGAGCATGGGATAACAGGCAGTATGCCCTGGACGCCGCCACGGGGGAGGAAATCTGGCTGTATGAAGCCACCGAGAAAATTGGCTCGCTCAGCCCGGTTTCAGACGGAATTATGGCGGTCGCCGACAAAGGGGGCCGCATTCACCTGCTGAACGCCCGAACCGGGCAGAATCGCCTGGTTTACCGCACGCCCAAGTCCACAATTGCCCCTCCGGTCATCGCCCACGATCATGTTTATTTTTCCGCCGGTGGGCGCCTCTACGCCATTGATGCCCTGGAAAAGGAGGTCCCCGGCCAGTACCAGTTCAAGCGAGTCTGGGCCCAGCTCTGGCTCTGGCAGGTACCCGGTGTCCCGCGTCCCGCCGGGCAGCAGGGAGGCCGCTGGCGTTTCTCTCCCGACGGGGCGGATTCCAGCATTGTGGGGTCGCCGGCTGTGTCCAACACCCGGGTGTACGTTGGCGACCTGAAAGGCCGTCTGTATGCGGTAGATCCCCTGGCGGGGAAGGAACTGTGGCGGTTTGAAGCCCAGGGAGGCGTTTATGCCTCGCCGGTTGTGGCAGGAAATACGGTGTACATCGCAACCCAGTATGGCTATGTTTACGCCATAGACGGGAGTACGGGGCGTGAGCTGTGGAAGCTGGAGCTGGGGTCGGAGGTCAACGAGCCAATGGCCTTCGCCAACGGGACCCTCTATATTCGGACCGCCGACGGCGCAGTCCACGCGGTCGAATAGAAGCACCCCTCGGGAGGCCAGCCATTTTGGAATTGGATGAGAACACGTTGAAACAACTGTCTGAGACCGTCCAGAAGCTGGAGCAGGAAAACCGGGAACTCAAGGACGCTGTTTCCACCCTGCAGAAGCAGGTCCGGCAGCGAGAGCTGGACTCGGCCTACATGTACATTCATTCCAACTGGCTGTGGATTAGCTGGGTGCTGGTCAGGGACCAGGACCGGGCGGGAGAGGATGCGGGCCTCAGGGAAAGGGCCAGGGCGGCCGAGACGGTTATCAGGGACCATCTCCCCAGGGGCCTGAAGTCGGTGCAGTTTGACCCGGAACCGATGCAGGCGGCCTACCGGTGGCGCATTGAGACTACGGTCCTGCTCAACCGCAACGGTTACACCTTCTTCGACTGATTCGGAGTCGGCAACCCTTGTATCTGGTGGGTACGGCCGCCTCGCCAGGCCGGACCAGCTTCCTGAAAGGAGCAGGACTGGCAGCTATTTTCAGCCGGACGGTATCAAGTGCCGGCTTGCAATCACCTACACAAGAGGGACAAGGAGCTGGACATGGCAGGAGACAAGCAGACCTTCGAAATCGACCTGAACCCCGACCAGATGGCTTTCGTTACGGCAATGAAGGACAAGTACAACCTGCCCGATGAGGGCAAGGCATTGCGGGTCATAATGGACTACCTGATATCCAATGCCGACGTGCACGAAACCGTATTCACGCAGGTCCGCTGCCTGCGCTGCGGGTAACCAGGGCAAGCTCTTAATGCTGTGATGCCGGGGCCCAGCCTACCGGGAGGTGGTGAGGTCCATTGGCAGTTCAAGCGAGTCCGGCCCATACCACAGCAGGGTAAACGGCTCGGCGGGTAGTTCCGTGTACGCCTGGGCATCATTTGGGGCGAAGTAAAGGAACCCTTCTCTCACTTCGCCCATGACCATTCCTTCGAGGTTGATGGCTTCCGCTGGCAATTGACTAACCCAGAGGTGGCTCATTGCCTCAAAGACGTGGCTTATCCTCCCATGCAGGTCAGGGGGAGTGGACAGCTGGGCATCCACATAATAATTTCTGGGCCCCTGATCGTACCTGGCAACCACCCTCACCGGCACCCGCAGGGAGATTCCCGTCCTTCGCTGCGGCTCCCCAATTACCGTCAAGTCCATAAATGGGACCCCGTCTGCCTGGTCAAGAATGGTTACCTGGTCGCCTCGCATGGCCGGCGCCGCGTCAGGCAGATCCGACCAGAAACTGCCCAGGTCCGCGACTCTCTCCCTCAAGTTTGCCGGCAGGGTGGTCGGTGCGGGACGACCGTCGTTGAACACCGCTCGGGGTTCAGCCGGTGTGGACTTGCCGAGGTCTATTTCCTCCCCTTCGGTCGCCTCGTCCAGGAAGTACAGCTTCTCAAACGTATCTCCTGGATTGGTGCTGGAGCTGGCCTCGTCACAAGGCTCAAAATACAGGTAGTCTTCGAAAGTGCCGCCCTGAATCAGGACCAAATCCTGGAACGGATCGTCGGGTTCGCTCTGGCCCGTCAGCAAGTGACGCTCACGAACGCTGCTCCACTCCTGGAATTCCCCGTCCGAATTGGGGGGTGTCCTCAGCATTGCTCCAATTATCCCGCCACGGTTGTAAGCCCATTTGGAAATCACGCTGGTAATTCGGACCGGCAATCGGACGGTCTCCTGGTCAACTGGCTCCGGCGTCCCCAGCACCGTCAGAGCGAAAGGTGGCTCCTTGTAATGGAACTCAAGGAGGATGGGCTCTCCGATGCCCAGGGGCCCTTGTTGCGCCACGTCTTCCGCTAGCAAGTCCTCTGCTTCGTCCAACGAAACAAACCTGGGCTCGCCTTCTCGGGATTTGAAGACCCACTTGCCGCCTTCGTACTCGCACAGCAGCCTCATCAATCCGTTGGGAAGTATCCTCCGGGACAGGTAATCGGGGTGAAGAGTCATGCCCTGGGGCCAGTAAGGCTCGCAACCGAGCAGGACCATCATAACTTCCAGCGGAAAATTTTCCTGGCCGCCGGTGCAGTTTACCCGAACCAGCGCCGCGTACTGACGGTGATCTACACGCGCCGCTGACAGTACCTCCAGGTAAGTCCGGCGAAAAGCGTCTGCCAGCTCCTCATTTACAGTCAGGCGCAGGTCTCGATAGTACTGATCAGCAATAATCTTCCAGGAGCTTTCAATAGCCCTGGCAACACTCTCATCGTTTCCAGCGCCCGAAAGAAATTCCTCCACTGCCTTTTCCACCTCTTCTGTCTCTGCGCCCTTGGGCGGCGTCGCCAGAATTCTAACACTAAGGTCGGTTGCTTTTGTGGGAGCGACACCGAGTAGTGGGGACAGGACGGCGCCCCACCGGCGCCACCACATTTCCGACCGGGTCAGGGAGATTGAAAAAATGCCTCGCCACCAAAGACGCCTACGCCGGCCTCGGGGGCGGCAGCACCGGCAACAAGAGCAGAATGGGCATGGCCCGGGTCACGGCTGCATCAATATCGGCAAACGAACGGGGCCGCAACGCTTCATCCCAGGGTTTCCTGTACCAGCAGCAGCCCCTCGTGCAGCCTGTCCTCCCAGTCCTGGTGGGGTTGCCTGACCATGTTGGTGCACACCCGGAAGAGACACATGGCTTCCCGCAGGTCCAGGTCGGGACTCCGCCAGCCGAAACGCTCCAGCGCCTTGTCCCTGAACAGCCGGCGGTATTCGGCACAGTGCTAGGCTGCTTCCGATGAGCCAAAGCGGATGGTCCATCGAAGGTGGGCAAGGAAATTGCCTACGTCCAGCAGTGGGTCCCCTGGGCCCGCTTCTTCAAAGTCCACCAGCGCCATGCGCCCGTCCGGCGTAACGATGAGCTGGTCGTCATAGAAGTCGTTGTGCGCGATCCCCTGCGGCTTCCACGTTTCGATAAAGGAATCCAGCACATCCGTAATTTCGTTGAGGACGATTGTGGTCTCAACATTTTCTCGGGCCACATTCTCAAACATGCGCCTGGCGTGCCGGTAGCCGCCCGGCAGATTGTAAGGGGTACCGCAGTCCCTTTCACTCTCCAAGGCCCAGAGGGATTCGAGCCCTTTGAACAACGGCTCAGGGTCCGGCCCATTTCCTTTCCGGATGCTAACCCGCAGGTTCCTGCCAGGAATTTCCGACATCCACACCACGCCCCCTTCTTTCCAGTGACCTGCGACCCGTGGGGCGACAAAGTCGGAACGGCCAACAAGCTCCCAACCTTTGAGGAAGGGGGGCAAGGAGTCCGGGGGAATTACCCTGACGAAGAAGCCCGCTCTCCCGATCCGGTGGCGCAGCACCGCCCGACTGGCAGGCCGGTACCTCACCACCTCAACCCGGGCCCGCCGGGCGCCCACCGCCAAAATGTGCCGGTTCAGCAGCTCCAGGGCGCCTTCGGGGTCTGCGGCCTTCTTCAGGCCTGGCAGTGAGTCATCGTCCGGAAACCTGGACAGCTTTATCTGCTGTCCCCGTTCCAGCTTTGCCACGACATGCTCGGAGGGCAGGTACTCCTCGGGATCCCATTCCACCAGGTAACTGATCATCGCCCGCCGGCCCAGGCTGTGGGTGAACTGCCGGATGCGGAAGGTCTGAGGAACCAACTCGCTGGGGCCAAATTCCTCCTGGTAGGCGTCCCAAAGCCACTCCGAATCAAAGAGCTTGAAAAGCTCGGGCAGCCTGGGATCCGAGGGAAACTCCACAACCGGATAAATGGGGACGGTGGTCATCGTGCTGCTCACAACCGTCAGCTGTTGTTATCGCTGTCAGTGTCGTCGCTGCCCGAACCAGCATCAGAAGAAGGCGTGGGGGTATCCGGCGTAGGTGTGTCCGGCGTGGGAGTGGGGGTGTCGATGCCGTCGCTGTCCGTGCCGTCATTGTCGGTGGGAGTGGGGGTGTCCGGGTTGTCATCGCCCGAAAGGAGGTCATCGAACTGGTAGCTGGCGGAAACAGTGCGTGGAAGGAGAACGACCTGCTCCGGCGGACCGGGGACCGGAACAAAAGAAGCCAAACTCATGGCAGCCCCCAGCAGGACTGCAACAAGCAACTGGATACAAAATCGAAGGATACCCTTGGTGTAAGTCAGGAGGCTCATAGCCGCCATCCAAGAGTATTGGCCAAGAGTTCTTTGCGCTTTGAACTCGGTCCAGTCAAAGTATAGCAGAGAGAAAAGGGCTAAACGCTCTCCCGGGTTGGTTGTTCGGGGCAATCGCGTCTTAATGGGTGCAAGCGAGCCCTGCGCCTTCGGAGAGGACCAACGTCGGGTGCGCAAGGACTGCCGCCCGCGAAACATCTCCACCCTCCGAAACATGTCCCACAATATGCTCAAACGGGAAACCGGCCCGAAGGCGGGCATAAAGGTAAACGTCTGCAAGCCGATTGGAGGGTAGATTGCTTGCAGGAGGTCCTCCGCAGTTAAGGCGCGATTGCCCTCACCCAACAACTTCCTTTCTGGGTTGCCGATGAGGTGATGCTGGAGGAACGGCTGGGGCTGCCCCGTATGGAAGAAATAGCGCGGCAGGACCCGGCCCTGGCGCAAAGGGTCGTTGCATCGCCCTGGCTGAAATTGCGGAAGAGGACCTTGACCTGGCTAATCGCCTGGCGGATCTCCCCTGGCTTTCGGACGAGATAGTGTACTCCAAGGCCAGGGCCTTCACCATCATGGGCTCCCTGGCCAAACACAACGCCAGGAACATGGACCACCTCATCAGCCAGGCGTGGTTCCAGGATGGGCTTAGCCTGGAGGAAGCGGCCGTCATCGTCGTCTCCGGAGCCGGGTGCGGGAACGCAGGTCAGTTCCGGGAGCCTGTCGGCGAGAACCTCCAGGTACGCTCCGAAGTCCTTTCACTGCCCCGGGCGATGTAACCCTATTGGCCGTGAAGCGGGGGTGCCGGAGCCCCATCGACGACAGTGTTTTCCAGGGGATGCGCACCTCCATTACGGTCAAGTCAGGATCCTTGGGGCAGCCCTGGCCCCGGGACCTGGCAATCGCCCATATTGAACCTGACTTCGTTTCCTACACAGACCCCGATGGGTTGTATGCCGGGGAGTTCACAATCGTCAGGGATGAAAGCCTGAAGAATGTGATTTACCACGAAATGGCCCACCACTATCGCTTTGGCCCTGACTGGGTCAACGAGGTAGGGGCGGAATTCCTCGAGAGCCTGGTCCACTTGAGGGTGGATTCCAACGAACTGGCCGGGCCCTTGCAGCCCGCGCTGGGAAGTTTGTCCAACCTGGAAGTGCTGGACCTGGGCTACAACCATATCACCTGCGAAGTACCGCCAGCACTGGGCAGCCTGCCCAATCTCGGCTACTGCAGCTTGACGTGAACCAGTTGACCGGCGCCATACCCGGTGAACTGGGGAATCTCACCGGCCTGCAATACCTGGACCTGTCCTACACCGGGCTCAGCGGCCCGATTCCGGAGGAGTTGAATTTCCTTCCTTCAGATACCCAGCTAATCCTGGTGGATAGTGACCTGACCGGCTCTCTACCGGAGGCCTGCAGGGCCGGGATACAGTGGCATTCCGGGCCTCCCAGATTCCCGGCCCCGAATACGCCACTTCCTACCCGGGGGGCTGGGGGCCCGCCGGGCGTTCCTTGGCGGCCAGTAGGGTAAATGGACCGGACTAATACCTGGATGGAGACTATCTCAACATCATTAACAGCAGCCTTCCCGGGGAGTCCACCGGGAAGAGATTGTGCCAGATTGCAACACTTGGCTGCAGGTAACGTGTGGGACACATTCTGCTGGGGCTGCGATGCGAGTCGTTTCCGATCCGCCGCTTCTGGAAATTTTCCAGGCCGGTCCTCTCTTGGTTCTCGTAATTCCTGGCAGGCTGTCGTGCCCATTCCTCGGAAGGTTACCTGGACCGGGCCGGGCCCAGGGGTAATTTGCGAATCCGCTAGGGCAGTGGCTGCACGCTGGCCGCTTGCCAGGACCCCCTCTCCGACGGCGGTCGGACACAACCGGGCAATTCAGGTTGATTGACGCAGGGAACCTGGCCAGTGTAGATTTGTGCCAGGTTGCTCCCTGGAACACCGGGATAACGGGCAAGGGGCAATCTCGGAAAAGACATCGTTAATTTCTCTTGAAGAGGAAGGCCAGCTATGGTTGAGGCGGACGACAGAATTCTGCTGGACTGGGACGCGCTGCAGGTTGGCGAAACCTTTGACTCCTACGAGTATGTGCTTACCCAGGATATGATTGACACCTATCGCCAGGGGGTAATGGACTCGGAGGCCAGCTTTCCCACCATCTCCCACAAGGTGGATGTGAAACAGTACAACGCGCGGTACCGGGACGCAGGCTCGGTGAACGCCCGGTGCGCCTTCTATTGCTACAATCCCCCCGTTCCCGGCAAACGAATAACGGTGCGAGCCTGGATTGCGGACAAATACCTGCGGCGTGGCAAAAATTACATTGTCACTGAGGCGGTGTCGGTGGACGAGGACGGGAGGCTGATAGACCGGGTAATTACCCACGAGCTGAAACAGCCGACGGAGGTGGGCAAGAAATGGGGGGGCTGAACCGTTCCTACGCCGTGGATGATGAGCTGCCGCCCCTGGTCAAGGAAATGACCCAGGAGGCCATCAACCTGTTTGAGGGCAGCGCGGGAGAATCGGGGCCCTCCCAGTTCACCGACGAAGAGACTGCCCGGGAAACACTGGGTACCGAGGGGACGGTGGCATCGGGGAGGATGTCCCTGTCCTTCGCCATAGAGTTGCTGCGCAGGTATTTTGGCAGCGATGTCTATAATCACACCGGCTCAGTAGATTTGCGCTTCCTGAGGCCCGTGCGCCCCGGGGACACGATAACTTTCACCGGAAGGATTACGGGCGTCACCAGGGAGGTCAACGGCAGCCGGGTGTCGGTGGAGATAAAGGCCGAAAATCAACGTGGAGACACCACGGGCGCCGGGCAGGGCAGCGCGGTAGTTCCCAACGCCTACCTGCCTTCCGACGAGTAGTTTCCGCATCGTGGGACCCTTCCCATCCGCTCCGTGATTCTTGCCCGGCAAGGAGTTCTTGCTTCGAATAGATAGAGCCCAGTTTCCAGATCCGGCAGAGCTGCTCTCATGACTTTGCTTGGCAAGCGGCTGCACTACGCCTGGGTAATTGTGGGCATAGCCGCGTCCATGGGCTTCATTACTTCGTCCATGAGGTTTGCGGCCGCCGCCCTGGTCCCGCACCTGAGCGATCCCGTCAATGGGTTCGGGTGGAACTACGGGTCCATCAGCCTGGCCTTCAGCCTGCAGTGGATCGTACTGGGGCTGGTGAGTCCCTACGTGGGCTGGCTGGGCGACCGGTACGGCGCGCGTCTGCTTCTGCTGCTGGGCGCCGTCCTCTTTATTGTCGGGATGATGGTCACGGGCATCATGACCGACCTCTGGCAGTTCTACCTCTTCTTCGGCGTGGTTATCGGCGTTTCGACCGCCATTTTCACGGTCTTGCCCGTCTCCGGGGTCAGCCTGTGGTTCCGGAGGCACTTGGGAGCCGCCATGGGGATCGTGTGGTCCTTCCAGGGATTCGGCACCATCGTGCTCCTCCTCCTGATCGGCGTGGCCTTTGATAACCTGGGGATGAAGTGGGTGTTCTGGCTCCCGGGAATAACCGGCGGCGCCATCCTGCTGTTGATGGTCAGGTTCTTCTATAACGTACCCGCCGATATCGGGCTGCGGCCCCTGGGGGTGTCCGAGGACGAACCGGTCCAAATCCCGCGAAGGGACGAGGCTGCCAAGATACGGGCCAGGGTCTTTATCCAGCGGGCCAGACGCACCGTCACCTTCTGGAACCTGATTGGCATCCACTACTGGGGATGCATGGGCCACAACATCATCAACGTGCTGCTGGTGGCCATTGCCGTGGACCGGGGGTTGTCGCTGGGAGTTGCCGCCGGGGTGCTGGCTGCCCAGCAGGGCGCCGGGGTTGTAACGCGGGGCGTTATCCCCGTGGTGGCAGAGCGGGTAGGCTGCAGGACGGTTTGGGTAGTGGGAATGTCCCTGCAGGTCTTTCCCATGTTCATAATTCTGTTCTCCCACGACGCATGGGCCTTCTACCTGTTTGCCATTCTCTTTGGTATTGGACAGGGCTGCGAGGTACCTACATTCCCCATCGCCAACCGGCAGTACTACGGAAACGTTCCGCAGGGCAGCCTTTTCGGGTGGCAGAACCTGGGTAATGGCCTGGGAATGGGAATTGCCCCGGTCTGCGCGGGAGTTTTGTGGGACCTGACGGGGACCTACCTGGCGCCCATACTGATGTCCCTGGTTTTCAGCGCGATGGGGCTGCTGTCTTCCGCCCTGCTTCCCTCACCCCGAGAGAGGCAGATTCCCGACTGGGAGCAATACCTGCCGGCCCAGATCCAGGCCAGGGAATAGCTCCGGCGCGGGATAGTAGCCCAGCGGAAGCGGCCCTGCTATGGCGGCATTACCGGGATCGTCATTCCGAACGAGGTTGAAGCTTCCGAATCCGCGCCTGCCAGAAAGGGGCTGGACCTCATGCCCGGCTCGCAGCCAGGAGATTGGACCCTTGGGCAAGCTCGGGGACAACATAACAACGCTCGAAGTGGCATGGTTCGCTGCTGACAGTAGCGCTGCAGCGCGAACGGCAGAAATAGCGCCCTTGCCTTGATCTCCGACACTCTGCGTCTGCTTCGGACGGTGGTCATTTGATAGAATCACTCCTGGAACATTCACGCGGCTCCTTTTTTCGCAGCAAGGGGAGGTAATCCAGTTATGGCCGGTCATCGCCTTTTGGCATGTTTCGCTCATCCCGATGATGAGGCATTTCCCGTTGGAGGCGCCCTGGCCGCCCACGCAGCCCGTGGGGTGCAGGTGAGGCTGATTACCGCCACCCTTGGCGAGGAGGGTGAGATTCGGCAGGACGGGGCCGCCACCCGTGAAACCCTGGGGTCGGTGCGCCGGGTGGAGCTGGCCAGGGCCGTCCGGATACTGGGCCTGGACGACCATATTGTGCTGCACTACCGGGACTCGGGGATGGCGGGAACGCCCCCCAACGAGCACCAGCGGGCCTTCGTGAACGCCCCCGCCGAGGTTGTCATCGAGAGACTGGTGGAGGAGATCCGGCGCTTCAGGCCGCAGGTAATCCTGACCTTTGATCCTGACGGTCTCTATGGCCACCCCGACCACATTGCAATCCACAAGCATGCGACCGAGGCATTCAAGCGGGCCCCAAACCCCGATGCTTATCCCCAGCACCTGGTAAACGGCGTGAGGCCGTATGGACCACACCGTATCTTTTACAGCGCCCGTCCCCGGGGGTTCAGGATGGAGTGGGCACAAACCCTTCGCTCTCATGGCATCGACTTTCCGCTGCCGGACCCTAACCGCATCAGCGACGGCGCGCCGCCCGAGAGCATTCACCTGGAGATGGATGTGGCAAGCCAGATGGAAGTGAAGATGGGCTGCATTCTCAGCCACCGCACCCAGGTTGCGCCGGACTGGCCCTATGACCGGGTGCCCCGCGAGGCGGCCAACCTGATTCTGGGGCGGGAATATTACATAAGGGGCTGGCCGCTGGTCAAAAGCGGTGAATCGGTGCCGGCGGACTTTTTCGAGGGCATTGAACCGGAGGGATAGGCGGGAACAGGAGCAGAATTTCCGCAGCGTACCCCGCCTGCTATGGAAGTCGCGAAAGGGGTTCCCGCAAGGCCAAAGAAGAAGGGCGGACAATCGGTCCGCCCATTATCTTGGTGTCAGGAGAGTTAGAGAGCGCCGTTTACGATGATTCCCGCATGCGGGGCGCAACTTCCTGGGCGTAGAGCCTTACCGAGTTGAGGACCTGTTCTACCGTAAGGCCCCCACCCACGTTTGGCTCCATGATTATTCCGTCCAGACCCAGGCGGTCACGCAACTGGCAGAGCTTTTCCACGACGGTGTCGGGGCTGCCGTAAGCCAGGCGGTCTTTCAACAGGTCATCGTAGGTAACGTTGGCCAGCCGTTCCGCCCGCTCCCGCCGTTCCTCGGAAAGGGTCGTGCCGGCCTGCCCGGCGGAGGTGCCGAAGAGTCCGCCCAACCGCCGGTAGGAACGCATGGTGCTCTCCTCCGGTTCCGAGCGACCCAGGTCGTCGGTTTCCGCGACGTAAATGGGGACGCGGAGGAAGACTTCACCCTTTCCTTCGTGCCCAGCTTCCTCCCTGCCCTGGTGGAACATTTGCATGTGCTCTTCCACCTCGTTGACGTCGAAACCGCGCAGGCCGGAGATTACGTTGTGGCCGCTGCGGCCAACCTGCGGGAAGGTGTCCCTGGTGGTGGCGGCGATACGGATGGGAGGGTAGGGTTTCTGATAAGGCTTGGGGAGAACGCAAAGGTCGTTGAACTGGTAAAACTCGCCCTCGTAGGAGAAGCGGTCCTCGGACCAGGCCTTGAGGATGATATCCAGCGATTCCTGGAAACGTGCGCGGCTTTCCGCGTAGGGAATGCCGTAGCCGTCATAGGAACGGGGGAATCCGCTCCGGCCCACGCCGAACTCCAGCCGCCCGCGGCTGACCTGGTCCACGGTGGCGGCTTCCTCGGCTAGCCGGACCGGGTGGCACAGGGGCAGGACGCTCACGCCTGTACCAATGCGGACCCTGCTGGTCCTGCCGGCGATGGCGCTGGCCATAACCAGGGGAACGGAAACTACGGAGGGTATGCCGGCACCCATAGGGTCGCCGGGCCGGCGCGGCGCCGCAAAGTGTCTTTCGGCCAGCCAGACTCCGTCCAGTCCATACTGGTCGGCGGTGTCGGCCATGGCCAGGGCCTCGTCAAAGGCCTCCTCCTGGGTTACCCCCATTCGGTAATCGCATTCCATTACCAGTCCGACGTGCATCTCGGGCACCTCACTCTTCCGGAAATCAGAACCGGCCCCAGGGGCCACTGGGATGAAGGGCGGCGTTTACCGCCGGGTTCCCCGGCCGCCGGTCCTCACCCAACCGGGGAATTGCCTATTGCTCCAGGTAGGCTGCCGGGGTGGCCAGGAACTTGGTGCGGCAATCCAGGCAGCAGAAATAGAACCACTGGCCGTTGTGGAAGCTGCGGGTCCCCTGTTGTGGGTCAACCTCGGAGGCGCCGTGCATCGTCTGGCCCGTCTGGGCCCGAGCCTCGGCCTCGTCAATTTCCTTGCCGCATACGGGGTCTTTTGCCATCTTCATATACTCCTGAGTAATGCTAGCGGGGCCGGAGAGCGCGAAAAATCGCGACTCAGGCGGGTAATTCCAGGTTCATTCCCAGGCGCACGCGGCCGGGCTGGTCAAGCAACCCCCTGGCTATTCGCGATCGGTGCTCGAAGCTGGTCCCGAGGCGCATGGACCAGGCGGTAACCCGCCGGTACCACAGGTGAAGGTCAAATTCCATCATGAAGCCCATTCCGCCATGCAATACCTGGGAGGAACGGACCACGGCCTCGCACTTGTCGTTGCAGAAGGACTTGGCCTGGGAGACTTCCATGGATGCGGGAAGGCCCTGGTCCATCTTCCAGAGGGCCTCGTAGGTCAGCAGCTGCCCACCGTCAACCCAGAGGATCATATCGGCGCAGATGTGCTGGATGGACTGGAAGGCGGCAATGGGCCGGCCGAAGGCCACCCGGTTCTTGGCGTAATCGATGCCCATCTCCGCATCTTTTCTGGCGGCGCCGACCATCTGGGCACAAAGGAGGGCAGTGCCGCGATCGAGCATCCCCTGGGCAATGGGCCAACCCTGGTGAAGTTCCCCGACAAGACTGGACCTGGGGACGCGAACGCCGTCGAAGATGACCTTGCTCTGCTTGTCCTTGGCCAGAGTGGTCAGGGGAATCTGGCTGACGCCGGTGCTGCCCGCGTCCACCAGCAGGAGCGAAATGCCGGCGTTGGCGCCCGATGCGGGCGCGGTGCGGCAGGCCACCAGGCACTTCTCGGCGGCCACAAAGTTGTCCACGAACATTTTGGTCCCGGTCAGGATGAAGTTGTCGCCATCTTCCACTGCCTGGCACTGGACCGTTTCGGGAAGCAACCGGGGATTCTCCTCGGAGTAAGCCCAGGTCAGGACCAGTTCCCCCCGCCCGACCCGGGGCAAGAGGTCCTGCTTCTGCGCGTCGCTGCCCGCCTCGGCGATGGTGAGGGCGGCTACCATGGTGGAGTGGAAGGGCACGGGCGCGATGGCGCGGCCCAGTTCCTCGGTAATCAGCCCCAGGTAGGTCAGGGGCAGGCCCTGTCCCCCGTAACGCTCGGGAAGGGAAATGCCCAGCCAGCCCAGGTCGGCAAGCTGCTTCCACAGTTCCGGCGGATATCCCAGGTCGTCCTTTTCCATATCCCTGGCCAGCCGGGGCGGGCATTCCGCCTCCAGAAACTCCCTGGCCAGGTTTTTCACCATTTGTTCTTCTTCGTTAGGCAGTACGTCCATATGTGTCCTTGATAATCAGCCTTTCTGCTGGGCTGGAATTCAGTTTCGGGGCATGCCCAGGCCGCGCCGGGCAATCTGGTCGCGCATAACCTGGGTGCTGCCGTGATTGATGCCGGACTGGAAGGAACCCATCAGGTTGTGGGCGAATACGCCCTCTTCTACTGCGTCTTCCGAGCCGTTGAGCAGCTGGGCGTAGGGGCCCAGAATCTGGGCGATAGTCTCGGTGGTGCGGACGCCGTGTTCCGGGGCGAACACCTTCTCGGCGGAACCCTCGTAGGTGAAATTGCCGCCCTTTTCCACCAGCGACATGCTGCGCATGGTCATCAGGCGGCACACCTGGGCCTCAATCCAGAGCTCGGCAATGCGGTCCCGAACCGATGTGTCCTCGGCCAGGTTCATGCCGCCCAGGTCGTTTTCCTTGACATAATTGACGATGTCCTCGTCCCGCTGTACCGAGATCAGGTAGCGGCTGGCGCCAACCCTGTCCAGGTTCAGGCCCATGGCGCCTACGTACCAGCCCATGTTCTCTTCGCCCAGCAGGCAGGATGTAGGCACGCGAACGTCCTCGAAAAAGACCTCGTTGGTTCGGGCGTCGCCGTAAGTGGTCCCGGCCGGAGCCTGGGGCTCGTTCTGGATGGTCCACAGGGGGCGCACCGTAATTCCCTCCGTGTCCATGGGGATGAGGAAAATGGAGATGCCCCGGTGCTTGGGGGCTTCCGGATCGGTGCGGGCCATCAGGTAGATGTGGCTGGCGTAATGTGCGGCGGTGGTGAACATCTTCTGGCCATTGATGACGTACTCGTCGCCGTCGCGTACGGCTCGGCACTGGAGGCTGGCCAGGTCGGCGCCGGCCTGGGGTTCGGTGAAGCCCAGCGCAAAGGAGATTTCGCCATTTATCAGGCCGGGGAGGAAGTATTTCTTCTGTTCCTCCGTGCCGGCGGCAAGGATTGCCGGCGCGCCGCTGCCGGCCCCGCCGACGGTGATGCCGGCCCGGGCGAACTCTTCCTCAACGATGTACTGGTCGATGCGGCTGCCGTCCTGACCGCCGTACTCTCTGGGCCAGCTGATGCCTACCCACCCTCTTTCGCCCAGCTTGGCGTAAAGCTCGCGCACCTTGGGGCCCCGACGCCTTATGCCCAGGTCTTCAATTTCCTGCCGGACCTCGTCGGACACGTTTTCCTGGATAAAGGTGCGAACATTGTCCCTGAGGGCTTCCTGTTCCGGGGTGTATGCAAAATCCATATCTAACCTCTTTGCGCCGCGGCTTTGGAGTCGCGGTGGCCGTTGCAGCATCGTTCGGGTTGGGAAGGCTTGTCGGACCTGCCAGCCGAGGCCATTATATTACGCCGGTATGGGAGTGTCATCCAAATGACGGAGCGACTAACCGTTCAGACCCGGGCGGACCAGGCTGGCGCCCAGGGCCGACTTTCCGGGGAAGCCGGTATGATAGGGCAGGTGACCGGGAAAACCCGCGGGCCCCGAACCTTTGCCCGGAGTACCCTCGCCGATGGGGTTGGCATATATCATTCCTGCGATATGGCCTCCGGGCGCTCGCCTGCGCCTGGACTACAGGGACTCCGCCAGTACGGGTTTGATGGCCGCCACCAGGGCAGGAAGGTACTCTTCCCAGTCGCCAACGATTCCAACGTCCGCTGCCTTGAATATGGGATGGCGCCGGTTGCTGTTCAGGGCGATGATGACGCCGGCCTTTTGAATGCCCACCGTGTGGTCGAACACGCCGCGAATGCCCACGGCCAGGTAAACCCGCGGAGCGATGGTGCGGCCGCTGATGCCCACCTGCACCTGGTGGGGCAGCCAGCCCGCATGCACGACATTGCGGGTGGTGGCCACGGTGGCGCCGATCTCAGTTGCCAGGGAGCGGACCCTGGGCAGGTTTTCCGGGCCACCGATGCCCATGCCGGCGCCCAGCACAACTTCGGCCTGGGCCAGGGCGATGCCGCCCGGGTCGTCTTCAAAGTGAGTTTCAAGGATGGTGATGTCGTCTCCCTCGAAGGGATTGGCTGCCAGTTCCTCCAGCACGGCGGAGGCGTCCGCTTCCGGCTGGATGGGAGTCAACAGCCCGGGGCGCAGCGTTACCAGGTTCGGCAGCGTCTTGGACAGGATAGGCGCAATGACATTGCCGCCCAGGGCCGGCTTGAGCTGCACCAGCCTTCCTTCGCCGTCAATCTCCAGGTCGATGGCGTCCCCGGTGAGCCCGAGGCCCAGGCGGGCGGCGATGCGGGAAGCCAGGTCGCGACCGTCGGCGGTGGCGGCAAAAAGCACGGCATAGGGACGCTCGGCGTCCAGGATGCCGGCCAGGGTATTGGCAACGCTCCGGCCGCACACAGGACCCAGGCTGGAGTTGTCCAGGGTGAGGACCCGGTCGGCTCCGTAAGCGGCCAGGGTTTCAACCGTGTCTGCGTCCGCTTCCCCGATGAGGACCGCCACCACCTGGCTGCGGGTGGTCTCGGTCAACTGGCGGGCTTTGCCCAGCAGCTCCAGGGTTACCCGCCTGAGGCCTGCCTGGGCGGTTTCCGCCACCACCCAGATGGCCCGGCCCTTTTCCTCCGGGTAGCGGGTGGCGTCAAGTGCAGAAGGTTGGTCGTCGGCCGGAGTGTCGGTGGATTCCAGGCCTTCCAGCAGTAACCGGACTACCTGCTGGGCGGCATCCTCCGGGGTCTGTTCCTCAATCATAATGCCCTGGCGGGTGGGCTCGACCAGGCGGATGTCTTCAACCCAGGTGGGGGAGCCTTCCAGTCCGAACTGGGACAAGTCTTCGGTCAACTGGCTGCAGGTCAGTTCCTCCACCGGCCTTTCCTGGGCCTCTGCCATCTGCTGCCTGTTGGCAAAGGTCTCGGCGGCCACACCCTCCGTAACGCAGACCACCGCCGGCAAGGGGCACTCGATCACCTGGTAGCCCTCATCGGTGATGCGCTCCGCAACCACCGTGTTGGTGTCGGGGCGATAGTCCAGCTTTCTCACCTGGCTGATATGGGGCAATCCCAGGAGCTCGGCCAGTTCCGGCCCCACCTGCCCGGTTTCCGCGTCGCTGCTGTTGCGACCGCAGACGATAAGGTCGGGCTGCTCCCGCTGCAGCGCCAGGCCCAGCGCGCGGGCGGTCGCCAGGGTGTCAGAGCCGGCCAGGGCCCGGTCGGTAAGCAGAATGCCGCGGTCTGCGCCCAGGGCCATGCAGGTTACGAGGCCGTCCCGGGCCTGGGGTGGGCCCATGGATACGGCGACCACCTCGTCCCCCGGACCTGATTTCAACTCTACGGCGCGGACGAGGCCCAGGACGTCGAAGGGGTTTACCTCGGAGGGAACACCGTCCCTTACGATGGTCTTCTTTTCGTAGTCGAAGGTTATTCGAGAGACGACGGGAACGTATTTGACACAGACGGCCGTCTTCATTCAGCTTCTCCTTGCCGGCTTGACCGGTCGCGGGCCGGCGCAATTACTTTGCTTCAGTCTTCAGCGACTCCCTGCTGTTCCATGAGGCTGCCCTGGACCTGGCTGGTCAGGCGCTGCAGGGCCGGGCTCAGGGTAACCGGATAGCGGGGTGGGCTTACTATTTGCTTGAAGTGGTCTTCCAGGCAGGCAAAGTCGGCAGTGAACCGGTCGCGCATATCAGAGAGGGCGGGTTCGGGCCGCGTCTTCTTCCCTGCCTCCATGACCGTCTGCAAAAGCCGCTCCCCGGCAGGTAGCTGCTCATCCTGCAGGGTGACCACGTCCCTTTCGAAACAGCCATTTCCATCCCTTAGCCGGTAAACCTGCTTGGCGCCGGGGGGTGATATCTTGTCGGTGCTGAGTTTCATAACCGGCCGGCCGTCGTAGCAGGACAGCTTGTAGGACATGTCGGTGTAGGGGGCGTCGGCGGAAGTACCAACCCTGGTCCCCACACCGAAAATGTCGATGGGCGCTCCCGACCGGACAAGTTTGTGAATCTCATACTCGTCCAGCCCGCCGCTGGCGACGATTTGCACGTAGGGCAGGCCGGCGTGGTCCAGTATTTGACGCACCTGGCGGCTCAGTTCGCCGTAATCCCCGGAATCCAACCGGACGCCTACCAGGCGATGGCCGTCGTTCTCCATTTCCCGGCCCACCTGGGCGGCGTTGCGCGCCCCCTCGATGGTGTCGTAGGTGTCCAGCAGCAAGATAGTGCGCTGAGGGAAGGCTCCGGCATAGGCGCGGAAGGCTTCCAACTCGGTGGGGAAGGAAGTGATCATGGAGTGGGCCATGGTTCCGGCCGGCGGAATTCCGTACCGCCGGGCCGCAAGCACGTTGCTGGTGGACTGGAATCCGGCGATGTACCCGGAGCGGGCCATGGTCAATGCTCCGTCCACACCCGGGGCGCGGCGGGCCCCAAAGTCTGAGAGAACCCGGCCCTGTGCCGCCCAGAAGCAGCGTGCTGCCTTGGTGGCCTGGAGGCTCTGAAGGTTCAGGCGATTGATTATAAGGGTCTCCACCAACTGGGCTTCGATTACAGGGGCGGTTACTTCCAGGATGGGCTCGTTGGCAAAAAAGATACGTCCCTCCGGCAGGGCGCGCACACTGCCGGTAAACCGCAAGTCTCCCAGGTAGTCCAGGAAGTCAGGGGTAAACATGCCGGTTTCGCTGAGGTATTGCCGGGCGCCGTCGCCGAAGCTGACGCCCTGAAGGAAGTCCAGGGTGTCCTCCAGCCCGGCGCACACCATGTAGCCGCGATCGGGCGGGTAACTCCGGATGAAGAGATCGAAAGTGGCTTCGGCCGTCATTGCCTGGGCAAAATAGGTCTGGGCCATGGTCAACTCGTACAGGTCGGTGAACAGGCCCAGGTCGGCGCGGGTCGTGTGGTATGCCCTCTGGTTCATTTTATTGCCATTCAGGCGATGGAAAGGCAGGTTTGAGCCCTGTTTCGGGCTATTATGTTTGGGCCCTCCCAGGTATGTCAAACGGTTTGCCCTCGAAGGAGGGGCGTCGCCCAGCCCGGGCTGGTGGCCGGATGGGGCCCGTTCCTCAATCCTGACCGACAGAGGCGTATGTTTGATTGATTCAGGTGAATTTGTTGCGATATTCGTAATGAAACAAGGTCCGCAGCCTTGACATAGTGCATTGGCGGCATTTGACACTGGTGCCGTCCTTGTTTATTATAGCCCTGCGCAAATGGCTTAAAAACTTAATACTAATATCTGGGACCCTTATCCAGATCGGCAGAGGGAACGGCCCGATGAAGCCAGGCAACCGGCCCCGGTGGCAGCGCCGCCAGGGGCGAGGTGCTAAATCCGGCCTCTCCCCGGTTTTGTGGGGAAGAGGAAAGATGAGGGAGCGGAACTACATTTCTGTGCTTCTCTCAACGGGAAGCTTTTTTTATGCCCGGAATTATCCGGGGGAGTAACCGGCCTTGAACGAAATTCGCCCGATACTGTGGGACGACGGAACCCTGAAACTTCTTGACCAGACCAGGCTGCCGGCAGAAGAGGTGGTGGTCGAAATCAACGACTATCGCGGCGCCGTGGCCGCCATCCGGGATATGCAGGTGCGCGGGGCTCCCGCCATCGGAGTGACTGCCGCATATGCCGTGGTGATGGCGGCAACCGAACTGGCCACCACTGACCATGTCAGCGTTGACCGGGCCAGTTTTCTGGCTGCCCTCAGGGAGGCGGGAACGGTGATCAACGCCGCCCGTCCCACGGCCGTCAACCTGCAGTGGGCCGTCCGCCGGATGCTGGAAGTAGCGGAGTCGGAGCCGGACCTGTCGCAGGTGAACCATCGGCTGCTGGCTGAAGCCAAAGGCATCCAGGTTGAGGACGAAGAGATCAACCGGCGGATGGGAGACAACGGCAAGGAGCTGATGCCCGAGGGCGGCGCCGTGCTGACCCATTGCAACACCGGGGCGTTGGCTACCTCCGCTTTCGGGACGGCCCTGGGCGTCATCCGGGCCGGCTGGGAGTCGGGACGCCGGTTCCAGGTGTTCAACACCGAGACCCGCCCCTTCCTGCAGGGCGCGCGCCTTACTTCCTGGGAGTTCCAGCAGCTGGGGATTCCCGCGACGCTGATCGTGGATTCCGCAGCGGGGATAATGATGCAGCACGGTGAGATCAGCTGTGTGATTACCGGCGCAGACCGGATTGCGGCCAACGGGGACACCGCCAACAAGATTGGCACCTATTCGCTGGCCGTGCTGGCCCGGGAGAATGGCATTCCCTTCTACGTTGCCGCTCCTACCAGCACCGTGGACCTGAGCCTGGACACCGGCGAGGATATTGAAATCGAGCAGCGGGCGGGGTCCGAAGTTACCCACTTCCAGGGAACGCCCACGGCGCCAGTGGGAGTAGAAGCGTTGAACCCGGCATTTGACGTGACGCCCCATCGTTACATAACCGCTATCGTCACGGAGAACGGCGTGGCCCGCGCTCCCTTCGTGGAGAGCCTGAAACTGGCGACAGGAAATTCCTGATGTTCCAGCTGAATCATTTACGGCAAGGATGTACGCACATATGACTGCTTCCGACCAGCAAACCCGCCGGCGCATGGCCCGCACCGGCCTGACCGTTTACGACCCGGACAAGGCCTGCGAGGGGTATCTTCTCTATGCCCCCATGGCGGGCGGCGGCGAAGTTTACCTGGTGGACAATAACGGCCAGGAAGCGCACCGCTGGAACCTGCCGCATCCACCGGGCTTGTACGGTTACCTGCTGCCCAACGGCAACCTGTTTTACGGCGGCAAGACGCGGGACGAGACCTGGGACCGGTTCCCCTCCTGGAAGCGGTTCAAGGGCGGCGTGATGCTGGAGGCCGACTGGAACGGAAACGTGGTATGGGAACACGCTGACTCCGACCACCACCACGACGCCCGGCGCACCCCGGAGGGAGGAGCGCTGTATATGACCGTGGAGCTTATGGATCCGGCCCTGGTTTCCCGGGTCAAGGGAGGCGTGCCGGGAACCGATGCCGAGGGCATGTGGGCGGACGTGCTGGTGGAAGTGGACAGCTCCGGCAACCGGGTCTGGGAATGGCATGCCGCCGAGCATCTGGACCCGGAGCGGCACGTCATTACGTTCAATGACCTGAGGGACGAGTGGAGCCACGGCAACACGGTGGCGCCCCTGGACGGCGACCGGGTGATGTTCAGCTTCCGCAACATCTCCACGGTGGGAATAATAGACAAGAGGTCCGGCGAAATTGTCTGGCAACTGGGGGACACGGTGCTGGCGCAACAGCATGACCCGAACCTGCTGCCCAATGGAAACGTGCTGATTTACGACAACGGTTCGCACCGGAAGAACGTCGGCCTGCCTTTTTCGCGGGTGCTGGAGGTAAATCCGGCCAGCAATGAGATCGTCTGGCAGTACCAGGACTCGCCGCCGTACAACTTTTTCAGTCCCTACATTTCGGGCGCCCGGCGGCTGCCCAACGGCAATACCTTGATCACCGAGGGCATGTTTGGCCGGATGTTCCAGGTCACGGCCAAGGGCGAGGTGGTCTGGGAGTATATCAACCCCTACTTCTACGAAGATGCCGAGGGGCAGGTGGTAAACCGGGTGTTCCGTTCGACCTTCTGCACACCGGACCAGGTACCCAACCTGTAGGAGCGGGCATGGCTGACCAGGGAGCAACTATAGGCGTAATTGGCGGCAGTGGCCTTTACGACATGGAGGGCATGACCCACGTCGATTACATTGACGTGGACACCCCCTTCGGCCGGCCCAGCGACAGCGTCGTGGTAGGGACGCTGGAAGGGGTGCGGGTGGCTTTCCTGCCCCGACACGGACGGGGGCACCGGATTAATCCCACGGGAATTCCGGCCCGGGCCAACATCTACGCCATGAAGGTTCTGGGAGTCCGGCGGCTGGTGTCAGTCAGCGCCGTCGGCAGCCTCAAGGAGGAGTTTGCCCCCCTGGACCTGGTGGTTCCAGACCAGATAATTGACCGGACCAGGCAGCGGGTCAATACCTTCTTTGATGAGGGCATTGTTGCTCACGTCGGGTTCGCCGAGCCCTTCTGTCCCGAGGCCAGCCAGGTTATTGAGGGCGCGGGCCGGGAAGTGGGCGTCAATACCCACATGGGCGGGACGATGGTCGTCATGGAGGGCCCCGCCTTCTCGACCAGAGCCGAGTCGCACATGTATCGGTCCTGGGGCGCGGGAATAATTGGCATGACCGCATTGCCCGAGGCCAAGCTGGCGCGGGAAGCGGAGATGTGCTACGCCACCATGGCCTGGATAACCGACTACGATTGCTGGCACGAGTCTGAAGAGACGGTGACGGTGGAAATGGTGGTGCAGAACCTGCTGCACAATGTGGCCCACTCCAAGGAGATGCTGCGGCTGGTAATCCCCCGAATGGGGGCGGCCCACTCGTGCGGCTGCAATGCGGCGTTGAAGGACGCCATCATTACGGACCCGCGGGGAATTTCGGAAGAGACCAAGCACAAGCTGTCCCCCATCGTGGGACGCTACATCAGCTAGGCAGAAGTTGACCGGCTGAAATCTGGGTGAACAGGGTTTTCATCAGGTAAGGAGGTAATGATCATGCCCAGGCAGGAACCCGGCGAGCCTTATTTCCGGGTAGATTCCAACGAAGCCAGTTCCATCCTCAACGAGGATGCGGAAGGCGCCGTCGTGGTGGACGTCCGCCGCGATGACGAATGGGAGACCGGTCATATAACCGGCGCCGTTCACATTCCCATAGACGACCTGCCGGACCGTATAGGCGAGGTGCCCCGGGACAAGAAGGTGCTGTTCATATGCGCCATGGGCGTCCGCAGCGGCCTGGCCTGCGAAGTGGCTTTCTCCATGGGATACGAAACGGACAACCTTTACAACATTGACGATGGCACTCCGGCCTGGATTGCCGCGGGTCTCCCGACGACATTCCCGGGCCGGTAGCGTGCTGCCTCAGGCAGCAAATCTGGAGACGAGAAGGAGTTAACTTTTGGCTTTACAAGAAACCAGGGGAGATGTCAGGGACTTAGGCCTGGCACAGGACGGAGTGAACAGAATTCAGTGGGCGGAACGCGAAATGGGCGTTCTGCGCATTATCAGGGAGAGATTTGCCCGTGAGAAGCCTCTCGATGGTTTGCGGCTGGCGGCGTGCCTGCACGTTACCACAGAGACGGCGAACCTGGCCATCACCCTGAAGGAGGGCGGGGCAGACCTGGCCCTCTGCGCCAGCAACCCCCTCAGCACCCAGGATGAAGTGGCCGCCGCCCTGGTGAGCCACTATGGCATTCCCACCTTTTCCATCAAGGGCGAGAACAACGATACTTACTACAGCCACCTCAGCGCGGTGCTGGACCACAAGCCCCAGTACACCATGGACGATGGCGCCGACCTGGTCAGCATGCTGCACAAGGAACGCTCGGAGCTGCTGGCCGAAGTGGCCGGCGGCACGGAAGAGACCACCACCGGCGTTGTGCGCCTCAACGCCATGGCGGCAGACAACGCTCTGAAGTATCCCATCATCGCCGTCAACGAGGCGGAGACCAAGCACTTTTTCGACAATCGCTACGGCACAGGCCAGAGCACGCTGGACGGCATTACCCGCGCCACCAACATCCTTTGGGCCGGGCGCCGGGTTGTGGTCGGCGGTTACGGCTGGTGCGGTCGGGGTGTGGCCTCCCGCGCCAGGGGCCTGGGGGCCCACGTAATCGTCACCGAGGTCAACGCGGTGCGGGCCCTTGAAGCCGTCATGGACGGGTTCACCGTGATGACCGGCACTGAAGCCGCCAAGGTAGGCGAGGTATTCGTCACCGTCACCGGCGGCCGCCACACCATCAGCGGCGAGCACATGGCCTTGATGCCGGACGGCGCCATTATTGCCAACAGCGGCCACTTCAACGTGGAGATCGACATTCCCGCCCTGGAAGCAATGTCGGTCAGTCACCGTGAGGTCCGACCCTACGTGGAGGAGTACACTACCACCGATGGACGCCGCCTGTACCTGCTGGGTGAAGGTCGCCTGATCAACCTGGCGGCCGCGGAAGGCCACCCCTCAGCGGTAATGGACATGAGCTTCGCCAACCAGGCCCTGAGCGTGGAGTACCTGGTCAATAACAACAAGGAAATGAAGCCAGGCGTTTACGTGGTGCCTTCGGAGACCGACCAGGAAGTCGGCCGGTTGAAGCTGGAATCCATGGGCATCAAGATCGACCGGCTTACCGCCGAACAACAGCGCTACCAGGAGAGCTGGGAAGAAGGAACCTAGCCTCTCCGGGCTGCGGCCCCGCTCTCAACGAAAACAGGAAAGTGGCGTCTCCGTAGCAGGCCTTATCATTGCCGGACTGCACCGCAGAGGCGCCACCCAGGAAAATGGAGGATAAACCTATGCCGATACAATTTATGACTTCCCCCAAGTACCTTCTGACATCCGAGTCGGTAACCGAGGGTCATCCCGACAAGCTATGCGACCAGATTTCCGACGCGGTTCTGGATGCCGCCCTTTCCGGCGACAACATGAGCCGGGTAGCCTGTGAGACCGTGGCCACCAAGAACCTGGTCATGGTCACCGGCGAAATTACCACCGGCTCGGACCTGGACTTCAATGAAATCGCCCGCACGGTAATGCAGGACATCGGCTATACCGATGTGAAGTACGGCCTGGACGGCAACTCCTGTGGCGTGGTGGCCCACGTCAGCAAGCAGTCCCCCGACATCAGCAGTGGCGTTACCACCTCGCTGGAGCACCGGGGCGACGCGGAGGCGGACGCCCGCCGGGCGACCGGAGCCGGGGACCAGGGTATGATGGTCGGATTCGCCTGCAACGAGACCGAGGGTCTCATGCCCCTCACCGTTGATCTCTCTCACCGCCTGGTGGAGAGGCTCTCAAGGGTACGCAAGGATGGGGTTCTTCCTTACCTGGGCCCCGACGGAAAGTCGCAGGTAACCGTTGAATACCGGCACGGTCGCCCCCACCGGGTGGACGCGGTGGTAATCAGCACCCAGCACGAGGACCAGGACGACCGTGAGGCCTTCACCAAGCGGCTGCGCAAGGATATAAAGGAGCACGTAATCGATCCCATCGCCGGCGAACTGATGGATGACGACACCAACATTTACGTGAATCCCAGCGGCTGGTTCGTGGTTGGCGGTCCTCAGGGCGATACGGGCTTGACGGGCCGCAAGATCCTGGTGGATACCTACGGCGGAATCGCCCGCCACGGCGGCGGCGCCTTCTCGGGCAAGGACCCCACGAAGGTTGACCGCTCCGGCGCCTACGCGGCTCGCTATGTGGCCAAGAACCTGGTGGCCGCCGGCCTGGCGGACCGGGTGGAGGTCATTGTCTCTTACGCCATTGGCGTTGCCGAACCCATATCGGTTTCGGTGGAGACCTTTGACACCAACCACCTGGACAACGACAAGATAGAGGAACTGGTCCGTGACAACTTCGACCTTCGCCCCGGCGCGATCATCGAAGACCTCAACCTGCGGCAGCCCATTTACCGCAATACGGCCGCCTACGGGCACTTTGGCCGCACCGATGTGGACCTGCCCTGGGAGCGGACCGACAAGGCGGATATGCTGCGGAAGAAGGCCGGCCTTTAGGGAAGGTCCCACGCGGCATAGCTGACATTATCACCGAGGAAAATCTGTCCCTCGCCTTGGAGACCCGTATCAGTTCGCGGGCCGGGCGAGGGACTTTGCGGTTAAGGGGGCACTCTGCTATGACTTCTGAGATCCGGTTTGGCACCGATGGTTGGCGGGCGATTATTGCCCGCGACTTTACCTTTGCCAACGTTTCCCGATGCTCCCAGGGCCTGGTGGACTACCTGAAGGAAAGGGGGACGGCCGACCAGGGCCTGGTTGTGGGCTACGATACCCGTTTCCTGTCCAGGGAATTCGCGGAAACGGTAGCTTGCGTCTGTGCCGGCAATGGCGTCAGGACATACCTGGCAAGGGAGTCGGCGCCGACGCCGGTGGTGAGCCTCAGTGTATTGACCCAGGAGGCCGCCGGCGCAGCCATCATCACCGCCAGCCACAACCCGGGAATCTGGAATGGTTTCAAGTTCAAGCCCGAATATGCGGGAAGCGCCACCGACGAAATCACCGGCCGCCTGGAGGATAGAATCGATGCCGTGTCTGAACCCTCAACCATCCCGCTGTCGGAAGGGATTGAAAGGGGCTTGATTGTTGAATTTGACCCCAGGCCCGGCTATGTGCAGCGCATTGGTTCCCTGGTGGACCTCTCCTTGATTAAGGATTCGGGATTCCAAATCATGGTGGACTCCATGTTCGGCGCCGGCGCCGGCTATATTGGAGACCTGTTGAAGGGTGGGACTTCAACCGTCACCGAACTGAACGGCTATCGCAACCCCGCTTTTCCCGGGATGGAACAGCCAGAACCCATCGCACATAACTTGTCCGGCCTGATGGCCCGAGCCCAGGCCGAAGGCGCGTCGGTGGGCATTGCGCTGGATGGCGACGCCGACCGGGTAGGCATTGTTGACGAGAAGGGCCGCTTCGTCAGCACCCTGGAAGTATTTTCGCTGCTGGCCTTCTACCTGCTGGAATACAAGGAAATGCGGGGCCCCATAGTGAAGGGTGTAACCTCCTCGACTATGCTGAACAAGCTGGCCCAGCGGTACGGAGGGGAAGTCCATGATATGCGGGTGGGATTCAAGCACATCGGGCCCAGGTTCAGCGAGGTGGACGCCGTAATGGGGGGTGAGGAGAGTGGCGGATTTGCCTTCAGGGGCCACATTCCCGAGCGGGACGGCGTCTTGAGTGGATTGTACGTCCTGGAATTCATGGCCAGGACGGGAAAGACGCCCTCACAACTGCTGGAAGAGCTCTTTGCCCTCGTTGGACCCCACTACTACCGGCGGCGGGACGTCGCCTTCGTCCCGTCACAAAGGGAGGATATACAGTCCCGCATCGAGTCGGACCGGCTGACCGAACTGGCTGGACAGCCAATTACAAGCTCCGACGAGATAGACGGCAAGCGCCTGTTCTTTGCTGACGCCTGGCTGGCCTACCGCTTTTCCGGTACCGAACCCTTGCTGCGCATCTATTGCGAAGCGGGGAGCCAGGAAGACGTTAACGCTCTCCTGGATGCGGCGGCCAACTACCTGGGCGTGTAAGTCCTTGAGAATCTCGATTCCAGGGGGCGGGCGACGAACCCGCCCCTTTTTTGATACGGGGCAGTGCGAACTAAATGCTGCGGTAGGCCCGGTTCGGAGGATTGGGAGAAATTCGGCGACGTTTCAATTCAAGTGGTTTGGTACCAGCACGGCAAGGGGCGTTACGGGACAGGGTGGTTTGCAAGGCGTTTCGGGAGGAGTTGAGACCACCCGGAAGACATGAGCAAATCCGGCAGCAAGAGTTCAGAGTTAGAGGGTGCTGATCAGGTGAATACTCTTCGTCAGCGCCCAGGTGGGAACATCGAACTTGGGCAAGTCCTGGGGTGGGTAGGGGCGCATGGCCATCCGCCTCTACGAAGTGGGGGTAGAGGCAAGGTCGGGGGTAGAGGCAGGCAATCCCCTGAATCGTGAACGGTTAAATCCGATATTCCCCACTTTCTCAAACTGCAGGACGCCGGATATAATGGAATCAGCGATACTCTTCAAGAAGGAAATGCCTTGTCCGTCACAGTTGAAGCAAGCAGGTTTCGAAGTTACCTGGTCACCGGTCTGGTGGCCGCCGGGGCCATCCTGGTGGCCGTCATCGGGTCCATAACAATCGGTAGCGACACTGACATAGACTTCATAAACCTGTTTGTGGAACGCCTCTCCGGCCGCTCCGGCAGCTTCCTGGGAGGGCTGGTGGGAACGACCTCCCTCTTTGCCTTTGCCGCGGGGCTGGCATCCGCCGTGAATCCCTGCGGATTTGCAATGCTGCCGGCCTACCTGGGTCTATACCTGGGGTCCGGCGTGTCGGGTGAGAACGCCGGACCTGCCAGGCAACTGTTTCAGGCCCTTTTGGTGGGGGCGGCGGTGACGGCCGGCTTTGTGGTCCTGTTCGGGATTGCCGGCTCGGTCATAGGGCTGGGGGCATCCTTTGTGGTCAGTTACATTCCGTGGATCGGGCTGGTGATCGGAATTGTCCTGACCGTGACCGGCGCATGGCTGATCGGTGGAGGGAAGCTTTACACCGGAATTGCCGCCCAGGCGGCCTCCCGAATCGGCGACCCGGGCCAAGTGAGCGTTAAGGGCTATTTCCTGTTCGGGATCAGCTACGGGATCGCGTCCCTGAGCTGCACCTTGCCGATATTCCTTGCCGTACTGGGCCTGACGGCGGCGGACGCGGGTGTGTGGAAGACCCTGACCAACTTCCTGCTGTTTGCCCTGGGGATGGGTGTGGTGATCATGGCGCTGACCCTGGGGATTGCCTTTTTCCGCACCGCCATGGTGGGCGGGCTGCGGAAAGCCCTGCCCTACATTCAGCCAATCGGGTACTGGCTCATGGTGGCGGCTGGGGCTTACATAATTTTCTACTGGCTGACAATAGGAGGTCTGTAGGGCGGGCTGTAGCGCCATGCAAAGGTACAAACGGCGAGGGGCAGTCACAAACGACTGCCCCTCAACACTGTCTGGCAAATTGGGTGACGCTAGCGCTTGGTGTACTGAGGAGCCCGGCGGGCCCGCTTAAGGCCGTACTTCTTGCTTTCCTTGATCCGGGAGTCCCTGGTTACCAGGCCATTCCGCCGCAGGGTGGCCTTCAGTCCCGCGTCGTACTCGATCAGGGCGCGGGCAATGCCGTGACGAATTGCTTCGGCCTGGGCGTTTACTCCGCCGCCGGTCACCCGGGCAACCAGCTGGAACTGGTTTCCGGTATTGGTCACCCGGAAAGGCTCGTTGATAACCGTCTGCCAGGGCAGCCAGTTGAAGTATTCCTCCACCAGCTTGCCGTTGACCAGCATTGGGCCACCGTCATTTGTCGGGTATAGCCGCACACGGGCAATGGCCGTCTTGCGCTTTCCGGTTCCGTAGAAATACTGCTGCTGTGTTTCCGCCTGCACCAAAGCTTGTAACCGTCCTTAATTTGCTTCTGCCTGTTCGGAGAGCTGGCCTACCTGGGCCTGGTGGGGATGAGTGTCGCCGGCATAGACCTTGAGGCGCTTCAACATTTCCCGGCCCATCTTGTTGCGGGGCAACATCCCCTTGACCGCCAGTTGCAGTACCCGGTCGGGGTGGTCGTCCATCATGTCCCGCAGGATAAAGGTCTTGAGGTTGCCCACGTAGCCGCTGTGCCGGTAGTAAGTCTTCTGCAACAGCTTGTTGCCGGTGATCCGTACCTTGTCCATGTTTACCACCACCACGTGGTCACCCGTAATCACATGCGGGGTGTAGGTGGGTTTGTCCTTGCCCTGCAGGGCCACCGCCACGTCCCGGGCCAGTCTGCCCAGGGACTTGCCCGTGGCGTCTATGAGTCTCCAGTTTTGCGGGACCTCGCCCGACTTTGGAAAGTATGTGCTGGTTCGCTTCATAATCTTGTTCGACCTTTTACCAGGGATTTGTATACTTGACCTCCAGCAGGCAGAGTCCCCTGGCCGGAAGGCTCGGTATCGTATCTATGTTTACCTTGTCGTTGCTGTTCCGTCCCTCATCGAGAATTGCCTTAACCGAGTCGGCAGGCAGATTCCCCTTGCCCGTCTCCACCAGGACGGCGTTGGTGCGCCGAATTTGCCGCTGCATGAACCCGTTGGCTTCGCACTCGATAATCAGCAAGGACTTATCCTCGGGTGCGGTAGCCACCTCCCAGCGATAGACCTGCCTGACGCTGCTCCGGTCCTCGGGATGGCCCGGCGCGAAGGGGCGAAAATCATGAATGCCGATCAGGTGCTGAGCGGCGACGTTCATTTCTTCAATATTTAAGGGCGTTGGAATCCAGCAGTGATGCTGGCGAAACAATGCCGACGGCCTGGGCCGGTTCAGTATGCTGTACCGGTAAGTACGGCTGACGGCGCCTCTTCGGGAATGGAAGGCTCCAGGAACCTGGCGGGCCTCCAGAACCCGAATATCGTAGGGGAGATAGTGATTCAGGGCGCGGATGAAGGTTTCCGTGCTGTGCCGGCTTGCCGATTCAAAGTCCACAACCTGTCCGGTAGCGTGGGCCCCCGAATCGGTCCGGCTGGCTCCCCTTACCCTGATTGCTTCTCCCGTAAATTTGTAAAGAGCCTTTTCCAGTTCACCCTGAATGGTTGGTTCGGTCGCCTGGATCTGGAAACCGGCGTAGGCTGTGCCCTCGTACTCAATCAGCAGGGCCAGCCGCCTCGTCGCCAAATACCCCGTTCCACCGGAGATGTTGTCGGTATCCGCCTTAGGAAGCAATCCCTCTGCGACGGCGCCTGGGTTAAACCAGCTCGATGATGGCCATCTGGGCGCCATCTCCCTGGCGCGGGCCCAGCTTGACTATGCGGGTATAACCGCCGGGCCGGGTCTCGTAACGGTCCGCCAGGTCGTCGAACACCTTCTTGACAACCTGCTTGTTGGGAACCTGCGCCAGGGCCAGCCGGCGGTGGTGCAGAGTGCCCTTTTTGCCGTGGGTGATCAATTTCTCGGCCACGATGCGGGTTTCCTTGGCCTTGGCCAGGGTAGTGGTGATGCGCTCGTGACGAATCAACTCACAGGTCAAGCCCCGAAGCAGGGCCTTCCTGTGGTCCTTGTACCGGCTGAGATTGCGGCCGGCCACTCGGTGCGAAGCCATGGCCTAGCACTCCTCCTCATCGTCTTCGAAATCATAATCGAGGTCGTCTTCCAAACTGTCGTCGTCGTCCGTGCCTGCGCCGTCGGCAATGGTGTCAGTGGCAACCAGCAGTTCGGCAGCGGTGGAGGCCTGAATCAGGGATATGCCTTCCAGACCGCGGTCATCAGCGTCTTCTCCGGCGCCGGCAAGGGCGCCTGCGCCCACTGCGATCAGAGACCCTTCCGCTCCGTCGGAGCCTTCTCCTACTCCCAGTTCCTCAAGGCGGGAGCGCAGTTCGCTCAGAGACTTCTCACCGAAATTGCGAATTTTGAGCAACTCGTCGTCGGACATTTCCAGGACTTCTCCCACCCTCGTAATGTGGGCCCGCTTGAGGCAGTTCAGGGTCCTGTGGGAGAGTTCCAGCCGCTCAATAGGGGTCTGGTATATTTCGGGCGAAAGGTTCAGGCCGGGACGGGCGGCAGTAGCCGGACCGCCGGTGGCCAGGTTCTTGAACAGGAAGAAATCATCCACCAGCGCGCTGGCCGCCTCTCCCAGGGCCTCCAGGGGCGCTATCGTCCCGTCGGTCCACAACTCCAGGACCAGGCGCTCGTAATCGGTGCGCTGGCCCACCCGGGTGGGTTCTCTGGTGTAATTCACCTTCCGCACCGGGTTGAAAATGGCATCAACGGGCAGCACGCCCACCTGCATGCCGGAGCTTCCCTCAGACTGGGTAGCGGGCCGGTACCCCAGGCCCGATTCCACGTTGAACTCAATGGAAAGGTTGGCGGCAGACCCATCCAGGGTAGCCAGGTGCAATTCAGGATTGACAATCTCAAAGTCGCTGGACGTGGCGATATCGCCGGCGCACACCCTGCCTTCGCCCTGAACATCCAGGCGCATCTTGCCGGTACGTTCGCTCTCGGCGTGAATCCGGATGCGCTTGATGTTGAGGAGGAGGTCCATTACCTCTTCCTTGACACCCTCAATGGCGGTGTACTCGTGCACCACGTTGTCAATTTTCACCCAGGTTATGGCGCTGCCCCGGATGGAGCTCAGCAAAAAGCGGCGCAGCGGATTTCCAATGGTGTGGGCAAAGCCCGGAACCAGAGGTTCCAGGGCTACGCTGGCATACTCACTCGTCGATTCCAGCACCGTAATGCTGGGTTTGATGGTTTCAGTTGCCCCTTCGGGAGGGGCCGCGGGGAGGATATAAGTTTCCAGCATGAGACTTACTACCTCGAATAGAACTCGACTATCAACCTGGAGTTAATGGTCTGGGTGAGGTCTTCGTCCGAAGGGAGAGCCACAACCTCGCCAACCATTTCGTTTATATCCAGCGACAGCCAAGAGGGGATGGGGCGCTTGGGTATGCCGTCGGTACGCTCCTTGTAGAAGTCACTGTTCTTGGATGTTTCCTTCCAGCCGATGGTATCGCCGGCCTTGACCAGGAAGGAGGGAATGTCCGTCTTCACGCCCTTGACCGTAATGTGGCCGTGACGGACCATCTGTCGGGCCTGCTTGCGGGAGTCGGCAAATCCAAGCAGGTAAACGATGTTGTCGAGCCGGCGCTCCAGGGTACGGAGCAGGTTGAAGCCGCTGATTCCGGGAGAGCTGAAGGCCTCGCTCATATAGCGGCGGAACTGGCCCTCCATGACCCCGTAAATCTGCCGGGCCTTCTGCTTCTCTCGCAGGTGGACACCATAATCCGAAGGACGGCGTCGTCGGTTGCTCTGGTTGCCGGGAGGCGAATGGCGGCGCTCCACCGCACAGCGGGGCGTAAAACACCGGTCGCCTTTCAGGAATAGCTTTTCGCCTGCTCTGCGACAGAGCCTGCAAGATGGTCCTGTGTATCTTCCCATAATCCCCTTTCTAAACCCTTCGTCGTTTCGGCGGCCTGCAGCCGTTATGCGGTATTGGAGTCACGTCCCGGATGCTGGTCACCGTCAGTCCGGCTCCCTGCAGGGAGCGGATGGCTGCTTCCCGACCGGCCCCGGGTCCCTTGATATAGACGTCAATCATTCGCATGCCCATATCCATGCCCCGCCGGGCGGCCTGCTCGGCGGCTCTCTGGGCGGCAAAGGCAGTGCCCTTGCGCGATCCCTTGAAGCCGACGGTTCCCGCGCTGGCCGAAGCCAGGACGTTGCCGTCGGAGTCGGTGATGCTGACCAACGTGTTGTTAAAGGTCGAGTAAATGTATGCTCGCCCTTGCGGAACGGACCGCCGCTCTCGCCGACGAGTTCTTGGTCTGGGCATATAATTCCCTCAATTAAGTCCGGGGTTTACTTCTTGCCACCGGTGCGGCGTCCACGTCCGGCAACTGTCCGGCGGGGGCCCTTCCGGGAGCGGGCATTGGTCCTGGTGCGCTGGCCGTTCACGGGCAGCCCTCTGCGGTGGCGAAGCCCTCGGTAGGAACCGATCTCGATTAGGCGACGGATATTCTGGTTGACATCCCGCCGCAGGTCGCCCTCGGTCAAATACTCCCGGTCCACGATTTCGCGGATCCGGTCCACCTGGGCCTCGTCCAGCTCGTTCATCCTGGGGGACATGTCCGGATCGATGCCGACCTTCTCCAGAATCTCCGCGGCGATAACCGGCCCTACGCCATAGATGCTTCGCAGGGCAATGTGCGCCCGCTTGCGGTCGGGCACGTCAACTCCGGCAATACGTACCATATCCTGAACCTCCCGAAATTCCGGTCTGCTAACCCTGCCGCTGGGCGTGACGCGCATTGGAGCAAATCACCCTTACCACGCCCTTGCGTCTGATAACCCGGCACTTGTCGCACCGGGGCTTGACTGAAGCTGTTACTTTCATGGTTTCTCTCCTGGCTGCGGAAGCGAAGGGCAACCAAGGTCCCAACTACTTGAAGCGATAAGTGATTCTGCCCCGGCTCAGGTCGTATGGGGACAACTCCACCAGTACCCGATCGCCAGGCAACACCCGGATAAAGTGCATCCGGATCTTGCCGGATACGTGGGCCAGAACCTGGTGGTCATTGGGCAGTTCCACGCGGAACATCCCGTTGGGCAATGCTTCGGTTACCTTGGCTTCTACCTCAATTGCTTCTTTCTTCGGCATAACCCTCCTCTTTGCGGGTAGGGACCACCCCTCTCATTTGGTTCAACAGCGAACGAACTAGCTGTGTTTGGTCAGAATTTCCGGGCCATCCTCGGTGATGGCGATGGTATGTTCAAAATGGGATGACAGCGACCCATCGGCCGTAACCACGGTCCAGTTGTCATCCAGAATCCTGGTATGCCAATCTCCGACGTTGAGCATGGGCTCAATGGCAATGCACATTCCCGCGCGGAGGAGTTGGCCCCTTCCTGGCTGACCATAGTTGGGAACCTGGGGATCCTCATGGAGAAAGCGGCCAATGCCGTGGCCCACGAACTCACGAACGATAGCATAGCCCCGGCCTTCGCCGTAGGTCTGGACGGCCGAGCCAATGTCTCCGATGCGATTGCCAGGCCGAGCTGCCTTTATACCCTCTTCCAGGCTGAGACGGGTGGCCTCCATGAGGTCGGCAGCTTCGTCGCTGACCTCTCCCACGGCGATGGAGACGGCGGCGTCACCTATAAAGCCGTCAATGGTGGCGCCCACGTCAACCTTAAAAATGTCGCCTTCCTTAAGGACACGTTTGCCGGGGATTCCGTGAACTATCTCCTCGTTCACCGAAGCGCATATAGAGCCGGGGAACCCGTGGTAACCCTTGAAGGCAGGCTTCGCGCCGTGACGTGTTATTTCCTTGTAAGCTATGTCGTCCAACTCGCGGGTAGTTATTCCAGGTTCCACCGTCCTCTTCATAAGAGACAGGGTTGCTCCCACGATAGATCCGGCTACCCGCATTGCGTCCAGTTCCTGGGGAGACTTGATGGTGATGCCACCCGTATATTGCGAGGGGCTGTTCGATGCTGTCTGAACTCTTGGCTTGCGACTCGTACTTGCCATGCTTGCCTCAATTTCCTGAATTGCAAAACCCGATTTTAGCCTACCTGCGCAGAGCTGTCCAGACCTAAGGCTTCTAAAGCCCTAGCATTGATGTCTTCGACGGCGCCCACTCCCGATATTTCTTCCAGCAACCCGCGCTCGCGATAAAAGTCCAGCACCGGCGCTGTCTGTTCCTGGTAAACGCCAATCCTGACCTGGATGGCGTCGGGCCGGTCGTCGTCCCTCTGGTAGAGTTCTCCTGAACACCGCTCACAGCGAGGAGGCGAGGCGAACTGGCTTTCTTCCAGGTTATACGGCGCCTGGCACACACGGCAGATAAATCTTCCTCCCAGCCTGCGCACCAGTTCTGCCTGTGGAACGCTGACCAGCAGCGCCTTGTCCAGGGGCTGTCGCCTGGCCCTCAGGGCCGTTTCCAGCGCCGCCGCCTGGTCGCGGGTGCGGGGGAAGCCGTCCAGGATGAATCCGGAACCCTGCTCCAGCCCAGAGACCTCATCCAGGACCATTTCGATAACCAGATCGTCTGGCACCAGGAGCCCTTTGCTCATGAACTCCGTTGCCCTGGCTCCCAGTTCAGTGCCCTCGTTGATGTGGTGCCGGAACAAGTCTCCCGAACTGACGTGGGCCACGTTCAGCTTATCCTTGAGCAGCTGGGCCTGGGTGCCCTTTCCGGCGCCCGGGGGCCCGAACAATGCCAGTCGCAGGGAACCCGCCATTTATCTCAGGAATCCTTCGTAATTTCTCATCAAAAGCTGGGCTTCCAACTGCCGCAGGGTGTCCAGTCCCACACCCACCATAATCAACAGGCTGGTGCTGCTGAGCTGGATCGCCTGAACATTGGTAACCAGCGAAGCCAGGTAGGGCACAATGGCGACAAATCCCAGGAAGAGCGCGCCGCCGGTGGTAATCCTCACAATTACCCGGTTCAGGTACTCCTGGGTGGGCCGCCCGGGTCGAATGCCCAGTACGAACCCCCCGTTCCTTTGCAGATTCTCGGCCAGGTTCTGCTGCTGGAAGACCACCAGGGTGTAAAAGAAGGTGAAAATCACCACAAGGATAAACACGAACACCCAGTAAATGGCTGAAGTGGGATTGAACAGGTCTGCGAAGAACCTGGCAACGTCTCCCACGACTCCGGTGCTGGTGGCGAAATAGGTGGCCACGGTTCCCGGGAGAATGACGATGGAGAACGCGAAAATCAGCGGAATCATTCCTGCCGAGTTTATCCTCAGAGGGATGTAGGTCCCCCCGCTCTGGCGGTACATGCGGCCGCCACGGAAAATGCTGCGCCCGTATTGCACCGGAATCCTGCGGTGGGCTTCATTGAACAGCACAATAAGCGCGATTATCAGCACCCCGATAATCACAAAGAAGCCAATCCCCAGCACATCCTGCCGGTCCAGGAATCCCTGGGTTATCAGCCCGGGGAAACCGGCCACGATACCCGCGAAGATGATGAGAGAAATACCGTTTCCGATACCCCTTTCGGTAATCAGCTCACCCAGCCAGACCAGGAACATGGTGCCCGCGGTCATCGAAATTATGGCCGCCACCGTCGGCAGCAGGGCGTCGCCCGTAAAGCCCACGTTGGTCAGCACATTGCTCTGCTGCAAAAGAATCAAATGGCCAAAGCCCTGGGCCACCGCGATGGGCACCGTGAGCCAGTGGACAATGCGGTTAATCTTGACGCGTCCGGCCTCGCCCTCACGGGACAGCTGCTGCAGGGTTGGAATTACCGGCGTAAGAAGCTGCATCACGATGGATGCAGTGATGTACGGGAAAACGCCCAGGGCGACAATGCTCATCCTGCTGAGGGCGCCGCCGCTGAACAGGTCGAGGAAACCCAGAAGCTGGTTGTTCTCGAACAGGTCCTGAAGCTGGGCGTTGTTGATGCCGGGTATGGGTATGTGGGACACGAAGCGATATATCGCCAGCATGCCCAGGGTAAACAGAATTTTTGCCCTCAGGTCCGGAAGACTGAAGGCGTCAATTGCGGCTTGAATTAGGCGGGGCCAGCGTCCTCCCCCCTGTGTCTCGGCCGAAATCATCTAGCTAGACTTCCTCCGCCGAGCCACCGGCCGCCTCGATCTTGGCCCTGGCCGCACCGGTAAACTTGTTGGCGACAACCGTCAGTGATTTGCCGATATCGCCGTTGCCCAGTACCTTGACCGGGGACTTGACGTTGGGGATTATGCCCTGCAGGTAAAGATCGTTGACAGTGACCCTGGAGCCTGGCTCAAAGCCCTCCAGGTCTGCCAGCTTCACCAGCGAATAGTGGGTCTTGAACTTGTTGTTGAAACCCCGCTTCATGGGGAGGCCCTTGATCAGGGGCAACTGACCGCCTTCAAAGCCGGGCCGTATCCGGTAGCCGGAACGGGATTTCTGGCCCTTCATTCCACGACCGCCGTAGCTTCCGCCGCCGGCTGCGTCCCCCCGGCCTACCCTTTTCCGGTTCTTTCGCGCGCCCGGAGATGGGACTATTTCATGCTCCATCATGATGGTTGATACTCCTGGATAATTGGCCCCGGAGGACAGGTCGGGCGCATTGCCAGACCGCTTCCGGGGATTCGGTTGTTGCCATGCCGCGCGCGGGACGCCCGTCCCGCCACGAATTACCGCCGGTGGGGCTTATCCCTCGGCGATTTCTTCCACAGTGACCAGGTGAGAAACCTTGTTCACCATCCCGCGGATGGTAGGCGTATCTCCCACGGTTACACTGTGATGCAATCGGCGGAGTCCCAGGGCCTTGACTACCCGCCGCTGGTCCTGGGGTTTGCCGATGCAGCTCTTCTTCCAGGTAATTTTCAATTGGGCCATATTTGCACCTGTTGTTTGCCGGACTAGTCGGCTGCCTGGGTGCCCAACCGTCGGGCGGTCTCGGCCTGCGGATCCCGCAAGCGCCTCAGGGCCTCCAGGGTCGCCTGTACCGTGTTGATGGGGTTCCGGGAACCCAGCGACTTTCCCACCACGTCGCGCACGCCGCCCAGTTCCAGGATGGCGCGCATAGCTCCGGCGGCGATTATCCCGGTACCTTCCGGCGCCGGCTTGAGAACAACGATAGAGGCGCCCACCTTGACCGTCATTTCATGAGGTATCGAGCTTCCCTTGATAGGAATCTTGACCATGTTGCGGCGGGCAATGGCATTCCCCTTGCGCACTGCATCGGGAATCACCAGGGCCTTGCCCATCCCCGCGCCAACATTGCCGTCGCCGTCTCCCACCACCACTAGGGCATTGAAGCGCAGGCGGCGACCGCCTTTGACTACCTTGGCAATGCGGCGGGTATAGACGACCCGTTCGGTAAAGCCTGACGGGTCCTCTTCTCGTTCCCGGGGTGGCCGATTGGGTCGAGGTCTGTTAGCCGTGCTGCTTACCATCAGAACTGAAGACCTCCTTCGCGTGCTGCTTCGGCCAGCGCCTTAACCCGGCCGTGGTATTTGTAGCCGCCCCGGTCGAAGACGACCCGGGTAATACCCTGCTCCCTGGCCCGCTGGGCCAGGAGACTGCCCACAGCTGTCGAGACGGCTGTCTTGGGGCCGGTTGCCTGCTCCGCCTCTCGGCTGGAAGCGGCTACCAGTGTTGTTCCCGCGGTATCGTCAATAATCTGCGCGTAAATCGATCGCAGGCTGCGAAAGACGCACAGTCGGGGCTGTTCCGGGTTGCCCGACACCTTCTTTCTTACCCGACGGTGCCGGACATTCCTCAATTTTCTCGAATTTCTGTCTCTGGGCATATCCTGAATACGACTCCGAGGAAAAGCGAATTGGGCGACTATAGTTAAGCCTTGCGGGCTGCGGCCTTGCCAGGCTTGAAGTGAAGCACCTCGCCCTGGTACCGGATGCCCTTTTCCTTGTAGGCGTTGGGCGGCCGCACCTTGCGGACTTGGGCGGCCACTTCACCGACCTTCTGCTTGTCGATGCCGCGGACATGGACCCGGTTGTTGCCTTCAACTTCCATGGTCACACCCGGGCGGGGCATTATCTCAACCGGGTGGCTGTAACCCACGTTCAGTACAATGCCGTCACCGGACTGCTGGACACGGTAGCCCACACCCATAAGTTCCAGGGTCTTGGTGTACCCGTCCGTCACCCCGACGATGGCGTTGGCGATCAGACTGCGGGTAAGTCCGTGCAGGGAATGATGGAACTTCCGCTCCGACATTCGTTCCACCAGGACCTGTCCATCCTCCAGCTTGACGCTGACTTCGGGATGGTAGTCCTGCTCCAGCGTCCCCAGGGGTCCCTTCACGGTAACGCCACCGTAACGGACTTCAACCTCTACGCCACTGGGTATGGGAATCGGCTTGCGGCCGATACGGGAAAGGGTTCGCCCTTCCGGTTGTTCTCGATCTATGGTGCTACCAGACATAACAGAGCAACTCTCCTCCTATGCCAAGTCGCCAGGCCCGGCGGCCCGTCATGACGCCCTGGGACGTGGACAGAATCGCCACGCCCAGCCCGCCGTAAACGCGGGGGATCTCGCCCTTGCCCACGTAAACCCGCAGGCCGGGCTTGCTGACCCGCTTGAGTCCCGTAATGACCGGTTCCCGGCCCGTGCGGTATGCCAGGTGCACCCGCATGGTGGGAAACTGGTGGCCCCGGGGCATGTCAAAATCCCTGATGTAGCCCTGTTCCTTTAGGATGGTGGCTACCGAAGCCTTGAGCTTGGAGTGGGGAACCAGCACCGATTCGTGGCGGGCGTGTATCCCGTTCCGAATCCGTGTCAGCATGTCGGCGACTGGGTCATTGACCGGCATTTTTCGTAAATCTCCTGAAAATGCAGCTTTAGCGCGGGATGGGGAAGGTCTGGCTTACCAGCTGGCCTTCCTGATGCCCGGAAGTTCTCCCGTGAGGGCCAATTGCCGGAAGCAAATGCGGCAGATTCCGAAATACCGGATGTAGGCCCTGGGCCTGCCGCACCGGTTGCAGCGGTTGTGCTGCCGCACGGGAAACTTGGGTTCCCGCATCCACTTTTGAATCATTGATTTCTTTGCCAAGGTATCTCCTCTGGGCCCCGCGATGCGTTGCTTTCTACTCAGCCCGAATGAAAGGCATCCCGAACAACTCCAGGAGCCGGATCGATTCGGCATCGTCCTGTGCGGTGGTGATGATGGTCACCTGCAGGCCCCGGAACCGGTCTATCTGGTTATAGTCGATCTCGGGAAAAATAATCTGCTCCCGAATACCTAGGGAGAAATTGCCCCGGCCGTCAAAGCCCCGCCTGGAAATCCCCCTGAAGTCGCGGATACGGGGCAGGGCCGTGTTAATCAGCCGGTCCAGGAAGTGGTACATGCGCGCCCCTCTCAGGGTTACGCAGGTGCCGATGGGGTTTCCCGCGCGAAGCTTGAATCCCGCTATGGACTTTCGGGCCTGGGTGATAATGGGCTTCTGGCCGGTGATGATGGTCAGGTCCCGGGTGGCCGCTTCCATGGCTCGCCCGTTGGTCAGCGCTTCTCCCAAACCGATGTTCACGACAATCTTCTGGATTCTGGGAACCCGCATCGTGTTGTTGAAGCCGAACTCTGACATCATGGCCGGCACAATTTCGTTCCGGTAGGTATCCAGTAGGCGTGGATAGGGAACCGAAGGGGCGGAAGGAGGCTCGGCTTCAGCCGTCGCGCCGGCCCTGCCTCTCCGGGGCTGGCGCTGCTGGCGGGGAGCTTCCTGTTGTTCCTCGTCCCCCGTGTTTTCCACCTGGGGTTCCTGTTCGTTATCGGGCATCGTCTAACACTTCCTTGCACTTGGGGCAGCCCCTCACCCGCTGGCCCGTTTCCAGGGAAACCGACTTGGCTCGAATGGGCTGGCTGCACTTGTTACATATCAACATGACATTGGAAATGTGAATGGGCGCCTCAATTTGAATGCGACCCGCCTGGCGCAGCCCAGGCCGCGGCTTGATGTGACGGGTGATGATATTGACACCGTCAACAACAACCCGGTTCTGTTCCGTCAGGCTCCGGGCAACCCTGCCGGTCTTGCCCTTCTCCTTGCCGGCAATCACCAGCACGTCGTCCCCTGCCCGTATATTCATCAGACCACCTCCGGTGCAAGGGAGACTATACGCATAAAGCCCTTGTCTCGCAGTTCGCGGGCAACAGGTCCAAATATGCGGGTGCCCCGGGGCATCAGGTTATCCTGGATGATAACTGCGGCGTTGTCGTCAAACTTGATGTAAGTCCCGTCGGGCCTGAGCAACGCCTGGGCCTGGCGCACGACCACGGCCTTGACCACCGTGCCCTTTCGAACCGGCGAATTGGGGACGGCTTCGCGGACGGTGCAGACGATCACGTCTCCCACCTTGGCGTACTTTCGCTTGCTGGCGCCGGGGATATTAATCAGCCGGATCAACTTCGCGCCGCTGTTATCGGCCACATTTAGTCGAGTATATGTCTGAATCATTCTTCGGAATCCCCTTCGTCATCGGCCATCTGGACCACCGCCGCTTCCTCCGAGTCCTCGGCCTGGCCGGTGATTTCGGCATCCAGGTCCGTTTCCAGCTCAATAGGCCGGACCTCCGCCACCTGTCGCCGCTGGAGAATTTCCAGGAGACGCCAGTGCTTGGTCTTCGATATTGGACGGGTTTCCTGGATGCGGACCGTATCGCCAACCCGGCACTGGTCCATAGGATCGTGGACGTAGAAGCGGGTAACCCGCCTCATCTGCTTTCGGTAGATGCGGTGGCGCTGCTTCCAGACCGTTTCCACCACGGCCGTGTGGTCCATGCTGGTGCGGACCACTTCGCCGGTGCGAATCTTTCGCATTTCTTTTGACATACTTAATTCACCGTAATGTTGCGCTCTCGCATGACCGTAAGCAGGCGGGCGATGTCCTTGCGTGTCTTTTTGGGTTGATTGGTGTCCACCAACTGGTTCGTTGCTGCCCTGAAACGCAGGTTCATCAACTCCCGGTAGGTTTTGCTCAGTTCCTCGGACAACTGGTCGTTTGTCAGGGAGCGTATTTCGTTAATTTCCATTGCGTGCTGCTACCTTGAACCTATCGGCTGCCAAGACTGGCGGCTATCTGGTCGCGCTGCACCGTCTTGGTGGTGATGGGCAACTTGTGGGAGGCCAGGCGCAGGGCCTCGACGGCCTGGTTGCCGGGGACTCCGCCAACTTCGAACAGGATGCGGCCGGGCTTTACCACCGCTACCCAGTGGTCGTTGGCGGCCTTGCCTCCGCCCATTCGGACCTCGGCAGGCTTCTTGCTGACGGGCTTGTCGGGAAATACCCGAATCCACACCTGTCCGCCCCGCTGCAGATGGCGGGTGATGGCGACACGGGCCGATTCAATCTGGCGGGCCGTAATCCACTCGGCGCCCATGGCCTTCAGGCCGTACTCGCCGAAATGGACACTGTTGCCGGTGGTGGCCATGCCCTTGCGGCGGCCCCGACCCATCTTTCGGTACTTGGTCCTTTTAGGTTGCAACATCGAATGCCCCCCTGGTGGCCACTCCGTCGATCACATCGTCCGCGATGGCCTCGGTCATATCTTCATCGTCGGGTCCCGATTCGACCCTGACTTCAATGGTCTCCAGTTCCTCGACTATTTCAGGAGCCGGCGGCAGTATCTCGCCCTTGTAAATCCAGACCTTGATGCCGATGCGGCCCATGGCCGTCGCCGCTTCCGCCAGGGCATAATCAATGTCCGCCCGCAGCGTGTGCAGCGGCACCTGGCCCATCATCAGCTTTTCGGTACGGGCGATTTCCGCTCCGGATATGCGGCCCTTGGCGATGATCTTGATGCCCTGGGCGCCGGCCTGCATTGCTCTTTGCGCCGCCTGCCGCATGGCCCGCCGGTAGGCAACCCGGCGCTGCAGCTGGTCGGCAATATTGCGGCCTACGAGGTAGGGGTCCAGCTCCGGCTGTTCAATCTCGACAATGTTCAACTGCACCCGGCGTCGGGTTATCCCTTCCAGCTTGCTGCGCAGGTTCTTCACCCGCTCTCCATCCCGTCCGATCAGTATTCCCGGCCGGGCCGAGTGGATGTTGATTACCGTGTCCTGCGCTCCCCGGTCGATTTCGACCTTGGAAATGCCCGCGTCGGAGAAACCCCGGTATTCACCGTGAACGGTATTCCGGAGCTTGAGGTCCTCAAGCACCAGGTTGCGGTAATTGGTCGCGTTGTTGGCGTACCAATGCGTTTTCCAGTCCTTGATTATGCCCAACCGGAACCCGTATGGATGTGTCTTGTGGCCCATAGGCTAGGCCTCCCTTTCTATTTCATCTACGACTACGGTTATGTGGCTGGAACGCTTCGTGATTCGTCCGATACGTCCCCGCGCTCGTGGTCGAAACCTCTTGATGGAGCGGGCAGGGTCGGCCGTAATCCGCACGATGCGGAGATTGTCTCGTTCCATGAACATATTGTTTTCTGCGTTGGATGCGGCGGACTCCACCACCTTGTAAACCGTCTTGGCCCAGGGTGAGGGCAGAAGGCTCAACGTGTTCAGGGCGTCCTGCACTTCCTGGCCGCGAACCAGGTCCAGTATAGGCTTCAGCCGCTTCTGGGAAGCGCCGATCTGCTTGGCAACCGCTCTTACGGGAGGCATATCTTCACCTCACCCGGCTGGTCCGCTCGGAGCGGGAAACGTGGCCGCGGTAGGTGCGGGTGGGAGCGAATTCGCCCAGCCGGTGTCCTACCATATTTTCCGTCACGAACACGGGGATGTGGCGCCTGCCGTCGTGCACGCCGAGAGTCAGTCCCACCATTTCAGGCATAATCATCGATGCCCTGGACCAGGTGCGGATAACCGTCGCCGCGCCCGAGCGCTGCACCGAGTTAACCTTCTTCATCAGCTTGGGGTGAACGTAGGGCCCCTTCTTTACAGATCTGGACATTGTTTACCGCCGCCTGCCGCGTATTATGAACTTGCTGGAGGTCTTCTTCTTGCTGCGGGTCTTGTATCCCAGGGTCGGCTTGCCCCACGGAGTCTTGGGACCGGGCATTCCGATGGGGGATCGGCCTTCACCGCCGCCGTGGGGGTGGTCCACCGGATTCTTGGCCACACCCCTTACCTTGGGTCGGCGCCCTAAGTGCCGTTTGGCGCCCGCCTTGCCCAGGCTCTCATTCTTGTGGTCCGGGTTGGACAGCTGTCCAACGCTGGCCCGACAGCTGAGCAGCACCCGCCGCATTTCGCCGGAAGGCAGACGAATGAGAACATACTCGCCTTCCCGGGACAGTACCTGGGCTCCCACGCCGGCGCTCCTGACCAGCTGGCCGCCCCGGCCCGGGGTCAGTTCCAGGTTATGCACCACCGTACCGGTGGGAATGTTCCGGAGGGGAAGGGAATTGCCGGGGCTGATTTCGGCGCGGGGGCCGGCTTCCACCCAGTTGTCCACTTCCAGTCCCAGGGGAGCCAGGATATAGCTCTTCTCCCCGTCGGCGTAATAGATGAGAGCAATGCGGGTGGTTCGATTGGGATCGTACTCGATGGAAACGACCCGACCGGGCACGCCCTCCTTTCGTCGCTTGAAATCAATTACCCGGTACATACGCCGGCTGCCGCCACCCCGGGCGCGGGTGGTTATCCGGCCCCGGTTGTTGCGGCCCGCGTGCTTGGCCAGGGGAGTCAGTAACGACTTCTCGGGCTTCTTGCGCGTGATTTCCTCGAAGGAGGGTCTCACCGCATTGCGTGTACCTGGCGTTATCGGTTTCAGGTTCTTTAACGGCATGATAAGTACCTTTGCCTGGTTTCGGTGTCCTTAGAGTCCTTCAATCAGATTGATTCGATCACCGGGCTTGAGGGTCACCACGGCCTTTTTAATGTCGGGCATCTTCTTTATTTTGGGCCCGTACCGCTTCCGTTTGCCGTGAAGCTTGGTGATGTTCACGTCAATTACGGTGACGTTGAAATTCTTTTCCACCGCCTCCTTTACCAGACCCTTGTTGGCATCGGGGGCAATCTGAAAGGTATATCGTCCAGACTCCTGGAGAAGGGTACTCTTCTCAGTAATGGTCGGCTTCAGCAATACCTGGTAGATGTTCATTTAGGCCTCCTGGGCATCCTCGCCGGCATTCCCTGCCCGCACGGCTGCGGGTCGGCGGTCCGGGCTGGCGGCCCATTGGGCTTCGCCTTTCTTCAACGCATCACGGGTAATCAGGACCGTGGTGCGGCGCAACAGTTCGTGGGCGTTCAGTTGGTTCACGGGCAGGGACCAGACCTGCTTCAGGTTGCGTCCCGACTGTGCCACGTTGGCAGTGGCTTCTTCAGTCACCACAAGGGTGGTCTTGGACAGCCCCAGCGAAGAGAGCAGCGTAACCATTGACTTCGTCTTTCCGTCCAGGCTGTCCAGGCTGTCGATGCAGACCAGTCCGCCCTGGCGAATCTTCTCGGAAATGGCGCACTTGAGGGCCAGCTGCCGCATCCGCCGGGGAATTTGCTGCCGGTAATCCCTGGGGTGCGGTCCGAATACTGTGCCGCCGTGCCGCCACTGGGGAGAACGGATGCTGCCCTGGCGGGCGCGGCCCGTATGCTTCTGGATCCACGGCTTGCGTCCACCACCCGAAACTTCGCCCCGGGTCTTGGTGTCGTGAGTGCCCTGTCGCTTGTTGGCCTGGTAAGCGACGACCACCTGGTGTACCAGCGAATGGTTCATGGGCACGTCGAAAACTGCTTCGTCAACCTCGACGGTACCCGCTGCCTGTCCACTCTGATTGATAACTGGGATTTCCATTTCCCTTTCCTTACCGGTTACTGGTTGGAACGTTTACTGGCTGGCGCCGGAAGCTCGCTTCCCGGTACGCCGGATCATCAATAGCCCGTTGGGAGCGCCGGGAACGCCGCCTTTCAAAAAGAGGAGGTTTCGTTCCGGGTCCACCTGGACGACCTCCAGGTTCTTGACTGTTATGCGGGCGTTGCCCATATGTCCGGCCATCTTGAGTCCCTTGAACACCTTGCCGGGGGTGGTGCCTCCGCCGATGGAACCAGGCGCCCGCGCCCGGTCGGACTGACCGTGGGTCCTGGGGCCGCCGCCAAAGCCGTGACGCTTCATAACACCGGCGAAGCCCCGTCCCTTGGACTTGCCGATAACGTCCACCAGCTCTCCGGGTTCAAAGATGTCAACACCGATTTGCTGGCCCAGTTCAAACTCGCCCACATCGTCGGCCTTGACTTCACGGAGATGGCGGACGGGACTTCCTCCCTTCAAATGGCCGCTCTCAGGCTTGTTCAACTTCTTGACCGGGTCGAAGCCCAATTGGATGGCCTCGTATCCGTCAGACTCGCTGGTCTTTATTTGCGTCACCGAACAGGGGCCGGCCTGGATCATCGTGACCGGAACCACGCGGCCGTCTTCCCTGAACACGCGACTCATTCCTATTTTCTTTCCGAGGTACCCGCGGAGCATGGCTTACACCTGTTTTTCCGCCGGTCGCGATCATGGCCGCGACTACAGCTTGATTGAAATATCCACACCGGCCGGCAAATTAAGCCGGGTCAGAGAATCTATGGTCTTCGACGTCGGCTCCAGGATGTCAATGAGCCGCTTGTGGGTCCGAATTTCAAAGTGTTCTCGGGAATCCTTGTCCACGTGGGGGCCCCGTATTACGCAGAACCGGCGAATATGGGTGGGAAGGGGCACCGGCCCTGCGATGCGGGCTCCCGTCCTTTCCGCAGTCTCCACAATCTGTTCCGTCGAACTGTCGAGGACCTTGTGTTCAAAAGACTTCAGAATGATCCTGACCTTTTGTCTCGTTACCATGCGAACCTAAATCCTGTCCTTCAAAATCCCTGTTTGCCCGGTCTATGCGTTTACCAGGGTCCTGACCAGATGATCAGGGACCTGATCGTAATACTTGAACTCCATGGTGAATGACGCCCGCCCGCGGGTAATCGACCTGAGGGCGGTAGTATAGGAGAAGGTTTCTCCCAGGGGGATCATCGCCGTGACGGTCTGAAGGTCCTCTTCGCCGTCAATGCTGCGAATTTGAGCCCGGCGCATCCCCAGGTCTCCCAGCACTTCGCTCAGGAATTCGCTGGGGGTCACCACTTCCATCTCTACCATGGGCTCCAGAAGTATGGGGCTCGCCTTCCTCGTTCCTTCCCGGATGGCCAGCATTCCGGCGCTGCGGAAGGCCATTTCTGAAGAGTCCACCGTGTGAAAGCTGCCGTCGTACAGGGTTACCTTCAAGTCCACCAGCGGATAGCCGCCCAGCGGACCGTTGTCCAGCGCCTGCTTCACGCCCGCTTCCACGGCGGGGATATATTCCCTGGGAATGGTGCCGCCGGTAATTCCGTTGACAAAGGAATTGCCCGTTCCCTGCTCCTGGGGCTCTATGTTCAGCCAGACGTGCCCGAACTGCCCGTGCCCGCCCGACTGGCGGACGAACCGGCCCTCGCTCTTTATGGGCTGGGTAAGAGTCTCGCGGTAGGAAACCCGGGGGCTGCCCACGTTGGCCTCCACCGAAAACTCCCGGCGCATCCGGTCCACCAGAACTTCCAGGTGCAACTCGCCCATGCCGGAAATAACGGTCTGGGCCGTCTCGTCGTTGTACCTGACCTGGAAAGTGGGGTCTTCGTCGGAAAGCTTGCGCAGGGCGTCGGAAAGACGGTCCTGGTCGGCGCGGGTGGCGGGTTCGATGGCTACGGAGACTACGGGTTCGGGGAACTTGGGGGGTTCAAGAATCAGGGGGCTTGATTCGGTGCAGATGGTATCCCCGGTAAAGGTGTCCTTAAGTCCTACGGCGGCGCAAATATTGCCGGCCTGGATGGCTTCCAGCTCTTCTCGATGGTTGGCATGCATGTGCAGCAGCCGTCCCATCCGCTCGCGACGGCCCTTGCTGACGTTCAAAACCGACGCCCCTGCCTTGACCGAGCCGGAGTAAATGCGGAGATAGACCAACCGCCCAACATAGGGATCGGTTACCACCTTGAAGGCCAGAGCGGAGAGGGGGCCGTTTTCGTCCGGAAACCTCAGGCCGGGTTCTTCCGTCTTGGGGTCAGTGCCTTCCACCGGAGGAACATCTCCCGGAGAGGGAAGATAGTCAACAATGGCGTCCAGCAACGGGTGTACTCCCTTGCCGGAAATGGCGCTGCCGCAAAGGACCGGGACCAGCTGCCGCTGAATCGTGGCTTCCCGAAGGGCAGACCTCAGATCGTCTTCTTCCAGGTCCTCGCCTTCGAGATACTTTATCAGCAGGGTCTCGTCGGTCTCCACGATCTTTTCGATCATGGCCTGGCGGTATTCCTGGTAAGTATCCTCGTATTCGGTCGGGACAGGGATAACCTCAGGTGGCGTCATTCCGCCGCTGTTATCCCTGCCTGCGGGATAGACGGAAGCCCGGCCACCCAACAGATCGATAACGCCCACAAATCCGTCCTCTTCGCCCATGGGCACCTGCACGGGGACAGGATTGGCCTTCAGGCGGCGTTTGATGGACTCTATGGTGCGGGGAAAACTGGCCCCCACCCGGTCCATCTTGTTGACGAAACAGATGCGGGGTACCATGTAGGTGTCCGCCTGTCGCCAGACGGTCTCGGACTGGGACTGAACTCCGGCCACGGCATCCAGGACAACGATTCCGCCGTCCAGTACGCGAAGACTGCGCTCCACCTCAGCGGTGAAGTCCACGTGGCCCGGGGTATCAATAATGTTTACCCGGTGCTCGTTCCACTCTGCAGTAGTAGCGGCCGCGGTTATGGTTATGCCCCTTTCCCTTTCCTGGGGCATGAAATCCATCGCCGTAGTACCCTCGTCAACGCCGCCAATCTTGTGAATTCGGCCCGTCAGGTAAAGCACCCGTTCGGTAACGGTGGTCTTGCCCGCGTCAATGTGAGCAATGAACCCAATGTTTCTGATTTTGTTTATCGGATAAGCAGAGACCATACTTGCGGGCTCCTCTGACGCCCTTCCTAATCCTCCCTACCGCCTATCTGCGGTAATGGACAAATGCGCGGTTTGCTTCCGCCATGCGGTGCAGCTCTTCCCGACGCCTAACCGCCGAACCTTCGCCGCGCGCCGCATCCAGCAACTCGTTGGCCAGGCCGCGCCTCATGGGCATTCCCGTGCGGGCACGGGCGCCACGGATCAGCCATCGCATGGCCAGGGCCTCGCTGCGATTGGCTCTCAGTTCCGTGGGCACCTGATAAGTTGCCCCGCCTATTCGGCGGGGTTTAACTTCTACCAGTGGGGTGGCGTTCTTAAGCGCCTGCTCAAAGATCTCCATAGGGTCCCGCCGCGACTCTTCCTGCACCAACTCCAGGGCGCCGTAAACTACGCGCTGTGCTGTGCTCTTCTTGCCACGGGTCATCACCCGGTTGATGAACCGGGCCAGGGGAACGCTTTGATACTTTGAGTCCTCAGGTATTACCCGGGGTACCGCTCTTCTTCTTCGTGACATAGCTCTCGAACCCTGTTGTCGCTTTAGCGCCGTTTTTCAACAAAAAAGTATCACTCTCGGACAGGTAACCGATAGTCCCCCTGTCCAAAAAGTGAACTCCGAGGGTCTGCCTAAAACTACGACCGGAACAGGCTAGTGGCTGGTTCAGGCCATATGCTTGGAGGGAAATAGCTAGGGCTTGGAAGCGCCGTACTTGCTGCGGCCTCGTCGCCGGTTCTGTACGCCTTCGGTGTCCAGGGCGCTGCGCACCACGTGGTAACGTACGCCAGGAAGGTCCTTAACCCTGCCGCCGCGAACCAGCACAACCGAGTGTTCCTGCAGGTTATGCCCTTCGCCTCCAATATAGGCGGTTACTTCAACGCCGTTGGTAAGGCGGACCCTGGCTATCTTGCGGAGGGCGGAATTGGGCTTTTTGGGCGTCATGGTGCGGACCTGTATGCAGACTCCGCGCCGTTGCGGACATCCATCGCCCCACTTGACTCGGTTTCGAAGGGAGTTCTGCACCCAGTGCAGCGCCGGCGCCTTGGTTCCTTTCCGGACCGGCTTTCTTCCTTTCCTGACCAGTTGGTTGACAGTAGGCATTCGCAGGCCTTCCTTACGTTCCGCTATTCCGGGGTACCTTTCAACGTAATTCGATACTCTACCAATCTGTTCTCCCAATGTCAATGCCCATTCAATGTATTTTCTGTTCGGGTTTCCGGCGGAGGCCCCGGAAGGGGATTGGCCTGCTGTACGACAACGGCCTCCGGAAAGAGGAGGCCTTTTATAACCTGTGTTGGCAGGACAACACCTATGTTGGCAAGGCGACATAATGCTATACTGTAGCGCGTTGCGGCCAAAGAAGGCTCGCACGGATGCGGGAGGGAGCGAGGGTATATGCCGCTGTATTTCCTGATGGGCAACATAACGGAGAATGGTCAAAGGCGTCTTCGCGACAATCCAGACCTGGTGGTTGAAGCCGCCAGGGACTGCGATTGTGACGGGGCCGAGATATTGACCCAGTACGCCGTGCTGGGCCGGTTTGACTTTGTCATGCTGGCGGAGGCAGATGACAACGACGCCGTTGCCAGGCTTTCCCTGGAGATGAGCCACCGCGTCGGGATGCACATTGAAACCCTTCCCGCCATTGCCCTCAGTCAATTGGCGGAGCCTGACGATGACAAAGACGACGGGGAACTTGCCTATGCCGATGCGCCCGATACGGAGTGGCAACTTCCCGACCGGGAGGAAGACTGACTCTCCGCCGGTCCTCGCTCCGCGCATGTCTGCGAGCAATACGGCCTCTTCCCGGGCGATTCTGCCTGTTTGCCCTTTCCTCTTTTTCCCGTGTCCCCCTAATTCCATATTAACGTTGGTCTTTTGAGCATGGTTGCAAGACAAGTGCCGGTAGCAATGACAATAGCGGGCTCCGATTCCGGCGGCGGGGCGGGAATCCAGGCGGACCTCAAGACATTTTCCGCCCTGGGCGTTTACGGGGCCTCAACGCTTACCGCCATTACCGCCCAGAATACGGTGGCCGTTACCGCCGTCCACGAGCTGCCCACCGACCTTATCGCCGCCCAGATTGACGCGGTTGTCACCGATATTGGTATCGATGCCGCCAAGACCGGCATGCTCTCCAGTTCCTCAATCGTTCGAGCGGTCGCCGCTGAGATTCAGCGGCACGGGATCGAAAAACTGGTTGTGGACCCGGTAATGGTCGCCAAGAGCGGGGACCCGCTGCTGCAGCAGGAAGCCGTGGATTCCGTCCGCAACAGCCTGGTTCCCCTGGCGGCCCTGGTCACTCCCAACGTGCCTGAGGCCGAAACTCTGGCAGGGCGGGAAATCGAAACCGATGAGGACATGCGCGAGGCTGCCCGGCGCATCATTGGCATGGGCGCCGGGGCCGTCGTAGTCAAGGGCGGCCACCGGGATGGGCCCGCCACCGACGTCTTTTATGACGGCAGCTACTTCACCGAGTTTTCCTCCGAAAGGTTCGACACTGTCAACACCCATGGGACGGGATGTACCTTCGCGTCCGCCGCCGCCGCCGGCCTGGCCCAGGGCAAGTCGGTTTTGGACGCCGTGGCCCAGGCCAAGGAATTCGTAACCGAGGCCATCCGCCACTCATATCCGCTGGGTCAGGGCCACGGACCGGTCCACCACTTCTACCGCTACTGGTCATACCCCTAGACCAAAGCCAGACCGAGTGTTCTGTTGGCGTTGGCAGCCATACTGTCGAGAGCCGACATCGCACTGACAGCCTCCGCGAATCTCCGAAAATGCGGTCTTAACACCGACTTCCGTCCAGGGCGGGTGCGGAAATGTGAGGTTGCCAGAAGGAACGGCCGGCCTGCTGTTTGCCGGTCTTTGGAATTCTTTCCTGGGCTCTTCGGCATGTTCTCGGTGACCCCATTCTTACTGTCCACTCCGGCCTGACTTGAGCTGAAGCTATGGCGCCACTGCCCGAGCGTCTTCTGCTCCTTGCCCTGCTTTTCCGCCTATGGGCTATAATACCTTTTCGAAACCAAACCCCTCGTCCGAGGTAATTCAGCTATGTTCACTCCCGTTCCCAGCCGGGTCAGTATGCCCGAGCTTGATGCCCGCATCCTCCAATATTGGAAGGACAACGACGTCTTCCGCCGCAGCGAGTCGGAACGCCCAGATGCCCCCCTGTTCATGCTTTACGAAGGCCCTCCCACCGCCAATGGCAGTCCCGGCATACACCACGTACTGGCCCGGGTGTTCAAGGACGTTATCTGCCGGTACCGCACCATGAAGGGCTACCGCTGTCTTCGCAAGGGCGGCTGGGACACCCACGGGTTGCCCGTCGAGCTGGAAATTGAAAAGGAACTGGGCCTGAGTTCCAAGCGGGAAATCGAAGAGTACGGCATCGAAAAATTCAACCAGAAATGCCGCGAGAGCGTCTTCCGCTACGTCAAGGAATGGGAGGTGATGACCGACCGCATCGGTTTCTGGGTGGACATGGACGATCCCTACGTTACCCTGCACAACGACTTCATCGAGACCGGTTGGTGGATTCTCAAGAAGCTCTGGGACGACGGCCTGCTGTACGAGGGACTGCGGGGCACCCCCCATTGTCCCCGTTGCGAAACCAGCCTCAGTTCCCACGAGGTCGCGCTGGGTTACCAGGAAAACACCCCGGACCCCTCCGTGTTCGTCAAGTTCCGAATCACCGAACCGGCCGCCACCCTAACTATTGACGGTAGCGTTCCCACCTACTTCCTGGCCTGGACCACGACTCCCTGGACTTTGCCAGGCAACACGGCGCTTGCCGTGGATGCCAATGCCCAGTACTCCCTCGTTGAACTGGAGGATGACGGAAACACGGAACGGCTGATCCTGGCTTCCGAGCTTCTGGAAACCAATGTCGAGCAGCCATACAACATCGTCGCAACCTTCAGCGGCGCGGACCTGGTGGATTCCGGTTACGAACCGCTGTACCACCCCGGCGTTTATGGCACTGATATCCGCCGCTTTGAGCACAAGGCAGGTCCGGGCGGCTCCCAAATAACGGAACTGGTTTCCACCAGTGATTTCGCTCCCAGAGTAGTCGCTGGCGATTTCGTCTCCATGGAAGACGGCACCGGCATCGTCCACATCGCCCCAGCCTTCGGTGACGAGGACCTGGGCCTGGGTCGAGACAAGGAACTGGCATTTGTCCAGCCCGTCAACCTGACCGGCCTCATAACCGGCAATTATTCCTTCGCCGGCAAGTTCGTCAAGGACGCCGACGAAGACATAATGAAGGACCTCTCGGAGCGGGGTCTGCTGCATCGCCGGGACATTTATCGCCATACCTACCCCTTCTGCTGGCGCTGCGACACTCCCCTCCTTTACTATGCCAAGTCCTCCTGGTACATCCGTACAACCGCGCAGAAGGACCGTCTCGTGGAGGGCAACAGTTCCATCAACTGGTATCCCGATTACATCCGCGAAGGCCGGTTCGGCGAGTGGTTGAGGAACAACGTGGACTGGGCTATTTCCCGTGAAAGGTACTGGGGCACCCCCATACCCATCTGGCAGTGCCCGGTGTGCAGCAACCGCGTTTGCGTGGGCGGTGTGGCGGAACTGAAGGACCTGGCCAACGGCAGCGTCGCCGAGCTGGACGAACTGGATTTGCATCGCCCTTACGTGGACGACGTGGTCTTGTCCTGCACCAAGTCGGGTTGTGGCGGGCAGATGCGGCGGATTCCGGAAGTTATGGACGCCTGGTTTGATTCAGGGGCCATGCCCTTCGCCCAGTGGCACTATCCTTTTGACAATTCAGAAATCGAGGCCGACGGCCGCTTCCCCGCCGACTATATCTGCGAGGCCGTGGACCAGACCCGGGGCTGGTTCTATAGCCTTCACGCCCTGGCCACCCTGCTGAAGGGTGAGCCCTCCTACAAGAACGTCATTTGCCTCGGTCTGATTCTGGACAGTCGCGGCCACAAGATGAGCAAACACGTGGGCAATGTGGTGCAGCCGGACACCATACTGGACGTCCAGGGCGCGGACGCCCTTCGCTGGTATCTCTTCACGGCCTCTCACCCCGGCGAACCCCGTCGCTTCTCCGACAAGCTGGTCAACGAGACCCTCCGGCGGGTGCTGCTGACGTTGTGGAACGTCTATTCCTTCTTCACGAATTACGCCAGCATTGACCAGTTCCATCCCGACCAGGTACCAGCGGACTGGAAGCCCGAAAATGAACTGGACCGCTGGATTCTTTCCGAGTTGAATGTCCTGGTTGAGCAGGTGGACGGCTACATGGATTCCTATAACCCCACCGACTCTGGTCGCCGGTTGCAGGAGTTTATCGACCAGCTTTCCAACTGGTACGTGCGCCGCAGTCGCCGTCGCTTCTGGAAGAGCGAGAACGACACTGACAAGCTCTCGGCCTACGCTACCCTGTACCGGTGCCTGGTGACCGTTTCAAAGCTGATGGCGCCCCTGGCCCCCTTCATGGCCGAGGAAATCTACCGGAACCTGGTCTGCGTCGTGGATTCGGCCGCCCCGGACAGCGTACATCTGGCCAGCTATCCCGAACCCGATGCCACGCTTATCGACCGGGATTTGATGGAAGCCACCCGGCTGGCCATGCAGGTTTCCAGCATGGGGCGCGCAGCCCGTTCCCGCGCCGGCGTAAAGGTGCGGCAGCCCCTGGCCGAGGTCCGGGTCTGGGGCCACGCCGGCCATCTGCGCCAGGTGCAGGGTCAAATCCTGGAGGAGTTGAATATCAAGCAGCTGACGGTTCTCGACAAATTCGAGGGCGAGGCGCAGGCCTACTTCGACACCGTCCGGGACGCGACCCAGGCCAGCAACAAGGGCGAATTTGATGGTCGCGGTCTGCAGCAGGTTGACGACTACTGGGTTTCGGTGGAACCGGGCTGCCTGGTAGCTCTCGATACCAGGGTCTCTCCCGACCTTGCCGACGAGGGACTGGCCCGGGAGATCGCTCACCGCATCCAGGGTTTGCGCCGGACTGCCCAGTTCGACCTGACCGACCGCATCGTAACCTACTACCAGGGGCCCGACGACGTGGCCAGGGTAATGGCAACCCACGCGGACTACATCAGCCAGGAGACCCTGAGCGAGGAACTGGTGGCCGGCTCCCTGGGTGACGCGGAAGGCAGCGAGACCCAGCAGTTCGAGGGCATGGAAGTCACCCTGGCCGTAAAACGGGTGTAAGGCATTGACTGTTCCCAGCGGAATCGGGCAATTCATCTGCCCTTTTTCCCGTGAGTCCTGATGCCTGAACTTCCTGAGGTAGAGAATGCCCGGCGGATTCTGCTGCGCGCGGAACTGCCGGGCAGTACCATTACCAGGGCCCACGTAAGCTGGGCGCCCACCGTCAAGTTCCCCTCCCTGGAAGACTTCGTGCTGGGCCTGCCCGTCAAGCGGGTAGAGACGGTTGAGCGCCGTGGCAAATACCTCCTGCTGCCCCTGGACACCGGGGAAACCTTCATAATTCACCTGGGTATGACGGGCGGCCTCACCATTCAACCTGCCGCTCGCGAGCTGGAACCCATGGTCCGCCACCATTTCGACCTGGACGACGGCCGCAGCCTCTGGTTCCGGGATCCCCGCAAGTTCGGCCACCTGTGGCTGACCGAAGAGCCCCACTCGGTATTGCCAGCCCTGGGTCCTGAACCCCTGTCCCAGGAATTCACGGCGGACGTCCTGCGGGAAAGGCTGGGACAGCGGGTTGCCCCGGTAAAGGCGCTGATGCTGGAACAGTCCGTCATTGCCGGGCTGGGCAATCTCTACGTGGACGAGTCCCTTTTTCTCGCGGGAATCCATCCCGCCCGGAGCGCCTCAGACCTGACCCCATCAGAGTTTGCAACCCTGAGAGACTGCATTGTCCAGGCGCTGAATGCTGCTCTTGCCTTCTACGACCGGGCCCGGGAAGAACACTGGCCCGACCCTCCTTCGGCCCTCCATACCTGGACTGTTCCCCGCAAGGAAGGTAAACCCTGCCCTCGCTGCGGCAACCCCATCGCGACCATGCGTATCAGGGCGCGCGGCACCTTCTTCTGCCCCCACTGCCAGCCCCCTGCACAAGATTAAGCAGGCCCAGACATCCCTTACTCAATCGAGGGGTAGGGTCAGGATGGAGCTCACTCTCGCCAATTGCTACCCCACTGCAACCGAAATCGGCTTGAGCTCCCCCGCAGTTGACGCTAACAATGGCCTTGCATACAATTGATTCGATGTCTGGCAAGCGCCCTTCTTGGCCCCATATCCGGGGCAGGGAATGCCAATGTGACAAGAATGTGGAGGCCTGAAAAGGCTCTAATCGGTTGCGGGTCTCATATCCGCCAACCATCAGCGGAAGGTGATTGTTAATGGCTGACTACAGAAAGCATGAGGCGCAGGAGTGGGCGTGGGGGTTCCTCAAAGACCAGTGGACCACCATCATGACTCCTTTTACTCCCGATAACCGCATTGACGAGGACGGTCTCCGGCGAAATATGCGGTACATTCAGAGCCTTGGCACCAGGGGCGGTGGCTGCACCTGGGGCATGGGCGAATTCTGGAGTCTCACCTTTGAGGAGCGCACTCGGGTGATGGATGTGGTCGCGGAGGAAGGCGCCGGACGCTGGGGAATCGCCGCCCACGTTACCCACACTTCCGTCAAGGATATGCTGGCCCTGGCCGACCGGGCCGAGGCCGACGGATTCGACCTCCTGGTGGTTGCGCCTCCCTACATGGTCGCCAAGACCGAGGAAGTCGTCTATGACTACGTCAAGACCCTGGCCGACCACACCAACCTGGCCATTATGTTCTATAACTCCCCCCAGTTTGGCATCGTGATGAGCCCCCAGGGACTGAAGCGTCTCTGCCAGATCCCCAACGTGGTGGGCGTCAAGGAAGCCAGCTTTAATCAGCAGACTTCCATCGAGACCCACCTGCTGGTGGGCAAGCAATCCATCATCAGCACGCCTGACGAGTGGATATACCCCAAGGCGAAGGAGCTGGGTTTCCACCAGCAGGTGATGTTCGCCAACACTTCCGACTGGCGCTTCGACACCCCCGAATGCAACAACTACGTCCAGTTCATCAACCGCGCCAGCCGGGGCGACCTGGACCTGGACTTCTACAACGAGCACCTCAAGGACCTAAAGGCCCTTTCCGACAAATGGTGGGGGGGCACCGTCAAGAAATCCGGCGGCGTTCTTCCCGCTCCCATGTGCAAGTACTGGGGCGAGCTTATGGGCATGGCCGGCGGCCACGTCCGTCCCCCGCTGATGCCGCTGACCGAGGACGAGAAAGCTGAACTCAAGCGCGAGCTAATGCCCCTGATTCCCCGCCCCCGGACTGCCAGCGTTCCCGCCCAGGCCAGGACTCACGCGCCCTGGTTGAACGAGAGCGTCGGCAGCGGCGCTGAAGGGTCCGGCATGATGCTCCTGGTAAGCGTTCAGGACATGCCCGAGGCCCTGGAAGCGGACCGGGGGGGCGCAGACATTATTGACGTAAAGAACCTGCAGGAAGCCCTGGTAGGGTCCGGCCACCCAAACCTGGTGGAGGAAGTCCGACGGCGCATCCCCGCCCACAAACACGTCAGCGTTACCCTGGGTGTCGTACCGGATCAGGCGGGCACGGTCGCCATGGCCGTCAAGGCGGCCGGTATGCTGAACGCCACTTCCGTCAAGGTAGGCTTCTGCGAGGCCACCTACGAGTCCGCCGTTGAAATTCTCCAGGGCGCCAGGGAAGCGCTGAGGGGCTACGACACCAAGCTCATCGGCTCCCTCTTTGCCGACAACCATCTCTTCAAGGGCGGCCTTGACCCGGACCTGATGGTCAAGCTGGCCATTGAAGGTCAGTGCGACGGCTTCCTGATTGACACCCTGACCAAGGACGGCCGCAACCTCTTCGACTTCATCCCCGAGACCCGCCTGCGGGAAATGGTGATGGAGGCCAAGCAGGCCGGCCTCAGCACCGCCCTTTCCGGCCACCTGAAACTCGACAATCTGGACGAGCTGGCCCGCGTGAACCCCGACATCGTTGGCGTGCGCGGCGCCGTCTGCTCCAGCGGTGAACGCGACCGGGCCGTGGCCTGGGAAGCGGTGGCCCACTTCAAGGAACAGCTCGATCTACGCAAGTCCGGCCAAATAGACGTTCGCAGGCAGCCCGTGGGCGGCAACGGGCACAGCAACGGCAATGGCCACCACGACGGCTGGGCCGTGGTTGACGGTCGGGGCAAGAACTGCGCCGGCGTAATCGCCGCCCTCAGCCGCCAGATGGACGATGACCGGGGCTCCTTCGTTGAGGCCATTCTCCACGACGCCCTCAACATCTACGACGTCATCTACTGGGCGGAACAGGCCGGCCACAAGCTGCTTACCCAGCGCAAGGAGGACGATGGCACCCTCCGGGTGCTGATCCAGCCCTTCGGCAGCAAATAGTTCCTGTACCGGTTCTCTCAGTTAACCAATCAGAGCATTCACCCCTGCTTCCCACCGGGCGCAGGGGTGAACACTTTCAGGCCGCTACGCCGGCAGGGTGGTGAAGAGTAATGGCTACCGAAGAACGCTGGAGCATGAAGGGCGACTACTTCGAGAACTGCAACTGCGAAATTCTTTGCCCCTGCATCGTGGGAGGCGGCCCCGCTGTCCCGACGGAGGGTCACTGCGACGTCGCCTTTGCCTTCCACATCCAGGAGGGCGAGTACCAGGGAGTTGCCCTGGACGACCTCAATTTCATCGTGGTGGCCTACACTCCAGGCATCATGGGCGACGGCGACTGGACCCTGGCCAACTACCTGGACGAGCGGGCCGACCAGTTCCAGCGCGCCGCCTTCGGGCGCCTGATGTCCGGTGAAATCGGCGGCCCCTTCGAACGCTGGATGCGCCTGACATCCAACTATCTGGGAATCAGCTACTGCCCCATCTCCTTTACCGCCGACGGTCACCAGCGCAGCGTCAGGATTCCCGGCATCATTGACTTCAACGTCAAGGGACTGGTCGTCGGTCGCCGTACTGAAGCCATGACCCTTATCAACACCGGCCACCCGGTCAGTTCATCCCTGGCCCTGGCCGAAGGCGCCAGCAGTGTCTATACCGACCACGGAATGACCTGGGACAACACGGGAAAGAACGGCCACTACTCAACCTTTGAGTGGAGCTGGCCCCGATAGAAGCGGGGAAAAGCAGGCAGGAAAAGGGAGGTATTACCCCGAATGTGCCGGAGCATAAAGAAACTGCGAGCTCAGGAGCCCTCCGCCATGCCTGAGGATGTGAGCGCCGCTGCCCTGCAGTTTGTCCGCAAGATCAGCGGCTATCGGACACCTTCACGCGCCAACGAGGCCGCCTTTAATCTGGCCGTCGCCGAAATCTCGGTTGCCTCGGAGAAGTTGCTGGCCTCCCTCGAGAGCCGTTAAACGCGCCCTGACCCGCGGGTCAGGAGACATTCCCCCCGTAGAGGTGGTCCGGTACCACAATAATCGCCGAGCGCCGTTGCTCCACCATGGCCCGGTCGTATTCTTCCCAGTCCGGGTGTTCCGTGGCGGCGGCCGTGCGGAACACGTCCCTCAGGGCCAGGCGCAGTTCATCGGCGTCGGTGTTATCGGCCGACAGCAGTCGCGCCGAACCCTGCAGCACGATATACGCCGACCAGTTCTCCCGCGCCACCAGCAGTGTGCACTGAGGGTTGCGGCGCAGGTTCTTCAGCTTGGCCCGGTCTTCCGTGGTAGTGAATGCCACCCCGTCCTGCAGCGGCCCGCAGGTGATGATGCTCATCTGCGCCGAACCGTCTCTCCGGAAGGTGGTCAGAACGCCCCTCCGGTTGTCAGCCACGAATTTCTTCAGGTTGTCGTCCAGCATAACCTCTCCGCTTGTTCCTGTTTTTTCCGGCAGCGACTCAACTCAGCCAGAAGGTGGAACCGTTGATGTCCTTCTGCACTTCAATGCGCACCGGGAACATATCCTTTAAATCGTCCAGGTGGGTAATGACAATAATCTTGTCAAAGTCGTCCTCGATGGCGCTGATGACATCCAGGATTCTCTCCCGCCCGGAAGCGTCCTGGGTACCAAATCCCTCGTCAATGAACAGCGTTGGCAGGGGTGCGCCCGTGCGCTGGGACAATACCCGGGACAGCGCGATGCGCAGCGCCAGGTTAACCCGGAAGGCTTCTCCCCCGCTGTACATTTCGTAGGCGCGCGACCCCAGTTCGTCGCTCACATTGATTTCCAGGGTCTCGATGGGTTCGCCAGCCCCGGAGCGGCGTTCCCGCTGGGTCTCCAGCTTTACGTGCATGCGGTTATCGGTCATCCGACCCAGCAGCAGGTTGGTCTCCTCTTCCAGGCGGGGCACCACAGTCTCAATCAACATGGCCTGGACTCCCTGGCGGCCAAAGGCCCCCACCAGTTCCTGGTAGATGCCCTGCGCTTCCTGGGCCTGCTTCTGCTCCCCCTCGGCCCTTTCTATTTCGTTCCCCAGGTTCCTCGCCTGCTCCAGCCGGCCCTCCAGCAGGCCCTTGTTGGCCAGGGCCGCCCGCTGCTGGTTATCCATAACCTCCATGGCCTGGGAAGTCTGTGCCAGTCGGGCCTCAACGCCGGGCAGTCCGGCAATGGACTCTTCCGCTTCGGCAATTGTCCGGTTCAACTCCTCCAGGTCCTTGCTCACCCTCTCGAGCAACTCCGAGCCCTGCTTCTGGGCGTTCCTGTCCAGCGCCAGCTGCCTTTGGGCCGAATCTAACCTGACCTTCAGCTCCCCAAAGGGCTGAAGCTTCCTGACCGCTTCCACAGTCTCGCGGTAGGTGGCCTCATCGTAGCTTAACCTCTTCAGCTCTTGTTCAATTGTCTCCAGCTGAGACCGTTCGCTCTGGGCAAACGTTCCGTCATTCAGGCGAGCGGCCATCGCGCCAAGCTGGGTTTCCGCAGTTGCCAGTTCTTCCCCGGCTGCCCGCGCCGCCAGCAGCTGGGTCTCGGCTCGGGCCGCCTCTTCCCGCCACCGGTTCGACTCCGCGGCGAGCGCCCGTTCCCGGTTGTCCAGCTCTCGTTCCAGCTCCTTTTTTTCCTTTTCCAGGCCCTGCAGATTGCTGCGATTGGCCCGGTACAGCTCTCGTTTCTCCGCGATTTCCTTCTCGTAATTGCGGGCCAGGCGGGAGCAACCATCCTCGCTGAGTGGCGACAGGCAAAGGGGACATACCACGCTGTCGGGGTCGGCGCCGCTCAGGAGGCCCAGTTTCTCCTTGATTTGCTCCCCCTCCGCCTGGTAGCGGGCTGCCACTGATTGTGCTTCCCCCACTCCCGTGGCCAGCCCTTGGATTCTGTGCCGCAACTCGGCCAGTCCCGGCTCTGCGGATGTCACCTCTTCAAGCCTTTCCCGACACTCATTCAGCAAAGCGTCCAGAGCCGCCTCGGACGCTGCCACCGGCGACAGGCGCTCCTTTATTCGTCTCCGCAGTTGGCGGGCCTCGGTTTCCAGCCGGGTTTTTTCCACCTCGATGACTCGGCTCAGCTCCCCCTGCTCCCGGCGGAGGCTTTCGAACTCCTGCCGGGTCGCTTCCATGCTGGCAAAGCGATTCTGCCCCGCCTCAAGCTCAAGCGCGCCCGCTTCAATCTGCGGAGCCTTTGCAATCAATGCCTCGTGGTCCCTGACCCGGAGTTCTGCGGCCTCGATTTCCGACTGTATTCTTCCCGACTCCGCGGTTGCCTGCTTCAGGCGGCTGCGGCGTTCACCCAGTTCCGATTCCTGCTGACGCAAAAGCGTAAGGTTGTTTCTCAGGTCCTGGGCGTCCCTTCGCAAGGGTTCCAGGCCTGCCTCCAGCTCCGCCAGTTGGCGGTTAACCGCTGCCAGTTCCGCCGCCGGGTCGCCGATGGCTTCCAGGTCCGCCTGCATCTGCTGGACCCGGCCCAGGAGGCGGTCTGCGTTGCTTCGCGACTCTACCAGCCGTTCCCTCGCCCGGGCCTGGAAACGGTCATAGGCCTCCAGGCCAAGGATGGAAGCCAAAAGGGCCTTCCTTTCCGCCGGGGTCTTGCTGGTAAATTCGTCGGCCCGGCCCTGCATCAGAAAGGCGGAATTGATGAAGGTCTCGTACTCCATCCCCACCAGTTGCTCTATCCTGGCCTGGGTTTCCCGCACCGAATTGCCGGAAACAACCTGGGTGGCATTCCCGTCTTCGGACACCACCATCAGCTGCAGGTCCGTGGCCCCCTGGCGCCGCCGACCACCACCCCGCCGCCGGCTGCGAATGGCGCGGAATCGGCCATCCCTGGTCAGGAATTCCAGCTCCACCCTCGCGTCATCGGCGCCGTAGGACACCAGGTCATCCTGCACCTGTCCTCGCGCCTGTCCCCACAGGCACCAGGTAATGGCGTCGAGCAGGGCGGACTTGCCGTGGCCGTTGTCGCCGCACAAGCAGGCGACGTGAAGACCGGTAAAGTCCAGGACCGGCACATTTTCCCGGTAGGAGAGGAAGTTCCTGATGTTGAGCTTGATGGGGATCAACTGAGAAGAACACCTGTAGCTGGCTTGAAGGAGAGACTCCTGGCAGGCATTCTAGCACAGCGCCACTTGTCATAATGCGGACAGGGACTTGCAAACCTGGCATCGTTGGCTGGGGTTGGCGCAGCCGGCCCGGGAGAACTCTCGCCATGCAACTGCGCAGGCCTGAACCAGCCGAAGGAGGCAAATTTTCGGCTCGGCGGTGGGTTATGAGTCCCGATGCCAGGGTGGGAGGGACGGACTTGGCCGCTCCGGGTTCGCTCAGCATGATGTTTAATTGGAGCGCGGTTGCGCGGGTACTTCCTATCTCTAGCTGTAATACGGGGGAACCGTCTGATAATATGGACTGCGAAATGTGGACTGAATTAGGCGCCGGGTCTCCCCTGCCAGCAAGCTCCTGTTGAGACCCGGACGCCTGGAGTAGCAAATGTTTGAGAGTCTGACCGACAAACTGACCGGAATATTCAATCGCCTGTCCAGCAAGGGCCGCCTGACCGAAAAGGACATCGACGATGCCCTGGCCCAGGTGCGCCGTTCCCTGCTGGAGGCCGACGTGAATTTCCGGGTCGCCCGCGACTTTGTCGCCCGGGTCAAGGAAAGGTCCATGGGCGCCGACGTCCTGGAAAGCCTGACCCCCGGGCAGCAGGTGGTGAAAATTGTCCACGAGGAGCTGATCGAGATTCTCAGTGGCGGCGACCACCGTCTCACCCCCGCCAGCCAGCTCCCCTCAGTGCTCATGCTGGTGGGGCTGCAGGGTTCCGGCAAGACTACCACCGCAGCCAAGCTCGCCCTGCAATTGAGGAGGCAGGGCCACACCTCCATGCTCATTGCGGCGGACCTGCGGCGTCCGGCGGCGATTTCCCAGTTGGAAACCCTGGGCCGCCAGCTTGATGTTCCCGTTTACTCTGAAGAGCCCAACAAATCGAGCGTCCCCCAGGTCGTCAGGAATGGCGTGGAGCGGGCCAGGCAGCAGGGCATGACCTGGGCCATCATTGACACCGGTGGCCGCCTGCACATAGACGACGAACTAATGGAGGAGCTGGAGCAGGCCAGGAGCGTGGCCCAGCCTCACGAGACCCTGCTGGTGGTGGACGCCATGACCGGCCAGGACGCCGTCAATGCCGCCCAGGAGTTTCATGACCGTATCGGCCTGTCCGGGTTGGTGATGACCAAGATGGACGGCGACGCCCGGGGTGGCGCCGCCCTTTCCGTCACGCGCGTTACCGGGGTTCCCATCAAGTTTATGGGCGTGGGCGAGAGGCCCGACGGGCTGGAACAGTACCATCCCGACCGCCTGGCCTCCCGAATCCTGGCCATGGGTGACGTGCTTACCCTGATTGAAAAGGCCCAGGAGGCGGTTGACGAAAACCAGGCCAAGGAACTGGAACGCAAGTTCCGGGAGGCGACCTTCGACCTGGAAGACTTCCTTCAGCAGATTCAGAGCGTCAAGAAGATGGGTTCCCTGAGCCAGATAATGGAAATGATTCCCGGCATGAGCAACATGAACCGCAAGATGCCCACCGATCTCGACGATGACCAGATCAAGCGAGTGGAGGCCATCATTCAGTCCATGACGCCGGCAGAACGGCGGCGGCCGGAAATCCTCAACGGTAGCCGACGACGGCGCATCGCCCGGGGCAGCGGAACAACCCCCGCCGACATCAACCGTCTGATGAATCAGTTCAAGCAGACCCAGAAACTGGTCCGCCAGTTCTCCCGCACCCGCAATCCCCGCAGCCTTATGCGCATGTTCCAGTAGGGGTCCCGTAGGCTGCGGAGTCCCCGGCTGACATCAACCTGGACGGCGCTTCCCCGTGTTAGCGGCCATTCCCTGCGCCCGGACCTTGCAGGGTAGTCCCGCCGAAGAAGCGGGAAGCCGTTACCTGCCCATCGGACCTGGTCCGGGAGCAGACTAACCCGGCGTGCAGGCGCTGCTTCCCGAAACTGTCACCTCCTGCCCCTTTCCGGTCCTCAGGGCGGCAAAAAGGTATGAGGTGGCCAGCGAGCGGAAGGGCGCCCACCGCAGGGAATAGTCAGCCAGCTCGGCATCCGTCAGCGCCTCTCCCCCAAAGTACAGCTGGGACACTATGCGTCTCAGTGCCAGGTCTCCAATCGGGAATGCGTCCGGCCGTCCCAGGGCCCGTGACATCACCCATTGGGCCGACCACATGCCCACGCCTCTCAGCGATGTGACCTCCTTAATAACTTCCTCGTCCGGAAGCACCGCGACCCGGTCCAGCCCGCCGGGCGTTTCCAGCTCCGCCAGGGCCAGCCCATGCAGATACTCCGCCTTCCGCTGGCTGAGCTTCATCCCGCGTAACTCGGCAACTCCGGCCTCGGCTATCTCCCTGGGCCTCGGAAAGGCGTAGTGGGTCTCGCCCTGCACCGTCAGGCGCGGTCCGTAGGTCTCAATCATCAACGCCCGTATGACCCTGGCCACGCTGGCCGAAAGCTGCTGCCCCAGAATCGCCTGGGCAATGGTCTCAAATACCGACAGGGACAGGGTCTGGTGCATCCCGTAGAAGGTCTCCACGAGGTTCGCCATCACCGGGTCTTCGCTGGCAGACTCGTAGAAGGGCCGCAGGTCCTGGCCTGTCCCCAACAGTTTCTCGATTTGCGCCCGGGCCAGCGACACCTCCGGCTTCGTCAGCTCGTTGCCCGCCAGCTCGACCCGCAGCTCCGGAGAGGAAGCGTCACCGTTGAATTGCACCGTGGCCAGGGCCAGTGTCCCCTCCAGGTCCAGCAGGCGCCGGTAAGAGTCGCTTCCATCCTCCTGGCCCTTCCGGAAGTAAGGCTGGTTCTCCGACGTGGCTTCAAAGTCGAAAGGCGCGGCAGGCTGGACCAGGAAGCTATGGGCAGTCATCATGCCGCTCCTCCTTTTCCCTTCAGCGAGGCAGACCCTATGGAATCGTAAATAGCCCCGCCGGGAGTCAGTGTGCTGCGAATGAGATGGACTTCCCCCACCTGCCACTCCACTCTCTGTGGAGGAGTGGCTTGTTGAATCGCCTGACCTATCCTGCGGCGCTGCTCCGGGGCAACCTGGTCTCGGACGCGCCCCAGGGTGAGGTGCGGTCTGAAGGGCCGCCGCTCCCGGGCAAAGCCCGCGTCTTCCAGGCACCCGTCCGTCAGTCCCTGCAAATGTTCCAGCGCCTCCATGTCCCCGCTGACGCCAGCCCAAAGCACCCGGGGCTCGCGCGGGTTTGGAAACACGCCAAGGCCCGACAGGGCCAGCCGAAAGTTGGCCGGTTCAAACTCCCGGGCGGCCTTATCCATTGCCGCCTGTATGTCTCCAACCCTTGCAGTTGACACGTCGCCCAGGAACTTCAGGGTAAGGTGGATCCCCTCCGGCCTCACCCAGTGTATTCCCTGCTGCAGGTTGTCCTGGAGGTCCGCCACTGCCTGCCGCAGTGTTTCCTTGGCTGCCTCCGGCAGATCTATAGCAACAAAGACGCGGACGGTGTCGTCGTTGCGGTTCATTTTGGCAACTCGTCCCGGTACTTGGCCAGCCTTCTGTACCACTCCGCCAGATCATCCAGGGAATACTGAGCATTGGCGGGACTGGGATTCGGAATCAAGTAAATTCGGGTGCCGCCGATAGTGCGTTCCTGTGGTCCCAGTTCCGGACGTTCAATGGCGCCCTCTGCGTACTTCAAATACGCCTTGTAGCCCGTCATGCCGTGGAAGCAGGCGATTCGCGGCTGGAAATGTTCGAGCTTCTGCTTCAGCGCCGGCGCCCACTGCCGGTAGTCCGCCGCTCTCAGTCCCGAGGCCTGGGGGGTGGGCCGTTTCACGACGTCGGTGAACCCGATTCCATAGTTGCCTAGCTCCCCGTCCCGCTCAGGACCCAGTTCTTCTCCCACCAGTCCCGACCGGTTCAGAGCGGGCCAGAACCGGTTTCGCGGGTTGGCGAAATAGTGCCCCACCCGGACCGAGTAGCTGGAAGGGTTCAGCCCGACGAAGACTATATCCAGCCCCGGTCGCAGGTAGTCGGTGAGGGTTTCAAAATCCTGCTGTTGCACCGAATCGCCTGCGTCCTGATGCTCGCCGTTCTGCAATTTGGCTACTCTCCTAGACCCAGCAGCCTTGCAGCGTTTCTGCCCAGAACGGCCCTCTTGTCAGCCTCGCTCATTTCCGATTCTTCCACCTGCCGGATCAGCCGGCGGTGCTCCAACAGGGGGTAATCGGTCCCCAGGAGAATCTTGCCCGCGCCAATCGTCCTCGCGGCAATGTCGAAGACCTCCTTCCGGTACAGGAAAGGCGAGGCCGCCGAATCGAAATACACGTTCTCCAGTTCCCCAGGCACTTCGGGCATCAGGCCGTAGAAGGGCAGTCCTCCCCCCCAGTGGGCGCCGATTATCGTATTGTCCGGAAAATTCTGCGCCAGCCGGTAGAGCAGGTCGGGTGTAGTATGCCCTTTCCCGGGGTACTCGTGCCCCACCGGTTCGGAGGTATGCAGCAGCAGCGGCAAGCCTAGACTCCGGGCCAGGTCCATCACCGGCGACATAACCTCAAACTCAGATATGTCGAAGCCCTGGCAATCGGGATGAAGTTCGCCAATGCCCTTCAGGCCGGCGCGGGCGAAACGCTCAACTTCCGCTGTTGCCGCGTCCTTCCCCCAGCATGGGTTGACGGAACCAAAACAGGACAGCCGGTCTTTGAATCTCTCTGCGGTGTCAATCAGGTAATCGTTGACCTCGCGGGTTATTTCAAGGCTGCACCACCCGAAACCGCAGGCAACCGCGTGGTCCACGCCTGCCTTGTCCATAGCAGTCAGCAATGACTCGGCAGTCGCCATCTTGCCGCCGCCCCTGGGAAACAGGGCAGCGTATGTGGGATCTTGCGCCGACAGTTCATCGTGGCGGTCAGGGAAAGAGGGGGGCAGAATGTGGCAGTGAAAATCGACAATCATGAGAAACCAGGGCCGAAAACTCGCGGATGACCGCCCTGAACGGGACGGTAGTTGCACTCTAAACTATATATGAAATCGCTTGCCTAGACACCTTCAACCTGTAGAATTATAATCTTGGCGGTCAACTGCATGGAGTCGAAGGAAATGAAGCGGCAAGGTCGCTTGTAGCGAGTTTAGGGAGTAAAACGGCAGCACTATGATTGGCGGCAGGGCCCCCACAGCGGGGCACACTTACAGCGTCCCCGAGTTGCAGGCTATGGCCAAGGAACTTCGGCGGGACATAATCCAGACCATCTATACCGCCGGCAGTGGACATCCCGGCGGTTCTCTTTCGGAATTGGAAATACTGATTTCCCTGTATTTCCGGGTTATGCGGTACGACCCCGAAAACCCCGGCTGGGCCGACCGCGACAGGTTCATCCTCAGCAAGGGTCACGCCTCCCCCGGCTTTTATGCCGTTCTTTCTCGTGCCGGTTACTTTCCCAGGGAGGAACTGGCTACCTATCGTCAGCTGAACAGCCGGATCCAGGGCCATGCGCACCCAATGACACCCGGCGTGGAAATGAACTCGGGTTCTCTTGGCATGGGTCTGTCCTTCGCCCTGGGTTGCGCCCTCGCTGCGCGCTTGGACGGCAAGGACTACATGGTTTACGCCCTTCTTGGCGACGGCGAGTGCGACGAGGGCGAAATCTGGGAGGCCGCCATGTCCGCTGCCCACCACAAGGCTACCAACCTGGTGGCCATTGTGGACCGCAACCGCATTCAAAACGACCGGTTCACCGACGACGTTATGACTCTCGACCCCCTGGACAGGAAATGGCGAGATTTTGGCTGGCGTGTTTTTGAGACCGATGGCCACGACCTGCCGGCGCTGCTGGACACATTTGAGAAGACCCAGCGTCGCCGCACCAGGCCGACGGTAATCATCGCCCACACGGTCAAGGGCAAGGGGGTCAGCTTCATGGAAAACAACCCCGGCTTCCACGGCCGGGCTCCCAACGCCGACGAATATCAGAAAGCACTGGAGGAACTGGCCTGATGGTGGCGCAACGGAAAATGGCCTCAACCCGCCAAACCTATGGCGAAACCCTGCTGGATATGGCCGATTCCTTTCCTGACATTGTGGTGCTGGGTGGCGACCTGAACGTCTCTGTCTTTACCCACCTTTGGCGTGACAAGTACCCCGAGCGGTTCTTCGATTTCGGACCGGCTGAGCAGAACCTGGTCGGAGTCGGCGCCGGCCTGGCCGCCAATGGCAAAATTCCCTTCGTAAGCACCTTCAGCGTGTTTGGCGTAGGGCGCCCGTTTGACCAACTGCGTGTTCTGGTCTCCCAGGGCAACCTGAACATGAAGCTGGTCTGCACCCACGCCGGCATTCTTACCGGGGAGGACGGCATGTCCGCCCACGGCATCGAAGACCTGTCCCTTATTTGTTCCCTTCCCGCTTTCACCGTAGTTTCGCCGGCCGACTCCGTTGAGACCGTACAAGCCATCAAGACTGCCGCCAGCACTGAGGGTCCCTTTTACATCCGGCTCTCCCGGGCGGCTACCCCCGTGGTGCACGAGGAGGATTACCGGTTCCAACTGGGGAAAGCGGAGGTAATGCGCGAAGGTTCCGACGTAACCATCTTTGCCACGGGCGTAATGGTTTCGGTAAGCCTGGACGCCGCCGATATGCTGGCCGCCCAGGGTGTGGAGGCGCGAGTGGTGAACATTCACACCCTGAAGCCGGTGGACGAAGAGGCAATAGTTGCCGGGGCCAGGGAGACCGGCGCGGTGGTTTCCGCTGAGGAGCATTACTTTCACGGCGGGCTGGGCAGCATAGTGGCCCAGGTGGTGGGTCAGAACCAACCGGTACCGGTGGAAATGGTTGCCCTGCAGGGTTACAGCGAGTCGGCCAGGGCCGAAGAACTTATGGTCAAGTGCGGCCTTACCCCCGAGAAGGTCAAGGACGCTGCCCTCAAGGCAGTGGCCCGCAAGAAATAGTCGCCGGCCAGGGCTGATGCCCGCAGAATCTCTCAGGGGCAGCCACTTCGGCTGCCCCTACCATTTGCCCATTACCCTCAATTGCGTCGATTCACGCTTCAGGGAATGGGTCCACAAAAGAACCGGAGCAGGTCAATTACCTGCCCCGGTCTTGTGCTCTCGTGCAAATGGCGCCATCTGATGCAAAGGCAGCCGGACCCGCCTTCTCGTACAACTCTTCGGCCCCGCTTACTCTCGCACCTGCCCGTCCCCGATAATTACCCACTTGTAAGAGGTCAACTCGGCCAGGCCGAGAGGGCCCCGCGCGTGGAACTTTTGAGTGCTGATTCCCACTTCCGCGCCCAGCCCCAGCTGGCCTCCGTCGGTAAACCTGGAACTGGCGTTTACGATTACCGCCGCCGCGTCCACGTCGCGCTGAAAGCGGCTGGACGCATCCGCATCGCTGGTAATGATGGCCTCCGTGTGCCCCGAGCCGTACGTGTCAATGTGCTCCAGGGCCTCATCCAGCGAGTCCACAATCTTGATGGCTGCCGTCAGCGACAGGAACTCCTTGCCCCAGTCCTCTTCCGTGGCCGGCTGGGTGTTCAGGCCAGGTTCCGGTCCCAGGATACTCAGGGCCCGGTGGTCGCAGTGCAACTCCACGCCGGCATTCGACAGGTTGCGCGCTATGTCAGGCAGGCAGCCGGGCGCAACCTCGGAATGGACCAGAACCGTGTCAAGGGCGTTGCAGACCGTGGGTCGCTGGACCTTTGCGTTGAACACTATCCTGGCAGCCTTTTCCAGGTCAGCGGTCCGGTCAACGTAGGTATGGCAAACGCCCACGCCGCCGGCCACGACGGGCATGGCCGCGCTGGCGGCGACGAAGTTGATCAAGCCTGCCCCGCCCCTCGGTACCAGCAGGTTGATGTATTCCTTCATCTGAAGCATGGTGTCAACCAGTTCACGGTCAGGGTTATCCACGTATTGAACGACATCCGGGTTGATACCGGCTTCGCCGATGGCGCGGCGCAGCAGGCCAACCAGGGCGAGGTTGGAGTGCAGGCTTTCCCGTCCGCCCCGCAGCAGGCAGGCGTTTCCCGACTTCAAGGTCAGGGCCGCAATATCCACGGTGATATTCGGGCGGCTCTCGTAAATGCTTCCAATGACGCCCAGGGGTACGCGCCGGCGCTCCACTTCCAGGCCGTTTGCCAGGGTCTTCCGCTCAATGACTTCTTCCACCGGGTCGGGCAGCTCCGCGATGGCCCTGACATCCCTTGCCATGCCCAGGAGACGGTCAGGAGTAAGCAGCAGGCGGTCCAGCATGGCATCGTCCATTCCGCCGGCCTTGGCCGTGTCGTAGTCCTTGCGGTTGCCCGCGAGGATCGGTTCCTGCTCCGTCTCCAGCCCGTTGGCCACGTTGAGGAGGGCCTGATTCTTCATCTCGGTGGACGTTCGGGCCAGTTGTTTTGCTGCCGCCTGGGCCGTTTTGCCCTGTGCCAGCAGCGCGTCTTTGTCTGTGGTGGTTGCCATGTGCCCTCCTGGGGTTCTGTCAAGAGCGTTCAGCGGACCGGCCGCCGGGGTCAGATGAGAACCAGGTTGTTCCGGTGCACCACTTCCTGCCCGTAATGGTACCCAAGAATGGAGGTAATTCCATCCGACCGGAATCCACGAATCCGGGAAATATCCTCGGCGTCGTAGTTGGCTATGCCGCAGGCGATGTGCCTGCCCGGTTCATCAACTATATAGACAATGTCGCCCCGGTGAAAGTCTCCCCGAACTCCCCTTACACCGGCGGGCAGCAGGCTTACGTGACGATTCAGCAGGGCATCCGCCGCCCCGCCGTCAACTTCGATCTCACCCCACTGCGAGTCCTTGACCCGGCTCAGCATCCAGCGTTTCCGGGCCTCCAATTTCCCCCCAGCCGGCTGGAAAAATGTGCCGATTCCTTCCCCTTTGGCCGCCCGTATAAGGGCGTCCTCTTCCCGCCCGCTGCAGAGCACCATGGCAATGCCGGCGGAGGTAACCAGCCTGGCTGCGTCAATCTTGGTCGGCATTCCTCCCCGCGCCCAGGGGTTCTGATGCTCTCCTACCATGGCCTGAATACGGTCGTCCACCACATCCACTATGGACACCAACTTCGCGTCCGGGTTGCGCCGGGGATCGGAGGTATAAAGCCCGTCGATGTCGCTCAAAATCACCAGGAGATCGGCGTCCACCAGGTTTGCTACCAGGGCAGAGAGGCGGTCATTGTCGCCGAATACCTCCCCTATTTCGTCCACGGCCACCACGTCATTTTCGTTTAGTATGGGGACAACGCCGATATCGAGCAGGGCGGTCAGGGTGTTTCGAACGTTGAGGTAGGGCTGCCGCTCCGCCAGGTCATCGATGGTAAGCAGGGCCTGGGCTACGTGCACTCCGTGGGCGCCGAACATTTGCTGGTAGGCATGGATGAGCCGACCCTGGCCTATGGCTGCCAGGGCCTGTCTCAGGGGAATGTCCCGGTCTGCCAGCTGAAGGCCGGCCTGCGTCAACTCGTCGCGGCCGGCCGCAATTGCTCCCGAAGTGACAAACAGGACCTCCACACCTTCGTGCTGGCGCAGCTGGCAGATCTGGCGGACCAGGTCCTCCATCACCGGCAGGTTCAACCCGCCGTTGCCCTGGATGTCGGTGAGCACTCCGGTGCCCACTTTCACCACTATCCGCCGATAAGACAGGCCTTCCGCGCCATTCACGTCGGGGGCTTGCGCGTCTTGAAATTTGTGGGGATTGTTCATTTTGGTGGGAACGACAGCGGCGAATTTGTAACCGCCCTGGCGTCTGCAGAGTCCTGTTTGAATGGGATTTGGAACCGCCCAATTATAGCATGGTCACATAGGAGCCCTGCTTTGACATCGGATGCCGCAAGGTGATTCCCGCCTGGAACTTGTCGACGGCGATGGGGCCAAAGCCATTCCCTCTTTCCACTCTCTGCCCTTGTTTATGCGTTCCCCGCGTCATAAAATTGTAGCCTGTTCGGGGCTGACGCAGGCCGTTAGCCCTTTTGTCTGTTGCAATTCAGTTGTTCGGAACAACCCGTAGAACTGGTTCCGATGGGAGTCTCTCCAAATGTCCCTGGCTGGTCTGTTGCCCCTCTTCGATGACGAATTCGCCGGCTGGACCGAAGGCGCCGGAGTCTCTGCCGGCGACGACGCCAACGCGTACGCCGCATGGCGAGGCGTTCGCCCCTTGTACCTGGCATCCCTCTGGCGGAAGGCCCAGGCGCCGGTACTGGTTCTCACTCCGCGGCCGGACGACTCCCGTCGCCTCTTCGATCAGTTGCTGACCTACCTGGGTGAGTCCGCGCCCGTCCACCTGCTGCCGGAACCCGAAGTGCTTCCCTTTGAGCGCCTGGCTGTCGACGCCCGCACGGTGAACCAGAGGCTGGTAAGCCTGTCCGCGCTGACCTCCTGGCGTAATAGCGATTCTGGCGCCCCTATTGTATTGGCCTCGGTGGCGGCTGCTCTGCGCTACACCTTATCTCCGGCGGCCTTTGAGGGTCCGGAAGGGACTGCCGATTCTCAAGCGACTGTAAGGCTGGGCCAAAGAGTTCCCAGCACGGAGCGCCTTCTGAACACCTGGGTAAATCTCGGGTACCGGCACGAACCGGTGGTTGAACACCCCGGCTCCTTCAGCCTGCGCGGCGGCATTATCGACGTATTCCCGCCCCAGGCGGAGTACCCCTTCCGGCTGGAACTGTGGGACGACGAGGTGGACACCATCCGGCTGTTCGATCCCTACAGCCAGCGGTCCATTCCCCCTGCGGAGAACGCCGGCCCCATCCAGTCCGTCAACGTTATTCCCGCCAGGGAGCAGCTGCCTGAACTGGCTGACCGGGCGGCCATCGAAGAGCGCGTGGCAGGGATGGACTTTTCCCGCTGCTCGGCTTACACCAGGGAGCGCTTTGAAGAAGAGCTGGTCGAGTTGTTTGCCACCCCCAACATAGAGACCCTGTCCTTCTATAACGGGCTGCTGAATCGCTATAACCTGCTGGACTACCTTCAGCCGGAGTGTGTCCTGGTCCTGGACCGTCAAAGCCAGATTGAGACGGAAGCCAACGACCTGGAGGAAAAATTCTTCCGTATGCGCGAGAGCCGGGAGTCCAGGGGGGACCTCCCGCGAAACTTTCCGTCGCCTTATCTCTCCTGGGATCAACTGGCGGGCCGCCTCCGGGAACACCCCCGAAAGGCGCGGCTGGAAAGCTGGCTTGCCGAGGTTACCGATCCGACCTTCCGGCTCCCCAAGTCCTATTTCGGGCAACTGGGCCAGTTCATAGACGACCTGCAGGACCAGAGGTCTGCCGGCCGCGCCGTAGTGGCCGTCAGCCAGCACACGATGCGCCTTTCGGAGGTCCTGGCAGAGGTGGGCATTCCCTCGACCGTAACCGACAGCCTGGCGTCTCCCCCGCTCTCCGGCCAGGTATCCCTGGTACCCGGCTACCTCAGTGAAGGGTGGGAGACCGGCGGGAATCAGAGTCATCCTCCCGTCAGCCTGTACACAGATGCCGAGCTGTTCGGGACCTCCAAGGAGCGGCGTTATCGTCCTCAACGGCAGCGAGAGCAGTTGGGCGACGAAATCGTCCTGTCCGACCTCATTCCCGGCAGCTATGTCGTTCACGTGGACCACGGCGTTGCCCGCTTTGCCGGAACCACCCAGATGGATGACAACGGCGAGGAGAAGGAATTCCTGGTCCTGGAGTACGCGGAGAATGACCGGCTCTACGTTCCCACCGACCACCTTGACCGCGTGGGGGCCTACATCGGGGCCCAGGACCAGCCTCCGACGCTGACCCGGCTGGGCACCGCCGAATGGGCCCGAATCAAGGAACGGGTAAAGGGTTCCGCCCGGGAAATGGCGGAGGAACTCCTGAAGTTGTACGCCTCCCGCAAGGCTGCCGAGGGTCATGAATTCAGCCAGGACTCCGTGTGGCAGCGGGAATTGGAAGACTCCTTCCCTTACGTGGAAACCCCGGATCAAATCCAGGCCATTGAGGAAGTAAAGGCCGACATGGAGCAGACCAAGCCCATGGACCGCCTCATTTGCGGAGACGTGGGCTACGGCAAGACGGAGGTGGCCCTTCGCGCCGCCTTCAAAACCGTATCCGATGGAATGCAGGTGGGTCTGCTGGTGCCAACCACGGTCCTGGCCCAGCAGCATTACGCCACCTTCAGCGAACGTCTCAGCCCATACCCGCTCCAGGTGGAGGTGCTCAGCCGCTTCCGCACCCCCAGGGAACAGCAGGAGGTCCTGGAAGGCCTCGAGCATGGAACGGTGGACATCGTCATTGGCACCCACCGCCTGTTGCAAAAGGACGTCAAGTTCAAGAACCTGGGGCTGGTTGTCGTGGACGAAGAGCAGCGCTTCGGTGTCGGCCACAAGGAAACCCTTAAACGCCTGCGAAACCAGATGGACGTGCTGACCCTCAGCGCCACTCCCATTCCCCGCACCCTGCACATGGCCCTCACCGGCATCCGGGATATGAGCGTGATGAACACCCCCCCGGAGGCCCGGCTGCCCGTTAAGACCTTCGTTTCCGAGTACAACGAGGAGACCATCAGGGAGGCCATCCTGCGCGAGATTGAGCGGGGAGGACAGGTGTTTTTCCTGCACAACCGGGTGCGCACCATCCAGCAGACCGCAGTGGACCTGGCCCAGCTGGTACCCGAAGCCAGGTTCATGATTGGCCACGGGCAAATGCCGGAAACCGAGCTTGAAGAGGTAATGGAGGCCTTCGCCGACGGGGAAGCCGACGTGCTGGTCTGCACCACCATCATCGAGTCCGGCCTGGATATGCCCAATGTCAACACGCTCATCCTCGACCGTTCCGATCGCTTCGGGCTGTCCCAGCTCTACCAGCTGCGAGGCCGCGTGGGTCGGGGTGAGCACCGGGCCTACGCCTACCTGCTGTTGCCCCGAGGGCAGCGCATAACCGAGGCCGCGGAGCAGCGAGTCCAGGTAATTCTGGAGGCTTCGGAGTTGGGTTCAGGATTCCGCATCGCCATGCGCGATCTGGAAATTCGCGGGGCCGGCAACCTCCTTGGCGCGGCCCAGAGCGGCCAGATTCATGCCGTTGGCCTGGAACTCTACGGCCAGCTGCTGGAGGAGGCCGTGTCGGAGCTGATGTCCGGCGCCGACGGTGAAAGCGTTGAGGAATCACCCGCCGGTCCCGTCGAGTTGCCCCGCATTGAGCTGCCCATGGCCGCCAGCATCCCCGAGAGTTACATTCCCCACACGCCCACCAGGCTGGCTCTATATCAACGCCTGGCCCGGGCCAGGGATCGTCAGGAAGTTCCCGGATTTCGAGAAGAGATGCGCGACAGATTTGGTCCCGTTCCCCCTGCCGTGGAAAACCTGCTGGGCCTGGTGGAGCTGCGCATCCTCGCTATGGCGGCGGGGGTGGAGTCGGTGTTGCAGTCAAGTGGGGGAATCACCCTTGGCCTCACCCAGGATGTAGGCAGCGCGCGGGTGCCCTTGCAGCGGGCCCTGGGTTCGTCGGCCAGCGTTGGCAACCGCCAGATCAGGCTGTCCAATCGTATTCTGGGCGATCAGTGGCTCAGGCGACTTACCCAGACTCTTGAACGGCTGATGGTCTTCCGTGACCGGCTTAGCGCGCTGGTCCCCCAGTAGTCGGTCGGTCAAGTGCGAGGCAGCTTGCGCACGTGCCCTTCCAGAACCGCCGGCCACGCCGCAGCGTAATATTTATCAGACAGAAACTCACAGGGGATTTCCAATGGCCCGTACCAACCGGCAATACCGCCGGCCAATGCTTTCGCTCCGGAATGCCATCGCTATCTCGCCCGGGACACTCCAATTGCAACGGGTTGTAATACTCATTGCGCTGGCCGGTCTTTTGCTCCTGGTCGGCGGGGCAGCCTGTTCCAGGCCCGTTTCCGACCTGGAACCGGGCCCTTCCGGAGAAACATCGGAAAAGGTGGCCGACTTCGAAATCAGCCTCTACCAGGGTGAGGATGCCCTGGGAACTGATGCCCTGTCCCTGTCGGACCTGGAGGGGCGGCCGGTAGTTTTGAATTATTGGGCCGGCCTGTGCCCACCGTGCCGTGCCGAAATGCCTGAGTTCCAGGAATTTGGAGACGAATACGAGGGCAGGGTAGTCTTGGTCGGCGTGGATATGGGCCAGTTTCTTGGCCTGGGTTCCAAAGAAGACGCTCTAAAGCTGCTGGCCGAATTGGGCGTATCCTACCCGGCCGGTTTTACTGATGATGGCGGGGTGGTGGAGGCCCAAAGGGTGTTGGGCCTCCCTACCACGGTGTTCATCAATGCTGACGGTACGCTGCACCGCAAGTGGGACGGGGTGCTGAACAAGGCCAAGCTGTCCGAGCTGGCCGACGAAATGCTCGCCGGAGCGGGAGGTTAAGGTACTTTCCGGTAGCTTGGCCAACGGTTGCCGGCTTGCGGGGGCAATCGTGTTATAGATTTGGGAAAGAGGCGGTACAAATTCGGCAGGGAGAAGCCATGTCTCCCTGAGCCAGGCCGAAGGGTTCAGAGTGACAGGCAGTTAACGCGCGATTGCCCTGCCGGCATGCGGAATCTTCGCACTGTATCTGACCCGATTGTTGTATAATGGGTTTCGCCTTTTCTTCGGCAACCATTTCAAGGGGAAACGGCGCCAGTCCTTACTGGGACTGCTCCCGGGCCCGGGATTCAATAATCGGGGTGTAGCGCAGTGGCTAGCGCGCTTCGTTCGGGACGAAGAGGTCGGAGGTTCGAATCCTCTCACCCCGACCACCAGTTACCAGCAGTCCCCTTTTCGCCCTTACTCACTTGGCAGGACCTCCGCGCCGGCAATCCGGCGTGGCAATGGCTTTTGCCCTGGTCCGCCCGCCGGTGCGGGCAGGATTGAATCTGCGGCCTGCGCCAATGCGGGATTACTTCGAGCCTGCAGTCTCCTTCAGAAGCCCTTCAGGCCGCGCCATATTTTCCTCTCTACCCTCCGGGAGCCGGCATGAGTGACTTGCCCCATATCCTCAGGCTTTCCGACTCTTTCTCCCAGCGTTCGGTTGCCCTGCGGCTCTCTGCAGAGGACGCGTCCCTGCCGCTCAGCCATCTGATTGTCCGGTACCTGAAATGTCCTGACGGGCCCGACCTGCTGGCCAGGGAAGCAATTGCCCAGGAATCCCTCGTCACTCTTCAGTCGCTGCAGGACCTGGTTTACGCTTGCGATGACCTGGGTAGATTAACTGAGCCCTACTCGGGAGTCTCTTTCCGGCAGGATGACGCCCGAATCGAAGTGAGTGAAATCCCGGGGTATTCCGAGATAGTAGTTGACGGGTCCAGCGCCAAGCTGACTGAGATTGTAATTGACCGCACCGATGCCGGTTACGACAGGAACTGGGCCGGGTTTCATAGCCGTCGGTGGAACAATGCTCCCGGATTCTTTGAAGAGTTCGTGCTTGATTCGCTGGAGGAGGTCTTTGGTCCCCGGGAGGCTGGGCAGATTCTTCAACTCGAGAGCCAGGCGAGCATATTGGCCCTGGTGGAGACGCTTGCCAGGAAAATATGGGACAGCGAATTCGAAAATTACTCCCGCTTTACCGGCCGGAAGCTGCTGTTCAAGACCGGCGACGAGACCGTCAGTAACATAGCTGCCGGCGCCGGCGGCATCTGCACCGAGAAAGTCCAGGCCCTCAGATTCCTCACCGACCACTACGGAATCCAGTCCGAGTACGTGATTGGCGGCGACGGCGCCCGTGACCCGGTCCCCGTCGAAAGGCTGAGGGAGATGCTTCGGACCGGCGATTTCAGGTTTGCCCGGCGTCATATGCGCTACTGGCGGCACGCGGCCCTGCTTTACCAGATCGACGGGCTGCCCCTTCTCGTGGACGCCACCAACGGCAACATCCCGTTCCTTTTCCTTAAGGGACCCGAGGCGGAGAGGCTCCTGGGGTATGAGCGCAAGCCATCCGTCCCCGTCAGGATGGTGGAAGCTGAGGAACAGTACTTCTACCACCGAGTCCCCCAGGACATTCCGCAGAACCTTTTCTTCGCCATGGAAAGCTGGATAACCGATACCGATATGGTCCAGGTTTTCGAGAATGAACTGGGCCTGTTTCTTTCCAGCGACTACTACGTCACTCCCCTACCCTATCGGACCCAGGCCGAATACCAGCGGCTGGCCGACGAATACCAGGTCATCGCCGCCAGGGCAGGTTACCGGTGCCAGGCAAGCCCGCGGTGGACCCTGGACGGCGAGCCAGGTGAGGCCTTCTGCAAGTCCCACCCGGAAACTGCATCCCGGATATTGGACGCCAGGGAACATTTGCTGCTCAGGTATAATGGTTGGGACATTCCCGGTCACGACGCCGGCCTGGTTGTCATGGAAATGGCCTGAATCGACACCGGCGTCGCTGATTTCAGCCCATGATTGCCAGCGACACTAAGCCACTCTACGCCCCGGCAAGACCAGGCGCCCTTACGCCTGGGGCCCTGCTGCGGCAGTGGCTGAGTGGTGTTGTTCATCCGGCTGCCAATTTGGTGTCACACCTTCGCGGGCAATCGCGGCAAGAGCTAGTGAAGAAAGTTCGCCAGGTTCGCCTGGATATGGCCCTGGAAGACTGGTCCGACTCGGACCTTCGCCGGCAAATGGACGACCTTCGGGCCGCCTTTTCTGAAACTCCAGGCCCCTCTGCCCGCGTCAATCGCCTTGTAGTCGCCTTCGCCATTGTCGATGAAAGTATTCGCCGGCGCGTGGGCTTCGGGCGTTTATTCAGCGACTCGGGCCGGTCCCCCGCTTTTGAGGCCTGTTTCGAGGCCTCGCAGGGACGTCGGAGCCTCAATGAGCTTTCGCCAGATGAAAAGACCGTCGCCGAAGCGATGATGCGGGCGGGCGCAGCAGGGAATGGTCGTTACGGTATTGACCTGATGTTCCCCGCCGGCCTCTACCGGGCGCTGGCTTCGGTGGACACCTCCGGTTCACTGCGCTTTCAGCCCACCGACGAGCAGCTGCTGGCGGGTATGTACCTGCTGGACAACCGGGTTGTAGAAATGCAGGCCGGCGAGGGAAAGACCGTTGCCATTGCTTTCGCCGCCATAGCCCACGCGCTTGGCGGACGGCATGTTCACATAATCACCGCCAATGATTACCTCGCCGACCGGGACTGCCGGCTACTGGCCCCGGTGTACAGGTCCCTTGGATTCTCTGCCGGCGCCATTCTGGAAGCCCTGGATGGCGCGGAGCGCAAGGCCGCCTACCAGAGCGATATTGTTTACGGCACCCTGAGGGAACTGGGTTTCGATTTTCTTCGCGACCGACTGGCTGCCAGGGTCGAAGACGTGGTGCAGACCCCCCTTGGGGTGGCCATAGTGGACGAAGCGGACCAGGCGCTGGTGGATGAAGCGGACACTCCCCTCATTGTTTCCGGCCCACCGCTGCCCCAGTACCGTCCCTGGGCCCGCGTTCAAAAGGCGATCGGCGAAGTTGTCCAGGAGCAGCACAGAATCGCCGGGCAATATCTGCAACAGCTCAACGGCCTGGCCCCCGACGACAGAGCGTATGGCCGGTTGCTTTGCCTGGGGCTGCTTGCCAACCCCCACAGCAAGGACCTGCAGCGTCTTGCCCGCAACAATCCAGGTTCCTGCCGGCGGGGCCTTGGGGAACTCTACCCCGACGGCGGGGACAGTCCCGACATGGCCCTCATCGCGAATCTGCTCTATGTCGTTGACCTCCACGAGCGATTCGTTACCCTCACCGAGAAGGGCGTGGACTTCCTTTCAAGTCGCCTGGGCGAATTCTGTCCCGCTTCCAACCACGGAGGCAAAGGTGGCGGGGACTCTGACCAGCTTACGAGGAGAGCGTCCCGGCAGCTGGCCCTGGCCAACCAGGTTTACCAGTCCCTCCGGGCCAACCTGCTCTTCGAAAGGGACGTCGATTACATCGTTTTCGATGACGCCGTCATACTGCTCGACCGGAACACCGGGCGTACCAGGCCCGATAACACTTACCGGTTCGGCCTGCAGCAGGCGGTGGAAGCCCGCGAAGGCGTAACCGTCCATCCCGAGAGTGAAACCGTGGCCCAGATTTCAGTCCAGGACTTTGCCGGGCGCTATCAGTTTCTTGCCGGCATTACCGGCACGGCCACCGCTGCCGCCAATGAGTTCAGGCGCCGCCACTCCCTGGACACCAACGCAGTTCAACCCACTCAACCGTCCCAGCGTGTGGACTTGCCTTCCAGGATATTTGCTTCAGAAAGGCTGAAAATCGAGGCCATAGTGGAGGAAGTATCCTGGTGCCGGCGCATGGGCCGCCCGGTACTGGTGGGGACCGGTTCGGTCGGTTACTCCCTCGAAATCAGCCGGGCCCTCCGCGACGCCGGAATACACCACCGGGTCCTCAATGCAGTCCAGTCCCACCAGGAAGCGGACATTGTGCGCACTGCCGGCGCCCCGGGTGCGGTCACCGTGGCCACCAATATGGCTGGCCGGGGAACCGATATCGTCCTCGATTCGGACGTGAACGATGTAATACTTGCCCGATGGGCTGACTTCGTTCTGGAAGCGGCCGCCGAGCAGCGGTTGCCCCTGGCAATAAAGTGTTGCTCCAGGGCGGAGGCCGACCTTCTTGAGTCGGCCCTGGCAGATTCGCCTCTTATTTCAGTCTCTAGAGTCGGCGCACCCGGGGCGGAAGCCCTCCTGGTAACTGACCCACCCAGCCGGCTAGCCTGCAACCTGGACTCTGGCTTGTTCCATTGGGAATTTGGCCTGGGTCTCCACGTCATAAGCGCCGAGTTCAACCGGTTTCCCAGGGTTGCGCTGCAGCTCAGGGGACGCAGCGGACGCCAGGGTCTGTTTGGTTCAACCCGCTCAGTACTTTCCTGGGAAGATCCCGCTCTCCTCTCCCTGGGCCAAAGCCGCCCGGCCTTCCGGCGCTGCCAATATGAAGATGCCAGCGGCCGAGCCTGCTGGGAAGGTCAGGCTGTGGAAAGATACATCGCCCGGCGGCAGGAGAACGCCGAGCAAGAGGCGGCTCAGCGCAGAAGCGTTGCCGGCGACTTTGCCTCCCTGATTGACGCCCAGAGTTCCGCCTATTACGAGCTGCGCCAGGAACTCCTTTCCGGTCCTCGGGTCCTTGAGCGGTTGCCGGGCATTCTTTCAGACCGGGGTTCCCGCCTGGTACTGGAACATTTTCCCAACCTTGATACCGCCAGCTATCGTCAGCGCTATGAAGCCCTGATAAATGACGCCCGGCAGCGTTACGGGATAGTACTGGAAGAATTGTATGGGCTGTCACTGGCCGCACTGCCTGCCGAAGTAGCCGCCAGAATGCGGCAGGCCGTGGACGAATTGGAACAGAGTCGCGGCCCCAGGGAGTTCAACTCACTGGTCCGGGGCTTGTGCGTCGAAACCTGCGATGAGTTGTGGCGCCGACACCTGGCCGACCTGCACCAGTCCGTTTTCAGTTCCCTCCTGAATGGCTATGGCCACAAGTCCGCGGTAGCCGACTACATTATCCACGCGGCGCAGTTGTGGGACCGTTTCAGCGACGACCTGTGGGACACGGTTTGTTCCAGATTGCTGACCCTTCCCTCTCCGCTGGATGAACCCGCAATCGGAAATCCCGTGGAGTGCGAAGAAATCCGAAGGGACCTGCTTTCCCTGATCCAGTGAAAATCACGCTGCGCCGCGCCGGAAAGTCTCTTCCCGGCAGGGCGTCCGATTCCAGGAGCATTAGTCTTCCACCGGCAAGGAGTTGAAATGGCCATAAGAATCAGAAGAATGAGCTCCGCGCTGTTTGCCGGCGCCATGCTGGCGGGGTCTCCGTTGATATCCGCGTGCAGCGCCGGCCCCACCTACGACACCTGGGCTGCCACCGACGGCGCCGCCGGCAGGATTAACCTGGACGACGTTCAGGAGGCATTCAAGGATTCCAGCAGCGCCACTGAGTTCGAGAATCGCGTCAACGAAATTTACGAGGGAGACGGCATAATCATCATTCGGGCTCTCCAGGACGGAGACCGCCTGACCCTGGAAGGCTGGGAGGACCTGAACAATGACACCCAGATTGACGACTCCAGGGATGACCTGCTCTTCACCATCGTCAATCAGAATGACCAGAACGAGCTTCGCGGCCACCACGCCAACAGCTATTACCACAGCAGCTTCGGCGGCGGCGGCTTTTTGTTCGGCTATATGCTGGCCACCGCCTTTATGCCCGGTCCATACTTCTACTCAACGCCGGTGACCCGCGGCTCTTCCATCCGCCAGACCCGCTCCTCCTATCGCCAGTCCGGCCGATACGGCACCCAGGTAGCCCGCAACAGCCGGTACGCGACCCAGCAGCAGGGTTTTGCCGGCTCCCGCTACCAGGATTCCGGCCGCAATCTCAGCTCCAACCGGCAGACTTACCAGCAGACGCAGCGAACTTCCGGCGCCTTTCGTTCCAGCAGCGCCGTTTCCAGGTCCAGGGGAACCTCCGGCTTTGGTTCCTCCGGATTCCGCTCCAGGAGCGGCAGCTTCAGCGGCGGCGGTGGCCACCAGAATCTGACTGGCAGGCGAGGCTCCACCCCGGATGCCCCCTGACCGCCTGCATATCGAACTGGCGCTGGAGGGTTTGCCGCCGGACGCCGTTCTTGAGTTTGAACTGCAGGAGGGCGCCACCGGCCTTTCCCTGGCCTCGCTTCTGGAAGAGGTTTTTCCTCGCGACGAGGCCGCCAGGATGGAGGTGGAAGAGTCCTTCGACTTGCGGTTAAATCCCGACGTGCCTGAAATCTACGGAGAATTCCTGGCGGTGGTCCGGCAATACCGGGCGGGCTTGTGCTCGCTCTCGGTCAGCTCCACCACTGGCCAGGACCTGTCCCCCACGGACCTGGTGGATGACCTGGTGGCCCCGGGTCCTCCCGGGAGCTTTTCGGTCCTGTCTCTGTCCCTGGCCGCCCAATACGATCCCCTGGAATATGCCGGGGACCAGGGTTACGATGCCGGCGAGCCGGACCTCCTGCACTGGTTGCTGGTGTGCTTAACGATGTACTTTATTGACAAGCACGAGTCATCCCTGCCAGCGCAGGAAAGCCTTGACCAGTGCCCGCCATTGGCCTCGGCGGTGGATGAAATCCTCTCCCGAAACCTTGTAGAAACAGGGGACAACCCTCCAGCGGCTGCCATTACCCCCGAGGGCCGCAGGTTCATCGGAGACCTCCTGGCCGAAACCGAGCAGTTGATCGACTCTTATGACCTCTTCAAGGATGCCTGTTGGGATAAGGATACCGGCCAGGCCCTCTTTGGGACCGGACAGGGGGAAGACTTGAGGGTCGAAGTGTTCATAGCAGATTCCATCGACCCGGTACGCGCCGTTTTTCTGCTTCGCCTCTACGACGGCTCGCTGGACCTTCTGGCTGACCGCTGGCCCGAGGCAGCCGCCGACATCGACCTCTTCAACAACTTGCTCTTGCCGGTAGTGGACCGGAGCGTCACTGAAAGTGAGTTGCTTGAGGAAATCATCGAGCAGGGCATGGAGTTGCTGGAGTCCCAGCAAGAAAGGATAAGGGAGGAAACCATATACAGAAGGGCTGCCCGCAGCGCGCTGGCCGATGGATGCTAGGAAATTGCACCGCACTCGACACCATTCTGTTGGTGGTGCAGTCTTTAGGGTCTGTCGTCAAATTGAAAATGGAAGCTCCCCAACCCACCATTTCGTCGTTCCCGCGAAGGCGGGAACCTCGCCAGCTGCAGTCAGGATTCCTCCTGTTTCAAGAACGGCGAGCCGTTTTGACGATACCCCCTGGTCTTTAAGGCTGAAGCTGTGGTGGGTTAAGACCGTCCCAAATGGCGCCACATTAAATTGTCGCCCGCTCCAAAACGTCTCGCCTGAGCGACGTCAGGCGAGAAACCTTTTTCCTATCCCCGGGGCTCACCGGCTAGACTGGAGTGGCGAACCCCCCTCGCAGCCAGCCTAAATGGCAAAAAACAGTATCAGGGAAGAACTGATCACCACCGTGCTCTCCAGTAGCGCCACCCCGAGGTTGCGGCCCTCACTCATCTGCTGTGCGACCTTTACCCCGGGTAGCAGCAGCAGGTCCACAATCAGGCGAAGAATATAGAGCAGCACAAATCCTATGATAGCGAAAACCACGAATTCCGTGATGCTGGCCTGCCAGCTTACGAAATCGCCGGACAGGGCCTTCAGCATTACCAGGCCGATGGCAATAAGGTTGCCGCCGAAGGCCACCCCTACGGCCGCGTTATCCTTCTCGATCTCATCGTGTACGTCGAACGAGGTGGTCAATTCATAGAACAGGGCAAACAATACCAGCACTACCAGGCCAAGCCCCAGGAAGACCAGCGTGGACACGGCTTCAAGGACCTCGCTCCCGCCCCCGCTTCCCGTGAGGGAGCCGGCAATCATCAAGCCTGTGGCTACGCTGATTCCGAACTCGGCGGCGCCGGTTCCCACGTTCCGGTCCTCAACGATTTCCTTCTCTACGTTGAACTTGTACAGCACCAGCTTGTCCATCACCAGTCGCAGAATGTTCAGCGCGACAATGCCGCCCAGGGAATACAGGAACACCCTGAGAACATCTACGCCAAACTCGGCGTCGAACCCCAGCCCCGGGTCCAGCAATGCCAGGTGCGCCGGCTGATAGACTGCCCCCACGAATACCAGCACAACCCCCAGCAGGTACCCCGACAGGCGCAGGGATTCCGCCAGGTTCTGCTTCTGGACTACTTCCTCATCCTCCTTGAGGGTGGTGATAGCGCTTCTGACCAGCTTGGCCAGCAGTACCACCACTACGCCCAGGACCACATAAACCAGCCCCCGGGGGAAGAACGTCAGTGAATCGATCAGTGCTTCCATAAAATCTGCCGGCTCCTTTACCCGGGCCGTTCCCCCGGATAGAGCTGTATGTTTTCTTCCGAGATAATGTCCGCGAAGTGAGCTTCGAAGGGCGTGCCCTCGAATTTCGTGATTGACAGTATTCTGCTCTCGTCCTCGGCCAGGAACTCCCACATGTAGAACCCTTCCCCGTCCGTGGGCCGGTTGTCCTTGAAGTAAAAGGCCTCGAAACTGTTGCGGTACATGAAACGCAGCCCGTCAAACTCAATGGACCGGTCGATCGACCTGCGTTCATCCATCTCCAGCAGGGCGGACTCAGGCAGGCCTATGGCTTCCAGGCCCACAGGGCGTCGGTTGTCGGTGGCAGTAACGAACAGGGTTGGGCCATCCTCCGACCACTCCAGCCATATGCGATTCTCCGCGTCCGCCACCACCAGTTCGTACCAGACGGCCCCGTTGCCACCGTAACGATGCAGGCTTTCAACCACAAAATAACATTCTTCGTAGTCCAGGGCCCAACCCTGTATGGTGACCACGTCCCCCACCCGGGCCTCCCTCAAGCTGTTATCGGCCCGAAAGCCCGTAGGGGCCGGCCGCTTCTTCCCCCTGCCAAAAAGTCCCCGAAGCATGTTGTCTGTTCCTTCTCTCTCGAATTAGCTGGTTTTGGGAGAGGACGGCCTTCAACGTCCCTGGCTTCTACCGTAGGCGGCTGCAGCCTCCCTTCCCTGCTCAAAAGCAACAATAACTGGACAACATCATAGCACGGGGCCGGTTGGTCGAGGGTTTGCAACGGCGGCCCTGTTGCCCAGCTTTGCGATTGTCGCCAGGCAGGCAGCCAACCCGGTTAGCCCGCGGGTTGCCCTCGCGGCAAAACCGGTTCTGAAACCCTGCCAAGGAACTTCGCCCCCTTCCGGTTCCGGGGGTCCGATCACCTGATCAAGAAGGGTGCTTGCCAGGCAGTCCCCCTGATTTGCATTGCCCTGCCCTTGACCCCTAATGGCGGGAAATGTATTGTGGAGTTGAGCAACTCAGATACGGTGCTCACTTTTTTCGCATTTCATCCTTTCAAATCCATGTAGGCGGTGAACCTGATGGGCTCATTCGGCGGCATCCTCGCTGCTATTTTTCTGCTGATTCTCGGGGTGCTCCTGATAACCGGTATTCTCGATTTCATCCTGTGGATACTTGGCGCCGTCTGCATCGTGCTTGGCATAATTGTAGGCGCCATGGCAGTTTTCGGAGGCAAGAGAAACAGCTTCTGAATTCGGACCCCCAGGTTTCCGGCCATTCGGTTTCAACCCGATTCCACGAAAGAATAAATCGAACAGGCTCCCCATCCTATCCAGTCTGGAGGTCCCCAGCATGGGAATGTTCTCAAGAATGTCCACAATCGTTAAGTCAAAAATGAACCGAATCCTGGACTCAGCGGAAGACCCCAGGGAAACCCTCGATTACTCCTACGAGAAACAGCTGGAAATGCTCCAGAACGTGAAGCGGGGCGTGGTGGAAATGGTTACCGCCAAACGCCGCATCCAGCAGCAGGCAGCCAAGGTGCGCGAGAACGTTACCCGCCTCGAGCGCCAGGCCAGGCAGGCCCTGGACGCCGACCGGGAAGACCTCGCCCGTCTGGCCCTGCAACGCAAGCAGAACGCTCTCATCGAACTTCAGGGTCTGGATGAGCAGATCGAAGGAATGGAGCAGGAACAGCAGAAACTCACCATCGCCGAGCAGAGGCTGCAGGCCAAGGTTGACGCCTTCCGCAACAAGAAGGAAATCATCAAGGCCCAGTACACCGCAGCCCAGGCCCAGGTGAGGATCGGCTCGGCCCTGGGAGGAATCTCCGAGGAAATGAGCGACGTTTCCCTGGCTGTGCAGCGCGCGGAAAACAAGACTGACCAGATGCGGGCCAAGGCCGGCGCCATCGATGAGCTCGTGGAAACCGGCGTTCTGGACGACATCACCGGACCCCAGGACGACATTGAAAGGGAGCTCTCCCAGATCTCCATTTCCCAGGGCGTCGAGGAAGAACTTGCCGCCCTCAAGGGTGGTGGCTCCGGCGCCAGGGCGTTGCCAGCCTCTCAGTCTGCCGTGGACGCCGAACTGGACGCTCTCAGAAACCAGGGTTCCAGCTAATCTAGGGGCAGGTGGACAAAGATGATCGTAAGAATTCTGGGTGAAGGCCAGTTCAATCTGCCCGGCGCGGCAATCGACGAGCTGAACGAAATTGACAACCGCATGGTGGAAGCCGTGGAGGCGGAAGACCGCTCCACGCTGACTGCTCTGCTTCAGGAAATGGAAACCCTAGTCCGCGAAAAGGGAGAGCCGGTACCTATCGATGAGCTGGTGGAGTCAGACCTGATTCTGCCCGAAACCGACCTCACCCTGGAAGAAGCCGAAAGCATATTTGTGGGCGAAGGGCTCCTGCCAGGTTAGTTTCCGTATCGCACCAATCCAGCAGGGGGGACGCGCCGACGTCCCCTCTTTCTGCCTCAATCCCCGTCCTTGAACCCTTACCCTTGCGTCTCCACCACCGGCGCCGGACGAATCGGTCGCCGGACCGATGCGGGATCAATGCCGGCGCGCATGGCCGACATCACCCCTGCAGCCTCCCAGTAATTCTCCACCACGTAGAACTGTCCCGTTTGCCAGGGAAGCATTTCCAGGTCGTTCCGCATCAGGTTCCGGTTCTCTCTTACGGCGATCACCTTGATCCCCTGTTCCAGCGCCGCAAGCACCGGCAGCCCCAGGCAACCCTCCGGAATCACCAGGCAGGAAATGTTCGACGCGCCAATGACGCCCGGATGGGCCATGGCGGCAGCATCGGTAGTCAGGGCAGGGCTCTGCTGCAACCCCTTCAGAATGCATTGAATCAGCGCCAGGGAAACTCCCTCCGCTGCCATGCGAGGGTCAATAATCCCCGGGTCGGCGTTGGCAATGGCCTGGGTCTCCAGCATGGGCGCGTGGGCCGACGGCACGTCCAGCATTGCGGAAACGGCATGCGTCAGCATGGCTTCCACCCCGCCCCAGGGATTTACCATCTCCCCGTTGCTGTCAAAGTACTCGGCGTGGAAGCCTTCTGGGACATTTATCTGGGAGGATATGGCGACGGCATCAAACTGCCCCCTGTACTCTTCCAGGGCGTCCAGAACGCGTTCCAGGCCCCTGACTTTGCCCGCTGCCCTCCCCGACCCCACATAGGCTGATGCCATCTCGAACTCCGGGCCCAGCCTGACCATCCCCGGGACAGCCAGTCCATATGTGGCGCGGGCCGCGTTAACCGAGTTTATGGCGGCGTTCAGGAACAGCTCGTCATTGTGGTGACCCAGCAGAACCAGGACCCGGTTGCTGCGGGTTCGCTGCAGTCCCACCGCTCCCATCAGGAGCCGCGAGATTATGCTCCCTTCCACGTAAAGCGCATTCCCCGGAATGTCGATGATGTCCGATGCATTGACTACGTTGGGGTGGGTGATCAGGGTGTCGCAGGCGGCAGACAGCAGCTTTGCCACCGGCGTGGCATCCCCCGCATGCCCCCCAATTTCGGCCCCAATTCCCGTGGGAACCAACAACACGCAGGTAAAATTCCCCACGTTCTCAAAGGAGCGGCGATGAAACTGGAATATGGAAGAGGGAGGCGCTCCTTCCCACTCCGACAGTATGCTTACTTCGCAGTTGAACGCTTCGCCGGAGGACGAAGTCACCGCCAGCCTGACGGGCCATTCACCCGCAACAAGCTGCCGCCCAACGCCATCTCCCAGATCCGCCAAAGCGGCTCCGGACCGGACGTCCACGGGGACGGTCAATTCCCTTTCATGAAGGATGGCTGGCATTAGTTTTCCATCGTCCGGCGTAGTCCTCGTAGTCAAACTCCCTCAGCAGCCTGAGCCGCCCTTCCGGGCTGACCGCGTAAAGAGTTGGCAGATTGACACCGTTGAAGGTGTGGGCCTTGGCCAGGGTATAGGAACCGGCATTCTTGAATACCACCCGGTCTCCCACCTCTAGCGGACGCTCAAATCTGTACTCTCCGAATACATCGCCGGCCAGGCAGGTGCACCCGGCCAGCAGGTACTCCCATTTCCCGTCGTCCTGGTGACCATCCACGTCCGGCCCAAAGTCGAACTCCAGCAGTTCCGGCATGTGGTTGACTGTGGTGTCCAGCACTGCGACCATCTTCCCGCCGCTGTCGAAAATGTCCAGCGCCGTGCTGACCATGTGCCCCGCGGAACGGGCAAAGGCCGTGCCGGGTTCAAGAAAAACCATCAGGTCGTATTCCCCGCGCAGGTGTTCGATGGTCGCACGCAGGGGGGCCAGGTCAACCCCCTCCGGCAACAGGTAGCCTCCGCCCAGGTTTATCCACGACGCCTGCTCCAGCAGATGGGGCAGCCGCTGCTCGAGGCAGTCCACCGTCTGTTGCAGCTCAAGGAAATCGGTAGATTCGCAGTTTGTATGCACCAGCAATCCCTCGGGCTTCCCGACGCCCAGTCCCTCCAGGCTGTCCATGCCGGCCAGGACGTCAATGGGAATGCCCAGCTTCGAGTGTTCGCGGCACGGGTCATACCGTTCGTCGTCAAGAAAGGACATTCCCGGATTGACCCTCAGTCCCGGGCTGGCCCGGCCATCAAAATAAGCCCCGGTGTTGCGCCATTGCCCCAGGCTGTTGAAGGAGACATAATCGCACAGGCCCGCCAGCTCCGAAGCGTCTCGAAGCCTGATTCCGGGGCTGGTGAAATGGATGGAACTGGGCTCTCCCACGACCGAGCGCGCCAGCCTGGCTTCAAACACCGAACTCGCTGCGAAGCCGCTCAGCCTCGGCGCCATCAGCTCCAGCATTGGCGGGAGGGGCAGGGGTTTGAGGGAATAGAGCATCCTGCAGCCTGTCTCCCTCTGCAGGGACTCGGCAACCTCCAGAACCCGCAGAATCTCTCCCTCATCGTAAACGAGGGCCGGGGTATTCACGGCATCAAGCAGGCTGCTTAACTGCATCGGGCGTATAGCCGGAACGGTCCGGGCTTCCCACCCAGGTTGCCCTGAATCGAGAAGCCCGAGACCGAAAATCAGTGGCTAACGCATGGGGGAGAAGGAGGCGGGAATCAGGACCTTGTTCTCCTGGCGAATGCGGCCCGGCGCGCCCGAGGGCCAGTTGGGAGTGCCGCTGGAGGCCTTCCGGATTTCGTCCCGGTGGTTCAGGTCCTTGTAGGGCCAGACGTGCATCCACCGATTAAGCCCGCCCAGCTCGGAGTGCATGGCGGCCACGCAGGGTGAGAACTGCTCCCTCCAGGGAAGGGCCTTTTCCCACCGGTTGAGCAATTCGGGAATTGAGCCGGGCTTGTAGGTGTAAATGCGCATTTCGTACACGTTGCCCAGTTCCTGTCCGCCGCCCAGGGGTCGCATGAAGGATGCCGGGTTCCAGATTTCCGACTCCATCGTCATGATCATGCTGGTGTCGCGGGGCGGCCAGTTGGGGTCCTTGGCGGCCTCGGCGCGAATCTTCTCCCGTTCCAGCAGGTCTTCGTATCCCCAGACATGGACGACCTGGTTCAGGGTGCCGATGTCCGTGTGCCAGAATGCTGCCAGCGGGGAGTATTTCTCCCGGTGGGGCAGCGCTTCGGCAAAGCTCTCCTCGAACTGGGGCACCGTGCCGGGTTCCAGGGTGTAGGTCCGAACTTCGTAAATCATAGCTTCTCCTGGTTTATTGGAACTTGTTGGCCATTGGGGCCGTTTCCCTGCCTGGGCCCTCCGACCGGCGATTCAGCCTGCCGCCTCCGCGCTCAGGGAATCTCCACGCCTCGCCACTGCCTCCGGTCGCCCACCCTGACGAAGTGGCCGAATCCCGGGTCCGGAAAGTGTCCCGCTGAGACCAGTATGCCTTCGGCCTCCAGCATATCCAGCACCGCGTGACGGGTACTGCGGGATGTCTCCGGCTGGACGTCAAAGATGGGGTTCCAGTCGGTGTAGTGGGCCTGGGCCGGCGTATGGGCCACGTCTCCAAGAATATAACCCCGATGGCCCTGGGATGCAATCACGATGGAAACGTGGCCGGGGGTGTGTCCCGGCGTCGAAACCGTCGCAAGCTCCTCCGTAATGTGGTAATCGTCATCAATGAGGTCCATGATCTTCAGTTCAGCCAGGGGGAGCACCTGGCTGGAAATATGAGGCGCGTTGGATGCCACCGACTCCTGCGTCCAGTGGTCCCAGTCCCGCCGGGGAATCAGGTAGCGGGCGTTGGGAAAGGTGGGCTGACCGTCCGTCAGGTTCCAGCCCACGTGGTCCGGATGCAGGTGCGTGAAGACCACCAGGTCCACCGCATTGCGGTCCACACCCTTCCTCTCCATATCCGTCAGCAGGGCGCCGTCGGGAGCCTGCAGGCCGGTATCGACAATTATCAGCTTGCCGCCGGAACGGACCGCCGTGGTTCCGTATCGGCTGCGAATCTGTTCCTCGGGGTCCAGCAACTCGGGAAACTCCCTCCACTGCTCAATGGTGGTTTCGGGAAAGGGCATAAAGGGCGAGCGTATGGGTTCGCCGTCGTTCAGGGAAATCAGTTCCACATTGCCAACGCTTATCGAATAACCGGGCATGAATTGCCTCCTTCCTGATGCTCTGATTGACCATGCTCGATTCGGGGGACCTGTCGAGTGGGCTGACCGCCGGACTGCGTGGTACCGCAGGCTTTTTGGCCAGGGAGCCGGGCGAATTGCCGCCTATACTACCCCGGCTGCCAGCGGCGGGCAACGGCGACGGCAGCCAGTTAGCAATTGAGGGCCGGCGACCCGCCAGAAAACGGTTAGCCCTGATGAGAGAACTTCGTCGTCTTTGCCAGCTGGCTGATATACTGGAACAAAGGCAACTTGGAGGTCCAGCGCGATGCCGGTGCGGACTGGTGCGGAATATCTGCAGGGGTTGAGGGACCGTCCTCCCGAGGTGTGGGTGGGCGGAGAACGGGTAAAGGATGTCACGGTCCATCCTGGATTTGCCAACGGCGCCAGGTCCGTCGCCGCCCTCTATGACATGCAGAATGAGCCCGGCCTTCGCGAGGAAATGACCTATCTTTCCCCGGCATCGGGCGAACGTGTAGGCCTGTCCTTCATCGCGCCGGAAAATCTCGAAGACCTGGAACGGCGGCGCGGGATGTTCTACAGGTGGGCCAGCTGGCACGGCGGCATGATGGGACGGACTCCCGACTATATGAACGCCGCCTTCGTGGCAATGGCCTCCGCCGCTCCTTATTTCGACCAGGACCGGAAGGGCTTTGGCGACAATGTCAGGAACTACTATGAGCTGATCCGCGAGCAGGACCTGTGCCTCACCCACACCCTCGTTAATCCCCAGCGCAGCCGCTCTCCCCAGCGTTACATTACCGATTCCCTGGCCGAGGACGTAGCCCTGAAGGTTATCCGGGAGACTGATGCCGGCATAGTGGTGCGCGGCGCGCGGGTGCTGGCCACCCTGGGTCCGCTCTCCGACGAGATCGCGGTCTATCCTTCCCGCTCGCACCACACCGCCGACAACGCCGAGCAATATGCCGTGTCCTTCTCCATCCCCAGTAGCACCCCCGGTCTGCGCTACATTTGCCGGGAGAGTTTTGACTACGGCCGTTCTCCCTTTGACCATCCCCTGGGCTCCCGCTTCGAGGAAATGGACGCGGTTGCCATTTTCGATAACGTCCTGGTTCCCTGGGAGCGGGTTTTCCTGCTGGGCAGCGTGGAAAGCTGCAACAATATGACCAACCGGACGGGCTGGATCTTCCACAGTTTCCACCAGGTGGTCACCCGCATCCTCGCCAAGACCGAGTTCCTCCTGGGCACCGCCTCGCTGATGGTGGAAACCCTGGGCTCCGGGGAACAACCCCACGTTCAGGAACGCATCGCCGAGATGATAATGCAGCTGGAAATCATCAAGGCTTTGCTGCGGACGGCCGAGGTGGACGCCGCCCCGGACGAATGGGGTCTCCTGACGCCGGCCCGGTTTCCCCTGACCGTCGCGGAGAATATGTACGCCCGGAGCTTCTACCCCCGGATGGTGGAGATTATGCAGCTGCTGGGCTCCAGCAGCCTGATGGCCCTTCCCAGCGAAGCCGATTTCGACTCTGAGATTGGCCCGGACCTTCAGCACTACCTGGCCACCGACACCGCTACTGCCATAGACCGTACCAGGCTTTTCCACCTGGCCTGGGATATTTCCTGCAGCGCTTTTGGTTCCCGCAGCCTGCACTACGAGCGTTTCTTTGCCGGCGACCTGGTACGCAACGCCCAGATAATGTACGCCACCTACGACCGCTCACCCATGATGGACGCCGTCCGCCGGTTCCTGGAACGGGAGGGCTGACAACGCCGCCTTCCCACGACCACAGCCTGCGTCCCCGCACCCGGCGCTTGCCCTTTGACCGGCCACTCTTCTTAACTTGCCCCTGCCGGCGGCCGTGATCCTCGTCATCCGATGCTGGCGGGCCACAATTCGGCCTGTGCATTGCCGGCAATTGCTGAAGGGGCCCTACCGCCATTCCTTCATAGAATCCGCAATCCTCTCTGGGTAGTCCGGCCCCGCCAGCAGCAGCGCCGACCGCTCCGGGTTTTCCGAAAGGCGCGAGGTCAGCACGCAGCCCGATGAACCCGCTTCCGCCACGATTACGCCGTACTTCAGGGCTAAGTCTCCAGTCCCGGCATTGTATTCAGGGGAATTATCGCGGGCGGGGTGGCCAGGGACGGACCGCGCCTCTCCAGGAACCAGCGCTCAATAGCCGCAGTGACCTTTGACCCTCAGGCGGATGCGCCCTCCAGCGCTTCCCGGGCCTGGTGGAAAATGGTGTCAAACATTTCCGTAGTAAGCTTACCCGTCTGGGTGTTCTGGCGGCTGGGATGGTAGGAAGAGATCAAGGTCACGCCACCTTCCATCTCCCTAGTTGCGCCATGCCCGAATTTCGGCAAAGGCCGGGGATTGGCCAGGCCGGCCGCAGCGCGGGTTTGCAGGTAAGCATCGAAGGCAAACTTGCCCAGCGCCACCACTACCTCGACCCGCTGCAGCAGTTCCAGTTCCAGGACCAGGAAGGGCTGGCATTCCGACTTCTCCGCAGGTAACGGCTTGTTTTCCGGCGGGGCGCAACGCACGGCATTGGTAATGTAGGCATCCGTCAAAGCCAGCCCGTCATCCAGGGACAGGGAAGAGGGCTGGTTGGCGAACCCGGCTCGGTACAACGCCCCGTAGAGCCAGTCCCCGCTGGGGTCTCCCGTGAAGGAACGACCGGTCCGGTTGCCGCCATGGGCCGCCGGCGCCAAGCCCAATACCAGCAGCCGCGCGTTGCAGTCGCCAAATGGTGGCACAGGTCTTCCCCAGTACTCCTGGTCACGGAATCTGGCCACCTTTTCCCTGGCAACCTTCTCCCGGTGGGCCACCAGCCGTGGACACCGGCTGCATTCGACTATTTGCCCATGAAGGGCTGAAAGAGATTGAGCTTGACCCAAGTTCATCTGCACCCGGGGGCGACACCCCTGCCAGGCCCTGGCTTTCTAAGCCGTCTTCGCCACGTTGAAGTGGGGCATCACCTCTTCAGCGAAGAGCTGGAGGGAATGAAGAGTTTGCTCGGTGGTCAGCGAGCCAAAGAAAAAAGAACCCACGAAGTAGTTGGACCCGGTGATGTCCAGGTGTTCCTTCAGAGTCCGGGTTACCGTCTCAGGCGAACCGACTATGTGCAGCCCGTCAGCCAGCCTTCCGTCGAAATCCGCCAGGTACGCGGTCCTGCCGGTGTCATCCCCGTTGAGTATGCGCAGGTGGTTGAAGTTGGCAATAAAATCGGCAAAAGCATCCCTGGCTTCTTTCAAGGCCCTCTCATCCGTGTCAGCCAGGTAAATGTGCCGGGTAATGCCGAACTTCGGTTCCTCCTCGTGACCGTTCAGGCGGTCAGACCTGGCCACGTTGTCCTGGTAAACTCCCTTGTAGAGTTCTATGTGCTCCCGCATCACTTCCATCGGAGGGTAATGGGTGACGGTACTGATGCCCTCGGCGGCAATCCAGCGTATCGAGTCCGGGTTCGCCGTGGGATACCAGAGGGGCGGATAGGGCTGCTGCCATGGCCGGACGGGAAGCGTCACGTCCTTGAAGGTATAGTGCTGTCCCTCATAGTTGACCTTTCCCGTCTTGAGTCCCATCAGGAGAATGTCCAGGGATTCCTGGAACATGCTCCGCGACTCATCCACAGAGATGTCGAAGAAGTCCAGCTCATAAGCCGAGATGCCCCGGCCCAGGCCAACTTCCAGCCGGCCCCGGCTCAGGTTGTCCAGCATGCAGATTTCCTCTGCCAGCCGCAGGGGATTGTAGAAAGGTAGCGGATACACCAGCGGACCCATGCGCAGGTTCCTGGTGCGCTGGAACGCCGCCGAAAGAAAAACGCTGGGAGACGGCGCCATCCCCAGGGGCGTCCCCTGGTGCTCTGCCATGTGGTAGCAGTAGAAGCCGGCCCGGTCAGCGTACTCCAGAAACTTCAGCCGTTGTTCGTACAGATCGGCTGCATCGCCCCCATTGGAATCAATCCAGTCGAAAATTCCGAACCTGACGGGTGCGGCTCTCCCTTCGGCAGCCAGTCTTTCCACCATCACCTATTCTCCGCTGCGAATTCCGACACCGGTCGCCGGTCCCTACTCGAAGGGTGTGGGCATGGCTTGAACCGGGACCTCGATCAAAGTCGGAGCTTCAATCGCCAGGGCTTCCTGCAGGGCCGGCCCCAGCTTGTCGGGCTCCACCCGCACTCCCCGCGCTCCGTAAGCCTCCGCCAGCTTCACGAAATCGGGATTGTGCAGCGCGGCCCCATATACCCGTCCTTCAAACCGATTGACCTGGTCTCGCAGCACGTTGCCGTAGGCGTTGTCGTTGAAGACCACCACCACCGCATTGATGCCGTATTGCACCGCCGTGGCCAGTTCCTGGGAATTGAACAGGAACCCCCCGTCTCCCGACACTGCCACCACCGCCTTGTCCGGCTGCGCTACCTTGGCGCCCAGGGCCACCGGATAAGCGTAGCCCAGGTTTCCGGCGTATGAAGACGTCAAGAAGGTGCGAGGCTCATAGACCGGGTAAAAAGCCCGGCAGTAATAGCCTATCTGCGTCATGCCGGAAATCAGTATGCCGTCATCGGGCATGACTTCCCGGATAGTGGCGGTAAGGGACTCCTGCGGCTCCACCCGGATTGCGGAATTGGCCCGACGCTGGCGAAGGGCATCGAACTCGGCTGCCCTGCTCTCCCGGGCCGGCGTCAGCTGTGAGACCTGCGCGTAGAGGTCCTCCAGGGCCAGTCGGGCGTCACCCTGGATGCCAAAGGTGTTGTCGTAGTTGCGTCCCAGTTCCTCCGGGTCTATGTCGATCTGCACAATGCGCTGACCGCCCAGCCACGCCGGGTTGGCCATGCGGGTTCCCACCGCCAGTATGGCGTCAAAATTGGGCTCCTCCCTGGCCACGGGGTCATTCCGAAGGCGGTGGGCGCCCAGGGACAGGGGATGACGGTCGGAAATCGCACCCTTGCCCTCGGGCGAGGTAATGACGGGCGCCTGCAGATGTTCGGCCACGCGAAGCAGCGCCTCTTGGGCCCCCGAGGAAATTACGCCCCCTCCGGCCCATATCAAGGGATTGTCGGCTTCCGCCATGATCCGGGCGCCGGTGCGGATAGCCTCACTCTCCGCCGCGGGGCGAGGGTATTCTTCGGGCTCCCGCAGTTCAACATCGGCCATGTCGGCCAGCGTCTCCGGCGGAATCTCAATCTCCACAGGACGGGGGCGCCCCGTCTTCAGGTGGTAGAAAGCCTCGTGGACGGCGTCGGGAATCTCTGCGGGATCCAGTATCCGTTTCGCCCACTTGGTGACCGGCCGGATGGTGTCAAGCTGATCGTTCACCTCGTGGAGAATTCCCCGGTCGGCCCCAATCAGGTCGCGCTCAATCTGTCCCGACACCACCAGTATCGGTGAAGAGGCGGCGAAGGCGGTGCCAATTCCGGCGGAGGCGTTCTGCAGCCCGGGCCCGGGAACCATCATCGCCGTACCCGTGCCGCCGCCGGCCCGCGTGTACCCGTCGGCCATGTAGGTCGTTGCCTGCTCGTGGCGGGCGGTAATGAACCGGATTCCTGGCTCCCCCTGCAGCCCGTCCAGCGCGTGATAAAGCTGTACCCCCGGGAGCCCGAAAATTACCCGTACTCCCTCCAGGTACAGCGACCTGGCCAGGGCTTGTCCCCCCGTCATTTTTGGCATGTCATTCCCCTTGATGAACAGCAGGTCGCCAGCTTCGGATTTGCTCCCCGAGAGCGTGGCGCCTTTCTGCGATGTTGAGCCGGATTGTAGTTGGGGTTATCTGGAGCGTCAAGTTGACTCATATCTGTATCAAGCTGTTGGAGCGGGGCGAAAGCCAGGGCAACTGCACTATAGAATCAGGCTACAGGGGGCACAATTCGGTAGGCAGAAGTCATGCCGCCCTGAGCTTGCCGAAGGGCCTGAAGTCCTCATCCTCAGCCCGGCTGCGGGTAGTGAAGGTGGTTCCAGGGATAGATCTTAGATGCTTCGGCTTCGCTCAGCATGACATTCAATTAAAACGCGATTGCCCTGGGAGGAAGGCGCTATGTTGGACGGCTGTCATACCTTTTGCTAAACTTGCCGGCGAAAGAAATCCCACTCAGGCTAATTCCCCGGCTGGTGGAGGAACAGACCTATGAAGAAAGTGGTCAGCGAAATCAATGGAGCCATTTTCAGTTTGCCCTGGTTGGTCGCCCGGGACGAGGGGCTGTTTGAGGCGGAAGGCATTGAAATGGAGTTCGTCACCGCCGTCAGCAGCGGCCAGGTGACCCACACGGAGAATCCCGAGGAAGTCAACCCGGTCCTGGGCCACGTGGCCTTTGAGGATGCCAAGGTCTCCATCTACCGCGCTTGAGAGGAGGGCCAGGTCCGTCGGGCCTACGAAAGCAAGCAGGGCGCCAGGATTATTGCCCTCCGTTCCGCAGTTGCCAGCCAGGCCATCCTGGTGCGCGGCGACTCGCCCCACTATTATCCGGGAACCCTGGGCAACCGTCCCGTGGCCGTCCAGTTCCACGCCGGATCCCATTACGTGGCCCTCAGGCTGCTTTCCGGGTACTTGCCCGAGGAAAAGCTCAAGCTGGTCCACTATGGCTCTCCCCAGTACCGGTTCGAAGCCCTGATGAATGGCGAGGTTGACGCCGCCGCCCTGATGGAACCCTGGATAACCCTGGCGGAAAAGCTGGGTTGCCGTCCCGTCTGTGAAGGCCATTACCTGGGCGCCGAAAACGCCAGCGACAACATGGATGAGGAGACCTTCGCGGCCATCAACCGGGCAGTGGTGAAGGCCGTGGATATTATTAATGCCGACAAGCGCAAGTACCTCCACTACCTGATTGACGAACCCAGGTTTGCATCGGTGGCAATCAAGTACGGAAGCATCACGCCTGAAGACTTCCACCTGTCCAGGATCCGCTACTCGTACAACACTCCTTACAACGATGAAATCATCGAGGACACCTATCACTGGATGGTTAAGTGGGGTCTGCTGACCGACGCGGCCTGCGCTACCGACCTGGTGGACAATCGTATTGCTGAGCCCGCGCCTGCTGACGATTAGTCCTTTCCGCCCCCGCGCAATTAAATTGCCGGCCATAGGAAGCTCCGTGGCCGGCCTTCTTTAGCCCCGTCTGACTGCCGCTGTTCCACTCTTTCTCCCGCTGGCAGGTGGAAATGAAATACGACGTAGTTATCGTGGGCGCCGGTTCCGCCGGGTGTGTCCTGGCGGCGCGCCTTTCCGAAGATGCCCGAAAGTCCGTCTTGCTGCTGGAGGCCGGCCCCGACTATCCGGACTTCCAACGGCTTCCCGACGGTCTCAAGTATGGCTTCGCCTCGTCTCCCAATGCGCCATCCTTCCGGACACCCAGCGGACACCCGAGCTGGCTTACCTCCGACTTCCACAACTGGCAGTTCACCGCCACCAGCACAGAACTGGCTCCGCCCATGCTGGTCCCGAGGGGCCGGGTCACGGGCGGGTCCAGCGCCATCAACTCCTCGGCCTTCTATCGCGGCGTCCCCGAGGACTTCGACGCCTGGGCCGCCCGGGGCAACAGCGCCTGGAGCTACCAGCAGGTCCTGCCCTTCTTCCGAAAGCTGGAGAACGATGCCGACCAGCGGGACGACTTTCACGGAATGGACGGCCCCATCTTTGTCCACCACTCCAATCCCGAAAGCTGGCACGCCACCCAGAACGCCTTCTATGAGGCCTGCGTCGCCAGCGGCCATCCCACCACCGTCGACCACAACAACCCCGACTCCTCGGGAATAGGTCCCGGTATCTCCAACAACCACCAGGGTGTGCGTTACAGCACGGCTTTGGGCTACCTCGACGAGGCCCGCCACCGCCTGAACCTCACCATCAAGGCCGGTTGTCACGTGAGGCGCATCCTCTTCGACGACAGGCGCGCCGTTGGCCTGGAGGTCGAGTCCGGTGGCCAGACCTTCACGGTGGAGGGTGAGGACATAGTACTTTCCGCTGGCGCGGTCGGGTCCGCCCACTTGATGCTCCTGTCGGGCGTGGGACCGGAAGCCCAGCTTGCCGAACAGGGCATTCCCCTGGTGCATGACCTGCCGGGCGTTGGCCGAAACCTGAAGGATCACCCCAAAGTCTACATAACCTGGGCAGTCCCGGACGACTATCCGCCGCAGAGCCGCGCGGCTCCAGGGGGTACGGCGCTGCGCCTGACCGCCCCCGGCTCGGATTTCAGGAACGACCTCAGCATCAGCCTGGCCTGCTTCGTGCCGCCCCGTATCCACGACATCAACCCGGCGCTCCGTGAAGGACAGGAAGCGCCCCGTTACGTAGAGATGATGGTGGCCCTCCTGATGCCGTTGAGCCAGGGTGAACTGCGTTTATCTTCGCCGGACTACCGGGTGCAGCCACGGATGCATTACAACTACCTGGCCGAGCCCTTCGACCGGGAACGCCTTCGCGCCGGCGTCGGACTTGCCCTCGACTTGGCCCAGCGGCCTGAAATCTCGGAATACGTGGGTGACTTGCTCGACCCCAAGCCTGAAGACCTGGCCACTGACGAAGCCCTGGACCGCTGGCTGCGGCGGGAAGCCACCACCTATTCCCACATTTCCTGCACCTGCCGCATGGGACCCGCCGACGACGAAATGGCGGTGGTGGACCAGTTTGGCCGGGTCCGAGGCGTTGAGGGATTGCGTATCGTGGATGCCTCCATTATGCCCGACCTGGTTCGCGCCCCCATCAACCCGGCGGTAATTATGCTGGCGGAAAAAATCGCCGACGCCATGCGTTCGGACCGATGACGTTCCCCCCTTCCACCCGTGGCAGGGCAACCGCCCGCCAATTGCATGTCATGCTGAGCGAAGCCGAAGCATCTAAGATCTATCCCTGGAGCCACCTCCACAGCCCGAAGCCGGGCTGAAGATGAGGACTTCAGGCCCTTCGGCAAGCTCAGGACGACATGACTCTTGCCAACCGAACTGGCGCCCACTGTCGCCTGAATCTATTACCCGATTACCCTGTCCCCTTCGTGGGCGCCTGCCTCATAACCTGCCGTTATCCTGCTATAATTGGGATGTTTTACTTCTTCCCCTTGCCATGACCTGGCCCACTCCAAATCTCTGAGAGGAGGAACACGGAATGGCCGATGAATTGCTGGTCCTCCACGAAAAACCTGAAGCGAAATACATGATCGCCGGCTGGCGTCGCCAGTGGTCCAACGGCGGCAGGATATCCAGCGGTCTGCCCCGCTACCTGATAGAAAAACTGGGCGCGCGCCGCATTGGCCGGCTGGGCGACCAGGTTTCCACCCTCTGCTATCCCTTCCAGGTTGCCGGCACCCACGACACCTTTCGCCCCGGCGCCGCCTTTCAGGATGGCCTGCCCTCCACCCGGATGGCCCGCGAGAACGAGTTTTTCGACGCGGGTAACGGACTTATCATCTTCCTGGGCGAGGAACCCTGGAGCCGCATCGATATTTACGGCCAGGGCTTCTTCCAGGCCGTCCGCGAGCTGGGAATTGAACAGACGGTGGCGGTGGAAGGCGTCAACGGCCCGGCTCCCCCCGAATTGGAGCGGCGCATTAACTGCGTTTACAGCCGTTCCGATATGAAAGAAACGCTGGACAGGTACAGCGTCATAATGTCCAGCCGGGGGTCGGAGGGTCGGCGCGGCCCCACCATTGGCATGGCCATGGTATCCCTGGCCCACTTCGACTATCCGGAAGTGCAGATGTTCCGCCTTGGAGCCATGGCCCCTATGTATCCCTTCGTCGTCTCCAACAACGAGCAGCTGGGCATCTTCCGCGACCATCGTTCCTTCTACGACATAATGCGGCGGCTCAAGTCGCTATTCAAGCTGGACATTGACCTGAGCGAGCTGCTGGCCCTGGCGGAAACCGAGTCCAGGGAACTGCAGACCAACCTGGACCGCATCGCGGAAAACAACGCCGAAGCCAAGCGCATAATCGAGCAGGTCCGCGCGGACTACGACGTTACACCCTATGTGGAACCGGTGGACCTGGATCCCGCCCTTGACCGCACCCTGGAGGACATCCTGATGGGCATGTCCGATCCTCCGGAAGAACAGCAATAGCTCCCGCAGTATTCAGGGAACCGGAAAACTTGGTAGCGTTGCGATTTAGGTGGTCTATAGGAGAAGGGGCGGGTTTCAAACCCGCCCCTACCTGCATTTCAACCCTCCTGCCTGCGCCTTACCATCCAAAATGGAACCCTTCCGAAAAACTTTCGGGGCGGGTGATTCACCCGCCCCGTTCCAGTTCTGTGCAGCGCTCCGGCCGCAGCCCGGGTCAGGCGTGCGCTGCCGGCATGGCCGGGCGATTTCGGTGCGACTGGCTGTCCCGGGTCGTGTTCAGCGGCCCGTTCGCCGAATAGTACTTTACTCCGGCCACCATCAGTTCCTCCGCCGGGAAGCGGGTAATCACCTGCGGCCCGTCTGCGGTCACCACCACTTCTTCCTCAATGCGCGCCGCCGACCATCCGTCCGCTGCCGGCCAAAAGGCCTCCAGGGCAAACACCATCCCCTCCTCAATGGGCTGCGGATGCTCCAGCGAGAACAGGCGGCTGAATATGGGCGCCTCCCAGATATTTAAGCCCACGCCGTGACCGTACTGCAGGGCGAAGGCTGCCTCCTCGTTGGCGAATCCGAACTCCTCCGCCTTTGGCCAGTCCTTTACAATGTCGGCCGTCGTAATGCCGGGCTTCACTGCTTCGATGGAAATGTCCAGAATTTCCCGGCACTTCTTGTATGCGTCAATCTGCGCCTGGGACGCGCTGCCGATGGCCAGCGTGCGGTAGTAGCAGGTCCGGTAGCCCATGTAGCTGTGCAGAATGTCGAAATATACCTGGTCGCCGGGCCGCAGTATCCGGTCGGCGAAAAGGTGAGGATGGGGACTCGTCCGCTCTCCCCCGATGGCGTTCACCCCCTCAACGAACTCCGACCCCAGTTCGTACAGCACTTTGTTCACCAGGGCCACCCCGTCGTTCTCCCGCACCCCGGCCCGCAGTTCCTGGTACAGCACATCATAGGCCGCGTCCACCATGGCGCATGCCGTATTGAGCAGCGTAATCTCGTCCTGCGTCTTGATGCGGCGCGCCTCCAGCATGATTTGCTGGCCGTCAACCACGTTGATCCCTTCCTTCTGCAGGGCGAACAGCACTACCGGTTCAACCACGTCCACGCCGATGGGTTCGTTCTGCAGCCCCCTGAGTTCCAGCTCCGCCTTGATCTTTTTGGCCACATCCTCGGCCAGGTTGGCGGAGGGCGGTGTTGCCCCCCTCAACGTCGATATGCCCGCCCGCGAGCGTTCCCCCAGCCAAGGACAGTAAAGCTGGTGATGCCGCGCCGCCGAACCAAAGTCCCACAGAATGGGCTCGTCGTCCTGGGGCAGCAGGCAGAACCTTACCAGCTTGTCCAGGGCCCACGTGCCAATGATGGTAGCCGTCAGGTACCGGATGTTGTTCATATCGAAGGAGAGGATTGCCCCCAGTTCCGACTCCTTCAGGAGCCCCTTGATTCGGTCCAGTCGCTGGGTTCGGAGGCGCTCGAAGTCAACACGCTCCTCCCAGTCAACATTCATGGTCCCAAAACTCTTGATCTGCGTCACGGCTATCACCCGAAATGTAGGTTAGGTAGGTTGCCAGGCCCCGCAGGCAGGCTTGGGCCAGGGCTTGCGGAAGTGTAGTTGGGCCGCCCCTACCTGTCAACCGAAACCCTGACCCGGTGAGTTCCGCCGGGCGCTACCCAACCGCCAAAAAATTCAGAAGGCAAAAGTCATGTCGCCCTGAGCTTGCCGAAGGGCCTGAAAGTCTTGTCTCCAAACCGGTTTCGGTTCCGAAAGCACGCTTGTTTGTTGGATTCCAGGGGCTGCCTTCAAATCAAGGGTTCCAGCTTCCCAGAGTACAATCTCGTCGTTCCCGCGAAGGCGGGAACCTCGCCGGCGGTAGTCAAGATTCCTTCTGTTTCAAGCAAGATTAGCCGATTTGACGACAGCCACAGGACTTCTCGCCTTCCATCAGAGTGGCAATCAATTAAGGCGCGATTGCCCTTGCCTCCCCTTCCACTATTGAAGCGGGCTATGGACTGCTCAACTATAATGGGACGTTGCACCTCGATTGCGGGTGCACTCCCACTTTCCAATACTGGAGGAAAAACATTGCCTGACAGAATCGAAGTCATCCACACCTCCGACCGGGACCCCTCCGTCAACCTGCCCTACGCCCCCGCCGTCAAGGTGACCGGCGGGTCCCTGCTGTTCCTCGCCGGCGTCAACGCCGCCAAGGTGTACCACAGCCACCCCCACATCGAGTCGGAATTCGACGACATTCCCAGCGACATGGAAGGCCAGACCCGCATGGCCCTCGAGAACGTCCGCAAGGGCCTGGAAGCCTGCGGGGCCACCTTCAGCGACGTAGTCCAGGTAACCAGGTACATCACCAACGTGGACGAACAGGACCAGATGAACGAAGTCTGGTGGGAATACTTTGGCGACCATCGCCCCGGCACCGCCACCATTGAGGTTACTCGCCTGGCCACCCACGAAAAACTCAAGGTGGAGCTGGCCGCCATCGCAGTCGTGGACTAGACGAAAGGCGAGGGCTGGCTTCAACCCCAGCCCCCGCCAAAAGACCCCGCTTCAGTTGCCCAGGCGATTGGATTTACTGCAATAGGCGACCTGTCGCTCCCCACTCAGAAATCCACTTCCTGGTGCACAATTCTGCCCCCCAGCATGGTCAGCACGGAGTGGACTTCAGGTATCTCTTCTTCCGGCATTTCCAGCAGGTCATGGGAGAGGGCCGCCAGGTCCGCCAGCTTTCCCGGCTCAAGGCTGCCCCTTTCACCCTCATCGAATGAGTACCGGGCGCCACCTTCCGTAAACGCCCGCAGTGCCTCCGGCCGGCTCAACCGCTGGCCTGGACCCAATACCTGGTCCGTTACCCTCTCCCGCCGGGCCACTGCCGCCCAAAGCGTGGCAAAGGGATTGTAGGGCTTGTTGTCGGTGCCAAAGCTGAAATCTACGCCCATTTCCAGGTAGCGGCGATGGGCCACTGCGGTCTCCGCCAGTTTCTGGTTGTCCAGGTATGGCGAGCCCCGCAGCCACAGTTCCGTCAGCGGAATGGTCTCCACCAGCAGCCCCATATCCCGAATCCTGTTCAACTGCTGGTCCGTGGTTTGAAGCACGTGGGCCAGGGTCCATCGCCGGCCCCGCAAAGGAATTTCCCGGTCAACATCCTCAAAAACCTGCAGTACCTCTTCCAGCGGTTCCCTGACCAGCGTATTCACCCTGATGTTGTTCCGTGCCGCCAGCATCACCGCTTCGGCAAAAAACTCGGGCGAATGGTAGCTCTGGATGAAGCCGGCCCAGCCGGTATAGGGCAGCAGCGACGAGCGTTCCCCGGCGGTATAGCGATTACCTCCGTACTGAATGAAGTATCCGCTCACCCGCAGGTACTCGTCGCCAAACCCGGGGCCGGAAAAGGAGTGCCCCCACGACTCCATCTCTCGGGCGGCGTCCGCCACGCTCTGCCAGTGAGGGCTAACAGTCAGGTTGGCTCGGACCGTCATTTCTCCGGCGTCCCAGACCGTCTTGTAGGCCTGCAGCACTTCGGGCGCGACCCCATGTCCCTCGTAGGTCCCCGTTGTGCCCACGGAGTTGTAGAGGCGCATCGACTCTTTCAGCGCTTCAACCCTCTGCTGTGCCGTGAATCTGGGCGCCCCTTGCATCAGCGTAAATTCCACCGATGGGTAGCGACCCGTATCAACGAATACACCTGTTGGCTCCCCGTCCGTGGCCACCTCTATGGTGACGCTGGAATCCGGGGAGCGGGTGTGCCGGTCTATCCCCGACAGCTGAAGGGCGGCGCTGTTGGCAATGGACACGGCGGGTGGGACGTTCCACGGAGTCCAGATTCCCTTGATGTAAACCGGATTGTCCGGCGCCGCCTCGTCCAGGTCGTGCCTGTTGGGGAAGCGGCCCTCTTCCAGCAATTGGGGCATATCAGCGTAGTTGGGCGGGTCTCCAATTGGCATGGTGACCACCCATTCCCCGGGCGCCTTGTCCGCCGCCAGTCCCCTTATCCGCTCCTGAATTTCCCTGATGGACCGGAGGCCTTCCAGCGACGGGTAGATCGACTTCAAACCCTCCCGGTCCATGTGCGCGTGAATGTCCACTATCCCCGGAATAACGGTTCGCCCGCCGAGGTCGATTGTCCTGGCGCCCGGTCCCGCCAGCTGCAGCACATCGGAGTCTCTTCCCACTGCCACAATGCGGCTGCCCCGAATGGCCACCGCCTCCTGGATGGAGTCACGTGCGTCCACTGTCAGGACTTTCCCGTTGTGGAGGACGCAGTCTGCCGCGCCCGCCATAATGCCGACCATTGCAGACCTCCCAAGTCTGGTCTGTGACCTTTCGTTCTGGCAGGGCGACAGCGCCCGTGCTCTGCATCCGGTGCCCTTGGAAATCGTACCGAAACCGGAAAGACTATACACTATCTGCCAAATTGACACCCGTACGGCGCCCAATTAGAATCAGGCCAAGGCAGAAGTATCAGAAATCAGGAGAAATAGAATGACTCAGCTATTGGGAAGGGTCAGCCCTGAAGAAGAAGAACAGTTTTACGCGGGAACCGAGGCGGCCGGCCTGCGGGCTGCCTGGATGGGACGCCGCCTCGAGCGGAAACCCCAGGTTGTTCCCTTTGCCTGGCGCTGGAACGACGCCCAGCCCCTGGTCCTGCGCAGCGGCGACATCGTAACCCCCGACCGGGACGTGGAGCGGCGCGTGCTGCGCCTGGCCAATCCCGGCCTGGACCACGGCACCACCCACACCATTTCCGCTGCCTTGCAGCTGCTCCTGCCCGGGGAGAACGCCCCGGCTCACCGGCACACGCCCACGGCCATCCGTTGGGTCCTGCAGGGCACCGGCGCCTATACCACCGTGGAAGGTGACAAGTGCTACATGGAGCCCGGCGACCTGGTCTTGACTCCCTCCTGGACCTGGCACGACCACAACAATGAGGGCGACGTGCCCATGATCTGGCTGGACGGGCTGGACACTCCCCTGGTGAACAACCTGGAGGCCACCTTCTACGAGCAGTTCCCCGAAGACCAGCAGCCCATAGTTGGCGTGGGTGAATCGGAGCGCAAGTATGCCTCCGGCGCCCTGAGGCCGGCCTGGGAAGACAACAACACTCCCTACTCTCCCCTTTGGCACTACAAGTGGGAGCGCTCTCACGCCGCCCTGCAAAGCCTGGCCGAGACCGACTGCAGTCCCTTTGACGACGTCGCCATGGAGTTCTCCGACCCCGCCACCGGGGGACCGGTCCTGCGGACCATGGCCTGCTGGATTCAGATGATCCGTCCCGGCATCAATACCAAGGCCCACCGCCACACCACCAGCGCCGTGTACCAGGTCTTCCGGGGAAAGGGTCACAGCGTCATCAACGGCCAGCGCTTCGACTGGGGCGAGGGAGACTTCCTGGTGGTCCCGTCCTGGTCCTGGCACGAACACGCCAACGATTCCGACGAAGAGGCCATCCTCTTCTCCATCCAGGACATTCCCGTAATGAAAGCCCTTTCCCTGTACCGGGAAGAGCCCTACGCCGAGAACGCGGGGCACCAGCCCATAACCTCGGTGTTCGAGGGCTAAGAGCCAGAGAAAAAACTCCTTCCCCCTCGACGGGGAAATGACTTGAGGGGAGGGTCAATCGCCCTTCCCCTCTTTTTTCAAGACTTTGCGGCAAGACAAAGGGGCAGGCAATTCGCCTGCCCCAAAATCTTGTAGTCCCTGTCCCGGAATACCTAAGGCTTGAACAGGGCCACGCACTTGTTGGAATTGAAAATGTAGGTCTCGACGTAGTCAATGACTTCCGTCTTGTAGTCCAGTTCCTGCATGGCGCCAGCGATGCACATCCAGTTCAGCAACTCCTGCTGGCCCGCGTCCTCAATCTGTTCCGTGGAAAGCCGACTCCAGGCGGCGAAATCGCTGTCCTTCAATTCCTCAAATCGCGCTCGGTCCGAGGGAACATCGGGATAAAGCCTGTGGTTCTTGTCGGTCAGAAACGCGTGGGACCAGCTTGAAGACGCGATCAACGCAACCCGGTATGGGCTGTCCTTCACCACCCGCGCCACCGCGGCGCCCACTTCCATGCACCGCTTGGGCGAAGGGCCGGGCGGGTCGAATTCCTCCTCGTACTGCACTGCGCCACCCCGGTTGCGGACCACCCGGCTGCCGTAGCAGTTGACCAGGAAGGGCACCACCGGATAGTCGAAACCCTTGCGATCGTAGTCCAGGTAAAGCAGGGTGTTCAGTATGGCGTGACCCAGGCCGCCCTTCTCGTGCAGCGGCTTGTAGGAGTAGGACATATCAATGCCCTGCTCAATCAGGCCCCGCACCAGGGAACGGGCGGCGGTGCGGTGTCCCTGGTACTTGAATGTAGTTTCCCCCGGTTCGTCCCACACATTGATGCGGGTTCCGCCGTCCCCTGTCCGGAAAGGCTGGCATTCCATCTCGTCATAGGCCAGCACACAGAAAGGCGGAATAATGTCCTCTTTGAAATTTTCGTACTGGTCATCTCCCCAGATTACGACGAAGTCCGGGTTGAATGCGTCCAGTTCCTCTCGCAGTTTCCGAAAGCCGTCAACTATCCGCGCTCGCGCCTTCCTGGCTGACTCCAGTCCCTCGTCCTCGCCGTACTCAATGCGCATGGGTTCCGGCCAGTTGGTGGGAATTTTCAGCTCGGGGGGCAGGTTGGGGTTGCGCAGACTGCGGGTAATGGAAAAATCCTTCTCTTCATCGGGCTTAATGAAGGAAGGGGAGTGCGTAAGCCCAAGTCCCAGAATCTCTGCCATATTTCCTCCGGTTCCGGCAATTGTCGGGTCAATTTCCACAGACTATACGCTTTTCGCGTTGAATTGTGTAGCCTTTTTGCTGTTCGCCGCAGCGTTACGGCCTGGACGGGATGGGTTTGCCCTTGCCAGCCGTACGGGCTAACGCTATTATCCGACGAAGCAGATACGACCGCACTGCCCGGGAGGTACAGCGATGCCAAGGATGACCGGCGCCCGATTCCTGGTGGAAACCATGAAGGCCTACGGGGTAACCCACGCCTTCTATATGCCTATGATTGTGACCCGCGCCCTTGTGGAAATGGAACAGGTGGGCATCGCCCGCATAATGGCCCACAGCGAGAAGGCCGCCGCCTATATGGCCGACGGTTATGCCCGTGCCGCCAGGCGCCCCGCCGTCTGCATGGCCCAGAACGTGGGCGCCGCCAACCTGGCCGCCGGACTGCAGGACCCCTTCCTGGGCGGTTCTCCGGTTGTGGCCCTGACCGGGCGCGGCGGGCCCTCCCAGCAGGACCGCAACTACTACCAGGAAGTGGACCACGTCCAGCCCTTCAATGCCGTCACCAAGTTTAATGCCCTGGTGGACAACCCCGACGAGTTTCCCAGGCTCCTTCGCCAGGCCTTCAGGGAAGCCACTGCCGGGGCCCCTGGTCCCACTCACCTGGACCTTCAGGGCTCTTCCGGCGCGCTGATTATGGACGTGGAAGCCGACTTGGACGTGGTGGTTGAGGCTCCCTTTACCCATGTGCCTCCCTTCCGCGGCGAACCGGAAACCGAAATGGTGCTCGAGGCGGCACGAGCTCTTACCGAAGCCCGCCGTCCGGTAATCGTGGCCGGTGGCGGCGTCCGCTCCTCCGGCGCCCAGCAGGAGGTGGTGGAACTGGCCGAAATGCTTGCAATTCCGGTGGCCACCTCCCTCAATGCCAAGGGCTCGATCCCCGACGATCATCCCCTGTCCGTGGGTGTTTGCGGCACCTACTCCCGCTGGTGCGCCAACCGCGTGGTCTCGGAGGCGGACCTGGTCTTCTTCATCGGCAGCCACACCGGCAGCCAGGTAACCACCGAATGGCAGATTCCCAGGGAGGGGACCCCAGTAATTCAGCTGGATATCGACCCCAGCGAACTGGGCCGCAGCTATCCCATCCAGGTCGGCCTTCAGGGCGATGCCAGGGCATCCCTGCGCAAACTCATCGAGAGCCTGGAACCCATCGGCGGCCGTTCCGAATGGGTGGGCCGGGCCCAGGAACTGGTAGCTGAATGGCGGGAGGAGGTGGCGCCCCTGGCCAACTCCAGCGCTTCCCCCATTCGCCCGGAACGTTTGTGCAAGGAGATTACCGAGTACCTGCCTGACGACGCCGTACTGCTCTCCGACACCGGCCATTCGGGCATCTGGACCGGCACAATGATCGACCTCTACAAGCCTACCCAGACCTTCCTGCGCTGCGCCGGTTCCCTGGGCTGGGCCTTCCCGGCCGCCCTCGGCGCCAAGTGCGCTGTCCCCGACCGGCCGGTGGTCTGCTTTACCGGCGACGGCGGGTTCTGGTATCACCTGAGCGAGATGGAGACCGCCGTGCGTTACGGGATCAACACCGTCACCGTAATCAACAATAACCACTCCCTGAACCAGGAGAAACGGGGCAACGAGCGGGCCTACGAGAGTGTGGGCGTAACCGGCAACGTGGACGAGCTCTGGGTATTCCCCGATACGGATTTCGCGAAGCTGGCCGAAGATATGGGCGGCTTTGGCGTTCGTGTTGAGCGCCCCGAAGATTTGCAGGACGCCATGACCGAAGCCGCCAACTCCGGCAAACCTTCGGTGGTTGACGTGGTAACCGACATCGAAGGTATCGCCCCCCGCGCCTGGGTGGGTTAGGATTTCACGGCCAGGGAGCAAATCGGAAAAGCGCAAAGGAACATCCAGATGCCTGAAACTCTCATCACCGACGAAGTTCGCGCGCTGATAGGGACCGAAACTCCGCCCGAGCGAAACCGCTTCCCCATCAGCGACGAGATGGCCTTCGACGTGGCGGATGCCATCGAAGACGGCAACCCCCTCTACCGGGACCCAGACTACGCCCGTAGCTCCCGGTTTGCCGGGATTCTTTGCCCGCCCCTCGCCACCTGGAAGGACATCGCTCCCCCCATTGGCTACTTTGGCGCCGGCCAGGAATCCCACTTCCAGGTGCCCCTGCCCTTCAACAGCTACGGACTCAACGGCGGCAGCGACTGGCAGTTCCTGCGCCCCGCCTACTCCGGTTCCTGGGTCACCCGCCAATTCAAGGTTCTGGACATTTTCGAAAAGCAGGGTCGCTCCGGTCTCCTGGTCTTCGTCGTGCGCCAGGAGACCCAGACCAACCAGTTGGGGCAGGTCCTCAGCCTGGCCAAGCGCGTCAGCATTCACCGCAGCCTGCCCGACCAGGCGGCTGCCGCTTCAACGCCCTCCGGCGAAGAGCGTCAGTTGGCCGCCGTGCCCGTGGCGCCGCCCGAAGCCGACGTTATCCTGGCCAAGCCCGAGCGGCCATCATTGGCCCAGCGTTTCTTCGAGGACGTATCGGTGGGTGACCGCCTCCCGCCCGTGGTCAAGGGCCCCATGACCACTTCTCACCTGGTGCGCTGGGCGGCCGCCAACGGCAACTACGCCCGCATTCACTGGGACCTGCCCTTTGCCCAGCTGGAACAGGGCCTTCCCAATGTGGTGGTCAACGGCTCCCTCAAGAACCAGTACCTCGGGCAGCTTATGATCGACTTCGCCGGTGAGCAAGGCTGGTTCAAGCGTTTTTTCGTCCAGCACCGGGGTATGGACTTTCCCGGCGACGTGCTGACCGCCTCCGGGGTAGTTTCGGCCATGCGTGAAGTTGGCGAATTTGGCGTCGTTGACTGCGTGGTGGAACTGACCAACAGCCGGGGTCACCAGACCGCGGCCGGCGAAGCCTCCGTTATTCTCCCCCGGCGCGGCCAGAGTCTCCCCCTTATCTGGCCCGAGGAATCCTGGTAGCCGTGCGTTTGCTGGAAGGCATCCGCGTCCTGGAATTGGGCGGCCACACCTCCGCTCCCTTCTGCGCCCGGCTGCTGGCCGACTGCGGGGCCGACATCATCAAGGTTGAACCGCCCGGCCTGGGCGATCCCGGGCGCCGCAAGGGCCCCTTTGCCGGCGATGATCCCAATCCCGAAAAAAGCCTCCCTTTCCTCTACCTGAACACCAACAAGCGGGGAATTACCCTCGATATCGAAAGCCCCACGGGCCGGCTGTTCCTGGACCGCCTGCTGTCCGAAACCGACGTCCTGGTGGAGAACTTTTCCCCCGCTCAGCGAGACTCCCTGTCCCTCGATTTTGATTCCCTGGCTGCCGTAAACCCCGGCCTGGTCTCGGTATCTATTACTCCCTTCGGATTGGCGGGACCATACCGGGACCGGCCCGCCGAAGACATCGAGGCATTTGCCTGGAGCGGCCACCTATACCATTCGGGCGACTCCGACCGGGAGCCCCTGCACAACGCCCTCGACCAGGCCTGGTACGTAGCGGGAGTCAACGCCGCCACCGCTGCCGCCGCCGCCCTGTTCCAACGCCTGTTCACCGGCCGGGGCCAGCCGGTTGAAGTTTCAGCCTCGGAATGCCTCGCCGCCCACATGGTCCAGGCCGTCCCCTATTTCAACTACATGGGCGCCATAAAGGGCCGCCGCCCCATCCGCGGTTCCGGCTTCGAGGAACTGATGCCGGCCAGGGATGGCTACGTGGTCCCCTCCGTCCAGGGTTCGCAACCCTGGTCCGTTGTAGCCGACCTGATCGGCCTGGAAGAACTGGAAGACGAGAAGTTTTCCAGCGGTTCCGGCCGGATTGAGCACGGCGAGGAGCTCAAGGAACTGGTTGCCCGGGGCCTGTCCCAGTGGGACCGCAAACCCCTGTTCGAGGCTTCGGGCCAGCGTCGCCTGGTTTTCGGAATGGCCCAGGATTCCGGCGATCTTTACGCCTGCCCTCACCTTGAGGAAAGGGGCTATTTTGTCCAGGTGGACCATCCCGTCGCGGGAAGCGCACCATATGCCGGCTTCGGGCCCTGCCTTTCATCTGACCAGTATGAGATTACCCGGCCCGCGCCTCTCCTGGGCCAGCACAACCAGGAAATTTACGGCGACAGCCTGGGCCTCTCGGACCTGGACCTGGTCTGTTTGAGGGCAGGCGGCATCGTCTGACGGGTCCTGGTTTTTGCCGGAATTCAAACCCTGGAACATTGTGGAACCGCCGCTCCCGACTGCGAAGAGAATGACTGAAATGCTGCGACAATCTCCCCTTTCCGGCATACGCGTTGTGGACCTCAGCAGGGTCTTTGCCATGCCCTATGTGGGAGCATACCTGGCCGACATGGGCGCTGAAGTAATCAAGATTGACACCCACCATGCAGCTTTCATCGATACCACCCGCACCATTACCGGACCCTATCCCGACAATGACCCCGGCAGGGAATTCTGGAACCGGGCCGGTACCTACCAGACCCTCAACCGGGGCAAGCGCAGCCTCACCCTGGATTTGCGGTCTGACGAAGGCATGGCTGTTTTGCTGGACCTCATTTCCGTCAGCGACGTGGTCCTTGAGAACTTTACCCCGCGCGTAACCCGCCGCTTCGGCCTGGACTATCCCAGCCTCCGGAAGGCTCGGCCGGACCTGGTGCTGGTGTCCAACACCGGCTACGGCCATAGCGGCCCCTGGAGCGATTTTGGCGCAATGGCCTCGGCCCTCGAACCGACCCATGGCACTGGCGCCTTCATGGGCTACCTGGAACTGGATGAGGACGGCAGTCTCTCGGCCAGTGCAACCCCCAACAAGATCGGAAACTCCTTTACCGACTTCCTGGCCTGCTGGTCGGCGCAAATGGCTATTATGGCTGCCCTCTACCGGCGGGCCCTCACCGGGCAGGGAACGTGGGTCGATCTGGCCATGTATCAAAACGGCGTTTCATTCATCGGCGAGGGCCTGCTGGACTTTGCCTTCAACGGCCGACCTGCCCGCCGCCAGGGAAACCGCCACGAAAGCCAGTCGCCCCAGGGCTGTTACCCCTGCCTGGGGCAGGACCGCTGGGTTGTGCTGACTGTCCGCGACGATCGCGACTGGCTTGCCCTCTGCGAAGCCCTGGGCCAGCCGGATCTGGCCTCCGACGACCGGTTTGCCGACCCCATCACCCGCCACCGGAACCAGACTGAGCTGGACCGGATTATTGGCGGCTGGACCCGGTCCAGGACCCAGGCCGAAGTGGTTGAAGCTTTGCGGTCCAGCGGCATTCCCGTCGCCCCCGTTCTGGACGGGGAACAACTGCTGTCCGATCCCCACCTTCGCGGTCGCGGTCTCTTTGAGGTTGTAGAACATCCGGAGAGCAGCGGCATCGGCCGCCGTGAATATCTTGGCCGTGGGTGGAAACTCGCCAGCGCGGACGTGGCCATCCGGGGCCCGGCTCCGGACCTGGGAGAGGCCAACGGCTATGTGCTGGAAGAAATACTTGGCCTGACTGCCTCACAGGTGAAATCCCTCAGGCGCGACGAGGTCATCGGGGAAGAACTGGCCGGCGGGGCGGCCCCCGGCGTTGTGCCCCTCCAGCGCCAGGCCGAACTGGGCTGGATTGCCGATTACCGCGAGAATTTCTCCCCCTGACCCGTCTTCCCTGACATTCCCCCCTTTCCCAACAGGACTGCAGCCACGTAGCATAAGCAAAGGCTTCCTCCCGGGGCTCGGCGCGTAAGCAGTCCGGCAGTAAACTCGGGCTACAGGAGACAATAGTTCCTTAGGGGGCGTCGTCAAATTGAAGATAGAAGCTTCCCAGCGTACCAATTTGTCGTTCCCGCGAAGGCGGGAACCTCGCCGGCTATGCTCAAGATTCCTCCCCTGTCAAGCATGACGAGCCGAGTTGACGACACCCACCCAAATGTCTCATCTTCCCCCAAGAGGTCGGCAAACTTACTCATTTGACCTCATTCTGGTCTCCTCAACCCAGATCGCCCCCATTGGAAATGAGTGAAAATGAGGTCAAATGAGATCTAATTTGGAAGAGAGCTCCTTTTGCCGGCTGCACTTACCGAATACGTACAAACCCTTGCAAACTCCGCCCCGCCGCCATCCCCGCTTCTGCAGCATCCGCTATTCGGATGTTATACTCGGGGACACAGGCGCTCCAGGCAGCGACCCGGCGCTGGTCCCCGCCACCGCTTGGCCTTGCTCCTGGTACGGGCAACATAAACAGGACCTGTCGGAGGGCGAAGAATGGCAAGCAAGGAACTGGCTCTAATGGCCCACCTGCTTCGCAGGGCTGGATTCGGCGCTACCCGCGATGAGTTGGACAGTTTCGTCGCCCAGGGCTATGAGGCCACCGTCGAGCAGCTCCTGCACCCCGAAGCTGCCCCGGTGATGGAGGAGGACCTGCTCCGCCGCTACCATATTGACCAGAACAGCTTGATGCTCATCGAGAGCTCCCAGGCCTACTGGCTTTACCGCATCATCAACACCCGCCGCCCCCTCGAAGAGAAGATGGCCCTGTTCTGGCACGGTCTCTTTGCCACCGCCTATGGCAAGCTGAATCATGCCAAGGCCGTCGTAAATCAGACCAACACCTTCCGCCGTTGTGGCCTCGGCGACTTCCGCACCCTCCTGCTCGAGTTGTCCAGGGACCCGGCCATGATCTTCTGGCTGGACAACAAGGACAACCACAAAGACGCCCCCAACGAGAACTATGGGCGGGAACTCCTTGAACTGTTCTCCATGGGCATCGGCAATTACACCGAGGACGACGTCAAGGCCTGCGCCAGGGCCTTCACCGGATGGACCATTGCCAACGCCGACTATATGAGCGTCCGCGCCTCCCGGGACTCCATCTGGCCCCACGGGCGCCTGGACTGGCAGTTCGAGTACCTCCCCGAGGACCACGACGACAGCGAGAAGACCTTTCTCGGCCACACCGGCCCCTTCAATGGCGAGGACGTCATAGACATCATTTGCCGGCAGCCGGCCACCGCCTGGTTTGTGGCTTCCAGGCTCTACGATTTCTTTGTATCTGACACTCCCGACGAAGGGTCCATCCAGTTCCTCGCGGACAGGTTCGCCGAGACCGGCGGTGATATTCGGGAGGTAATGCGCTCCCTCTTCCTCTCCGGCTTCTTCAAGGGCGAGTCCGCCAGGCTGGCCAGGGTCAAGAGCCCGACCGAGCTGGTGGCCGGGACAGCCAGGCTGGCAGGCAGTTACCAGTTTCCCGAGTGGGGCATCGTTAACCTGGCCATGGATGTCAGCTTCATGGGACAGGAAATCCTCAATCCCCCCACCGTTGAAGGCTGGCATACGGGCAGGGAATGGATCGACACCGGAAACCTGGTGGAACGCGTCAATTCGGCAGCCCTGGAAATGGGAGACCTGGCTCGGCCCGGAGTTCAGGCTGTCCTGCAGAGGGTCAGGGCCCGGGGAGGGTCCCTCGCTCCCGCCGAATTCGTTGACGCCTGCCTCGACGCCATCGGACAGTTCGACGTCACCGACGCCACCCGTGCCAGCCTGGTGGGCCACGCCTCCGCGGACGGAAACCTGGAGTTTGGCGAGAGAGGGTCGGCGGATTGCTCCGAGCAGCGGGTAGCCGAACTCTTGCAGTTGATTGTGGCCACGCGGGAATACCAGTTGGCCTGAGGATTAAGCTCGATGACTACCGCAACCGCCCTCCGGTACAGCCACACCCTGGGTTTCATGGCCAACCAGGGAAGAGGCTTCAACAATCCCGTGGATCTGGCATTCGATTCCCATGGGATCATCTATGTTCTCAATCGGGCCGGCCCGGAAGTCGGCGTCAGGATTGCCTACAAGCGGATCACCCGCTGCACCGCGGACGAGCAGTACCTGGGTGAATTTGGCGGCGGCGGCACCGGGGATGGCGGCCTCTGGTGGCCCAGTTCATTGGCGTTTGACCGCGAGGATCGCCTCTACATTGCCGATGAAGCGTTGAACCGCATCAGTATCTTCGACCGGGAAGGCGATTACCTGGGCAAATGGGGCGCGGCCGGTTCCGCAGCAGGCCAGTTCAACCGCCCCTCCTTCATCGTCTTCGACCAGGACAACCACCTGCTGGTCGCCGACAGCCTCAACCATCGGGTCCAGAAATACTCCCCTGATGGGGCCTTTCTCGGCCAGTGGGGCGGTTACGGCTCTGACCCCGGCCTTTTCAATATGCCCTGGGGTCTGGCTGTTGACGGGCAAGGCAACGTGTTTGTCTCCGACTGGCGCAATGACCGGGTCCAGAAGTTCGCCGCTGACGGCTCCTTCATCGCGGCATTTGGCGAGTCCGGCAACGGCGAGTGTCAGTTCAACCGCCCTTCCGGCCTGGCAATTGACGGCGGCGGCAATATAATCGTCGCCGACTGGGGCAACGAGAGGGTCCAGGCACTAGATGGTGAAGGCAGGTTCCTGGCCTCGTACCGGGGCGAGTCCCGGGACTCCCAGTGGGCCCAGGACTACTTTGCCGCCAACCCGGATGAGGCCGCGGGCCGCCGGTCAGCCAACCTCGAACCGGAAATACCAGCCCGGCCCGAATTCGACCAGCACCGGGGCTATGAATGGGAGCGGTCCGCCAATGTGGAAAAGCTTTTCTGGGGGCCAACCTCGGTAAAGATTGGCCCCGACGGCCAGGTATTCATCGTCGATAGCCTCCGCCACCGCATTCAGATTTACCGCCCGGACAGTTAAGCCATTCCCCGGGAAGGCAATACTCGAGCTACCGGAGAAACAGGAAAGGGGGCAGTCGTCACGGCTGCCCCCTTGAGTCCTTCCTGTAGTATGCCGAGACTGCGGCCTTAGATGGGCAGCAGCTTCTCGTCCCGGTCCGGCGGCAGCTCCGTATCAAATGAATTGATGCAGAAGGCCAGTAAGGCGTAATTGCCCATCACAATCGTCAGCTCAATGATGCCCTGCTTGCCGAACTGCTCGTACGCGGCCTGCCAGGCCCCCCGGCTGACGTGGTGCGTCCGGTAAAACTCCTGCCCGTAATTGACCACCGCCTCTTCATCCGGGGCCAGGTCAATCAGCTCTTCCCCTTCCCTCAGGGCGTCCACCAGCTCATCGGGCACGCCGGCGGCCCGGGCTGACGCGGCGTGGGCATTCCAGATGTGCTGGCAGTCAAACTCTCTGGCGGTGACCAGCATGGCCAGTTCCAGGATCTTGTCGGGAAGGCTCGAGTCCCGGCGCAGATAGTTGTTCAGCGAGGTCAGCCGCTGTGCCGCCTCTGGTACATGGATGTAAACCGAACCGGGGCCCCGGCTGGGAACTTCCCCGTCGCCTACCAGGGTATCGAATAGGTCGCGCTGGTTCTCGGGAACATTGTCGCGGGAAGCCAATGGCAATCTGGGCATTATTTCTCCTCACGTAATTCAGATGTGGGTCACGCTATGTGCGACAACCGGCAAACTCGCTATCGGACCTGCTGCTGTCGAGACTTGCCGGTCTTCTCCTCAAACAGCTTCCAGGTCAGGTCGTTGAAGGGATAGTACTTCCCCGGTGAACACCGCTCAACTTCCAGCTGAGCCTTGATCACCGCTTCAACCTCCTCCCTTTCGTGGGCGATGGCTATGACCTGGTCAACTGCGGCCTGGGGGACCACCACCGCGCCGTCGTCATCCCCTACGATGGCGTCTCCCGGGCGGACCAGGACTCCCCCGCACTGGATGGCGTCGTTCACCTGCCAGGGCCAGAATTCCGCAGGTCCCTGCTTGGCGGTAGTCGCGGCCGAATATACCGGGAAGCCGTACTCAATCAGCGAGTTGCTGTCCCGTACCGCCCCGTCGGTGACCAAACCGCCCACATCGCGCTGGTGAAGCCGCATGAACTTGATATCGCCCCCAATGGAACTGTAGGTCCAGCCCATGGCATCAATGACCAGCACTTCGCCGGGGCCGCACAGCTCATAAGCCACATACTCCGCCGACTGGTCTCCCTTGGGCTTGTCCTGGGCCAGGTCCGGCCGGTGCGGGACAAACCGCAGGGTTACCGCCCTTCCAGCCATGCTCTGACCCCGCTGCAGGGGCTTGGCGCCCTCAATATAGCTCATCGGCCAGCCCATCACCCACAGCCCGTCAATCAGCGTCTGGGTTGGAATGCTTCGCAGAATCTCCAGGGTTTCGTCGGAAATGGGTTCGCGGGTCGTCATCAATCACCTCGGCAAAATGTGGGGATGCCGGATCTCCGGCCAGCCTCCGGCAATTATAGCAGGCAAAAAGTTGGGGGCGACCATTTGGTCGCCCCCGATATGAATCCTTGGTGAGATGGTTCCTATTCCTCGGGCCAGCCATCGGCGTGTTCACCTGCTGCCAGGGCTGCCTGTATTCCAGCCATGGCATCGTCGGTTACCCACGCGCCCCAAATGTCGGGGAAGCTGTTCAACCACCAGATGGCGGTGGACTGAACGCTGGCATCGGGATTGTCAAGCTGCCACCGGGCTACCTGCTTGTAAATCTCGATGTTGAAATCCCATTTCCGCAGCATCTCAATCACGTCGGGAGCATTGGCAGGCAGGTCGGGATTGACCGCGATAAGGACGGTGGCGTCTTCGTACGCGCATGCCTTGGTGGTAAACCAGCACTGGTCGCTGTAGGCCGGCTCTTCAAGACGGACCAGGTCCAGCACCAGGGAGGGATCATTGGTGCCCCACTGGTATCCCAGCCACGGTTCTCCCCGTTCGTAAGAGCCGTACAGGTCGGCGTTCAGGGCGGCGCCGTCACCGGGGTTGATGATCTGCACGTGATCGTCCAGACCGTAGCCGGTAACCTGCTGGGCGTTTACTTCTTCGCATGCCCAGCCGATGATGCAGGAGACCAGCCTGGCCTTGTCGCCGGTCTCAGCGGTCTTGAACAGGTCTTTGTACTGCTGTTCCTTCAGGTCTTCCACACTGTCCAGGTCCGGATACTCTTCCTGCAGATAAGCCGGAATCACAAAGGCGGACTGCCAGTCGCTGCCCAGGCTCTTGCCAACGGAAAGAACGGCGCCCTCGGAGCGGGCTTCTTCCCATGCCTCATCCTGGTTAGGCAGCCAGATCTCCATGGTTACGTGCGTATCTCCCCGCTTCAAGCCCTGGAAGAGGGGCAGGGTCGCTCCGAACTCCACGTCAGTCGGATACCCGTACCCGTGCTCCACAATGTACTGGGCAACCCGGTTCTGGAGCAAGGCGCTGGACCAGTTGAGGTCACCAAAGATAATAGTCTGCTTCGGGCCCTCGGGCGCCATCACTTCGACCTCGACGATCTTTTCGACCTCGACTACCCTTTCGACCTCGACGGGAACTTCTCTCTCGACGACCCTCTCTACCTCTACCTCGACGGGAACTTCCCTCTCAACGACCCTTTCTACTTCGACGGGAACTTCCCTCTCGACTTCGACGACCTTTTCTACTTCGACCTCAACGGGAACTTCCCTCTCAACTTCGACGACCCTTTCCACCTCAACGATTTGGGGCTCGGCCTGGCAAGCAACCAAAGCGAATATGGTGAACAGCGCCGCCATCAGAATGAATAACCTGTACTTGGTAAACAAGGCAACTACCTCCCTATTTTATGGTGCGAATACTGCGCGCATTTCTCGCTTCCGGAAATGCCCGCAAATGGTAACAACCGCTCCAGCAACTGTCAAACATCAGTGAAGATAACGTGAAGGGGATTCCTTCCATTTACCTAGCCTGCCCCCATCGATTCCTGCCTGCTTCTGGCAACCGATTGCGTAAGCCGGTCGATTATGATTGCCAGGCAGACAATGGCTAATCCGGCGATGGCGCCAAATCCGGCATCGTTCTTCTGAAGGGCTCGCAGAACGGGCTCTCCCAGTCCTCCCGCTGCCACCAGGCTGGCTATCGTAACCATGGCCAGGGCCATCATGGTTGTCTGATTGATCCCCGCCATTATGGTAGGCAATGCCATGGGAATCTGCACCTTGGCCAACACCTGCGTTGGGGAGGCCCCGAAGGACCTGGCCGCTTCTACCGTCTCCCCGGACACCTGCCGGATACCGAGGTTGGTCAACCTTATGACTGGGGGCGCCGCGTAGATCAAGGTCGCAAAAATGCCAGCAGGCTTTCCGAGGCCAAAGAACAATATACCGGGGAGCAGGTAAACGAAGCTGGGCATGGTCTGCATGCCGTCGAGAATTGGCCGCATCAAGTTGTCGGCCATCCGGCTCCTGGCTCCCAGTACCCCTAGAGGGAGTCCGATCGCCATGCAAACTGCCACGGCCACCACAATCAGGGCGATGGTTTCAACGGCAGGCGACCACAGATCCATAAAACCAATATAGAGCAGGGCCGCGCCGGTAAAACCGGCGAGACTCCACCGACCCAGGGCGAAAGCCAGGAGAGTCAGCCCAACCACCATGGCTGGCCACGGTATCCAGAACAGCGCCTTCTCAATGTAAATGAGGGCATAGTCCACGATGGTCGTGATTCCCCCAAACAACCAGGCGGCTTCCCGGGTCAGCCACTTCACCCCTACGTTTATGGAGTCGGTGGTTGCTTGTCGTAGCGTCCGCTCGTTGACAATTGACCCGCCTCCCACTGTTTCCAGCGTTGAGCGTGAAACGGTGGTGGGAAATTCCATGCCCGGTCCCCAGGCAGCCAGGCTGACAATCATCACCAGAGCGACCGCCGCGAGGCCAACTGCCCACTTCGCCCAGGCTGGCAATCCGGTCAGCGCCCCCAGTCCCGCAGGTAAGGCGCGTCCATTCGTTCCACCAGTTTCGGCCATTGCCTGGTTGGACAAATCTCCTGCGCCGGAGTCGTCCCTAGTTAGTGAAGCCATGTTCGCCTCCAGAACAGTCCATGTTGCTCCGCCTTGGTTTTGCAGTTCATCGGCCGATAGGTCCCAAATAAAATGGGGCTGCCCATTAGCGGACTGCCCTCACTCTTGGTCTTCGTCCTCTTCCAGCGCCGCGTTGGCGGCATTTAACGCTGCGTTGGCTGCGTAGTCCTGGTCCACTGAGGAAGTTTCAGCAATTGCCTCTGCCAGCGCGCCTCGGTGCACTTCACCTACGAGGACTCTCTCGTCATTTACCACCGGAATGGGGTAGTCGCTCGCCATAGCGATGGGAATCAGGGAGTCAAAGGTGGTAACGGGAGACACCGGCAGATAATTGCAGTCCACGTAGTCCCAGGCCTCGTCAAACCTCTTGACCCCGGCGCGCAGCGCCCTTTCCGCGCTGGAAATTGTGAGCAGGCCCACGTATTTCCCGTGGCTGTCCACCACCCAGCCTACGTCTCCGTCGCTTTCCCCGATAGTGTGTAGGGCTGCCCTGGGACCCTGTCGCCCCATGACCGTAGCCTTGGGAGCTACCATAACCTTGGTTGCGGTCAATACGCTCTCCAGCCTCACGTCCTGGGTGAAATCACCCACGTATTCATCCTCGGGACGGAGCACGATATCCTCCGGAGATCCAATCTGGGCAACGGCCCCGTCGTGCATGATGGCGATGTGGTCGCCCAGTTTCAGCGCTTCGTTCAGGTCGTGGGTAATGAATACGATCGTCTTCTGGAGGTCGGTTTGCAAATTCAGAAGTTCGTCCTGCATCTGGCGACGGATCAGCGGGTCCAGTCCGCTGAAGGGCTCATCCATCAGCAGAATATCCGTGTTCACCACCAGGGCCCGCGCCAGCCCGACCCGCTGCTGCATGCCACCCGACAATTGCCGGGGGTAAGAGTCTTCCCATCCATCCAGTCCCACTATCGCCAAGGTCTTCCGGGTTCGCTCGTAACGCTCTTCCTTGGTAATGCCCTGAACCTCGAGTCCCCAGGCAGCGTTGTCCAGAACGTTTCGGTGGGGCATCAGGCCATAGTGTTGGAACACCATGGCGATCTTGGCGCGCCGGAAATCGACAAGCTCCTTGTCGGTCATCCCGGTAATGTCTTCCCCGGCGATATTGATCTCACCCGAAGTGGGATCAATAAGTCGGAGCAGGCAGCGTACCAGGGTTGACTTTCCGCTGCCGGAAAGCCCCATTATTACGAAGGTCTCACCCTTCTTGACCTCAAAGTTGACGTCCCGAAGGCCTACCACATTGCCGAACTCGCTCTGAAAGAAAGCCTTGTCCTTGTCGGCGAACTCCGGTTGCAGCACCCGTTCCGGATTCCTGCCAAACACCTTCCACAGGCTTTTGACGGAAATGTATGGATCGGGGCTATTGCCGCCATTCGCGCCTGCCATCGCCGTGTCCGGGGCGGAATTAGCCAGGGGACTGTCTTCTTGTTGCCGCATAATCAACACCTTTCGGAGTGTGTTGAAGCCAAGGATGGTGGGGCGCCGGATACCTTCAAGAACAGCGGGGGAAATGAGCTTCGTTGCGGGACAGGAAACTGGCGGGGCGCACTGCAACAACCGACATCTGCGACCCATTCCGGGTTCCGTGGAAATTTACATAAAGTGGAGGAAAGAGAAACTTGGTAGCTGCGTACCTCTCGGCGAGGCGCGATGTGACGGGGTATTTTGGTTTGCGAATGGGAAATATCGGCTGACATAGTCGGGGTCCCTTCGCGATCAGTGAGGATACCCTACGTTTCATCCCCTGTTTTGTCAACCCTGAGGCCAGTGGCGGTGGCGTCGCGATTCAGGAAATTTTCGGCCGGAATGGGAGGGTTTGAAACTCGCCCTGGCTACATTTCGACCGTTCCGGCTGGGCCATGCCATCTGACATGGAACGCTACGTCCTGTGGCCATCCACCCTCAGCTCTTATACCAATGGTGATGCACCGCGCAGGTGGCCCGGCCTGACAGGCCTGCTTGTCCCCGAATGCCGCCCGATGGAATGTCTGGCGTGCGACCCCTGCCCCCCTTCTCCGGGTTGTCCACTGGGTTCAAGATGGTTTGCCTGCAAATTTCCATGGTGTAAGATAGAACCCCAAAGGCTTGGTCAGACGAAGTGGCCCAGGCCTTATCAGGCAAAGAATGGGAGGAAATATGCCGAAGATAGCCATGGTCGGCACGGGTCTGATTGGCACGTCGCTGGCCCTTGCCTTGCGAAATTCCTCCCTGCTGGACCTGCAACTGGTCGGGACCGACTCCAGCGGCGGCGCCCGATCCGGCGCCCAGAAATCCGGGGCCTTTGACCGGATGGAAAATCGCCTGTTGAACGCAGTGGAGGGCGCGGATATTGTAATCCTGGCCACACCCATTGTTGCCATGAAGGAGTTGCTGGAGGTGTTGGCCTCCCATCTTTCTCCAGGTTGCGTGGTGACGGACGTGGGCAGTTCCAAGCAAACAGTCCTGGAGTGGGCCGACCAGTACCTGCCGGAAAACGTCCATTTTGTCGGCGGCCATCCCATGGCTGGCAGGGAAACGGCAGGCCCGGAGAACGCGGACCCCAACCTGTTCAAGGGTTGTACCTATTGCGTAATTCCCAGCGCCAAGGCCTCTGAAAGAGCGGCGGCCGAAATTACCACCATGGTTGAGGCCATCGAGGCTACGCCCTACTACATCAGCGCCGGGGAGCACGACAGTTTTGTGGCGGCAGTAAGCCATTTGCCCTTCCTGCTCTCGGTAGCCCTGGTAGGCTGCACCGCGGAGAGTCCCAACTGGGACGACATCGCTCGGGTAGCATCCAGCGGCTACCACGACCTGACGCGCCTGGCTTCCGGCGACACGATAATGCACCGGGACATTTGCGTTACTAATCCTGAACCAATTGTGGCATGGATTGATTCTTTCATCAGGGAACTGTACAAGGTCCGTCAGCTGCTTTCGGACTCAGAGAACCTTGACCAGGCCGCTATTCTGGACCTGTTCGTTAAGGCCAGGGACGAGCGGGGAAGATGGCTGGCCGGAGACTTCGGTCCCCAGGCTCGACAGTACAGCCCCCATACCGAGCTTCCGACCTTTGCCCAGAGCATGGGCGACATGTTTGTAGGACGCAGATTGCAAGACGTTCAGCGGCGGCTGTTTCGCGGCGGCAGGGAAGAGGACCGCCGGCGCTGACGGCAAGGAAAGAACCAGGATTTGGAGTCTCTCAATTACGAAGATGCCAGGCATCCTTCTCCCAAACCCCCTCTGCTGATTGTTCTTAGCGGTCCTTCAGGGGCAGGCAAGGACTCTGTTATAGAGGAATTGAGGAAAGGGGACGGGAACCGCCATTTCGTTGTAACGGCCACCACCAGGCCCCCCCGTCCAGGGGAGACGGACGGGGTTGACTACATTTTCCTGGACGAAGCCACCTTTCTGGAAATGCGGCGGAACCAGGAACTGCTGGAGTCTGCCCAGTACTCAGGCCGGTGGTACGGCGTACCGCGGAGCCAGGTAAGTGGCGCCCTCAATGCGGGAAGAGATGTCTTCCTGAAAATCGAGGTGCAGGGGGCCGAAACCATCAGGAGCATTGCGCCAGAAGCGGTCCTTGTCTTTCTGGCGCCGCCCTCCGTTGCGGAATTGGCCCGGCGGCTGGCCCAGCGTCGCACCGAAGACCCCGCTGAGCTGCAGCGCCGGCTGGATATTGCCCGCCAGGAATTGGAGGAGGTTGGCCGCTACGATTACTGCGTAGTCAACCGGGACGGGTGTCTCGACCAGGCAGTTTCCGAGATAGAGGCGATAATCGCGGCGGAAAAGTGCCGGGTTGAACCGCGAAGGGTAGTCCTGGACTAGGCCGGTCCGCAGGCTCCCTGGGAAACCAGTATCCCAACAAAGGAACTACCGATAGTGAACACCGAAAAACCCATCGCGACTCCTGTTAGACCCAAGCTGCCCCCCTGGCTGAAAGTGACTATGCCGGGCAGTCCGCGGTACCTGGAACTCAAGCAGTTGATGCGCGGGCACCAGTTGAACACGGTTTGCGAGGAAGCCCACTGTCCCAACATTGGCGAATGCTGGGGAAGGGGCACCGCCACCTTCATGATCCTGGGTGAAATCTGCACCCGCCGCTGCCATTACTGCGCTGTCACCACCGGACGCCCCCAGGGCCTGGATTTGCAGGAACCCGGCCGCCTCGCGGAGACGGTCAAGAAGATGGGGCTGCGCTATTGCGTGATCACTTCGGTCAATCGTGACGACCTCTCCGATGGCGGGGCTTTCATATTCGCTGCCTGCATTAACCGCGTTCGCCAGGAGTCGCCCGACTGCAAGATTGAAGTCTTGATACCCGATTTTGGAGGCTCCCGCGACGCCCTGGCGCGGGTTATGAATGCCAAGCCCGACGTATTGAATCACAACATTGAGTCCACCAAGCGCGTATTTCCCAGGGTCAGGCCCCGGGGAGATTACCGCCGTTCGCTGGACCTTCTGGCCGAAGCCAAGGAACTGGACCCGTCGGCGGTAACCAAGTCCGGCATTATCGTAGGTATGGGAGAAACAGTGGCGGAAGTGGTCGAAACAATGCGGGACCTCAGGGAAGTTGACTGCGATCTGTTGACAATCGGCCAATACCTTCGTCCGTCCGCCAGGCACATTGCGATAGACCGCTTCTATCACCCCTCTGAATTTGCTGACCTGGCCAGAATCGGAGAGGAAATGGGCTTCATGCATGTGGCCTCGGGTCCACTGGTGCGCAGTTCCTACCACGCCGATATCCAGCACGATGCGGCGACGCTCAACGTGCAAAGTCCTGCCTGAAGGTCCGGTCGCGTGGAAGCTCCCGGCCCCCGCCCTGAAATTGCCGGGGTTCCGGGTAACTTTCCATCCGGTTCCGGGCCCCGGGTAAACTGATTCGTTTCACTGCTTCCCGGAAATTGGCCATGCCCTCAAGCGCCAACTTGTTGCTGGTAAACGCCAGGGTTCTAACAATGGACCGCCGTATGCCCCATGCGGCGGCCGTCGCGGTAAGCGGCCATCACATAGTTGCCGTCGGCAGCGACAGCGAGATTCTCTCCCACCAAGCGCCCTGGTCGGAAGTCATCGATTGCCTTGGTCTGCCCCTGCTGCCCGGCATCAACGATGCCCACTGCCACGTCCTGGCGACTGCCTCCAGCCTCTCCAGCGTGGACTGCGGCCCAGCCTGTATCACTTCCCTGGACCAGCTCTTGTCCGCCATTGCTTCCCGGGCTGAGGTCACGCCGTCGGGCCAGTGGGTAAGGGGCTCTGGGCTGGACCCGGGTTCATTGGCGGAGAGGCGGTTACCCACCCGTTGGGAGCTTGACTCGGTAGCTTCCGGTAATCCCGTCCGCATCAACCACTCCAGCGGCCACGCCCTGGCGCTCAACAGCCTGGGTCTGGCCCTGGCCGGCATTGAAAAGGCGACCCCCGATCCGGTGGACGGCGTCATTGACCGGGACCCTGAGACGGGAGAACCGACGGGAGTCTTGTTTGAGGCCGCAACCTTCTTGAGAGAGAGATTGGGCCCAACTCGAAGCCAGGAGGAGTTCATCAGCGGCGTTTCCCGGTTGAGCAAAAGGCTGTTGGCCTGCGGCATCACGTCGGTTCAGGATGCCGGGCCGGAAAACGGAATTCAGCAGTGGCAGATCTTCAAGTCCCTGGTGGAGGACGAAGTATTCAGGCCCAGGGTTGTCATGATGGCCGGCGTCCGCAACCTGGACCAGTTTGCTGGGTCAAACCTGGGATGGGGCTCGGGCAACCGAAGCCTGAGCCTCGGTCACGCCAAGATTATGCTCACCCTCACCACAGGCAGCCTGCAGCCAGCGCCCGAAGACCTGGCCCAACTGGGTTCCAGCGCAAGGAAGCTAGGATTTCCCGTAGCTATACATGCCATAGAGCAAGAGGCCATTGAGGCCATCGTGTCCCTGCCTGAACTCTTGAAGCCGCTTCCGGCGTATCCTGCCAGGGACGGCACGGTTGCCCCTCGTTCTGTTCCCCGCAGCCGGATTGAACACTGCGCAGAATGCCCTCCACCTGTTATGGACATGGTCGCCCGGTCGGGCGCCACGGTAGTCACGCAGCCGGGGTTCATATATTGGCGGGGGGACAGCTACCGGCAGAGGGTGGCTCCTCACCTGATTCCCCACCTCTTCGACTGCGGCGCCCTGGTGGCTCGTGGTGTTCCCCTGGCTTTTGGCTCAGACTCGCCGGTTATTGATCCCTCTCCATGGCCCGGAATCTACAGCGCGATTACCTCGCGCACCCTCACGGGCGGCCATTATCCTCGGCCCGGTTTCCCCTGCGCGCCAAACGGGCAAAAGGGACCGGGCATCAGCCTTCAGAACGCCGTTGAAGCTCATACCCTGGGGGCGGCCCGGGCTGAGGGCTCGGCATCAACCAAGGGGGTAATCCGACCCGATATGCTGGCAGACCTTATATTGCTGGATACCGGCCTGGAGGAAGAATCCCTTCACCGCCTCCCCCGGGCGCAGTCGCTGGTCACGATTGTTGGTGGGAAAATCCTGTGGCGTCAGGGGAGTGTATAGGGCTACTCGTAACTCGGCCGCTGAGGATGTTCAAATCCGGCGAACCGGAGCCGGTGAGAAAGCAAGGCTCCCCGGGCGGGCTGAGGCAGCCTTCGCGCATGCCACGTCACCGGCTGCGTTCTCTTACGTAGGTGGCCATGGATTCCAGGGAGTCGCGGCTCTCTGCCCTGGGAAGACTTTCCAGGTCACTTATGGCCTTGTCGCAGTACTCCCGGATAACCGCAAAGCAGTCAGGGATGATGGAGGAATTCCTGGTCATCTCAAGGGCCCGTTCCAGGTAGCAGGTGTTTCCGGGTTCCTTGAACAGTAGCGGTATCGGGTTATTCTCAGGGTAGCGCTGCAGCAGCAGTATGGTTGGGAGGGTCAGGATGCCCTGTTTCAGGTCGTTGCCCACAGGCTTTCCCAGTTCGGATTCGTCCCCCAGGATGTCCAGAAGGTCGTCCACCACCTGGAATGCCATGCCGATGTTGTAGCCATACCTGCTCAGGGCCTGGATCTGGTCCTCGTCCGCGCCGCTCAATACTGCCCCGGTTTCGGACGCGGTGCGGAAAAGGGAAGCCGTCTTCCGATAGATCCGGTCGTAGTAGCGTTCCATTTCCTGCTGGGGATTGAAAGTATTGAAGTACTCGATCAGTTCGCCGCTGGCCAGTTCCATGATGGTCTCGGCGAATCGCCGCACCACCCGCAAGTTGCCCGTATCGCACACCAGGGTCGCCGAAGTCGCGAACAGGTAGTCCCCCAGCAGAACGGCCACTTCCTTGCCCCACCGCCCGCTGACCGAGGCCCGGCCCCGGCGGGTATCGGCGTCGTCCACTGTGTCGTCGTGAATCAGGGTAGCCAGGTGTAGAAGTTCCACGCCAGTGGCCATTTTGACCGGATTGTCCATTTCCGTCGGGATGATGCTGGCGGCCAGGAGGGTCAGGGCGGGTCGGACTCGCTTCCCGCCATGCGACAGGGCGTGGTCCAGCAGGGGTTCAAGTTCTGGAATTGAGGTATTGGCCAGGTCTTGGAGCCTGTCTTCTACCAGTGAGAGCTCTTCCAGGATGGGGGAATAGATACTGATGGCCCGGGTGTCCAGTCCCTGTACCAAAATAGCCTCTAGCCCTCGCTCACGCCAAGCCGCCCGGTTTCCTGCTCAACAACTTCCGGGTCCAGTTTTACGTAAAGGGGAGATGGCTGCCGCAGGGTCCCGCCGCCATTGATCGCTCCCACCAGGCTTTCGTAGTCCCATGGTTCCTTTTCCACCGGCCCGTCAAAGCCCAGGTATTCGTGGACCTTCTGCGAGCTGAAGGGCAGGAAGGGCGCCAGCGCCACCTTGAGGCAGTTCAATACTCTCAGCGACACGTTCAGGGTGTGGCCCGCCTCCGCCCGGTCCTCCCGGATGGCGCGCCAGGGAGCCTTGGCGTCGAGGTACCGGTTTGCCTCCTGCGCCAGGCCGAAAGCCTGCCCTATGGCCAGCTTGAAGCGCGTATTCCCCAGGCTTCCGCCCACCTCATCCAGGGTGGCGCGCGCCGCTTCGAGGACCTGCTGGTCAATTTCATCCGTCTCGCCAGCCTGAGGTACCAGCCCTTCGAAGTTCCGGTAAGTGAATGAGAGTACGCGATTCACCAGGTTTCCGTAGGTCGCCACCAGTTCCTCGTTGTTGCGCCGCACAAATTCCGACCAGGAAAAATCGGCGTCCCCGGTTTCCGGCATGTTGATGGAAAGCAGGTAGCGCAGCGGGTCCGGATCATAGCGGTCCAGGTAGTCCGGAACCCACACAGCCCAGTTCTGGCTCGTGGAAAACTTCCGGTTCTCCAGGCTGAGAAACTCGTTGGCCGGAACGTCATAGGGCAGGTTGAGCCCGTTGCCGTATCCCATCAGCATGGCCGGCCAGATGATGCTGTGGAAGGGAATGTTATCCTTGCCGATAAAGTAATAGCTTCGGGTGGCGGGGTCCTTCCAGAACTCCTCCCACTTGTCGGCTTCGTCCGAGTTTGACGCCCACTCCACGGCGGCAGACAGGTAGCCAATAACCGCCTCAAACCAAACGTAGATCCGCTTCCCCTCGTAACCTTCAAGAGGAATCGGCACGCCCCAGGTAAGGTCACGGGTAATGGCCCGGTCCTTCAGTCCTCCCTCCAGGAAACTGGTGGTCTGGTTGGACACATTGGGCCGCCAATGGGGCTGCTCCCGAATCCAGTCAAGAAGCTGGTCCTGGAACGCCGAGAGTTTCAGGAAGAAGTGCTCCGATTCCCGGAACCCGGGCGCCCCGCCGCAAAGGATGCATACGGCCTGCAGCAGGTCCTGGGGATCCAGGGTGTGCCCGCACTGGTCGCACTGGTCACCCCTGGCTCTCTCGTAGCCGCAATGAGGGCACACGCCCTCCACGTACCTGTCCGGCAGGAAACGCTGGCATCCTGGACAGTGGGCCAACAGCATGTTGTCTGTGTAAATGTAGCCCTGGTCCCGCAGTTGGAGGAAGATATCGTGGACCACCCGCTGGTGGTTCTCGGTGTTGGTATGAGTGAACAGGTCAAAGGATATTCCCAGTCGCTCCCAGGACTCCAGGAACTCGGCGTGGTAGCGTTCAACCACTTCAGCCGGAGTAATGCCCTCCTGGTCTGCGCGAATGGTAATGGGGGTGCCGTGGGTGTCGCTGCCCGACACCATCAACACCTCGTTGCCGCGCATACGGTGGTAACGGGCAAATATGTCCGCCCCCAGGTAGCATCCTGCCAGGTGCCCCAGGTGCAATGGCCCGTTGGCGTAGGGCCATGCAACCCCTATGAAAATACGTTCACTCAATTGAAGTCCGGCGGTCTTGCGCCATTCAGGTCAGCTACGGTTCGCAACCGAAATCCGGTCCCGTCTGAATTCTTAAACAGAATAGCACAATTCGTTCAGCGCAGTAACAGGCAGAGGGGCTGGAATCGGGGCAATCGCCCTGCATTATGCCCCAGCCAGCATTGCGGTTCAGTTGGTTTGCATCAGGTGGAGAGGTGTTGAAACCCGTCCTGACCGAATTTCCACCGTTCCGCCCGTGCGATACTACCTGAATTAGAGCGCTCCGGGTCCAGGCCACCCCTTGACAGGAAGGCCCGCCAATTTGCAATGAATTCGTAAACAATGTTCCGACTTCCACCAAAGGATGACATAATATGTACAGGATCGCATGTTCCAACGAATTCACGAAAAGTTTTCAGGTTGGCTTATTGACAGGGATTCGTCTTACTGCTAACATCTCATTCGGCGATTTGTACCGCTAGGAAAGGGAGTACTAAGAGCGCCCTGTCCCCAGAGAGCCGGCGATTGGTGAAAGTCCGGCGGCAGAAGGGCTCCCAACTCGCCCTGGAGCGGCCCGCCTGAATTATAGTAGGGCGCGGCGGTTAACCCCGTTAAAGGTTTGAAAGAGCTGTTCCGGTTTCCTGTTCGACTGAAAAAGACAGGCAATCGGAAAAGAAGGGTGGTACCGCGGGTATTTGCGATTGCAGCCCGTCCCTTCGGGGACGGGCTTTTTTATTTGTGGCGCTTGAGGCAAGAATGGAATTTACCGGCGCGGAAATAGTTTGCAAAAGCCTCCTCCAGGAGGGGGTGGAAGTCATCTTTGGGCTGCCCGGCGGGGCGGTCCTCCCCTTTTATGGGGCCCTCAGTGGCTATCCCCAGCTGCGCCATGTGCTGGTTCGCCACGAACAGGCCGCCGCCATGGCCGCCGACGGCTACGCCCGGGTTACGGGCAAGGTGGGGGTCTGTACCGCCACCTCGGGTCCCGGCGCCACTAACCTGGTTACCGGCATCGCCGGCGCCATGATGGACTCCATCCCCATGGTTGCCATCACCGGCCAGGTTCCCAGGCCCGCCATAGGACGGGACGCCTTCCAGGAAACGGATATTACCGGCATCACCCTGCCCATTACCAAGCACAACCTGCTGGTTATGGAGGTTGATGACATTGCTCCCGCAATCAAGGAAGCCTTTTATATTGCCCAGTCGGGACGGCCGGGTCCGGTGCTTCTCGATATTCCCAAGGACGTGCTGGTTGGAGAGAAACGACCTTTCGTCTGGCCCGAGACCATTGACCTCCAGGGCTATTATCCTCCCGGGGAGGCGGACGAAATCCAGCTGAACCAGGCCGTGGAACTGATCAATCAGGCCGAGCGTCCCATCATCCTTGCCGGACACGGCGTTCTGATTTCCCACGCCTATGCTGAGCTTCGGGAATTGGCTGAAAAGGCCCAGATCCCGGTCATTACCACGCTGTTGGGAATAAGTTCCTTCCCAACGGACCATTTTCTGCACACCGGCATGCCCGGTATGCACGGTATGGCTTACGCCAGCCTGGCCATTGACAAGGCTGACCTTCTGATCTCCCTGGGCATGCGCTTCGATGACCGGGTTACGGGCCGTCTCTCCGACTTCGCCCCCAACGCCCGAGTGGTACATGTGGACGTGGACCCTTCCGAGTTCCACAAGAATGTGAAGGCCACCGTGCCCGTGCTGGGAGACATCAGGAAGGTATTGAACCAGCTACTGCCGCTGGTGGACCGAAGGACCCACGTTGACTGGTTGCAGTACATCGACACGCTGCGCGCGGAACATCCGTCGCTTTACATTCGGCAGACTGATGAGTTGCTGCCCCAGTACGTGATGAAACAGCTTTCGGACATTACCGAGGGTAACGCGACCATCGTGACCGGCGTTGGCCAGCACCAGATGTGGGCCGCCCAGCACTACGCATACAAGCACCCCAACTCGCTGATCACCTCCGGTGGTCTCGGAGCCATGGGGTTCGAGGTCCCCGCGGCCCTCGGCGCCAAGGTGGGATGCCCCGACAAGGTGGTCTGGTCCATTGCCGGCGACGGCGGATTCCAAATGACCATGTGCGACCTGGCAACGGCGGTCGAGAACAATATCGACGTAAAGTTCGCCATTCTCAACAATGGCACCCTGGGCATGGTCCACCAGTGGCAGGAGTTCTTCTACGACAAGGACTTCTTCGCCACGGTGTACTCAGGGAACCCGGACTTCGTAAAGCTGGCCGAGGCCTACGGCATCACCGGCATCCGGGTTACCGACAAGTCCCAGGTGGAAGCTGCCATCAGGCAGGCTATGGAGACGCCGGGCCCGGTAGTTGTGGACTTTATAGTCAAGCAGGACGAACAGGTCTATCCCATGATTCCCGCCGGTGAATCGGTCAAGGAAATGATGGAAGAACCGGTCCCGGAGAGGATTTTCTAAATGAACGGCAACGGCCAACACCACACCATAATTGCCCTGGTACACGACAGGCCGGGTGTCCTCACCCGTGTGGCGGGACTGTTCCGCAGGCGCGGCTTTAACATTTCCAGCCTGGCGGTTGGCAACAGCGAACAGGAAGGCCTTTCCCGCATGACCTTTGTGGTGGACGGCGACCAGTACACCGTTGACCAGGCCACCAGGCAGCTGGACAAGCTGATCGAAGTGGTCAAGGTGGCCAACATCTCTGACGAGGAGATCGTGTCCCGCGAACTGGCGCTCATCAAGGTAAAGGTGACCCCCGAGACGCGCGGCGAAATCCTGGAGATGGTCCATCCCTTCCGGGCTGAAATTGTGGACGTTGGCGCCAAGTCCATGGTTATCGAGGTTACCGGCAGCGGTGACAAGATTCAGGCCCTCTACAGCCTGCTGGAACCCTTTGGCGTTCTGGAGCTGATGCGCACCGGGCGGGTGGCGATGGTTCGCGGCTTGTCCGATGGCCGGGTCAGCGACGAACTGGTGCTGGATTACCACGGCGACCAGCTCAAGGTGAAGGACGCTTACGAAGTGGGTTCCTATTAGACCAGCAAACCAATTGCCTCCGGTCAGCGCCGGCGGCAGGTAATCACCAGGCAATAACAAGAAAGGAACAAACAGCAGATGGTAAACGTTTACTACGATCAGGACGCGGACCTGGGGGTACTGGAAGGAAAGACGGTAGGCATCATTGGCTACGGAAGCCAGGGCCACGCCCACGCCCTCAATCTCAGGGACAATGGCCAGAAGGTAATGGTGGGCCTCTACGCAGGCAGTCGCAGCCGTGAGACGGCGGCGGCCGAAGGCCTGGCAGTAGCCGATGTGGCTGAGGTGGCGGCGGCCTCGGATGTCGTCATGGTCCTCATACCCGACCACGTCCAGGGCGAGACCTACAGGAACGAAATTGCGCCCCATATGTCGCCAGGCAAGGCGCTGATGGTCGCCCATGGCTTCAGCATCCACTACCGGGAGATTGTTCCCCCGGATAACGTGGACGTAATGATGGTCGCACCCAAGGCGCCCGGCCACCGCATGCGGGAACTCTTCACCGAGGGAGTCGGGGTTCCCGGCCTGCTGGCCGTCCACCAGGACGCCACCGGCAATGCCAGGCAGGTTGGCCTGGCCTACGCCAAGGGCGTCGGCTGCACCGGCGCCGGCGTTCTCGAAACTACCATCAAGGATGAGACCGAGAGCGACCTTTTTGGTGAGCAGAGCATTCTCTGCGGCGGCGTAACGGCCCTGGTCAATGCCGCCTTCGAGACCCTGGTGGAAGCGGGCTATCCCCAGGAAATTGCCTACTTCGAGTGCCTGCACGAGCTGAAGATGATTGTGGACCTGATGTACCAGGGCGGCCACAATTACATGCATTTCTCCGTCAGCGACACCGCCGAGTACGGCTCCCTCAGCCGCCGGGACCGCATTATCGACGAGCACGTCCGCGAAAACATGCGGACCGTCCTGCGGGAAATCCAGGACGGCACTTTCGCCCGCGAATGGATTACCGAGAACCATGAGGGGCGGCCCCGGTTCGGTCCCATGCGGGAAGCCGCGCAGACCGCGCCCATCGAGAACATTGGCAAGGAACTCAGGGCAATGATGCCCTGGATGGACCCCAAGTAGGGCAGGCGCGGGCAGCGCCGATTGACCCGGTTCCCAAGTGGCAGGGGATGTCCAGCAAAGCAGGCCGTGCGGCGTTCCGAGGACACCCCGGCAGGAGGTACAAATATGAATGCGGAGGTAACTTGCACAGCAGTTCACCATCGCACGCTGGTCTTGGCTGGGCTGGCTGCGGTGGACTGCGGGGCCCTGGCCTCCCTTTCCGTTTCAGGATGAGTTTCCCTTTGGCGAATTTACTGTTAATAAGGAAGGGTTAGGTTATGGCTAACGAAGTCGTAAGGTTCCTGGACACCACACTCCGGGATGGAGAGCAGTCCGCCGGCATTGGAATGACGGTGGACGAGAAGATTGAAATTGCCCGTCAGCTGGGCCGCCTCAACGTTGATGTCATTGAGGCCGGCTTTGCCGCCAGTTCCCCCGGAGATTTCCAGGCGGTAAGCACCATTGCCAGGGAGGTCAAGGGACCGGTTATCTGCTCCCTCGCCCGCGCCCACCCCAACGACGTGGACCAGGCCTGGGGCGCGGTTCAGCACGCCGAGTCGCCCCGCATTCACGTATTCTTGTCCTCTTCGGACATTCACGTCCTGCACCAGCTCCGGAAGAACCGGGAGGAGGTCATAGAAATGGCCGTTTCCATGGTGGAGCGGGCCAAGGGATACTGCAGCGACGTGGAATTTTCCCCCATGGATGCCACCCGTACCACCCCCGAGTACCTCTTTGAGATGCTGGAGGCGGTAATCCGGGCCGGAGCCACCACCGTCAACATTGCGGACACCGTGGGCTACGCCATTCCCTCGGATTTCGCCCGGCTGCTGAAGGAAGTCCAGGAAAAGGTCGCGGGAATGGACAAGGTCACGCTCAGCGTCCACTGCCACAACGACCTGGGTCTGGCCGTTTCCAACAGCCTGGCCGCCGTTGAAGCCGGCGCCCGCCAGGTGGAAGGCTGCATTAACGGCATAGGCGAACGGGCCGGCAACGCTTCCCTGGAAGAGATCATCATGGGGCTGGACACCCGCAAGGACCTCTTCGGCGTTGACATAAATGTAGATACTACCCAGCTCTACCCCACCAGCCGGATGGTCAGCCGTATCACCGGCATGTCCGTCCAGGCCAACAAGGCCGTAGTCGGCGAAAACGCCTTCCGGCATGCTTCCGGCATCCACCAGGACGGCGTCCTGAAGGACCGCTCCACCTACGAGGTGATGCAGCCCGAACGGGTGGGCGTACCCGGCAACAGCCTGGTATTGGGTAAGCTCAGCGGCCGCGCCGGCCTGCAGTCCCGCCTGGAAGCCCTGGGCTACAACCTGACCCGTGATGAGGTCTCCACCGTTTTCGAGTCCTTCAAGGAATTGGCCGACAAGAAGCGTGAGGTTACCGACCGCGACCTGGAAATCCTGATGGAAGAGGAAAAACGGGTATCCACCGAAGCCATCAGCTACGAACTGGAGCACGTCCAGTTCTCCAGCGGCGACCACGACATACCGACCGCGACGGTGCGATTGGTTGACGCCAGTGGCGACCTGGTTTCCGACGCCTCCACCGGCAACGGCCCGGTGGACGCAGTGTGCAAGGCCATAGACCGGGTGATTGGCTGCAACACCAAGCTGGTGGATTTTAACGTCCAGTCCATAAGCGAGGGGCTGGATGCCATCGGTACGGTGACGATTCGGATTGAGAGCAACGGCCGGACCTTCTTTGGCCGGGGCGCATCAACGGACATCATTGTCGCCAGCGCCAAGGCCTACCTCAGCGCGGTCAACCGCATGCTGGCCGCCGACGAGGAAGCGGCCCTGCCCGCCGTCGGCACCACCCCCGACTAGGCCGGGAGAACAATAGGGGAACAAGCAGGGGGCGGGTGTTTGAAACCCGCCCCCTGGTTTGTCCGGATTGTGGGTCCCACCCTGGACACCCGACTTCATACCAGCTTCATCTGAAACCCGCTGTTGTCCCGCTGACCCTTCTTGCCATCAAGATGTACCGCCGGGTAGCCGAGCGTCCTGAGGTGCGCGGCCAGGTCCGGAAACCCGTTCACCGTATATACCTGCTTCGGGTTGACTGTCTGCACGTATTCGACCAGGTCCCTGAAGTCCGCGTGGTCGCTGTAGGCCAGGCTGGCATCTCCCCTTCTTCTCCAGCGACGGCCCCCTCGACCCGATGCCCACCCGGTCAGTTCCATGTACCGCTTTCCAAAAGCCAGGTTCATTTCCCGCGACTTCCGAAATCCTGGGGGGCACACCAGCACCTGTCCCTCCGACCAATGGCCGTTCAGGCAGGAAAACTGCCCGGGAAAGTTTACTCCCGCCTCCTGGTAGGCCTCTGCCACCTGGAAGATGCCCTCTTCAACCACCAGCTCAAAGCCCTGGGACAAGAGGTGGTGCATTATCTCCTGGGCCTTTCCCAGCCGCCATCCCTGGACCACCGGTCTTTCTCCCTTCGACAGCCACATGCGCAGGGTCTGGTAGGCGGTTTCCAGCACCGTCTCCTCCGGCGGAAAGACATACTCCGGCTTGCCGTACGTAGCCTCTATTACCAGCGTGTCGCACTCCACCGCCTGCAGTGGTTCATTGATGGGGCTTGGTCTTGCCTTGAAGTCCCCGGTGTATAGAAGTCGTTCCCCCGTGCCCTTGCTGGTTATCAACGCCTGCGCTGAGCCCAGGCAATGGCCGGCCGGGTGAAGGGTGAGGATGTAGTCCCCCCGATCCAGGGGCTCTCCATACTCCAGGGTGATGGGATTGGAACGCTTGAGGTAGTCGGACAGCAGCAGCCCTGTATTCGGCGTCAGCACCGGCTCGGCGTGTCGTGCGGTATGGTCCGAGTGAGCGTGGGAGATAAGCCCGAATTCCCGCTTGCGCAGGGAGTCAAGCCACAGGTCCAGTTCGGGAAGATATACGCCCCGGTCAAAGGTCACTTCCATTGCAGTAATTTACCACAGGGTAGGGTGCGGGGTACAAACCGGCCCCTGGCAGGCGGGGGTAATCGTGCCATAGATTCAGGCTAAAGGGGCACCAATTCGGCAGGTAAAAGTCATGTCGCCCTGAGCTAGCCGAAGGGCCTTAAGTCCTCCTTTACTGCCCGGCTGCAGGTAGTGAAGGTGGTTCCAGGGACAGACCTTGGATGCTTCGGCTCCGCTCAGCATGACATTCAACTAAAGCGCGACTGCTCTGGCGCTGCCCGTAACAGTTCAGAGTTTAGAGAATTGCCTGCCCAAACACCCGTTATACCTCCGACTTCACAGGGGCGCATGGCCATGCGCCCCTACCCAACTCACGACCTGCACAGGTTCCAGGTTCCCGGGCAGGCGGGAACGACGGGTTTTCCAGCCTCGTAACACGCCAACTCTGAAGTCTTGCGCCGCCCTTTCCCGTTTGACACCCATTGGCCCATTGCCTAGACTAGGGCCAATTCACTCCCCCGAATCAGGCCACTCTTGACGTCACTCACAGCCGTTGAAGGAGGCTTCCAATGACGACCACTGCATCTAACAGCTACAACGTTGTAGGGACCCGCCCCGCGCGACACGACGGATACGACAAGGTAACGGGCGCCGCCCGCTTTGGCGCCGACCTGAACCTGCCCAACATGCTCCACGGCAAAGTCCTGCGCAGCCCCCACGCCCACGCCCGCATCCGCAGCATAGACACCAGCAAGGCCGAAGCATTGGCCGGCGTAATTGCCGTTGCCACTGCCAAGGACTTCGACATCGTCCAGCAGCGACCTACTATTGACTACGAAAACGCCAACCAGAATCCCCGGATCATAGCCGAGAATATCCTGGCGGACCGAAAGGTCCTCTACCGGGGGCACGCGGTTGCGGCGGTGGCCGCCACCAGCCCCCACGTGGCCGAGGAAGCCCTGGCATTGATCGAGGTTGACTATGAAGTCCTGCCGGTGGTGCTCGACCTGCACGATGCCCTCAAGGGAGACGCTCCTCTGTTGCACGACGATATGACCACCCGTTTCCGGGTTGAACGCTTCGGCCCCGGGGATGACACCGGCGAACGCAGCAACATCGCCGGACACCTGCAGCACAAGCTGGGCGACGTGGAAAAGGGGTTCGCCGAAGCCGACGTCATCATCGAGCGCGAATATGAAACCCAGACGGTCCACCAGGGATACATCGAGCCCCACGTTGCTACTTCTCACTGGTCAACCGACGGGCGTTTGACGGTCTGGACCAGCACCCAGGGCGCCTTTGCCGTTCGGGCCACCACTGCGGCCATCCTGGGAATGCCCGAGTCCATGGTCAAGGTCATCCCCATGGAAATCGGCGGCGGGTTTGGCGCCAAGGGCGTCACCTACCTGGCTCCGGTGACGGCCGTCCTGGCCAGGAAGTCCGGCCGTCCCGTCAAGATCGCCATGAGCCGCAAGGAGGTCTTCGAGGGCAGTGGCCCCGCCTCCGCCACCTTTATGCGCGTAAAGATTGGGGCCAAGCGCGATGGAAAGATCACCGCCGGCCAGGTCTATATGGTTTATGAGGCCGGGGCATTTCCCGGCGCTCCCGTGGGCGGCGGCGCCATTACCGGATTCGGCTCCTACAACATTGAAAACGTCCTGGTGGACGGTTACGACGTGGTCTGCAACAAGCAGAAGGCCCAGTCCTACCGGGCCCCGGGTCAGCCCCAGGCCAACTTCACCGTGGAATGCGCCATGGACGAACTGGCCGAAGAGTTGGGTATTGACCCGGTGGACCTGCGCCTGAGAAACGCCGTCAGCGAGGGAGACCGGATGCCCAATGGCGTCCCCCATTCCGTGTTTGGCTGCGTGGAACTGGAAGAGGCCATGAAGAACCACCCCCACTACTCCGCTCCCCTGGGCGGACCCAATCGCGGTCGGGGCGTGGCCGTAGCCTTCCGGGCCCAGGGCGGCCAGACCTCATCGGCAACCATTAATGTGAACAGCAACGGGACCATTAACCTCATAACCGGCTCCGTGGATATTGGCGGCACCCGTACCGCCATTGCCATGCAGGCTGCCGAGGTTCTGGGCATCGCCTCCGAGGACGTCTTTCCCTCGGTGGGGGATACGGACAGCGTGGGCTACACCGCCAACACGGGAGGCAGCCGCACCGCCTTCGACACCGGCCTGGCAGCCATTGCCGCCGCTGAGGAAGTCAAGGAGAAGATGAAGCACCGGGCGGCACTGCTCTGGGAGGTAGAGGATGAGGACGTGGACTTTCAGGACGGTTCCTTTGTCTGTACCGAGACTGAAGACCGCTTTACCTTCAAGGAACTGGCCGGCCGCTTGATGCGTACCGGCGGACCGGTAACGGCTTCTACATCCGCCGCATCCACCGGGGTCGGTCCCATCTTCGCCGGCAACATCGTGGACGTGGAGGTGGACCCGGACACGGGGAAAGTGGACATTGTCCGGTTTACCGCTTTCCTGGACGCCGGACAGGCGGTGCATCCCAGCTTCGTGGAGGGCCAGATCCAGGGCGCCACGGTGCAGGGCATAGGTTGGGCGTTGAACGAGGAGTATTTCTACACTCCCGACGGAACAATGGCCAATTCCAGCTTCCTGGACTACCGTATGCCCACCACGCTGGACCTGCCCATGATCGAGGCGGTAATCATCGAGGTGCCCAACCCTCGCCATCCATTTGGCCTGCGCGGGGTGGGGGAAGGTCCCATCATTCCTCCCCTGGCGGCGGTAGCCAACGCTGTGTACCACGCCACGGGCGCCCGGGTCCGGAAGCTCCCCATTACCCCCGGGGCGGTTCTGGAAGCAATGCAGGAAAAGGAGCAGGGCTAGGCGGCGGCTAAAGCCACTCCGGGTAAAACGAAAGGGGCGGGATTGCATCCCGCCCCAGTTCGTGTTGCCTGAATATCCCTGCCGGGAAGCAATTTTATGCCACGGCCGCCGGTTCCATTGCCTCTACCCTGGCGATGAACTCCAGCAGCTGGGCGGCATAGAACGTAGCCTTCATGTGATAGCGATTGGTGGCGGCTATGCCGGGGAAGGTATGGTCGTGCTGCCCCACAATGTCCCACTCCTCATGCGTCCATGCCGACGGCCTGAGTTCCGAGTTGGGTATCAACCGGTGCGCCGCCTCGGCAGCGGAAACGTGGTGTACCTCGTCCGGCGTGTTGCCTTCAAACATCAGCACCGGGCACCGGATGGACTTCAACTGATCTTCCGTCAGGTCACTGACCGGGTTGGGGAGCGAGTAGGAATCCTGCCAGCGGCTCATAACCGAAATAAACTCCGCCGGGTCCATGGCCAGCAGTTTCGCTTCATTGGCGGGGTTGTCCACTATGCGCTGGGCAAAATATTCGGTTTCCGCCACGGCCTTCATCCCTCCCGACCGGGCGGCATCAATAAACTGGCCGTAGTAGTTTGGCGAGGTGGCCGCGGCGCTGTTGGGCCCTCCGCTCACTTCCCAGATAAATACTCCCTTGACCACTTCCGGACGCCGCACCGTCATAGTGAGGCTGGTGCGAGATCCGGCCGAGCCACCCACGGCATAGGCCGGGGCCGCGTCCAGTTGCAGCAGCAAATCAGCCATCTCTTCGCCCCAGTGGTGTTGTTCGGAAAGCTCGCCGCCGATGACTATGTCCGACTTGCCGCAGTTGCGGCGGTCGTGCAGGATTACCCGGCACTGTGCGGAAAGCAGGGCCGCAATGGGTCGGAGACCATGGGTGTCATTCCTCCCGCCGGGCGTGAGGATAACCGTTGGCCCTGTCTTCGGTCCGTGGTCTTCATAATACAGGTTCACTCCGTTCACGTTGGCGTATGGCATCTCACTCCTCCAGTCAAAACCTTGGGAACAACCCTCAGGCCGCCTCGTAAGGCGTGCCGAAACGGTTGCGGTGGGCGATTTCGGACATAGGCTTGCGGGGCACGCTGGGGCGTCCTGAGGGGAGGCCCGTCCGGTATCCGTAGGGCATCAACGTAATCAGGTGGTGGTCCTCTGGTATGCCCAGAATCTCCTTTACACCCACCTGCTGTTCTTCAATGCGGACACCGACAAAGCAGGTGCCCAGTCCCTCCTCCCACGCCACCAGTTCCATTTGCTGCAAGGCTCGGCCGGCGTCCAGCTGCGGCCTGGGCGCATCCGGGATCATCACGATGGCTATGACCAGGGGCGCGTCGGCAATGAACGGCCCCTGGGTGGCCACTTCCGCCAGCCTGGCGATGGTATCCGGATCGGTGACCACCACGAAGTGCCAGGGCTGCGAATTGCTGGAACTGGGCGACCACCGCCCGGCGCGCAGAATCTTCATTATTACCGATTCGGGGACCGGGTCAGGCTTATACTGGCGCACTGTGCGACGGGTCCGAATGGCCTCATAAACTTCCATGCTTCCCTCCTGGGCTGACGGTCTCGCTTGGGTTTGGACTGCATTATGGCACGTAGTGGCCCCAATGGGTAGCGACCGGAGTGAATGACCGGAGTACGATGTCGGCGGTATTTCCCTCCAGGTCTCCCCTGTCATTTCGGCGAAAGCCCGTTTCCGGGAGCCCTTGCTCCCCTTGACTCGTTTGCGCCGCAATCCCTGGCGGATTCCGGCCGACGCCGGAGTTACTCCCGCCGGTCCACCGTGGCACATCAACCCTGAACAGCTGCTTGCCTGGTGGACATTCCACTGCAAGGTTTGCATAGAGTATAATCGGGTTGGTTTCCACTTTGAGACCACGCCATACCACAAGACAGAGGTGAAAAATGCCAGCAGAAATTGGCGAAGTTGCGCCGGACTTCAAGCTGCCTTCCGTCAGCGAGGGCGACTTTACGTTGAGCCAGTTCAAAGGGGAAAAGAGCGTCATTCTCTCTTTCCACGTCTTTGACTTCACATCTGGTTGAACTACGCAGGCCACCTCCTTCCGGTCATTTTACGACCGTTTCCAGGAGGCGAATGCCCAGGTTCTGGGTATCAGCTGCGATCACATAGCTGCCCACCGTGCGTGGAGCACGGCCATGGGTGGGCTGCCCTACCCCGAGCTCTCCGACTGGCATCCCAAGGGGGAAGTTACCACGGCTTACGGCCTGTGGAACGAGGAAAGGGGTGCGGGAACCCGCGCGGTTATCATCGTTGACAAGGACGGCGTCGTCCGATTCCGGCAGACCTACGCGCCGGGAACCCTGCCCGAGCCCGAAAAAATCCTAGAAGAACTTTCCGGGCTTGGTTAGCTCTACAGGGGTCTGAATCGGGTCCTCCCTTTCCGACGGACGAAAAAGGGCTGACGGACGAAAAAGAACGAGGGGTGAGTTCCGACTCACCCCTCGATTGGTTTCCTCTGATTTTTGGCCTTGCCTGGTGTTTGCCCTGTGCCGGGCGAATCTGCTAGGCCCCGATTTTCTCAATCAGGTAGCTGAGGGTTCCCTTGGGGACGGTAATCTCAACGGTGTCACCCACGGCCTTGTCCAGGAGGGCCTGGCCTACCGGCGAGACCGTAGAAATCTTTCCCGATGCTACGTCGGCTTCCCGCTTGTCCACCAGGGTGTAGTTGATTACCCTTCCGGACGCCACGTCCTTGATGGTTATGCTGCTGCCAACCACTGCCCGCTTGCCCGAATTGGCTTCGGCTTCACCCGAAAGAATCTGGGCGCTCGCCACCTCGGATTCCAGCTCCCGAATCTTGGCCACCACGAATCCCTGGCGTTCCTTGGCAGCATCCAGGGGCGCGTTCTCCCGGAAGTCCTTGCCTGCCATGGCTTCCTTTACTTCCTGGTCCGCCCTGACCTTTTCCACCTTGTATTTTTCCAACTCCTCTACCAGCCGCTGGTAGCCTTCCTCGCTCAGCCGGGGGCCGCTTGCCTGGCCGTTGGCGGCGATGCCCTGCTTACCGGTACCTGTTCGCCGGGCCCGGCTGGCCCGCAGGTGGACTGAGAGGTTTACTTCGGTCCAATCCTGTTTCTTGAGAAAAACCAGGAATTCTTTGACCGGGGTCAGGCGTTTCTGGGCCTCGGCTCCCCGCTGGGAAAACTCCCGCGCGTATTCTTCAACCAGGCTGGGAGACAGGTCGTTAACCTTGCGGTCCCGGCCGTACCAGTCTATGAAGCGGATAATTTCCTGGTGCCCATCCATCGACTTCTTGGAGTTCTTTACGTTTTTCTTTTCAATAACGAACAGTCCAAGAGCGTCGTGCAAGTTGTCGGGTATCACCCGTTCGGGGGTGGAAACCGAAGCAGTGGCTGTTTCGGTGGAACTGTTATTGGGCGTTACCAAGATAATTACCTCCTGAAAACTAGTGCGGACACAGCCACGCCATCCAAATTGTCCTATCGAAAGGGAAGCCTCGCGCCGTGAACGAGTGTTCCCTGCGCCAGGAAAAATGGTGACCGAGGCACACTGTTATCCGCAACAGTTTCCGAATGAATTGCTTTCGAGGGGAAGGTGGAAAGAGTGGCCCGCTGAAGAGTGGTTTCTGAAGCGATACCCGAGGACCGCCGGGTCGGGCTGTAGCAAGTGGCGCGGTAGTCGGTCTGCTGCATATCCATTGATTTGCGCCAACCGGGTCGCCCAGGATGCAGAACTCTTCTCAAGGCTCTAAATTCCTTTCGGCGCAAATAGCGCAACGCCTGGAAATGCTTTCACAGTTCTGGCACCCAATATGGTATCAGCTAATGGAAATGCTGGCAATTAAATTTCTTATGGCGGGGCCCCGGTCTCCCAAAACGGGGATGCATTTGCCCCGCCGTTGTATACTACGGTTGCCTCGCCCGGATGGGCCGGGAATCGCAACTTGTGAGGACATGAAATGAAGGCAGTACAGATAGACGAATTTGGCGGGCCGGAGGTGATGCAGTACCGGGAAGTACCGGACCTGTCGCCCGGCGACGCCGATGCCCTGGTGGAAATTCAGGCGGTGGGCGTCAACTTTACGGACATTTACAGCAGGGCCGGAATCAACCCGGGTCCGCCGCTGCCCCGGACCATTGGCGTGGAGGGTGCCGGAGTGGTCAGGGCGGTCGGGTCTGCCGTTTCCGACCTGAAAGAAGGAGACGTTGTAGCCTACAGCAGCAGCCAGGGCTCCTATGCCGAGCAGGCCGTGGTGGCGGCTTCCCGGCTGGTGAAAATGCCCGAGGGACTGGGGGCCAGGGAAGGCGCCGCGGCCATGCTGCAGGGCATGACCGCCCACTACCTCTGCCACTCCACTTTCCCCGTTCAGGCGGGGGACAAGGTCCTGGTGCACGCCGGCGCCGGCGGCGTTGGCCTGCTCCTGATTCAAATGATCAAGAAACTGGGCGGGTATGTCTTTTCCACCGTTTCCACCGAAGAGAAGGCCGAACTGGCCCGGGGCGCCGGCGCCGACCACGTCATCCTCTACACACGGGAAGACTTTGCCGAGGTAATCAAGGACGCTACCGGTGGCGAAGGCCTGCGGGCCGTCTATGACGCGGTAGGCCAGACCACCTTCGACAATAGCATCAGCTGCCTGGGCCGCCGTGGTTACATGGTGCTGTACGGCCAGGCCAGCGGCGTCGTCCCGCCCATGGACCCCAGGGTTCTTGGCAACGGCTCACTGTTCCTGACCAGGCCCGGGCTGGGCGATTACACGGCCACCGCCGATGAGTTGCGCCAGCGGGCCGGCGACGTGCTGGGCTGGGTGCAGACAGGGGAGCTCAAGCTGCGGGTTGAGCATGTATTCCCCTTGTCCGAGGCGTCGGAAGCCCATCGCCAGCTGGCCGGGCGTGCCACCACCGGAAAGCTGTTGTTGATTCCATAAGGAATCCGGAGAACGGCCGTCGGCGAGCAGGCGCTTAAACACCGATGTTTCTTTCGCCGGCATGGGTTTAGGCTCAGTGGCAGGTTCTGCCAAGAATAACGCCCGACCCCAGAAGTTTTCCTGCCGGCCCGGTACGAATATCGTTGACCGGGCGGGGCAGGTTCCATATACTGAATTCAGCCCTGAGGAATAAGGAGGCGCTATGCCCGCCGACGTAAGCAGCGAAGAGGTTTACCAGGCTCTCAAGACCGTTTATGACCCGGAAATTCCGGTTAACGTAGTGGACCTGGGCCTGATTTACGATGTCCAGGTGAATGACCAGAACAACGTCTTTGTCCAGATGACTCTCACCTTTCCTGGCTGCGGGATGGGCCCCCACATAGCCCAGCAGGCCGAATGGGCCATCCAGGACCTGGACGGGGTCGAAGAGGTTGAGATCGAACTTACCTTTGATCCACCCTGGTCGCCGGAAATGATCAGCGAAGAAGCCCGCATGATGCTGGGCATCTAGTCCAGCTTCGGCACCAGCGTTCCCGACTTAACTCCCAAGTCTATGGCGGACGACACTGAGAGGAAATATGTCCACGCCCCAGGAAAATGCCCGGCTAGAGCAGATAAAGCGTAGCTGGCAGCAGAGACGGCAAATAACCGAGAACCTTTCTACTATCCAGACCAAGATTGGCGTTTACAGCGGCAAGGGTGGCGTGGGCAAGACCACCGTTGCCGTTAATCTTGCCGCCACCCTGGCCCAGGACGGCAACAAGGTAGGTCTCCTGGACGTGGATATTGACTGCCCCAATGTTACCAAGGTCCTGGGGCTCACCGACAAGGCCGACTACGTCAACGGCCAGATAATTCCCGCTGAAAAATGGGGGGTTAAGGTGATTTCCATGTCCTTCTTCCAGGAAAAGGAAGACGAGGCCATCATCTGGCGCGGGCCCATGATTCACAATGCCATCAACCAGTTCCTCCAGTCCACCGAGTGGGGCGAACTGGACTACCTGGTGGTGGACATGCCGCCGGGTACCTCCGACTCTCCCTTGACGGTAATGCAGACCCTTCCCATGGATGGCTTCGTGGTGGTCAGCACTCCCCAGGAATTGGCCAACATCGACGCCAAGCGTTGCATCAACATGATCCGCAAGCTGAACCTTAACGTCATCGGAATAGTGGAAAACTACACCGGCGAGATTTTCGGCCGCGGCGCCGGGGAGGACCTCGCCAGGGAAATCGATGCTCCTTACCTGGGCTCCCTTGAACTCCGCTCCGCTTATCGCGACAGTCGTGGTCCCACCGCGCTGCTGGACTCAGAGGTAAGCGAGGAGTATGCCAACCTGGTGGGGAGTATGAAGGACAGCCTCAAGGCGCTGGGACGGGACCCCGCCTGAGCCTGCATTAAGGAGCTTGAATACTGGAAAGCGGACTGCCGTCAGTCCACTTCCATCGGCAGAACCGGGGCTTCGGGGGCTTTCTCCGGAGCCTTCCTTTTTCTGGGCGGCTGGGCGGTGGCCGGCCGCCGCGTACCGGAGGTTATCCGCAGCAGAAGCTCCACCTCCCGGTCCATGGCTTCCTGGGAATAGGCGCTGGTCTCACCCATTTGCCGGAATCTCTTGTACCGCTCCGCCAGCAGCTTGTTCCGAGAAACCTTGGCCGCATCCCGCAGTTGCCGGTAAATCTCCGCCTTCAATATCGCCGATCCTTCCCTGGGGTTGCTCTGTGAACCTTCAAGGGGTTCCGGAACAATGGCATCGATAATGCCGAGTTCCAGGCAGTCTCGCGCCGTAAGCATCAACGCTTCGGCGGCTTCCCGGTCAATTTCAGGGTCGCGATACGGCCCCCCGGGAGCCCGATTGAGCGTTATCGGCGAGAATACCGCATACTGCTGCATCACGGTTCGGTCCGAAATGCCCAGGGCCAGTGCGCCCTCGTTGCCCCCCTCCCCAACTATGGCGGCAACCACAGGGACCCTGGCATCCATCAGCATTGACAGCGTGGTGGCGATGGCATTGCCCATCCCGTGCTCTTCGGCCTCCAGGCCCGGGTCCGCGCCCTGGGTATCAATCAGGGTGATTACCGGCAGGCCAAAGCGGTCGGCCAGCCCAATCAGGCGCTGGGCCTTCCTGAGTCCACTGGGGTTCACGTGGTACTTGGCCCCGTCAACCGAATAGGGTCGCTGTTGCCCTACTACGGCTACCGGCCGGTCGTACAGGTAGCCAACTCCGGTTATCACCGACCGGTCGTCTCCGCTAAGCCTGTCTCCATGAACCTCGAAGAACTGGTCCAGAAAATTCCGTATGTAAAACGCCGCCGAGGGGCGCTCGCCATGGCGGGTGGCGGCGACGGCGTCCCAGATTTCCGGGTCCGGGGCCAGCGGTACTCGACTGCGGGGAGGATTCTTGAATTCACCCTTGCCCAGCCTTTGACCGTTCAACAACCTCAGCAAAGTGGCGAGCCGCGATTTAAGAGATTCCCGGTCCACCACGCTGTCCAGCAGTCCGTGTTCCAGGTGAGACTCGGCAGTATGGGCGTCCTGGGGCAGCGGGGCCGTGGACAACTCGCGCAGCGCCCGCAGGGGGGAAAGGCCAATCAGGGAACCCGGTTCCGCCAGGATCACGTCAGCCAGATTGGCGAAGCTGGCGTAGGCTTGCCCGGTGGACGGGTTGGCGAGCGCCACGATGAATGGAAGTCCCTTCTCCTTGAAGCGGTTGGCGGCCGTCACCGTCTTTGCCATCTGCATCAGGGACAGCACGCCTTCCTGGATGCGGGCCCCGCCTCCCGTCACCACCGCCACCAGCGGAAGCTCCTGGCGGGCCGCCTCTTCCAGGCCCAGGGCGATCTTCTCCCCCACGACGCTGCCCATGCTGCCGCCCATAAACCCGAAGTCCAGGACCACCAGCATGGCCCGAACGCCATCAATGCGGCAGACGCCGGTTACCGTGGCCTCGGTAAGCCCGGTGCGGTTCTGGTCTTTGCTGACCAGGTTACGATATGAACCCCGCTGCGAAAACGTTATGGGAGCAACCGAATTCAGGTACTTGTGGGTCTCCTTGAAGCTCTTCCTGTCGGCCAGCAGCTGTATCCGCTGGCGCGCCGACAGAGAATAGTGGAACCGGCAAAAGGGGCACACCCGGTACCCCTGGTAAGAGGAAGAGTCCCGAATTTCCTCCTCGCAAAACAGGCAGCGGTCATGGACCGACGAGGGAAAGATTCGTTCCATCTTCCCCTGGCGGCTGAACAGGTGGACCAGGAGATTGCCCAGATTTCTCAATTCCGCTTCTCTCGCAGCCTTTGACGCCAGGTGTTTCGGCCGCCGTTCCCGGCCCCGCCACGGGCGGTCTTTCGCTGCGCTCAACTAACTGCTTTTATCATACAACCTGTAGGGGTTTGCGGGAAAGTGATTCTCCTCTTCGAGGGTTGATTCAGCTTTGCCCCCACACTTTCATCCGACAACGCTGCGAATCAGGGGGTTATAGCGGGCAGGGGCAGGTTTCAAGCTCGCCCTGGTTGTATTCTGACCGTCCTGCCTGTTTGCTTTTGCCTGGAAGGAAACGCTACCCTCCCAGCCCGGGAGTTGACTGCTCGGATTTCCCCTTCAAGTCCACAGGCAATGTCCCCTTGGCCAGGCATTTGTGAGCCAAAGCCAGCGCCGCCTCCTGTGCAGGGATTCAGGGCTACCGGGTAGGTGGCATTCATTGTATAATGGGCCAGCCTTCTCCAATGGGAGACGGGTAGCCTTTTGCCTTGCGGATTTGGGATGACCGGTAACCCGCGGTATTCGATGGCCCAACTTCTTGGCCTGGTTGACGCAGGAAAGAACACAGGCATCCGCAAAGCAAGAGTCGAATTACCCTGAGTGTCAGTTATAAGTAAACCAGAGGACAGCCCTGGGCCGGGTCGAATATCCTGACTAGCGCAGGCAACAGGCGCCGGCCGGTGAAACTCAATCAGGCAGGAGATCAGCATGCCAGAAACCGCCAAAATAATTTACACGGAAACAGACGAAGCCCCCTACCTTGCAACCCACTCGTTGCTCCCCATCCTCCAGGCCTTCACCAAGGGATCAGGCATCGAACTGGAAACGTGGGATATATCCCTGTCGGGGCGCATTATTGCCAACTTTCCGGAGAAACTGACCGAAGAACAGCGGATTCCCGACTACCTGCGTATGTGCGGCGAGTTGTGCCTGGAGCCCTCTGCCAACCTGGTCAAGCTTCCCAACATCAGCGCGTCCATTCCCCAGTTGAAGGCGGCCATAGCCGAGTTGCAGGGCAAGGGCTACGACGTTCCCGACTACCCCGACCAGCCAGCCAACGACGAGGAACGTGAAGTCCAGGTGCGCTACTCCCGTGTCCTGGGCAGCGCGGTCAATCCGGTCATCCGTGAAGGGAATTCCGACCGTCGCTCCTCCACTGCGGTAAAGGAGCATGGCAAGCGCAATCCCCACCGCATGATGCAGGATTGGCCCGGGGACTCGAAGACCCGCGTGGGGCACATGGACAGCGGCGATTTCTTCGCCAGCGAGCAGGCTGTTACCACCACAAGCGCCGGGTCAGCCACCATTGAATTCGTGGGCGAAGATGGCGCCGCCACCGCCCTCAAGTCCGGAATCCCCCTCCAGGCCGGAGAAATCGTTGACTGCGCCGTGATGAACGTGCGGGCTCTTCGCCAGTTCTATGACCAGGAGCTGGCCAAGGCCAAGGCCGAAGACATCCTGATCTCCCTTCACGTCAAGACCACCATGATGCGGGTATCCGACCCCATCATCTTTGGACATTTCGTGTCGGTGTTCTTCCAGGACGTATTTGACAAGCACGCCGATGCGCTGGCCCAGGTTGCGGTTGACCCGGACAACGGCGTCGCCGAACTTCTCACCAAGATCCAGGACCTGCCCGAGGCCAAGCGGTCCGAAATCGAGGCCGATATCCAGGCGGTTTACGACAGCAGGCCGGGCCTCTCCATGGTCAACTCCTCCCGGGGCATCACCAACCTGCACGTTTCCAGCGACACCATCATTGACGCCTCCATGCCCGTCATCATCCGGGACGGCGGGCGCAGTTGGGGCCCGGACAATGAGCTGCACGACACCATCGCTCTCATCCCGGACCGGTCCTACGCCACCATTTACCAGGCGACCGTTGAGGATTGCCAGCAGAACGGCGCCCTGGACCCGGCAACCATCGGCAGCGTGGCCAATGTGGGACTGATGGCCCAGGCCGCCGAGGAATACGGCTCTCACGACAAGACCTTCGAGGCCCCGGGCAACGGAAGGATTCGGGTAGTTGACGACTCCGGCAATGTCCTGCTGGACCAGAGCGTAGAGGAAGGGGACATCTTCCGGATGTGCCAGACCAAGGACGCTCCCATCCAGGACTGGGTCAGGTTGGGAGTAACCAGGTCCCGGCTTACGGGGCAGGCGGCCATCTTCTGGCTGGACCCCAACCGCGGCCACGACGCAGAACTGATCAAGAAAGTGAACCAGTATCTGCCCAACCACGACACGACCGGCCTGGACATCAGCACGTTGCCCCCGGTGGAGGCCATCAAGGCTACCCTGGCCCGGGGCCGCGCCGGACAGGACACAATTGCCGTTACCGGCAACGTCCTGCGGGACTACCTGACCGACCTTTTCCCCATCCTGGAACTGGGTACCAGCGCCAAGATGCTCTCGGTCGTCCCTCTCCTGAACGGCGGTGGACTCTTCGAGACCGGCGCCGGCGGCTCCGCTCCCAGGCACGTCCAGCAGTTCCTGGAAGAAGGCCACCTCCGTTGGGACTCCCTCGGAGAATTCTGCGCCATGGTCGCATCCTTCGAGCATTGCGGCGAAGTTTATGGCAACGACCGTGCCAGGCTGCTGGCGGAAACCCTTGACCAGGGAATTGGCCAGCACCTCGATAACAACCGCTCCCCCTCTCGCCGGGTCAACGAGCTGGACACCCGGGGCAGCCACTTCTACCTGGCCCTTTACTGGGCCCAGGCGTTGGCCAGCCAGGACAAGGACCCTGAGCTGAAGACCCGTTTCACCGAAGTGGCCAGGCAGCTGGCCGAGAACGAGGAGCAAATCGTCCAGGAGTTGGTGGACGCCCAGGGCCAGGCCACTGATATCGGCGGCTATTACCGCCCAGACAGCGGGAAGGCAGCTGAAGCCATGCGCCCCAGCGCAACCCTGAACGCCATCCTGGATGCCATCTAGCCTGCTGGCATCCTCACTTTGAGGGAATTGCAGGCAATTCTGATACCGATGAATCAAGCATAGGAGTACTAGCCAGATGAGAAGCAAAGTGACTGTAGTCGGAGCCGGGAACGTTGGCGCCACTACCGTTCAGAGGATTCACCAGTTGGGTTATGCCGACACCGTGTTGGTTGACGTTGTTGAGGACTTGCCCCAGGGCAAGGCCCTCGACATGCTGGAATCGGGGCCCGTCATCGGTTCCGATGCCATGGTTACGGGCAGCAATGACTACGAGGCCACGGCAAACTCCGACGTAGTGGTCATCACCGCGGGTATCGCCCGCCGCCCGGGAATGAGCAGGGACGACCTCCTCCTCACCAACATGAACATCACCACGGCAGTAACCGAGCAGGTGGTCAAATACTCACCCAACTGCATCATTCTGGCGGTCACCAACCCCCTGGACGCCATGTGCCAGAACATCCTGGAATCCAGCGGCTTTCCCCGCAATCGCGTCTTCGGCATGGCCGGCGTTCTGGACACCGCCCGTTTCCGTACCTTTATCGCCCAGGAACTCGACGTTTCCGTTGAGGACGTCCAGGCCTACGTGCTCGGGGGCCACGGCGATGACATGGTGCCCCTGGTCCGCTACACAACCGTGGGCGGAATTCCCATCAGCGAGTTGATGTCTGCCGACCGAGTGGACGCCCTGGTGGACCGGACACGCCAGGGAGGCGGTGAAATCGTGGCCCTGCTCAAGGCTGGCAGCGCCTACTACGCTCCCTCCGCCTCCATCACCCAGATGGTCGAAGCCATCCTGCTGGACAAGAAGCGGATTCTCCCCGGGTGCGCTTACCTGGAGGGCGAATTTGGCATCAATGGACTCTGCGTGGGGGTCCCCGTCAAGGTCGGCGCCGGCGGCATGGAGCAGGTAATCGAAATCAAGCTGACGGACGATGAACAGAAGGCCCTGGAGTCATCGGCGGCCAGCGTTCAGGAGTTGATTGATGTCATGCGCAACTCCAAGTCAGAGAGCGCCTAAGTCCATTCCCATGCAATGGATGCCAGTCCGGCCCGGTTTGAAGCTTCCCCGCCCATCGTAGCAGGGAAGAAGCAGAGGGCAGACCGGCGCTTGCTTGATTTGAAACGGCTTCGGACAATTTCTGCCCGAAGCCGTTTCGCTTTTATTGGATACGAATGACTTCAGTTATTGTAAAATGGATATACGAGGCTAAATAAATTTACTGGAGATAGTGCAATAGTGGCGGATCGAAGTTCACGGGAAAGGGAACTCCTGGAAAAAGCGGCCCGTTATTTGCCCGGAGGCGGTTCGGGCAACACCAATTTTCCCGATTCGGTAAACTTCCTGGCCCGGGAGGGTAGGGGAAGCCACATCTGGGATGTGAGCGGCAACCAATACGTGGACTGGCTCATGGGATCCGGGCCCATGGTTCTGGGCCACGCCCATCCCGCGGTTGTGGAGGCAGTGACGGAGGCGGTGGGTCAGGGCAGCACTTTCTTCACCACCAACGAGAAGGCCGTTCTTCTGGCGGAAGAGCTGGTCAACTCCGTGCCCTGCGCCGACAAGGTCAGGTTCACAACCAGCGGCACCGACGCCTGTTTCCAGTGCATGAGAGCCGCCAGGGCCTACCGCAGGCGCGACAAAATCCTCAAGTTCGAAGGCGGCTTCCACGGCACCAGCGACTACGCTTTGATGAGCGTCACGCCCTCATCGGCTGAAGAGTTTCCCGTGGCGGTTCCCAACAGCGGCGGCATTCCCAAAGCCATTCAAGACCTGATGCTGGTCGCGCCCTTCAACGACCTTGAAACCACCTCTTCCATTATTGATGCTCATCACGATGAGCTGGCGGCGGTAATCGTGGAACCGGTGCAGCGAATAATCGCCCCCAGGCCTGGTTTCCTGCAGGGTCTGAGAGACCTGACAGCGCGGTACGACATTCCCCTGATTTTCGATGAGGTAGTCACGGGCTACCGGCTGGCCTATGGGGGCGCCCAGGTCCTTTACGGGGTCACCCCCGACCTCACTTCCATGGGAAAGATCATGGGGGGCGGCTACCCACTGGCTGCGGTCCTGGGCCGGGAAGACATAATGTCGGTATATGACCAGGCTCTGGTGGACTCTGACGACTACGTCAACCAGATTGGCACCCTGAACGGCAACCCCATTGCCTGCGCCGCCGGGCTCGCCACCCTGGCGGAACTCCGCAAGGAAGGGGCCTACGAACGTCTTTGGGGCACCGGCAGGAAACTGAGGGACGGATTGCTGGAGATTTGTGCGGAAAACGGGTTGTCCGCGCACAGCGCCGGTGAGCCTCCGATTTTCGACATATATTTCACGGACTCGCCGGTAAACAACTACCGGGATGGCCTGGCGGCCGACGGCAGCCTGATGTCCCGGCTCAACCAGGGGCTGTTGGAGCGGGGCATTCTCAAGGGCTGGCCCCAGAAGTACTATCCATCCCTCGTCCACACCGACGAAGACGTGGAGCGTACCCTGGACGCCGTGAGGGAAATAGCTCCCACCCTGGCCTGATTGCCGGACCCGCTGACAGACAGCCTGCCTGCCGGAGAGTTCCGACGGGGCAGCCACAACGATGAGGGCTGCCCCGATTCCTTCCGAGCCATCCCGGGTCTCCTGGTATCACCCCGGAGTGCTGAAGGGCATGCCCGGCCAATCCCCGCTACCCCCACGGTTCGTTAATCAAGACCAGCTCTGCCATTAGCGCATGCTCACACGCCATCTTCTTCCCCGACTGGCGGGCGTGGGCAGTCAGGAAATCAAAGGTCCTGGCGCCGGCCGGGCCCAGGTTTTCCAGGTATGCCCGGTGCTGACGGAGGGAGTCCATGCCCCTCTCCCAGTAGCCCGTAACGTCTATTCCATGCCCTGCCGTGGTCTCATCCACCCCTAGCACTACCACAAAGCGGACATCATTCCAGGGTGCCCATCCTTCCGCCACCAATTCAGGAAAAATCCAGCGGTTGCCCGCGTCCCGGGCGGCATCCAGTACCGCCAGCCCCACGCTGCGGTGGTCGGCCATGTTCAGGTGCCCCGAGGAGAACTGCAAGTGGTAGCTCAGGGTTACCAGGATATCCGGTCGGTATTGCCGAATGGCCCGGCTCAGGTCTTTCCGCAAGGGCAGGCCATACTCGATGGTCCCGTCCCTGTAGTTCAGGAATGAAACCTCGCTTACCGCCACAACCGCGGCGGCGTTTACTTCCTCCGTGGCGCGCAGGGGGCCCACCTCCGAGGGCTCCATGCTGTCAATTCCTGCCTCGCCGCTGGAAACCATCACATAAGCCACCTCCTTGCCCTGCGATGTCCACTTGGCTACGGCGCTGGCGCCGCCGTACTCGAGATCGTCCGGGTGGGCAACTATGGCCAGCGCCCGCGTCCAGTCTTCCGGAACATGGGGTAAGGCATCTTCCCTGGCATTCACAATTCACTCTCCCCGGTTGCTCATAAACTGTTGTCAGGTGTCACAACAAAAGGACGACGCCAACCGGGCGCCGTCCTTGCTTGTCTCAAAGTCCTTTCCTGGACCGTTTTCCTTCAGCGATTAGATGCGGGCTCCCAGCTTTACGGTAAGGGGCTGGGTGTTCATGATGTGCTTCTGCAACCCCAGGTCCTTGGGGTCAATCCCCATGGCCAGTCCAATGGCTTGCGGCATGTGAAGTATGGGAAGGTCCACCTTGCGCTTCAACTGGGCCGCCGCCTTGGGCTGGTAACCGTCCAGGTTGAGGTGACACAGGGGACAGGGGGTAATCATGGCGTCGGCGCCCAGGTCCTTGGCCTCTGAAGTGTGCTTGCCCACCATGGCCATCGAGTTCTTCTCGTTAATGGTAAGGATGGGAAAACCACAGCAGCGGGTCTTTCCCTCAAAGTCAACCACCGTCGCGCCCAGGGTCTCGATGAGCGTTTCCAGGGATGTCTGCCGCTCCGGGTGTTCCTCTATATCCAGGGCCTCGGTGGGGCGGACAATGTAGCAACCATAGAATGGCGCCATTCGAATGCCGGCCAGCGGGCGGGTAACCAGTTCGGTTACCTTGTCCAGGCCTATGTCTTCAATCAGAATCCACAGCAGGTGCTTGGGCTCGGCCGTGCCCTTGTATTCAAGCCCTTCATCCGCCAGGTGGTGGTTGATTTCAGCCAGGTACTCCGGGTCCCTGGTCATCCGCTTGTTGGCCTGGCTCATTACGCCCTGACACGTGCTGCATATGGTCAGAATGGGCAGTCCCATCTGCTCTGCCTTGGCAAAATTCCGGGCGTTAAGCGTATCTGCGAAAAGCAGGTTCTTTTCCTGCATAACTCCGGCGCCGGTGCAGGTCCACCCTGGTATCTCTTCAAGCTCGATACCGATGCGTTCGCAAATCAGCTTTGCTGCTGGATAAAGTTCCGGCGCAGCTCCCTGGGAGACGCAGCCGGGAAAGAAGGCGTACTTCACGGTGTGGTTCCTCCTGGTATGGCGCGCCTGGCATACGGCGCGCCAGCAAAAAAGTCGTTCCTTAAGGATTTTCTAGCCGAAGGGTGAGTTCCTGCCGATCTGGGGGCCGGCCAGTTCAGGGTCCAGCTTGCGGAACAGGCGGCGCACGTTTTCCACGTTTTCCACGTTCTTGTGGCGGATTGGCGGCATCTTTCCGTGAGTGAGCGCGCGCCAGCCCACCGGGGCGTAGCTGAGCATGGCTCCTATGTTCGTTACGCCGCCCACCGACTTGATGGGGAGCCGGAGCTCGTCCAGCCGTCCGCTGTGGCCCACCGACTCGGTAAAGGCATTGGTGTGGCGAGCCCCGTTGTTGTTGGTGAACCCCGCTTCAACCGCCTGCTCTCGCAACGCCATAATGCGGTCCATGGGAGCCACGCCCTTGGGGCAGGCCTGTACGCACTCGTTGCAGCGTGTGCAGTCCCACATGCCCGTGGCTTCGCTGAGGTTGCGCAGCCGTTCGCGGGAAACTCCCTCCCGATTGCCATCCCTCGGGTCGGCCGTAAAGCGGTAGGCCTTGGCCAGAGCGGCCGGACCCAAAAAGGTGGGGTCAACCTCCAGCACCGTGCAGTCCGAAACGCACGCGCCGCACATAATGCAGGCAGTAACGCCCGACAGGTGCAGCATGGACTCGTTGGAGGCTATGTATTCGCCTTCGGGCTCTGCCCCCGCCGGCTGCAGGTAAGGTTCGACGGCGCGGATCTTGTCCCAGAACAGCTCGAAGTCCACCGCCAGGTCCTTGATAACCCGCATCACCCCGGCAGGTTCCACGGTGATGGCGTTGTTTTCGTCAACTACCAGCGCCAGCGCCGTCTTGCAGGCCAGGCCTGCGTGGCCGTTGATCCGCATGGCGCAGGAACCACATATGGCGCTCCGGCACGAGCAGCGAAGCGTGAGTGTCCCGTCCATTTCCTCCCGGATTTTGATCAGCGCGTCCAGCACCGTCGCGTTGTCCGGCACGGAAACGGCAAACTCCTCCCAATAACTGCCGGGCTGCTCCGCTTCCGGGTCGTAACGTCGTATTTTGATAGTAACGTCCATTGGCTAATACTTCCTCTCCTCGGGCTGCCACTTGGTAATGGTGACGGGCAGATAAGACAGCTCAGGTCCCACCTCGCCCTTCCTGGCAACAATGTGCTTCAGCCAGTTTTCGTCGTCCCGCTCCGGAAAGTCGGTTCGGGCATTGGCTCCACGGCTCTCCCTGCGCTCCAGGGCGCTGTAGGCGATGGTATCGGCCACGTCCAGCATGTACCCCAGTTCCAGGGCGAAAATCAGGTCGGTGTTGAAAATCCGGTTCTTGTTCTCCACCGGAACGGTGGCGTAGCGGTCCCGCAAAGCCGAGAAGTCGCGGACAGCCTCGCTGATGCTTTGCTCGTCCCGGAACACCGCCACGTTGCGCACCATGGACTCGCCCATGGCCTGCCGGATGGCGCCCCACCGGTCGCCGTTATCCGGCCGTTCCAGCATTTCGCTGATGCGGCGTTCTTCCCTGGCGACCACCTCATCTTCGTTGAAGTCAACAAAGGGCAGGCTTCGGCAGGCTTCGGCGGCGTGGTTTCCGGACCGCTCACCGAAAACGATGGTGTCCAGCAGGGAATTGGCCCCCAGGCGGTTGCCGCCGTGCACGCTGACGTTGGCGCATTCTCCGGCCGCGTAAACCCCGGGTATGCTGGTCTGGCCGTCGATATCGGTCTTGATTCCGCCCATGATGTAGTGCATGCCGGGCCGGATGGGCACCGGCTCCTTGATCATATCCACCCCGGCCAGGTCAATGCCAATCTCCCGGATCTGGCTAAGCTTCTCCATAATCAACGCTTCGCCCAGGTGGGTGCAGTCCAGGAAGACGCACCCGTTTACCCCGTTGCCGGCATTTATTTCCGTCTGCTCGGCGCGGGACACCACGTCGCGGGAAGCCAGCTCCATCATATTGGGAGCGTACTTCTCCATAAAGCGATTGCCGTTCTTGTCCCTCAGGTACGCGCCCTCGCCCCGGGCCGCCTCCGACAGCAGCACGCCACTCCCGGCCAGCGTGGTGGGATGGTATTGGACCATCTCCATGTCCATCAGGCCCGCCCCCGCGTTATAGGCCAGGGCCATGCCGTCGCCGGTAACGATCAAAGCGTTGGTCGAAGGTTCAAAAATGCGGCCGCAACCGCCGGTGCAGAAGATGATAGTCTTGGCGCGAATGGCATGAAGTTGGCCCGTCCGGATCTCCAGAGCCATTACTCCGCCCACCTGTCCGTCCTCGATAATCAGGGAGGTGACGAACCATTCTTCGTAGCTGCGTACCTGGGACTTGATCAACTGCTCGAACATAACGTGGAGTAGCGCCTGTCCCGTAAAGTCGCCAACGAAGAAAGTGCGGGCCCGCCGCTGGCCTCCGAAGGCCCTGGTGCCCAGCTTTCCCTCGTCGTCCCGGTTGAAGGTGACCCCCATGTGTTCCATATCTATCAGGGCGCTGCCTGCAGACCGGCACATTATCTCGATGGCGTCCTGGTCACCCAGGAAATCGCTGCCCTTGATGGTGTCGTAGGCGTGATCCTCCCAGTCGTCGCCCCGGTCCAGCAACGCCGCGTTGATTCCGCCCTGGGCCGCGTTGGAATGGCTGCGTACCGGATGAACCTTGCTGATTATGGCAGTGTTGGCGCCGTTTGCGCTGGCGGCGATGGCAGCTCTCATTCCCGCCAGTCCGGCCCCAATTACCAGGACATCATGCTCAAGCATATTCCTACCGTTTACTCCTAATTGGCGGTGGTCTGCTTGGCCCCCGCCGGGTGTCTCGCCTAATTATCCACAGAACCGGTTGAGCCAACAACCCGCATCGCCTGCAATAACGAGGCAATGCTCTTGGCGTCCTGTATTTCCCCTTTTTCGATCAGCTCCAGGGTGTCATACAGGGGTACCCGCCGGGTTTCCACCATTTCGTCGTAGTCCTGCTCCAACTCTGACGGTCTCAGCCCCGTGGCCAGAAAAACGTACATGTACTCGTCGCACCACCCGGGCGCCAGCCAGAAGCCAGCCAGGGGCCGCAGGGATTCGGCGATGTGGGAGACCTCTTCCTGTAGCTCCCTCATGGCCGCTTCCTCCGGAGATTCACCCTCCTCGATTCCGCCGGCAGGCACCTCCAGCAGGGCCGATTCCGTCGGCTTGCGATACTGGCGGACCAGCAGGACGTTTCCCTCGCTGTCAATGGGCACCATGCACACGGAATCTGAATGCTCCACAACCTCCCGCACGGTTAAGCGACCGTTGGGCATTCGTACCTGGTCCTTGCGCAGCCGCAGGATCGTGCCCTCATAGTGGGTGGCGCTTTCGATAGTGGTTTCAGTCAGGTCCCGTTCCATGGGGTACTTCCGTTTCGCTTAAGTTGTTTCTCTTGAAAACTGTCTCTAAACCCGTGGGTCTCGCATCGGCGGGTTTCCCTGGCACCGCTTCTGGCCCCGTAAGGGCGCAGGGAATTTTTGAGACTTCCTATTTGACACGGCCCGCGGGCCCGCCCCGGTCTTTGGCCGCCTATTGTCCTCGTATGCTGAATCCCAGTCGCCTGGTCAAAGTAGCGTAGAAGTGGTTGCTGGGCTGCGCTCTCAGGAACCGCGCCTTCAAGGGGCTCTGCTCCACCTCGACCCGGTCTCCCGGTTGCAGCTGTCGCTCCATGTACCCATCTACGCTGAGAACGGCTTCCTGTGCGCCCTCCAGGTGCAGGCCCACCTTGGCCTTTGACCGCAGCACCAGCGAAGCCGACATGCCCACGTGGGCCGCCACCGGCTTCAGGATAAGGTCTTCCGACAGCGGGTCAAGTATGGGACCTCCGACTGCCAGGCTGTATCCCGTGCTGCCCGTGGCCGTTGCCAGAATGATTCCATCGGCCCTGAGCGAGGCGACTTCCGCCCCGTCCACGGTGGTCCGGATAGTCACCACCCGGGACACCGAACCCCGGGTAACCACCACGTCGTTCAACGCGTGGAACGGGCCCTCCACCTTGGGCTGCGCCGAGTTGCCGGACCGCACGATTCTCGCGCTGATCATATTGTGCTCGTCCACCCGGGCGTGGCCATTGTAATAGGACGGGAGTTTCTCCAGGGCATCGTGGACCTGGAGCTCGGTCATGAAACCCAGCCGCCCCATGTTGATGCCAACCATGGGAACATTAAGAGGAGCGGTAACCTGGACCGCTCGCAGCATGGTTCCGTCGCCTCCCGCAGTTACTACCAGGTCAGTCGAAGTTACCTGTTCTCGCAGTTCCTCCGGGTTCTCCGCCGGTGAAATCCAGCTGCTCTGCTCCAGGGAAAGTTCGTTGACTATAGCTGTGCTCAAGTCCAGCGCCTCTGGAATCCGGGCGTTGTAAATGATGCCGACGGTTCTTATCTCGTTGGGCAAGTTAATCGACCCTTGAGGGATGCAAACGTATTGCTGGGCCAGGATATGGCAGTCTAGCATTGCACAAATTTAGTGTCAATTGACGCCGAAAATCGTCAAAAATGTTACGACTTCCTTGTCCGTCATCGGGCCGTCCCCGCCACTGCATTCAGTCCTCCGCGCCCTTCCTCAACATTGGCGCTCTTTCCTTACTGCCTCGTTCTCCTGGCGCCCCTGGCAGCTACTGGGGGATAATTCCCGGCAGGGCCGTTACCGCGGCTTCGGCAACTTGCACAACGGGGCCGAAGACCACTCCCAGCAGCACCGTGCAGATCGCCGTCAAGGCCAGCGCCACCATTGTCGGCCAGGAAGCCATGGAGCGGTTCGACTCCGCGTCCACCGCCGCTGTTCCCAGCGCTGAAGCCGCCACGGACTCAGACTCGGGAGCCATGAACATCACCCTGATAATCCTGACGTAATAGTAGGCGGATATGACGCTGTTTACCGCCCCAATCAGCGCCAGCCACGCCAGTTCGCTCTTTACGGCGGCCAGGAAGAGGTAAATCTTTCCCACGAAAATTCCCGTCGGCGGCACGCCGATCAGGGCTACCAGCGCCAGCGCCAGGGTTGCCGCCAGGAAGGGAAAGCGCCGGAATACTCCCCCGTATTCCTCGATCAGATCGCTCCCGATGCGCGAATGGATCGCCAGGATAGCAAAGAAGGCGGTCAGATTGGCCGCCACGTAGGCCACCAGGTAGAACAGCACGCTGCTGGGACCGAAGGTTGCGAAGTTGCCGCCGTCAGCGGAGCCCGTCCCCTGGGTGACCGCGGCGACTCCCACCAGAATGTAGCCGGCGTGGGCAATGGTGCTGTATCCCAGCAGGCGCCTGATGTTGGACTGGGCAATGGCCACCAGGTTCCCCACGGTCATTGAAATTGCGGCCAGGATCGCCAATAGCATTCCCCAGTCGGTATCAAACAGCAGGAAGCCGCTGTACAGGAACCGGAGCAGCAGTGCGAATGCCACCGCCTTGCTGGCCACCGAAAGGAAGGCAACCATCGGAATGGGGGCGCCCTCATAAACGTCGGGGACCCACATCTGGGAAGGAATGGCCGACAGCTTGAATGCAATGCCCACCGTGAGCACGGCGATTGCCGCCAGTACCGCGTAGCTGCCAAAGGACACGTCGTCGCGCAGCGGCCCGCCCAGGGCCAGCGCGATGCCGTCCAGGGTAGTGCTGCCGCTGAAACCGTAAAGCAGCGCCATTCCGTAGAGCGTCAGCGCCGAGCTGATGGCTCCGATTATGAGGAACTTCATTCCCGCTTCGCTGGACCTGGAGTTGGGCATAAATGCGGCGATTGCCACCAGGGGCAGGGTCGTCAGTTCCAGGGCCACGTAAATCGCCACCAGCTCCGTGGCGGAGGCCAACAGCATCATTCCGCTGGCCGACAGCAGCATCAGGCCAAAGAACTCTCCCCTCAAACGGGGCAGGCTCTTCACATAATCGGCGGACGCCAGGAAGACCAGGGCAAGCGAGACCACCACCAGGAGGTTAAAGAACAGCCCAAACCGGTCCACCGACAGGCTACCGTGGAGTATCCCCGCTTCAGCGACCAGGTTCTGGTCGCCGCTGCCCATCAGTCCGCCAGAAATTTGGGCCAGCTGGGCCAACGTGAAGGCCAGGGGCAGAGCCAGCCCGACCAGGGCCAGCCAGGTGAGCAATCCTTTTCTGGAAAACACGAGGTCTGCCAGTATGATCAGGAGCCCCAGGGCGGCCATACTCAGCTGTGGCGAAATCAGAAAGATATCGTGCGGTGACATATCGGTCCCTGCCCGTTACCTGGTCCCAGCCACCGCGACGGGCGCCGAGTTTATTGCGTCCACCATGGGGGTTATGGCCGTGTCGAAGACTTCTATCAGAATGGCGGGGTAAACCCCTACCAGCACAATGCTGGCAGCCAGCAGCACCAATGGAATGGCCTCCAGGGGTGAAGCGTCCGTGAGGGCCCCGAACCGCTCCCGCGCCGGCCCGAAGAGTGACCGCTCCAGCATCCACAGAATGTATCCCGCGGCCAGGATAATCCCCAGCACTGCCAGAATTGTCATGGCCGGGAAAGCCTTGAAAGCGCCGAAAAAGACCAGAATCTCGGAAACAAATCCACTGAGTCCCGGCAGCCCCAGCGACGCGAAACCGGCAATGGCCAGCGCCGCCGCCGCGACCGGCATGCGGCCCGCCAGCCCTCCCAGGTCGGGAATGTAGCGGGTATGGGCCTTGTCGTAGATTAGTCCCACCCCTACGAACAGCAGGCCGGTGATGGTGCCGTGGGTGAACAATTGCATCGCCGCTCCGTTCAGTCCGGCGCCGGTCACCTGTCCCGCCGCCGCCCCCACCGATCCAATGCCCACCAGGACCAGGCCCATGTGACTGACGCTGGAGTAGGCGATCAACCTCTTGAGGTCAGTCTGCCGAATGGTCACCACCGCCCCATAAAGCACGCTGATGACGCCCAGCAGTATCAGCAGCCAGGCGAAGGCCGTCACTTCTCCCGGGAACATTCCCACGTTAACCCGCAGGAGGCCGTAACCCCCCATCTTGAGCATTACCCCGGCGAGCATAACGCTGGCAGCCGTTGGCGCGTCGGTATGCGCATCGGGAAGCCAGGTATGGACCGGCCAGGTGGGCAGCTTCACGGCGAAGGCGGCAAAGAAGAGCCAGAACATCAGCGAAATGGGGATCGCGGTGTTTGACGCATTCAGCATTGTGCCGGGCTCCAGCAGAACGGTCATGTCGAAGGAGCCGGAGGACAGGCCGGCAAGTATCGCAACAATCGCCACCAGCATAAACGCGCTGCCCAAAATGGTGAAAATCAGGAACTTCATGGCGGAGTAGGTCTTACGGCCCGTTCCCCAGTTGGCGATGAGCATGTACATGGGCAGCAGTTCCAGTTCCCAGAAAAGGAAGAAGAGCAGAAAGTCCAGCGAACTGAAGACTCCCATCACCGCCGTCTGGAGCAGCAACAACCAGATGAAATATTCCCTGACCCGCTCCTTCACCGACCAGGAAGCGATGATGGCGCAGAATCCCAGCAGCCCGGTCAGCAGCACCATCGGAGCGCTGAGCCCGTCCACGCCGAGGAAGAAGCTGGCGTTGAAGGTCTCCGCCGAAATCCAGGTAATCCTGTCAATAAGCTGGAACCGGTCTGCCGCGTCTCCCCTGTCGAAAGAAAGAAAGACCACGACCGAAAGCAGCAGGTCGGCCAGTCCAACCGCGAAAGCGAATCCGCGTACCAGGCTGTCCCCGCGGACAATCAACAGGATGGCCACCGCCCCCAGCGCGGGCAGGAATACCGTAAGGGTCAGCAGGCCTGGAACGTCCAACACCGGTTTACCCTCCCAACCTGGTACCGAAGGCGATGTAGCCCACCAGGATGAGCACCGCCCCCAGCACTATAACCGCGCCATAGAACTGCACTTGACCGGTCTGCAATTGAACTGCCAGTCGCCCAAACTGGCGGGTTGTCCACCCGGTAAAGTCAACTATGCCGTCCACCAGGCTCCGGTCCAGCCAGTCAGTAATCCCGGCAAAATAGCGGTAGAAGACCCGCTTTACCAGCAAACCCTCGTAGAGCTCGTCCACGAAATACTTGCGCGACAACAGGGTATAGACCACCCCGCCTCGCTCCAGCGGGTCGGCCTGCTGCGGCGCTGGCGGGGCATGAGCATGACCGTGACCAGAGGCCTCCGAGTCTTCTCCCCCGGCCTCAGCAGAGGCTGCAGGCACCGGCCCCGCATTCCTTACCCGCGCATACAGCAGGTAGGCCAACAAGATGCCGGCCAGGGCCACTGCGGTGGATATTCCGGCGACTGCCCAGTTGAAGGGCGGTGTTTCCCGATGGCCGTAAAGTACCGCCGACTCAACAAAGTATGAGAACCAGTGCGCCGGTATGCCCAGCAAGCTCTTGACCCACTGGGGATTGGCCACATATCCGGCCAGCATCGCGCCGACGGCCAGCGCCAGCATGGGGGCCACCATCACCCCGGGCGATTCGGCCAGGTGGGCTTCCGAAGACACGGCGGTGGGTTGCGGCCTCCCGGACGCTTCCGCATCTGCCAGTTCCTGGGCGCCTCCGCCGCGAAACTCGCCATGAAAGGTGAGGAACACCATCCGGAAGGTATAGAAGGCGGTAAGCAGGGCGGCCCCCACCAACAGCGCCAGGGCCGTCCGGGCCACCCAGGGGTCCACCGGTCCTTCGCCCAGCCACGCGGCGGTGATAATCTCGTCCTTGCTCCAGAATCCCGACAGGGGAGCGATTCCCACGAGGCTCAGTCCTCCGACCAACAGCAGGACGTAGGTCCACGGCATGTGAGTCCGGAGACCCCCCATGTATCTCATATTGAAGGTGCCGGACGCGTGGTTGACGCTTCCCGCCCCCAGGAAGAGCAAAGCCTTGAAGAAGGCATGGGTGAACAAGTGGAAGAGCGCCGGCCCAAAGGCGCCAAGGCCCAGCGCCGCCATCATGTAACCCAACTGGCTGATGGTCGAGTAGGCCATTACCCGCTTGATATCGTCCATCACCAGGCCCAGGGTAGCGGCGGCAAAGGCGGTAAAGCCCCCCACCAGCGCCACAACCATCATGGCCTCCCGCGCTTCCTGGAACAGGGGGAAGAACCGGGCCACCAGGAACACTCCCGCCGCCACCATCGTTGCCGCGTGAATCAGCGCGCTTACCGGCGTGGGGCCCTCCATTGCGTCGGGAAGCCAGGAATGCAGGGGAAATTGCCCCGACTTGCCCGCCGCCCCGGCGAAAATCCCCAGGCAGACCAGGGTCAGCGCCGTGCCTTTCAGGACCGCGCCTCCTGAAGCCAGCGGCTGGGCTGCCTGCCAGATGTCAGGAATGTGCAGGGGATTCAGTCCCGCCGCCGCGAATTCCCCGGCGTGGAAGAACAGGTAGATTATGGCCAGCAGAAATCCCACATCGCCAATGCGGGTAACAATAAAGGCCTTCTTGGCCGCGGCTGCCGCCGACGGCCGATCGTGCCAAAATCCGATCAGCAGATAGGACGATAGCCCAACCAGCTCCCAGAATGCGTAGAGCTGAACAATATTGGCGGACAGCACCAGCCCCAGCATGGATGCCGTAAACAGGGACATGTAGGCGAAGTACCGGGCGATGCTTGGGTCGCCCCTCATATAGCCGAGCGAGTAGATCTGGACCAGCAGGCTCACGCCGCTGACCACCAGCAGCATGATGGCCGTAACCGGGTCCAGGAGAATTCCAAGCTCTATGGCGGCATCACCCAGGTCAATCCAGGTATGCGGGGCATACGAGGAATCGGCGCCCTGGGCCAAACGTAACAGGACTATGACGGACAACAGCAGGGATACTGCCAGGGAGGCAATCAGCAGGTAGCCGCTGACCGCCGCAAAGCGATTCAACAGCGGCCGAATTACCAGCGAAATCAGCAGGAAGGACAGGAGGGGCAGCAGGAATATTGCCCAGACCAGTGGCTCGGCGACCATTTACAGTTTCCTCAGTATCTCTTCGGCCACGTGCTCACGGCCCTTGGGAACATACACTTTGAAGGGCGCCCGCTCGCTCCAGTCGCGAATATCGCCCTCCGGAAGAATGCGGGCCGGCAGTCCTTCTCCTTCCAGGACTTCCTTCCACATTTCCGCCATCATCAGGTTTGGCGTTTTCTTGAATTCAACCCACATCTGATTGCTTGGACAGTTCTCCCGACTGGCAACGGTCGCCTAATGACGCAGCTGGTTGGCTTCCGTCAGGGAGACCGATTCGGTGTGGCGATACATGGCGAATACAATGCCCAGCCCCAGGGCGATTTCAGCCGCCGCCACCGTTATGATGAAAATGGCAAAGACCTGCCCGGTCAGCACACTCCCTATTTCCTGTCGCAGCGCCAGGGGAGCTACGTACCGAGAAAAGGCCACCACCGTCAGGTTGACGGCATTGAACATAATCTCGATCGACATCAGCACTGCGATGACGTTGCTGCGCGCCAGCGCGCCATACAGTCCGATGGCGAAAAGCACGGCCGCTACCACCAGCATTGACTCCAGGGACATGGGGCTAGCTCCCCCGCGAACGGGCCAGGGCAAGCCCGCCGATCAGCGCCGCCAGCAGCAGCAGTGACACCGCCTCGAAGGGCAGCACAAAGTCGCCGATGAGCAGTTCCGCCAGCCCCGTGTCCTGCTCGCCGTATCCAGCGCCAGGGCCGCCGACCGTCGCTCCGGCCACCGACTGGGTCTGGGCGGCGTCCACCATCTGTGCGGCGGCTTCCGGAATGGGACGCCAATCGGTGTTAATGGCGGCCGCTATCATTCCCACCAGCAACAGCGAAGCGCACATCACCGCCGGAATCTGGAGACGGTTAGGCACATTGCCCTCTCGCACGTTGCGGGTGAGCATAATTCCGAAGATGAACAGCACTGAAATCGCGCCTACGTAAATCAGCACCTGGACCACTGCCAGGAACTCGGCGCTCATCAGAACAAAAAATCCTGCTACCGATATGAAAACCACCGCCAGCAGGAGAGCGGAGCGAAACAGGTCCTTCACCAGGACTACGCCCAGGGCAGCCGCAATGGCCACCACGGACAAGATCCAGAAGGCCAGGTCCTGAACCACAGGCATCAGGCCCCCACCCGGCCTGCGGCGCGGGAATTCCAGGCTGCTGCTGAGGGTTGCTTAATCTGCTGCTGCATCGCTGCCCCGCCCAGACTGGGGCGGTTCATCACTGCCGGTGTCCGGAACTGCCTCGTCCTGTTCCAGTCGCATCCCTGCCTTCTCGCTCTGGTGCCAGCGCCACGACTCTCGACCCACTTCCCGCCAGCCCAGAGGAGGGCCGCCCCTGGGGTCGTAGGAAAACCGGGACTCACCCTGGGCGATGGTCGGCGTCCGCCTGAAGGAATCCGTCCCTCCTTCGTAACCCTCCAACTGGGGCCGGAACCAGGTGCTCGGGTGTTTCTCGGCGTTCCGCAACTGGTCGATGGTAATGACCATGTTCTTTCTGCTGTACTGTCCCTGTTCGAATCCACTGCCCATGAACAGGGCGTCGTAGGGGCAGGCTTCCACGCAAAGGCCGCAGAACATGCACCGCTGAAGTTCAATGTCGAAAACTTCCAGCCGGTACTTTTCTCCCTGGGGAATCATGGAGCCGCTGGGTGAAGTCTCAATCTTGATTATGCCCAGGGGACAGTACTTGGCGCACGAAGCGCAGCCGGTGCATCGCTCTTCGTACCACACGAATTCCTCTCCCCTGAACCTGGGATGCTGCTTCGCCCGCTCTTCAGGATACTGAATGGTGAACGGCTTCCTGGTCAGATTCTTCAACGTGACCATGAGTCCCTTCACCATTGCCAGCCCATACATCTCAGCTCACCTCTATGGTGGAAACCCCGGGAACTACCACCTGCTGGGGTTGCCGGGTCCGGAAAGTGACTCGGTCCTTGATCAAGTTCCCAAATACCGCGATTGCGATCACCGTTACCGCCAGGTTAATCGCGGCCATAATCGCCAGGTCGGTGTGGGTCAAGACGCCGTCATCGCCCCGGAGCAGGAATACTTCCAGGGTCACGACAACCAGGTTAACCATGGCCAGCGGCAGCAGAAATTTCCACGAAAACGCCATAATCTGGTCAATTCTCAGCCGGGGGTAAGTCGCCCGGAACCAGATGAAGAGAAACACGATTATTCCGGTCTTGATCAGGAACCAGAGCCAGCCCAGGTATTCGGACCACGGGCCGGACCAGCCCCCCAGGAAAAGGGTAGCGGCAATGGCGGCCACCACTCCCACGCCTCCGAACTCGGCTGCCTGGATCAGCGCGAACCTCACTCCGCTGTATTCCGTGTGATAACCCGCGATAATCTCTGATTCCGCCTCTGCCACGTCAAAGGGAGAGCGGTTCAACTCTGCTGACATCCCCGCCATGAACACCAAGAAGGCCAGGGGCTGAACCAGGAAAAAGGGAAGGGCCTGGGCCTCCACTATTGTTCCCAGCGACATGGAAGCCGCGACCATCACCACCCCCAGCAGCGACAGCACCACGGGTATTTCGTAACTTATCAGCACCGCCACCGCCCGGGCCGCCCCGAACATCGCGTAACGGTTGTTGGAAGACCAGCCCGCCATGAAGATGGCAACCGACGTTATAGAGCTTACGGCCAATATAAAAAGCACTCCGACATTGAGGCTGGCCAGCGCGGTATTCCTGGCAAAGGGAACTACGGCAGTCATCAGTATCAGCGGAGCCACCATCAGCACTGGCACCAGCGAAAAAACCACCCGGTCCGAACCCTCCGGTCGCAGGTCCTCCTTGGTCAAGAGCTTCACCAGGTCCGCGACCGGCTGGAAAAGGCCAAAGGGGCCCCACCGGTTGGGGCCTACCCGGTTCTGAAATCGCCCCAGTACCCGCCGTTCTCCCCAGGTTATCACCGCTGCCCCCAGGAGGACCGCGTTAACCAGGATGAAGGCAAACACCAAGCCGGCAATCGCGTAAGCCACCCAGCAGGGCAGGACAACGCCAACTATTTCGTAAACCAGCCGGTAAATCCCGTTGGCGTAAAGAATACTGTCCGAGGCTAACTGGCAGCTCACCGGTCCACCTCGCCCATGTTAATGTCAATGCTTCCCAGCGACACAATCATGTCCGCCAGCTTCCAGCCCACCAGCAGGTGCTCAATTACGGTCAAATTTATCAGGGACGGCGACCTTATCTTACAACGGTATGGCGAAATTCCGCCATCGCTGACCAGGTAAAATCCCAGTTCTCCCTTGGAAGCCTCCACCCTTCCGTAGGCTTCCCTGCCGGCTTCCGGGCGCAGTACCAGGGGCAGGTCCAGCCGGACCGGACCGGGCTCAATCTGCGCGATGCACTGTTTTATTATGCGGATGCTCTGGTGAACTTCCTGGATACGGACCCAGAACCGGTCGTAGTTGTCCCAGTTGGAACCTATGGGGACGTCAAACTCAACCTGGTCATAGGCATCGTAGGGTTCCTGTTTTCTCCAGTCCCAGTTGACTCCGCTTGCCCGCAGCACCGGCCCTGAAACCGAATTGTTGATGGCGACTTCCGGCGGGATGGGACTGACCCCTCGGGTACGGATCATCAGGATTTCGTTCTCAAGGAGCAGTTGCTCCATCTCGGCAAACTCGTCCTCGAAGTCCTCCAGGAACCGGTTGAGGGCCGGCCAGAAATCCCGGGGCGCATCGGCAAATACCCCGCCGGGCCTCATATAGCTCACCGTTATCCGGGCCCCGCAAAGCATCTCGAACAGCTCCAGTATCCGCTCCCTGCTCCTGAATCCATACATCAGCGGCGTGCCGAAAGCCCCCAGTTCCTGGACAAAGAACCCGACGGCAATCAGGTGGCTGGCGATGCGCTGGAGCTCGGCGGTCAGGGTGCGCAGGTACCTGGCGCGGGGCGGCGGCTCAACTCCCAGCAGTTTTTCCACCGCCAGGCAATAGGCCTGGTTATTGATCATGGAGGAGGTATAGTCCAGGCGGTCCGTCAACGTAACCACCTGAACGTAGTTTCGTTCCTCGGCCAGTTTCTCGGTCCCCCGGTGCAGGTAACCGAAAACCGGTTCCACCTCTACGATGTCCTCGCCGTCAAAGGTAATCCGGACGCGGAATACGCCGTGGGTGCTGGGGTGCTGCGGCCCCACGTTCACGGTCATTGGTTCAGTGCGGATGGTCATAGGAGAGGCGCCTGCTTAGACTTTGCCGGATGAGAGACCGGGCTCAGTCATTCCACCCGGAATGCAGCAAAATTCAGTGAGTGAAAACACGCTTAAAGGAAGTCCTTCCTGAGAGGGTGCCCCTCGAACCCTTCCCAAAGCATTATTCGTTTCATATTGGGGTGGCCTTCAAAGTGGATGCCCATCAAATCCCAGATTTCTCTTTCCTGGAAGTCGGCGCCCCGCCACACGGAATAAACCGAGGGCGCCTTCAGGTCTTCCCGGCCGTATATGCGGGCCTTGAAAACGGCCGAACTCTGCTGCTTCAGCGACGTCAGGTGGTAAACCAGGTCGAAATACTCGACGTAGTCCACCGCGCTGACGGAGTTGAGGAACTGGAAATCATGGGCCGGGGAGTCCTTCAGGAACGCTGCCACCGCGTGAATCCGGTTGGGCCTGATCCAGGCGGAAACTTCATCATAATCGACAGCCACGCCAGGAAATTCCTGGTTCACTGCCTTTGCCAGTTCCTCGCCGGACAGCGGCCGCATTGCCATGATCAGTCTGTAGTCTCCTGGATGGGAGCCGGCGCTTCCCGCCCGTTCTCGCCGCTGCTCCTCAGGTGGTGGTACTTCTTGATCTTTTCGTGAAGTTCCATTATGCCGTAGAGCAGGGCATCGGGCCTTGGCGGGCACCCCGGCACGTAAACGTCCACCGGGATAATGTGGTCAACACCGGGCACGACGCTGTAAGACCCGTAGTAGGGGCCCCCGCTGGTGGCGCAAACCCCCATGGAAATTACCCACTTGGGCTCGGCCATCTGGTCGTAGATCCGCCGAATCGGGGGCGCCATTTTCCAGGTCACCGTGCCCGCCACAATCATCAGATCCGCCTGCCGGGGAGAGGCGCGGAAGGCTTCCATTCCGAACCTGGCAATGTCGAATCTGCCCATGGCCGTGGCCATCATTTCGAAAGCGCAGCAGGCCAACCCGAACGACACCGGCCAGAGGGCCGACTTCCGCCCCCAGTTCACCAGCGCGTCCACCGACGTTACAAGGAGGTTATTCTTGAGGTCTTCAGGGACTTCAATAGAGGGGACTTCTATCGGTTCGGAGGAAACGGCGATCAGGTCCTTGACTATCTGACCTTCCTCCCGGTCAATACCCCAGGTACGGTCGTGCAATGGGCCTTGCGACGCCGACAATTCCATCACCTAATTCCCCCACTCCAGGTCCCGCTTGCGCCACGCATACGCCCACCCGATCAGCAGAATACCGACGAAGACCGCCATCTCGATTAGAGCGAACAATTCAAAGCTGATGAATCTGGTTGCCCAGGGATACAGGAACACCACCTCGACGTCAAATATGACGAAGAGAATGGCATACAGATAATATCGAAAGTTGAACTGGTTCCACGGCCCGCCTATGGTCTGAACTCCGCATTCGTAGGGCTCAAGCTTCACGGGTGTGGGATTTTGGGGACGAATCTTCAGGCGGGAAAGCAGCCAGGAAGCAGCTAGCAGGCTGGTGGGGACTGCGAAAGCCACCACTGCGAAAATGGCAATCAATCCGTATTGCCGAAAGTAGTCTTCAAGCATGCAGCCCGGCCAGACCTCAACTCTAGCTGTCGAAAAATTATAGCATAAGCCCTTCAAGGCCGATAGTGAAAAACTGCACAATCGGAGTAATCCCTTTCATTGTCCCTTCAGACTGCGCCAGGAGTGGCGGCAGGAAATCATCCCACCCTGGGCCTGCCGAAGGGTCTGGACCACTGGCCGCAACCTGCGGATCAGGGCACAGGAGTCGGTTCCCGATGCCCCGCGGTGCTGCCTCTTCAAATCCCTCTCTTACTTTCCTGGTTACACTCGTTGTAACCCGGCTTCCTGGCGCGGCTTCCGGCTGACCGGCCTATAGACGGAGACCCCTGCATTAACAGTTCGGGGTTGAAATTGACGAAGGCCCGGAACTCGTCACACCGGCGCAGGCCCGAATCCGGCAAGGCTGACGATGGACCGAGGTCAAGCGTAGCAAGGATTGATGGATATCGGATTTCGCCGGTATGCCGGGGCTGGCTGGCCGGGAGTTCCCACCACTTCTGAACTCTTGCACCCCACACCGCCATTTGGCTAACCTCGGGCTCTGCCGTTAGAATGGGCCCGTCGATAAACCTGTTGTCCAAACTGAACGGTCGCACCCATAGCGCCCCCTTCCCGCTTGAAGCACATGGAATACGCCAACAAGTATATTACCGCCAACGGCCTCACTCACCATTTTCTGGAGTGGGGAGACGCCGGCAAGCCTCCTGTCATCATGATGCACGCCACCGGGCTGGCCTCCCATTCCTGGCTTCCCATCGCCGAGGGATTAGCCGCAAATTACCGTGTCATGGCCCTCGACCAGCGTGGCCACGGCGATACGGGTCCCTCCGACTGCGGTTACAGCTTTGAACTGGTAGGGCAGGACCTGGCCGCGGTAATCCAGGCCCTCGAGCTTCCCCGGGTAAGGGTGGTCGGCCATTCATCTGGCGGTCTGGCAACGCTGATTGCCGCCCACCTGGTACCTGGAAGGATTACCCAGGCCTGCCTGGTGGAGACCAGGGTGGGGGAAAGACCGGCCAACGCTCCCCCCGGCGAACTCCATGACCGGGCGCGACGCACCCGCCGGAAGCGAGCGGTCTGGGAGAGTCATGAGGCTATGCAGGGCGCCTACCGGCAACGCGCCGCATTCAGAGACTGGGACCTGCGATCATTCCAGGCCTTTATGAATGGCGGCGTCCGGCTGCTTTCCGACGGGCGAGCGGAGTTGAAATGTCATCCCGATGTGGAGGCCCAGTTTTACGAGATGCGGGAATCCCTCCAGGTTGCCCCCTTCTTCCAGGGGCTGTCCGGCCGGTTTCTGCTGCTCCTGGGCGATTACCCCGAGGCCCAGGCCCTGTCCGACACGGGTGTTCAGCGTTTCCTCAATGAAATTGATGGCGCGGCGGTAAAACCCATGGGCATGGGCTCCCACTTCCTGCCCATGGAGCGTCCAAAGGAAGTACTGCGCGAGATTAAAGCATTCTTCGATAGTGAGGCCTGATTTGCCGTCAGAATACCTGGCTCAACGAGACACTTCGCCATCCGACGAGGCAGCAGCATTTGGCCCCCTGCAGGGCCTCAAGGTATTGGACCTTTCGATTATTGTGGCCGGGGGCACTGCCAGCAGTCTCCTCGCCGACTTTGGCGCCGATGTCGTTAAGGTCGAACGCCCCGGTGGCGGCGATCCTCTGCGCAACTGGGGTCCCTTCGTTAATGGCGTCTCGCTGTGGTGGAAGGTTCACTCTCGCAACAAGCGGTCCCTCACCCTCGACCTGGGCCAGCCCGGTGGCCAGTCCCTCCTGCTCGAACTGGCTGCCCAGGCAGACATGCTCATCGAGGGATTCCGCCCGGGCACCCTGGAGCGGTGGAACATCGGCCCGGAACAGTTGCACCAGGTCAACCCCGGACTGGTAATCCTCCGTTACTCGGGATTCGGGCAGACCGGCCCCTACAAGGACCGTCCGGGTTTCGGGACCATCGCCGAGTGCATGAGCGGTTACATTGCCATGACGGGCTTCCCCGAAACTCCTCCGGTCCTGCCGCCCATTCCCCTGGCCGACGAGGTCGCAGGTGTTTTCGGCGCCATGGCCGGCATGATGGCCCTGTACCGACGCCAGGCCCTGGCCAGCTCCCCCGACGCCTCAGGGACAGGCAGGGCCGGGCAGGTAGTGGACCTGAGCCTCTTTGAACCCCTGTTCCGCCTGTGCATTCCCCACATCCCTATGTACGATCTCCTGGGCATCGTTCGCGAGCGGGTAGGGAACGACTTCCCCGACGCCGCGCCCAGGAGCTTGTACCAGACTGAGGACCGCCGCTGGCTCGGTCTGTCGGCCACATCCCAGAGCACCTGGGAGGCCCTGGCCCGCGCGATGGGACTGTCCGACACGCTTGATGATCCCAGGTTTGCGAATAACGGGTCTCGCCTGGAGAACAAGGACGCTCTCAACGAAATTTTGCAGCAATGGCTGGGCAGCAGGCCGCTGGAACAGATCCTCGAATCTCTGGTACCCGCCGGCGGAGTTGTTGGCCCGGTGTATGACAGCGCCCAGATCGTAAACGACCCCCATTACCTGGACCGGGAGGACATTGTCCAGGTGGATGACCCGGAGATTGGCCGAACGGTGATGCCAGGCGTAATCCCCAAGTTCAGCCACACTCCCGGCGCCGTCGAGCATGCCGGTCCGACCCTGGGTGAACATAACGAGCAGGTATTGGGGTCCTGGCTGGGCTATGACTCGGGGCAGGTGGCCGAACTCGCCAGCAAAGGGACCATCTGATTTGACCTTCCTACGGGACGTTTTCCCCGGTACGTTGCATGCCGGTCTTCGCCAATGCCATAACACTACAGTCAGTCCATCCGCGAGAGGTTGACCGTTGAACCGCCGAAAGAGACTCTTGGTCGCTACCCATAACCAGGGAAAGGTCAGGGAGTACGCCGAGCTGCTCAGCGGGTTGCCCGTGGAGCTCCTGTCCCTCGATGACCTCGGCATAACTTTCGACGTAGCGGAGACAGGCGCGACTTTTCGCGAAAACGCCTGGCTGAAGGCTCGCGCCTATTCCCGTGCCGGCGAAATGCTCACCCTTTCCGACGATTCCGGCCTTGAGGTAGATGCCCTGGGCGGACAGCCGGGCGTTCACTCCGCCCGCTATGGGGGCGACACCTGCCGCAATGACGAAGAGCGAGTGGAACTGCTGCTTTCCAATCTGCGGGGCGTTCCCTGGGAGCAGCGTACCTCCCGCTTCCTGTGCTTTATTGCCATCTGCGAACCCGGCGGCGCGGAAGTATCTGTGGTAGGCTCCGTAGCCGGGATGATACAATACGAACCGGAAGGAGATTTGGGATTCGGCTACGATCCGGTCTTTTATTTGCCAACATTCGGCCGCACCATTGCCCAGATTCCCATGGCTGAAAAGAACCGGATAAGCCACCGTGGCGACGCTGCGCATCGGGCCGCCGGGGCCTTGCGCCGCCTGGTGAGCGACGGATAGCCCCCCTTCTCCTCTATCCCAATCCTAAATTGGCTCTTGCGTTTTGACCATCCAGGATTCATTCGGACGTCCCCTCAGGGACTTGAGGATTTCCGTCACTGACCGGTGCAATTTCCGTTGCACCTACTGCATGCCGGCCGAAATTTTCGGTGAGGCCTACCAGTTCCTCCCCAAGGAAGAGGTCCTCACTTTCGAGGAAATAACCCGCCTGACTCGCGCCTTCGTGGGCCATGGCGTCAATAAGCTTCGCATTACCGGCGGTGAACCTCTATTGCGCACCGACCTGCCTGTTCTCGTTGCTATGCTGGCCGACCTTGACCCCGCGCTCGACGTGACCCTCACCACCAACGCATACCTGTTGCCCCAGCAGGCCCAGGCCCTGAAGGAAGCGGGCCTCAAGCGCGTAACCGTGAGCCTGGATACCATTGACGACGGGATATTTCGGGAAATGAACGGCCGCGGTTTCCCGGTCCAGCGCGTCCTCGACGGGATAGAAAGCGCCGTCCAGGTTGGCCTCTCTCCCATCAAAATCAACGCGGTAGTCCAGAAGGGAGTTAACGACCACACCGTCGTTGACCTGGCCAGGCATTTCAAGGGCACCGGCCACATCGTCCGCTTCATCGAGTACATGGATGTCGGCAACCGAAACGGCTGGAAATGGGACCACGTAGTTCCGGCGGCGGATATCGTAAAGCTGATTGACGCCGAGCTTCCCCTCGAGCCCATTGCCAGCAACTACCGGGGAGAGGTGGCGAACCGCTACCGCTACCGGGATGGCGACGGGGAAATCGGCGTAATAGCCTCCGTGTCCATGCCCTTCTGCGGCGACTGCACCAGGGCCCGCCTTTCCACCGACGGCAAGATCTACACCTGCCTCTTCGCCTCCGGCGGCGTGGACTTGCGGGACTTCCTGCGCGCAGGGGCATCCGACTCCCAGCTCTCCGATCGGATCAAGGCGATATGGGGTCGTCGCGCCGACCGATACTCGGAGGAACGCGCCGAGCTGGCTCCATTGCAGAACGGCCGCCAGAAAGTAGAGATGTACCACATAGGGGGCTGACGGCAGTTTGGTCGGCTGTTTGCCTGCGCTTCAGCGCCAACTCTGGCGTCGGCAGGAAAGGTAAGTCAGGACTCTCAATTCATCCAGCTATTCCGGAGGAACAGGATGATTCAGGACCGCGATGTGCAATACCTGTGGGATGCGGTTGAGGAGATCCGGAAAAAGGTCGAAGCCATGGAAGGTACTGGGGACGAGCCCCAGACCGAGACGGAGGTCGAATACGCCTTCGTTGCCAGCGCTACCTCCAACAGGAAGACCTTTCACCTGCGAGGCTGCAAATTCACCACCGGCTTTACGAAGGCCGCCAATGGCTTCCGCCAGTACCGCACCCACGAGGAGGCGGTCAAGGACGGACGGGTGCCATGCAAGAGTTGCGGCGCCTGATCCCGCCGCCGGCCAAGAGAAGTCCTGCACGTTTTCGGCTCCCCAGAATCAGCCAGCCGGCTCCAGGAGCATTTCCTATGCCCGATAACAGTCGTCAGCCCGCAACTCCCGTATCCGACACCCTCACTCACCTGGATGAGCAGGGGCGGGCCAAAATGGTTGACGTCGGGTGGAAACCCGTCACCGACCGGGAAGCAATAGCCCGAGGCTCCGTACGCATGCTGCCCGAAACCCTGCGTCTCATTATCGAAGGCCAGGTGAAAAAGGGTGACGTTTTCACCATCGCCCAACTGGCCGGAATAATGAGCGCCAAGCGCACTTCAGAGCTCATTCCCCTGTGCCACCCCTTGCCTCTCAACAAAATTGACGTAGAACTGGAAGCCGACGAGGCCAACAACAGCGTCAACATCACCGCAACCGCCACAACCTCCGGCAAGACCGGCGTGGAAATGGAGGCCCTGACCGCCGTATCCGTCGCCGCCCTGTCCATTTACGACATGTGCAAGGCAGTGGACCGGGGAATGCAGATCGGCTCCATACGCCTGGTCAGCAAGCGGGGCGGCCAGAGCGGCGACATCGCATTGGAGCCGGTCTAGGTACCTCTGCCGCCTCTCCTCCGCAGTTCATCGCTCAACAGGGCAATTGCCGCGCTGGCGTAAACTATGTACTCCTCAGAACTCAGGTCCAGGGGCTGAAACTGTTCCACCTGGTCTGCCTCGGCCATCCCCGCGATTCCGGAAATTGCCGTAATCTCCAGGCTGCACAACCGCCCGTCGGGGTCCACAACCACGCAGCCCAGGTCCCTGGCCGAGGAGAACCCCGGTTCCACCTCGACGGCTTGCACCGTTGTCATCCCCTGGAAAGAGGGGAAGGGCCTGAGGCGCCGCGCCACCAGTTCCAGGATGTCCTGCAGCTGCTGTGCCGTCTTTGCCAGCAGCGCCGAAGCCCGGTTTTCCGCTTCGCCCGCGTCAAAATTGGTCATGAGAATTGCCCTTTGTCTCCTCGTTCCGCCCCAGGCTCAGGACCATCGCGGCGAGACTTCCGCCAATGCTTTGAACAAGTCAAGGGTAGCCGGGACTGCTGGCTGCCGGCTTTCGCCGGTATGACGGGGCTGGCGGACAGGTTGATTCCACCAACTCTGAACTCTTGCCGGCGCGGACTGCGAATTGACACACTTCCCGTTGCCCATTTAATATTATTGGCCCAGGCAACACTTGGCGGCTGGTCGGTGTGCCTGCTCGGTGGCGACGTAGCTCAGTGGCAGAGCGGGCGCTTCATAAGCGCTAGGTCGTTGGTTCGAATCCATCCGTCGCCACCAACCTCCCAGTCGATTATAGCTTCCTTCCGTATTCCATCCCCCTCAATTTTCAGGAAGAGGTCCCACCCCGCATTGTGGAGGGCCGCCCATGCCTCCCTTCCTGGTCCCTGGCCTGAGCGAACAGGAAGCCAGCGACATCTGCATGAACCGCTGCCGCGCCATGTGCTGCCGGGGACCGTTGCTGCTCGAGCTGGGGCCGGATGAGGTGGAAGACTTTCTTGCCAATGGCGAGAGGCTTCAGGTCAAGGTAAAGGCAAACCGGGGAGTCAACAATGGGGCGTGATTGAAGTTTGCCGATCATGAGGGGGAACGCTGCCCGATGCTCGACCCCGAATCCTTTGCCTGCCGCATCTACGAACAAAGGCCGGCGCGGTGCCGGGACTTTCCCGACCGCAAAGTGCCGGGGTGTGCCATCTCGGGGGGTTAAAGCGGTGGGAGCGAAACGCGGGCCGGGCTAATGCGCTCGGCATCCTGCATATTACTCCTCGTTTTCCATCTGCTGGCCCAGCTCGTCGAGGAACCGTTCAATCTCAGGCGACAGGCTGACTTCCGTAGGAGCTTCGCTGGTGGCCGCTTCCTCTTCATCCTGCTGGGCGTCGTAGTAGGCTTCCATCTGCTGGATCAGGGCCTTCAACTCCGAATTGCGCTCAACCGCCGAGCTCAACTCCCGATACTGCCGCTGGCCCCTTCTCACCGGCGCCAGGTCCGAGGGAATGTTGGGATACACGGAACTGAGGCACTCGATCATGCGGGAAGTACCGGTAAAGTCCTCTTCCAGCTGCAGGTACTGGGGCAGGTGCACCATAAAGTTAATGGTCTCTATTCCCAGGCGGTCGATGCCCTCGGATACCAGGTTCATAATAGTCGTCGGACCCTGGTAATTGCTGCTCCGCAACTTCAGATTGGGAACGGCCTTGTTCTGGGGAACCTCGCCCAGCGAGCCGGTGACCAGCAATGGCCGGGTATGGGGGACGGCATCATACATGGCCCCCAGGCGGCAGTACCGCTTGACGCCGAAATGTTCAACAACTTCCAGGATGGAGTCGGTGTAGTCCTCGCTGCCTGCGTGAGGCTCCATCATGTGGAGGAAAATGTAGTCCGGCCCGTCGTCCGACGTGGCGTATCGCAGGTTGCTGTTGGGGATGGTGACTCTCCGCTCCCCTTGCACCAGGCGTATGTTTGGCCGGTACCTGGTAAAGTCAAAGAAGTTGCCCGGGCGCGCCAGCTTGCCCAGTTCCTTTGAACCAAGGTATCTCTCCAGCCGGCTCAAGGTCAGCGTGCCTACGCTGCCCACGTCCACCCAGGGACGAATCATTGCGAAAGCATGGGGCTCCCTAAGCTCGGGAACTGGTTCTACTATTTCAAATGCTCCGATCCTCATGTGGTTATCTTGCCAGAAATGACCTCCCAATTCAACCCGCCCTTCCTTTGCGAAGGGCAATCCCGTCTTGAATAGAGGCTGATGCATTAATCAGAGGTCATGTCGGCCTAAGCCCGCCGGAGGGATTAGGGTGACAGTCAGTTAAGGAGCGATTGCCTTTCCGCTACGTAAGAGTTCGAAATTAACGGCATTTCCGTGCCAGCCAACCCCGTCATACCCGTGAAAGCAGGCATCCAGGACTCCTGTCTGCCCCTGACCCGTATGCGGCGTTAGCCTGGCTGGATTCTGGCGCAGGCCGGAAGAACGCCTTCCAGGCCGCAGTGACTCATCAACTCTGAACTGTTGCCCCATTTCCCCACGCGATTCCGGTACTTTATGAGGATTTTCTTGCCCACAGCCCGGTTCAAGGCGTATTCTCTCTCCAGTTTCCGCCGCGCGCCCGCATCCGTCGGTCTCCATCTGAGGGTACTTCCAGCCTTGTCAACTGCCTCCCCATCGCGCCGCCGTCGCCGCCCCGGCAGAATCACTACGCCCTTGGTGAGGATGGCCATCGCCCTGCGCTATCCCGATTTCCGCGTTCTATGGCTCTCCACCGTTTCCAACCAACTGGGCTGGGGAATGCAGCAGGTCCTCCTGGGCTGGCTCGTATTCGACATGACCGGAAGCGCCGGCATGGTCGGCGCCGTTTTCGCGGCCCGTTCCGCTCCCAATCTCATTGTCGGCCTGGTCGCCGGCTCCATTACCGACCGTTTCGACCGGCGGGCCATTATGCGTCTCTCCTGCGCCGCCATGCTGGTCCTCTCCCTTCTGGCTTCCTGGCTCCTGTTCGCGGATGACATGACCATCTGGCTGCTGCTGGGGTCAACCTTTATGCTGGGGGCCGCCCAGGCCTTCTACATGACCTCCCGCCAGGTTTACGTGTATGACATCGTCGGCGGCCATCGCGCCATCAATGGCATAGTGCTGGTCTCGCTGGCCCAGTGGGTAGGGGGAATTATTGGCTCGCTGGTTACGGGCGGGTTGATCGCCTTTCAGGGTCCCGCCGTAGCGTTTCTAGTCATGGGCCTTACCTACGGAGTAGGCATAGTCATAATGTTGTGGCTCAGGCACGCCGGTTCCTCCGCGCCGGTTTCCCGCGAGCCCATCCTGGAAAACCTGGTCAACTACTTCCGCGCCCTGAAGAGCAACCGGGCCATGCTGAGCCTCATCATTTCCACGGCCGGCGCGGAAGTGCTGGGCTTCTCTCACCAGGTAATGCTGCCCATTCTGGCCCGGGAGGTCCTCGGCGTCGGCGCCTTTGGCCTGGGCCTTCTCACGGCCTTCCGCTTCCTCGGCAGCGCCATTGGCGTCTTTACCGTAGCCGCCATGGAGCGCGTGCGCCGCAAGGGAGTATTGCTGCTCTGCATCATCGGCATGTTCGGAGTGGGCGAAATCCTGCTGGGACAGTCCCCCTTCTTCTGGGTGGCTGTCGTTTGTGTGATGTTCATAAACCTGCTGGCATCGGCCACCGACATTCTCCACCATACCTTGCTGCAGCTCAGCGTCTCCAACGAGCAGCGGGGCCGCGCCATGGGGTCCTGGATTTTCGGCATCGGCATGGCGCCCCTTGGCCAGCTAGAGGTAGGCTTCCTGGCCGGGGAAACCAACTCCAGGACAGCGCTGCTGGTCAACGGGACCGCCCTCATAGTCCTTGCGGCCCTGATGGGAGCCCTGATGCCCCGTCTCCGCCGCCTTTAGCGCCCCACGGCCATACCCGGAGGCGTCAGCAATTTCCCTGCTAGTTTAGGCGGTACCCTCCCAGGACATTCGCGTTCTAGCGCTGGCTCAAATGCGCCAGGGCTGGGGGCAAGAAATCATCCCACCCTCGCCTTGCCGTAGGGCTCAGAGCGCCATTTTCCACAACGGTATCGACCTGCTTGGGGGCACCATTCGGCTTACTTTCCCATCCGTCGCCGATAATCTATAATCCGCCTAACGCAATCCAGAAGGAGGCGCCATATGATCACCAAGTTCGACAGTCTCTATGCCGGCCATGTCGATATGGACAATGTGGGCTATGGCGGGACCGCCGTAAATGACCGGTCCTTTTCCGACGAATACCTGGCTACGGCCTTCGACAAGGCCCAGGCCATCGCCCAGACCATGGACCGGCTGGGCTACGACACCATGTGGATGGCGGAACACCATTTCCAGCCCGAGGGCTACGAGTGTATCCCCAACCTCCTGATGCTCAATGTTCACCTGGCGCACCTTACCAAGACTTTGAAATTCGGCTGCGGTTTCAACATTGCCCCGATGTGGAATCCGCTGCGTCTGGCCGAAGATTTCGCCACCGCCGACATTCTTACCAGGGGCCGGGTCATCTTTGGCGTAGGCCGCGGCTACCATACCCGCGAGGTGGAGACCTTCGGATCACCCCTGCTGGACCAGCCGGCCAACCGGGACCTTTTTGAAGAGCAGGTCGAGATCATCCTCAAGTCCTTCAACGAACGTTCCTTCTCCCACCAGGGCAAGTATTACACTATTCCGCCCCGGGTTCCCTACAGGGGTTACGAGCTTGAAGAAATCACCCTCGTGCCCCGCCCCCGCACTCTGCCCGTAGAGACCTGGCAGCCCATTCAGAGCGCGACGCCCCGTGCCCTGGATTTCATGGCCAGGCACGGAATCAAGGGCATGATCGGCGGTGGAGTTTCCGAGGGTGGCGCCATTTACGACGTCATCGCGGCTTACCGCGACGCTCTTGTCCGCGCCGGCCGAGAGGATGTTCAGCTGGGCGAGGGCCTGGCCATTGGCTTCCACTTCTTCATGGCCGACACCCGGGAAGCGGCTATGAAGGAAGCCGCCAGCTACTACGAGGAGAACCTCAAGATGTTCGGGCCCCTGCGTCTCGTCCGCTCCCTGACCGATGACCAGATAGAAGCCATGGGCGATCCCCGTCGAGCCCCCACCGCCGGCCTGCCCACAATCGAACGGGCCGTCGAACGCCAGGGCTTCCTCTGCGGTCCCCCGGAACTGATCATTGAGCAGCTCAAGGAGTTGGAAGAGCAGTACCCGGGCCTGGACCGCGTGGGCATGAGCCACCCGGTGGGCACGCCCGAAAAGGTAATCCTGGAACAGCTGGAATGGCTGGCCCGCGACGTCATGCCCGCGTTCACCAGCAAGGCCGAGCAGGCCGTTCCCGCCGACTAGAACTCCGGCTGGTCTGAATTGATGGAACAGGGACCAGCCGTCTTTCCGGGGAAAGCGGATCCTTTGAACATTCCGGCAGGGGGCGGCTGACCCCTGGCAACCCTTCCGGCTCGCAGGGCCGGAGTGGCGATGAGCGCTGCGAGCTCATCGTTGCAGTTCTTCTGTTTCGCTGGAATAGAGCCAGGGTGACAACTGGATTTGCCGGGGTTTGCGGCGGGTCGCCGGCATGGGGGACCGTTGCTCAGCAATCCGGGGTTTGGCCCTGGTCCCGAAAATGGCCTCGACCCGGCAGGTAGCAGGGCGGGAGGGGAATCGCACACCCGCAATCCGACACCCCCACCCTCTCCCAATCCCCGGCGAACCCATTCAAAAAGGACTGTATCAAGTTGGCTTCTGATTTTCGCTCCGGTATGTTGGCCTGGTTGCCGCTGGCGGCCGTGACAGTCGCACTGTTCCTGGTGGTCACCCTGTTCTGGGTGGTACCTCCCCCTTCCGGAGGTTCCCCGACCGCCGTATCGGCCGAAGCGATTCCTGCCGAACGCGTCCAGCCCCGGCCCACGGCTACCCCCACTCCTGCCATCGTTACGCCGGCCGGCTCCGTCGAAGCACCCGGTTTTCGCGGCATCGTTCAGTGGATCAACAGCGAACCCCTGGTACTGGAGGAACAGCGAGGCAAGGTCGTCCTGATAGACTTCTGGACCTACACTTGAATTAACTGCAAGCGCACCCTGCCGTATGTAAGGGACTGGTACGACAAGTACACCGACCGGGGTCTGGTCGTGGTCGGTGTTCACACCCCCGAGTTCGAGTTCGAGAAAATCGAGGAAAATGTCCGGGGAGCCCTCCCCCCGCTCAATGTGGTCTGGCCCGTGGCCATGGACAACGACTACCGCACCTGGCGCGCCTACAATAACCGCTACTGGCCCCGCAAGTACCTCATAGACCAGGACGGCATTATCCGCTTCGACCGCATCGGCGAGGGCGCCTATCTCGAAATGGAGCTTCACATCAGGAACCTGCTGGTCGAGGCTGGCGCTGACGTCTCCGACATCGCTGTGGGAGGGGTAGCAGCCCGTTGAGTCAGGGCAACTCCCCGCATCGGTTTGCCAGTCTGCCGCTTTCCTCCAGGGCGGAAAGCGGTTATTTTGTTCCAACGCATTACAACAGCCAGGAGGCAAGCGCTTGACTTCCCAATCCATGCCAGGAGACTCCACCCCCCTGATTCCTCGCAGGCTCTTCTTCGGAAATCCCGACAAGGCCTCGCCCCAGATCAGCCCCGACGGCTCCCAGCTGAGCTTCCTCGCCCCTGTTGAGGGAGTCCTGAATGTCTGGGTGGCCCCGGCCGACGACCCCGCATCGGCGCAGCCCGTCACCAGGGACACCGGGCGCGGTGTCCGGCTTTACGGCTGGACCTACAATGGCCACCAGATCGCCTACCTCCAGGACAGTAACGGCGACGAAAACTGGCACATCTACTCAGTTAACCTAGATACTGACGAGATACGCGACTTGACCCCGCTGGAAGGCGTCCAGGCCCAGATTAACCGGGACAGCCCGAAGCACCCCGGCCGCATTCTCGTCGGCCTGAACGACCGAGATCCGCAACTCCACGACATTTACTTCCTCGACCTGGAGACCGGCGAGCGGGAACTTGCCCTGCTAAACGAGGGTTTTGCCTGGTTCGTCGCCGACGAAGAACTCAACATACGCCTCGCCGCCAGGCTCACCCCCGACGGCGGTTCCGAATACCTGGCCAGGTCCCGGGACGGCAGCTGGGAGCATGCGTTTTTCATTGGCATGGAGGACGCCGTCACTACTTCCCCCATTGAATTTGACCGCACCGGTCGGGCCCTGTATATGTCCGACAGTCGAGACCGGGATACGGCCGCCCTCAAGTCAATAGACCTGGCTACCGGCGCCCAGTCTGTTTTGGCATCCGACGACCGGGCCGACGTGGCCGACACCATGCTCCACCCAACGGAAAAGACCCTGCAGGCCGTAGCATTCAACTACGATCGCAAGACCTGGCAGGTCTTTGACGAGGCTGTTGGCGCCGACCTGGAATTCCTCGCCTCAGTGTCCCCCGGGGACATAGAAGTCATCAGCCGCACCCTGGACGATAGCTGCTGGATTGTCGCCTACCTCCTGGATGACGGCCCCGTCCGCTACTACCGTTATCTGCGCGAAGCCAGGGACGCCCAGTTCCTCTTTACCAACCGCACCGCTTTGGAAGAGCAGCCCCTGGTCAAGGTCCACCCGGCGGTGGTCCCCTCGCGGGACGGCCTTGACCTCGTCTGCTACTACTCCCTCCCCAGGGACGCGGACCCGGATCAGACAGGGGTTTCTGCAGGCCCGCTGCCCCTGGCCCTCCTGGTCCACGGCGGTCCCTGGGCCCGCGACTCCTGGGGCTACAACCCCGTGTACCAGCTACTCGCCAACCGCGGATACGCCGTTCTCAGCGTCAACTTCCGGGGGTCCACCGGCTTCGGCAAGAATTTCGTTAACGCTGCCAACCACGAATGGGGCGGCAAAATGCACGACGACCTTATCGATGCCGTCCGCTGGGCCATCGACCAGGGCATAGCCGACCCCGACCGCGTGGCCATCCTGGGAGGCAGCTACGGGGGCTACGCCACCCTCGTGGGTATGACCGCCACCCCCGAAGTGTTTGCCTGCGGAGTTGATATCGTTGGCCCCTCCAGCCTGGTAACCCTGATGGAGACCATTCCTCCCTACTGGCAGCCCAGCATTGACCTGTTTACCAGCCGGGTTGGCGACTACCGCACCGAGGAGGGCCAGGCCTTTCTCCTGGAGCGGTCCCCCCTGACCCGCGTGGACAACATTCGCAAGCCCCTGCTCATCGGCCAGGGGGCCAATGACCCGCGCGTAAAGCAGTCCGAGTCCGACCAGATTGTTGCCGCCATGCAGCAGAAGGGAATTCCCGTCACCTACGTTCTCTTCCCCGACGAGGGCCACGGGTTCGCCCGCCCCGAAAACAACCTCGCCTTCTTCGCCGTGGCCGAGGCTTTCCTCGCCCAGTGTCTTGGAGGGCGCTACGAACCCCTGGGCGACGACCTTGAAGGTTCGTCCATAACCGCCCCTTCCGGCAGCGAGCACGTCCCCGGTTTGAGCGCGGCCCTGTCCTGAACGACAAGTACCCGACCTGGAGAAACAGCGCTGAGATGTGAGTGGTTTAAAGTGGGCAGGGGCGGGTATGAGACGCGCCCTGACTGCTCTTCGATCGGTCTGCCTGTGCGATGCAACCTGAAACAGAAGGCTTCCACCTGAAGATTAAGAGCCTGGCAACAAAAAGGGGCGGGATTTGCACCCGCCCCTCTTGCTTCCCATTAAGCCCCGTCGGCGACTTCCGTCGCCCCAAAGGCAACCCTAAAGATTGATGGCAGCCTCGGCGTAGTCCCGTTCCTTGCTGTAAACCTGTATGCGATGCCGCACTGACTCGGCCACGTATAGCCGGTCATCTGCGTCCAGGTTCACTGCTATGGGTCGGTTGAAACGCCATTCCACTTCCATGTTCGTCCGGCGGCGGGCCTTGGCCACATCCGGGTTGGCGTCAATATAGTCCTGTACCCAGGGCGAGGGCGTCTGGGCGTCGCCCACCAGCGTCGCGATGAACTTTCCGTCCGGTTCGTATATCTGCACCTGGTGGTTGCCCCAGTCGGCCACGTAAACATCGCCATCCGAGTCCACCGCAACATCGGTGGGCCGGCTCAGCCCGCCCACGCCATCGGAGGTCACACCGAACTCTGCCAGGAAGTGACCGTCCCCGCTGAACTTCTGGACTCGGTCATTCTTCCAGTCCGCCACATACACATTGCCCTCGGCATCAAGGCACAGACCCCAGGGCTTGTTGAACTGGCCCGGTCCGCTGCCCTCGCTGCCCCAGGTGGCCAGGCGCTGGCCGTCCTTGCTGAACTTCTGTACCCGGTTGTTCTGGCTGTCCACGATATACAGGTCGTTGGCGCCGTCAACCGCAATACCCGAGGGACCCCGCATTTGCCCTTCGGCGCTTCCGGCATCCCCCCACTTGGCAAGGAACTGTCCATCCTTGTCCATTACCGTTACCTTGTTGGTATTCTCGTCGGTAACGTAGATGTTCTCGTCGCTGTCCAGGGCAATTCCCATGGGCCAGACGAACTGACCGTCTCCCATGCCGAATCGGCCAATGTCAGCAATGAATTCGTGCTTCAGCGTGCACTTGCTTATGCGCAGGGTTATCTCGTCCACACCCCGGTTAAGCACATAGAGGGTCTCGTTGCTGCCCAGGGCGAAGTCCATGGGCACCAGGAACCCGATTCCCGAGGTGGAATACATGCCAATGCAGTGGCTGTAATCAAACACCCGCCCGGCGGCGATTGTGGTTAGCATTGTTGCCTCCTGGATAATTGCAAGGGAACAATTCAGCTACAAGCTGGCTCTGTACCCTTCAGGGGCGGGTTTGACACCCGCCCCTGCATTCTTGACCATGTCGGCTTGTCCTGGCCTAGAGGAAGTCCATCTGCTCGAACTCGCCGCCCACGATGGGCTTGGCGTCCAGGCCCAGCCACCGCTCCGCGAACGTCGAGTAGAACCCTCGGAAATCATAGCTGGGAACCAGGTCGCCCTCGAAAAGGTCTTCAGCCTTCATTGAGGGGTATTCACCATACATTCCCGGGTTTACCGCGTCCCCCAGGGCAAAGGCCACGCCGCCTCGACCGTGGTCGCAGCCGGTGCCGTTGTCCTGGACTCTCCGGCCGAACTCGGTAAAGACCAGCATTACCACGTTGTCGGCGGCATCGTGCTCCCTGAGGTCGGCGAAAAAGTCGCTGACCGCGCCGGAAACGTCGGTCCACAGCTTGGCGTGGGTGGGCAGCTGATTGAAGTGCGTGTCAAAGCTGCCGTACTGGGTGTAGAAAATCTGCGTGCCCAGGTTTGCCAGGTGCACCTGCGCCACGCTCTTCAAGCTCTTGGCTATGGGATTATCGGCGTACTCGATGGTGGAAGAGTACTGTTCCGGGGCCGTCTTGATGATGTCCGCGCCCTTCAGCGCGTCCCGCCCGGTCTGGCCCAGGTAGTCCATCGTCATGCCCGTCCCTATGGCCGGCGAATAGACCCGGGAGAAGAGCTCTAGCATCTGCTCCCGTTCCTCCCCCGCGCCAATGGCGGGGATGTCGGTCAGCACGCCGTAGGAGGCCAGGTCCGACACCGACGTCACCGGCACGCCCCGCAGAGCCATGGCCCGGGGCAGCCCCTGTCCAAAGTTAACTCCCTTCAGCACGTTCTCGCCGGCGGGGTCCAGGTCGCGGATGACGCGGCCCAGCCAGCCCTCGGTACCCACCTTGTCCGGTTCGCAAGTGTGCCAGATGTCCATGGACCGGAAGTGGGACCGGGAGGAGTTTTCGTACCCGATGCCGTGGATAATCGCCATCTGGCCCTGGTCCCACAGGTCCTTCACCGGACCCATGCTGGGATGGAAGGCCAAATCATCCGTGAACTTGATCAGCTGGTCTTCGGGCAGCCCCAGGTTGGGCCGGTTCTCCCGGTAGAGGGGATTGGTAAACGGTACCACCGTATTGAGATAGTCATTGGCGCCGGAAAGCTGCAGAACCACCAGCACCGGATCTTTCTTGGTCGAGGCCATGCCGTCCTCCTGTTCTTGGCTGAAATTGCCGGCTTACCTTGCCGGCTTAGGCAAACTGGAACTCCCGGGTAGCGGCAATCATTGCCAGCATGACTCCGGCTCGTTTTTCCGATTCGGCTGCGCTTTCCTCAGAATCCCAGCTGATGTCTCCGTCCTGCTGGGCCTGCGTCAACAGTTCCTGGAACGTGCCGTCATCCACTTCAACCGGACCAACCAGTTCCAGGCAGGAGCGAACAAAATCGGCGGGACTCAGTGTTCCCCGTTCCTTCAGGCCCGCCACTATGGCCTTGACGCCAGGGAGCAAGGTGTCCGAAAGCAACTTGGCGGCGAAGTTGACCCGCCGCACCAGGGCCCCACCGTCTATCCATTCGGAACCGGTGTGCCAGCTCTCCACGCTGGGGGGATTCATCAGTTCCTGGCCCTGCCAGGCGCACTCGAAGGCCAGCAGGGGGAACCCCGTTCGCGGCTGGTAGTAATTCCCGGCCAGCCGGGCCGTGCTGACGACCAGCTCCGCGGGACTCTTTACGTGCTGGAACTGGGCCTCCTTGAAGAAGTCCGAGTTGAACAGCGCCCGCAATATGGCCTTGATGTCGGCGCCCGAGTCCATGTACGCCTTGACCAGCAGGTCAATGGCGGCCTCGTCGTTGGGCGGCGTAATGTTCCACGCTGGCACCTGGGGCTCGTCCGCCACAAAGAAGTTGTACAGGTGACGGGCCAGGAATCGGGCCGTGTCCTCCTGCTTGACTATGATGTCGATGATGTCGTCGCCGTCGAAGTTGCCCGTGTTGCCCAGGAACTCCTTCTCGCCGTAATCGTGGTCTTCAGGCCGGAACTCAAAGCTCCAGTAGAACCGGCCCACCGGTTGCCTGGGCGGCTTCGCCCCGATGGTCCAGCCGGTGAAGGCCCTCGAGGCTTCCTTGATGTCGTCCTCGGAATAGTGGCCCACACCCATTGAGAACAGTTCCAGCAACTCCCGGCCCCAGTTCTCGTTGATGGAACCATAGTGGTTGCCGTTGTTGTCCAGCCAGTAAATCATGGCCGGGTTTTGCGCCAGTCTTACCAGCAGGTTCGGGAAGTTGGTCAGGCCTTCCTTGCGGAACATGGCCACCTGCGCCAGCATCTCCGGCGGATTGTCCACCTTGGAGTTCCCTGTGGCGAAAAGCTGGTGCCAGAAAAGGGCTATCTTTTCCTTCAACGGCCACCGGGTATTCACCATCCGGTAAACCCATTCCGTCTGCGCCGCCACCGGCGCCAGCGAGCTTTCAAACTGGGGGAAATAGCGGTAAAGCTCGTCTTCGTCTATGCCCGAGTCGGCGCCGGGATTGAGCAACTCCTCCACCGTGGCTTCATAGCCCCTGGCGCAGCGTTCCTCCAGTTCGGCTCGGGAGGCGCCAAACCCTGCGCGGCGCATCAGGTGTGCCATCAGGGCAATATCTGCTTGGTTCGGCATACCCTCTCCTCCATTTGAATCATCTGCCAGTGCTTGCGATCAACTCAATCGGGCCGTTCCGACTTAGCGGGCAGCGGCCTGCTGGGCGGCCATTTCCTCGTCCCAAGGACCGGGGAACTGGCCGGACATGCGTCCCTCGCCCATGAAAATGTTCTCTTCCCGGTTCCACTGGCTGCGCGGCAATTCGTAGGAAACTTCAATGCCGTTGCCATCCGGGTCGTTGAAGTAAATGCCTATCGAAATGCCGTGGTCGGAAATGTGGCCGATGGGCACATTCTTTTCCTTCAGCCGGTGGTACATCTCCTTCAGGTCATCCAGGCTCTCCATCATCCAGGCCATGTGGTTGAGACCCACCTGGCGGTTCTGAATGCCCGGGGCTTCCTCTCCAACCTCGATCAGGGCCACTTCGTGGGACTGCTCAATGTCCGCTGACATGAAAGCCGCCCGCCCTGGCTTGAAGTCATAGGTGTGCAGGCCCAGAATGTCCTCGTACCATTGCTGGGAGCGTTCGGCGTTGCGCACGAAGAGATTCACGTGACCCAGGAACTTGGGCTTGTAGCTCATATCCCTACCTCGCAGTTTACGATGTGCCTACAAATTTCTAGCCTAAAATTACCATAAAGCCGTGTGGAGCGCAAGAAAATCGTACCTGAAACTCGGCCTCATTCGCCCGTTCCTGAAGCGGGTCAGGCCGGATACTTTTCCAGCCACCAGCGGGCTATGTCTATTCGCCGCGCAAACCACACCCCCTCGAACCCCCGGGCGTATTCGATGAACCGCTCCACCGCCTGCGACCGCGACGGCCGGCCCGTGATGCGGCAATGCAGCCCCACCGACATCATCTTGGGGTGCGACGCACCTTCCCGGTAGAGGCAGTCAAAAGAGTCCTTCAAGTATTCAAAGAAGTCCCCCGTGCTTACGAGGCCACCCCGCCAGAAACGGGCGTCGTTGGTTTCAAAACTGTAGGGAATTACCAGCCACGGGCGGTCGGCCACCGAAACGTAGTAGGGAAGGTCGTCATTGGTGGCCAGGCTGTCGTAAATGAACCCCCCTTCGGCCACCGCCAGTTCCCGTGTGTTGACGCTGGGACCGTAACGGGTGAACCAGCCCAGCGGCCTCTCACCCGTCGTGGCCTCGATGGAAGCCACCGCCTTGCGCATATCCGCCGCTTCCTCTTCCCGGGACATGTGGTGCACTTCCGACCACCGGTAGCAGTGCCCGCAGGGTTCATGACCCCGGGCTGTGATCTCCCGCGCCAGTTCGGGGTTGCGCTCCAGGGCGTGGGCGCAACAGTAGAAGGTGGACTTGACCTCGTGCCGGTCGAACATATCCAGCAGTCGCCACACTCCCACCCGGCTCCCGTACTCAAAAAACGACTCGTTATAGAGGTCCCTCTGACCCGCCGGAATTGGCGAGGGCACCTCGTTGTTGCTCTCGTGGTGGTCATCCCCGTCCAGCAGGGAATACTCCGAACCCTCCTCGTAGTTGACCACCAGCGACACCGCGATCCTGGCCCCATTGGGCCACTCAATTTGCGGAACGTTGCGCCCATAGCCAATGAAATCCCGTTGCGTAGCCAAATCCTGCCTCTCCTTTAGTCCCCATGGGAACAATAGTATTTGGCGCATTATATCCCCAGAAACTTATCAAACACCCGCCGGGGCGGCTTTCCCGTCCAATGCCTTCCATTCCTGGGGGGCGGGCTTCAAGCATCGCACTGGCTACTTTAAGACCGTCCTGCCTGTGCCATACAGCTGGAATTGGAACGCTTCCCTCCAGTGGTAAGAGTTCAGAGCAGGGGGCATTTCCGGGCCAGCCGGCTCCGTAATACCGGCGAAACCCGGCATCCGGGAAGCCTTGCCGAGGTTGATATGTAACCTTCGTCACTCATGCTGGATTCCCGCCTTCGCCGGCTGGCAGTGTTCCCGGCCTCCTTGACCCATCAACCCTGGCCGCTTCCCACACCCCAACTTTCGTTGACACTGCCAGTGGCCCTGTTTACACTCGCCAAAACGCAACTTCAGAGGGGAGGGCCCATGCCCAATTTAGAGGAACTCTTCACCCAGGTTGATGCTTCCCTGGACGACATCATCGCCCTGGAACGGGCGCTAGTCCAGATTCCCTCGGTCAACACCGGTTTTATGCCCACTGGCGACGAAACTCCCGTTTGCGAACTGGCCCGCGACTTCCTTGCTGAAGACGGCATCCAATCTGAAATCCTTGAATCTGCCCCCAATCGCGGCAACCTGATTGCCCGCATGGAAGGCCGTTCGGGCAAGGCGGGCCTCATGTTTATGTCCCACACCGACGTGGTGCCCGTGGAAGACGAGGCCAAGTGGCATTTCCCTCCCTTCAGCGCCACCGTGCGCGACGGCCGGATTTACGGCCGCGGCGCCTCCGATTGCAAGGGGCTCTTGACCTGCCAGGTCATGGCCCTTCGCCTGCTCCAGCGAAACGGCATCGAACTGGAAGACAGCCTGATTCTTGCCGCCGGCGCCGATGAAGAACACGGCGGCCGCTACGGCTTCGGCTGGCTGGCCGACAATCACCCCGACAAGCTGGCCGCGCCCTACGCTGTCAACGAGGGCGGCGGCACTCCCGTCAGCGCGGCCGGCGCCCTTACATACATTCTCGGAGTGGGCGAAAAAGGCCGTCTCCAGGTGGAGATTGACATAAAGGGGACCAGTTCCCACGCATCTGTCCCCTGGCAGGGCACCAACGCCCTCTATCGACTGAGCGCGGCCCTCAACGCCATCGAGGGCTACAGTCCCGAGCGGGACACCTCAACCGCCATTTTCGACCACCTGTCCACCTTCGCCATCGAGGACAAACCCTCCGCCGCCAACGTGGACGCCATAATCGCTGACATCGAGTCCGACAATCCCCGCTTCGCCTCCATGCTGCGCGCCCTCTCCCGCATGACCCTGACCCCTACTATGGTGCGCGGCGGCATTAAGTCCAACAGTGTCCCCGAGTCCATCCGCCTTACCTGCGATGTCCGCACCCTCCCCCACCAGGACGAGGAATACGTCCGTCGCCAGCTGGACGAGGTCTTGACTGACGTTCCCGGCGTTTCCTACGAGATTGACTACATGGCTCGGCCCAACTCTTCCCCCTTCGAATCAGCCCTGGCCACCAGTCTCCGGACCGTAACCTCCCGGGCCCTCGACCGGGACGACATTCAGTGGGTGCCCGCCATCAGCAATGGTTTCACCGACTCCCGCTTTACCCGGCCGCTCGGCACCGTCACCTACGGTTTCACCGGTTCCCATCCCGACGACGACCCCATGCTCAACTTCACCCACGGCACCAATGAGTCAGTGGGAATTAAAAGTCTTGTAAGCGGCACAAAGATAATGCTGGGCATCGCCTGCGATATGCTCGCCGTGAAATAGCCGGTTTACCGTGCCCGGCGGCGGTTGCTCTCAGCCTCCAAACGGCTACTCAAGAACCGGGCAAGAGTCCCTTCCCCCTTGACGGGAGAAGGTTAGGATGGGGGTGCCCTCAGCAACTATCCAATCCCCAAATGAAAACGGGTTGGCTCAGTTTTGAGCCAACCCGCAATTCAGCCAAACTTGACCTGGAAGCTTATCTGGGTACCAGGTTGGGAGTGGCGGGGCCGTCCATGACCTCAACCTCTGCGCCGGGCTGCAGTTCGCGAGCCTTGGCCTCGAGGGAAGGCATTATGGAGTCGATCAGGTCCTGGTCGATATCCGCTGCGATTCCGGGGTAGCCGGCCCGCGCTATCATGTCCTTCAGGTCCTTGTTCTTGAACCGGTCCAGCGTCCATTCCAGCGTGTCGGGGACGAGGGTCCTGTCCCAGAAGATCCGGTGGTTCTTGTTCCGGGGACCATAGTGATAGTGGGGGGCGTCCCGGAAGCAGTCAAAGGCCAGGAGTTCGGTCTCTTCGCAATAGGTCCGGCCAGGAGTTCCGGCCAGATCGGCCAGCACGTGAATGGCCAAGCCGCCGTCGCCGCCGGCCTGCTTGCGCAGTTCCAGCCCAAAGCGGATGTTGCCGGCCTCGAATATGTCGTGGCCCCGGTTGTGCTTTACCGTGTTGCGACCCGTGGCATAGACCTCCCGGGCGGTGGATTCCACTTCACCCAGTACGGCCTCTACCTCGCCCATGTTGACCTGGCTGGCTACGTCTTCGTAACCCGCTTCCTTCAGCATGGTGGGCAGGTAGTTGCGAATCTGCTTTACCGACCACATGATGGGGTTGCCGTCCACGACGGGGTCCATGCGGCAAAGCCGGTTTACCTTTTCCGGTCCATAAATGTAGCTTCGCTCGAGGTCGAAGCAGTTGAACCGCAAGAGGGTGGTGTCATTGGCTTCCACCAGGATTACCACGCCCTGGTCGGAGTGGTCCTGAAGGTTGCCGTCCCAAAGCTCGTGCTGTACGACAAAGCTAACAGCGCCGGCGTCGATCTTGGTCCTTGCAGCCTGCTGCATAACGGGGAGTACCTCCTTCTTCTATTCTTCCTCAGGGTCCAAGGATGCCCGGATAGATTACAACACACTGGCAATCTCCGGCAAGTCAACGTTTCAACAACCGGAGAAATCGGCTGCCTGCCAACTCGCACCCTGGAAAACCGGTGGCGCTTTCTTTCCTTTCCTGCTCCTGTTCCCGTTGCGCAAGATTATATCACGCGATACAAGCGGGTTTGCAATATTCCCGGAGGCCCTTGCGACCAGGTTCCGCAATTAGACCATTTTTCGCCGTCAGGCTGAATGAATGCGTAGGCGTTGGTCTCCGTCTCTATGATGCAGGCGTCATGTGTCCGGGTGGTCAGCGCCTTCCTCCTGAATTCAGTCGCTCAAGTGGCGCCTATGGGTCAAAAGGATTGTATCGTTGGGCTGGAAATCGCCCGTCCTCCGTCCGCCGGGAGGAGTCCCGCCGCGATTCATGACCTCGGGTTCTCGCCACTGTGGCGATACTCCATCACTGCCCATTGCATCAGAGAAACTGTCTGCCAGAAGTCCAAGGGGGGCCGAATGGGTCCGTCAAATCACATGCTATACTTCCGCCACCATTGTTCTTGCCGGGTGCGTGAAAATGACTGAACTGCTGGAATCCACCACCAACCCCTTTGGCGGAATCATCCCCAACCCCCAGGGCCTGCCCTCGGACCCCAATGACTTCAGGGACAGGCTGGCCCAGTCTCTTACCTCCTGGCGGGAACAGGGATACAAGACAGTGTGGCTGGAAGTGCCCATCGGTCTTTCTGCGCTGGTCCCCGTTGCCGTGGCCGCCGGATTCGCCTTCCATCACTCCGGGGAGCGCCCCAACCTCTACTCTCCCGGCATGGAAGATGACCAATACCTGATGATGACTCTGCAACTGGAGCAAGGGGCTTTCATTCCTCCCTTCGCCACCCACTACATCGGCGTTGGCGGGGTTGTTCTCAACGGTGCCCGCGAGCTGCTGGTCGTATGCGAACGCCACCGCAACCCGGGCCAGCCACCCTTCTACAAGCTGCCCGGCGGCGCGGTGCACCCCGGCGAACACCTGGCAGACGCGGCCATCCGCGAAGTCCTGGAGGAAACCGGCATCCACACCCGGTTTGAGGCCCTGGCCTGCTTCAGGCACTGGCATGGCTACCGTTACGGTAAGTCCGACATCTACTTTGTCGCCCGCCTCAGCCCGTTGAGTAATGAGATCACCATGCAGGTGGAGGAAATTGAGGAGTGCCTGTGGATGCCGGTGGACGACTATTTGGATTCCGAGGCTACCAGCATTTTCAACCGGCGCATCGTCAGGGCCGCCCTCGACCACCCCGGCATCAGGCCCGAAAGCCTGCAGGGCTTCGACGACAGGGAGCGCGAGTTTTTCATGCCTCCCCTGGGCTGACGCGGTCACACCAACCCAGCCCTCTTCCGCCCCACAACCGTAGAGCCCTAGCCTCGCGGCGATCGCGGCTCATCTTTGGCGATGAGCCCGCACCCAATGTCGTCATTCCGGCCAATATCGTGATTCCGACCTCGAGCCGGAATCCAGGTACGGTGCCAATGGTAAATCGTGCTGCGCCAGAAGAAAAATGCATTTGGGGCCCCACCTGGCCTCATTTGACCTCATTTTGTATCTGGCGAATTCTTCCCGGCTGCCGGAAAATTCAAGAATTTGAGAACAGACGAGGTCTCCTGAAAGTTTCCTGGCCAGAATGCTCATGGACGGCGCCTGGCGGCAACCTGGGCGCTGCGGTCAATTTGTTCCATGGTAGGCGGGGGCAACGCAGCGTCACAAGTGGGTGGCGACAGAAGAAACGGTTCAGAGTTGACATTTCCGGAAGTCTGAAAGTCGTCACTCCAGGCAAGCCGGAATCCGGCAAGGCTGACAGAGAAAACAGGTCAATCGTAGCAAGGATTCCTGGATACCGGCGAAAGCCGGTATGACGGGGCTGGGTGGCAGGGAAATCCTGCCAATTCTGAACTGTTGCTTCCGCAAAAAAGCAGCAGGGGCAGCCTTTGCGAACGCCCCTCGCTGAACTTCCGTCCGGACCGCTCACAGCCCTGGTGGTGGCCGGTTCATTTCCTGGTTGTTGACCTCCGCGTTCTACCACGCCGCCGCGTGGCCGTCGCCCCTGGGGTCCGATGCGCCCTTCAGTATGCCCGTCTCCAGGTCTCGGACGATCAGCTGTACCTTGCCGTCGTTGATTCCCGGTCGCCTTCGAACCACCCGGTGGCCCAGGCCTTCCAGTTCCTTGCCAATATCCTCCGGCATCCCGGCTTCCAGCCTCAACTCCAGGGGAGTCTTCAAGCTGGCGGGGTCAGTCCCGGGAAAACTCCACCAGCGCGGCGCTTCCACCGCGTCCTGCGGGTCCATCCCGTGATCTATCAGGTTAGACAGCACTTGCAGCCCGCATTGAGGCTGGTAATCGCCCCCGGGGGTTCCGCCAACTATCGCCGGCTGCCCGTCCCGGTAGGCCATATAACAGTTCAGGGTGTGCATTGTCCTCTTGCCGGGTTCAATGACGTTGGGATGTCCCGGTTCCAGGCTGAACCCCCGCCCGCCCCGGTTGTTGAACAGGATTCCCGTGCCTTCGGCCACGAACCCCGAACCAAAAGAGTTGGACAGGCTGTGAATCCAGGAAACGCAGTTGCCGGCGCCATCGGCGACGCAGAAGTAGGTTGTGTTGCCGTCTCCGCCTTCGCCGAAGGCCGGCTGGGCGTTGTTGGCCCTGCTCGGATCTATTTCTCCGCGCCTTCGGGCGGCGTAGGGCTTGGAGATCAGCTCCTCCAGCGGCCATTCCACGTAGCGAGGGTCGCCAGCCAGCCTGTTGCGATCTCCGTAGGCGATTTTTTTCGCCTCGGTCATCAGGTGAATGGCCTGGCTTGAATTCTGGCCCATGGAACCCAGGTCAAAGTCCTCAACCAGGTTCAGCATCTCAAGCAGCAGGAAGCCCTGCGTCGGAGGCCGGGTCTGGTACACCGTGTAGTCCCGATAGGTGGTGGCGATGGGGTCGTAAACATCATGACGATGCTCCGCAAAGTCGGACTCCGTAAACAACGCTCCGGCCTTTCTCAGCCCTGCCACCATCCTGCGCGCCAGGTCGCCCCGGTAGAACTCGTCCGCGCCTCCGCGGGCCACCTGCTGCAGGCTCCGGGCCAGGTCCCGGTTGACCAGCATCTCCCCTTCAGCCTTCATCCCCCCGTTGGAAGCATAAATGGCCGCGCTGGCCGGAAACTGCGCCAGCTTGTCCACTGCATGCGCGAAATTCCTGCCAATCCCCGGCGACACGGGAAAACCCTCATCCGCATAACCGACCGCCGGCTCCAGCAGGGTCGCGAAGGGCATGGTACAAAACCGGCGATGCAACTCCTCCCAGGCGGCAATCTCCCCGGGTACCGTAATGGAGTGGGGCCCGTCAATCGGCATCGTCTCATAGCCCCGGGACCGGTAGTATTCCGCCGTGGCTCCCGTGGCCGCCGCCCCGCTGCTGTTAATGCCGGTAATCTGGTCCGTAGCCGCCTCGTGCGCCAGGATGAACGAATCGCCGCCCATGCTGCACAGGGGGACCAGCGTCACCGTCTCCACGGCGGCCACCGCCAGCGCAGCGTCAAAGGCATTGCCCCCCTCCCGCATAACCTGGATTCCCGTAGACGCTGCCAGGGGCGAATTGGAACAGACAATGCCCCGGCTGCCATAAACCAGACTCCTGGACAAGTTTCCAGTCACCATCTTTCCACCTCGCGCCTAATAGTATTTCACCCCATTGCCCGGCCCCTGGACAATGCCGCTCCGGGCGTACACAGCAAAAGGTCTCGGATTGCGATCCCCCGCTCTACCCTGCTCTCACCCGGCTTACACTCTCAGCATGCATTCCCGGTATGCGCTTTCCAAACCCGCAGATTATGTGGAATCCTGGTCCCTGAAGGCGTTGCATGCCGTGGTCAAAGCCGCCGTCCCTCCCATCACGAAGGCCACCCCCACCGTCTCGGCGATTTCCTCCTCCGTCGCACCGACGGCTCGCGCCCGGTTCGCAATGTTCCTGACTCCATCCGGATGGGCCATGATGGCGTCGCAGAGCATGGTCATCAGCACCTTGACCTTCAGGGGAAGCGCCCCCTCGGTCAGCACGTGATTCCTGACGTCCATAATTTCCTTGTACAGCTCCGGCGAGTTGCTCTCCAGCTTCGCCTGCCAGGCCCCGGGATTGGGCAATGTCATCTTGTCCCTCGCATGTATATCTTCTCGGTATCGAAGGGCGACACAATGGTCTGCCTGCTCCCCTAAATCGGTGGTTTCCGGTTGCGCCAGGGCGTCGCCTGTTCGTAGGCGTATGCCACGTTGAAGACCGTCCCTTCCGCAAAGGGGTGCCCCGCTATTTGCAGCGCCAGGGGCAGTGCCCCCTCTCCCTCCTGCGTATAACCGCAGGGGACTGACAGGGCGGGCGCTCCGCTGAGGCTGTACGGCCCCCGGTAGCTCCCCTCCACCAATGCCTGCGCCGCCGACTCCTTGCTCGCCACTCCGGTGGTGAAGTCCAGCTTTCCCGCCGGGGCCGAGGACGTCGGCTGGATGAGTACGTCCACATCGTCCAGAAGGTCCAGCACCTGCTGCCGGATCATTGCCCGCAGCTTCTGGGCCTTGTAATACACCTGTCCAGGAATCAGGTTTCCCGCCATAAACGCAATGCGCGTGTTCACGTGATAGTCTTCCGGCCGTTCGCGCAGCCACTCGGGCCGCAGGCTGACCCGCTCCGTGTGGGTGATGGTCCGGACTATCGCGCCCGTATGCCTGGCCAGCGGCAGCGACACCTCCCTGACCTCCGCGCCCAGTTCCGCCAGCACGTCGGCGGCGGCCGCCACGGCATCCCGAGTCTGGGGGTCCAGGCCCAGGGCCGGGTCCATCAGCTCCTTCAGCAGCCCCACCCGGAGCCCCCGGATGTTCCCCGTCAGTCCGCCCACGTAATCGGGCACCGGCGCCCTGCCCGTGTACGGATCATTGGGGTCATACCCGGCGATGGCGCCAAGGGTGGCCGCGCAGTCCGTCACCGTCCGGGAAATAGGTCCAATGGTGTCCACCGACCAGGAAGCGCCGTCCACACCGTAACGGCTGACACGTCCCCAGGTTGGGCGTATTCCCACCAGTCCGCAGTTGGCGGCTGGCCCCCGAATAGAGCCGCCCGTGTCCTCACCCAGCGACGTCGCGCACAGGAAGCCGGCTGTGGCCGCCCCGGAACCGGTGCTGGACGTTCCGGGGTTGCGTTCCAGGTCCCACGGATTTCGCGCCGCCCCGAAGTACGAGCATATCGGGTCGCCCATGGCAAACTCGCTCATGTTCAGCTTGCCCAGTATCACCGCCCCGGCCCGCCGCAGATTCGATACCACCGTGGCGTCGAAGTCCGGCACAAAATCCTCGCGAATCTTCGACCCGTCGGAGTTCCTGACGCCCCGGACGTAAATCTGGTCCTTAATCCCCACCGGAACCCCGTGCAAGGGGCCCCGGTGTTGGCCACGGGCAATCTCATCCCCGGCCTGGCGGGCCTCCTCTCTCGCCTGCTCCCCGCACACGGTTATGTAGGCGTTGAGCTTGTCGCCGACCTCTTCAATGCGTGCCAGGTATGCGTCAACCGCTTCCAGAGGACTTACTTCTCCACCCTGTATGGCCTTCCCCAAATCCGTCGCGGACAAGTATGGAATTTCGTTAGGATTCATCCTGCGCCTCCTGGCTGCGAAGTATGAGAGGCAGGGGTTCAATAGCGTTGGCTGCCGGCACATCTATAGCTGCGATGGCGTCCAGAATCGCGTTGAGGCTGTAGCCCACCTGGGTCAGTTCCGGCTCCTGGATATCCAGTCCCACCGAACGCCCCAGGGCATGGATTTCCTCGTTGGTCAGGTCTGCCATAAGACCTCCTGAAATCTGTGAAAAGCTGGCCTGTCGAGCATTCGCAATGGTAACATACGCCGAAACTTTTGGGCGGCCAGGTGGCACGTTTCCTTTCCAGAGGGGCTTTGTCTCCCCGCCCGGTTAACATAAACTGTACATATACTGGGCCTGTGGCCTTCAGCAGTCCGGCCCGCGCGCTCTAAACGGCGCCGCTTCCCTTACCGTTCCCGCGCTACTGGAGGTTGACCTTGCTAGACCAATCAACGCCGACCAGGAACTATCTCTCTCGGGTACGGGGAATCGCTCTGATGCCCCATGAAAGGGTGGCCCGCGTCTTTTCCCTGGAAGAGGGGTTGCTGGACGAACCCACCGGCAACGGCCAGCTGCTCATAGCCACCAACCAGCGCATCCTGTTCTTCAGGGACGACGGCAGCGCCCGCGAAGCCACTCTCTTGCCCCTGGAGGAGTTAAAGGGGATTGTGGTTGATACCGCCCCTCGGGGCACCCTGTCTCCCCTCCGGGGCATTCTGACCCTGTTGGCGGCCCTGGCCTTCTATCTCCTGGTGGCCTACTGGATGGCCGACCAGTTCAGCGGGCCGGGCATCCCCGGCATCAACATCGATTTCGTGCCCTTCGTGCTGCTGGTCGCCGTCCTGGTGGGCGCCTGGCTTTACTGGAGGCACAATGTGCGGCGCGCCGGCGGAAAGGTCACCCTGCAGGGCTCGAACTGGAACCTGTCTTTTTCCGTTGTCGGCGCCGAGCGCATCCCCGACATCAACGACGTGGTGGAAAGCCTGTTCCTGTGCCGCGAAGAACGCTGGGACTCATTCTCCGGCCCCCGCCCGGGCTAGGGACCTGTACGACACCGGGCCCGCTTCCGACGCCCTCCGGCCGGCGCGGGCAGCAAAGCGACGGCTGGCTGTTCTAACCCAGCGGCAGCGCCGGGTCAATGTCCAGGTCCAGCCCATACTCCTCGCCCCGGCTGTACTGGAAATAGGCGCAGGCGGCGATCATCGCCCCGTTGTCCGTGCAGAGCACCGGCGGCGGGATGATTACCGGCAAGGACGCTGCGGTGGCAATATCCGCCCGCAGCCTGGCGTTGGCAGTCACGCCCCCGCCCAGCACGATTCCCCTGGCGTTGTATCGTTTCGCCATCTCCAGCGTTTTCACCACCATCACCTCGACCACCGACTGCTGGAAATTGGCGGCCAGTTCCCCCACCAGCCGGCTTACCTTCTCCTCCACATCCTTATCCTTTGCACCGGTGGATTCCGGGTCACGCGGGTACAGTCCCTGCGCCTGGGCCAGGTGTAGCAGCGCGGTCTTCACTCCGCTGAAGCTGAAGTCCAGCGTGTCCCGCATCCAGGCCCGGGGCAGTGGCGGAAATTCGTCGCCGGCCACGCCGTCGGATGCCTTCTGTATTTCCGGCCCGCCGGGAAATCCCAGGCCCAGTATCCGGGCCGCCTTGTCAAAGGCTTCCCCAGCGGCGTCGTCCCGGGTTCGTCCCACCAGCCGGTACTGCCCGTGTCCTTCCATCAGAATCAGGTCTGTGTGCCCGCCGGACGCCACCAGGCAGGCCAGGGGAAACCCCGGCGCCTCCTCCGGCGGTTCTCCTGCTCCCCGCGCCAGCCAGGACGCGTAGATGTGGCCCTCCAGGTGGTTAACCCCCACCAGCGGCTTCCCCAGGCTCAGGGACAGGGCCTTGGCGGTATTCAGGCCGGTCAGCAGGGAGCCCGCCAGGCCCGGCCCGCAGGTTGCGGCCACCACGTCAATGTCGTCCAGGTCCACCTGGCTGTCCGACAGGGCTCTCTCCAGCGCCGGGGCCATGTCGCGAATGTGCTGCCTCGAAGCCACCTCGGGCACAACCCCCCCGTAGGGCGCGTGCAGCTGCACCTGCGAAGAGACTATGTTCGACAGCAGCCGGCGTCCGTCTTCAACCACCCCGACTGCCGTCTCGTCGCAGGATGTTTCTATTCCCAGGATTTTCAGTCCCATCTGGTCTCTCTTCTCTCCCGCTATCAAACTTCCGGGCTCATCGCCTGCTTACCTGAAGCCACCGGAGGGCCCCTTGCCTCTTTCAACAGAGAGGTGAGGATGAGGATGAAGCATGGCCCGCAGCAGCCTCTGAACCCGCCAGCCTGGCCGCATGATATTCCTCGTTCCAACCTCTCGGCCCGTGCCCACCACCCACGCCGGAACTATCGTATGTTTGGCCACTTCACCGTTCAACCAGTGGAGTGAAGTGCTATCGCGCTTTAGTGTCCGCTCAAATATCGCCAGGGTTGGTAAAAGCAGTTCGCGTCATCCTGGGCTCGCCGAAGGGGCTGCGCTCATCGCTGGCAGCCGCAGCCTGGGTGCCCTTTACTGGCTGGCAGGTACGAAATCCGCCGCTTCGACCCAGTTTGACAGGAGCTGAAGCGAAGGGCTCAGCATGACATTCCTTAAGGCGCCATTGCCCCGACGTGTCAACTTTGCACGAAAAACCCGCAAATGCTATCATCATCGTTGCCAACATCATCGCATAGTTGTCAGCGGCGATGAATATAAACATCCTGCATTCAGGAGGCCACAGAGTTCCAATATGGAATCTGCCGATATAGGTAGGTTAATTCTACTCATAATCTGCCTCGGTTTGTCCGCCTTTTTCTCCTCCTCGGAGACTGCTTTCATTGCGCTGCCCAGGGCGCGCCTGCTTCACCTCATTAGCATTGGCCGGTCCAACGCCAAGTTGGTGGAGCGCCTTATCCAGCACCCAGAACGACTCCTGGCCACTGTCCTGCTGAGCAACAACCTTGTGAACACGGCTGCCGCCTCCCTGGGTACCGCCATTGCCCTCAGCATGATTGAGAATGACGGTATCGCCGTGCTGGTGGCCACCGGGGGCGTAACCCTCCTTCTTTTGATCTTCAGCGAAACCCTGCCCAAGACCGTCGCATGGAACCGGTCCGAAGCCCTTGCCTTCGCCTACGCCAGGCCCCTCTCCATAGTGGAATTTTTCCTTTCGCCCGGGGTTAAGGTGCTTCAGCTGATAACCAACCTCTTTACCAGAATGCTGGGCATCACCAACTCCACCAACGCCGTAAGTGAAGGTGAAATTCGTACCCTCATCGAGGTCGGCGCCCAGACCGGCGCGGTGGAGCAGACGGAAGCCGAGCTCCTCGACAAGGTCTTCAGGTTCGGCGACCAGCAGGTGCAGGAGATTATGACCCCCCGTACCGAAATTGTGTGGGTGGAAGTCGGTACCACCCTGCGCACCTTCCTGTCCCTGTATGCCGAACGCAACCACACTCGCTTCCCTGTCTTCGAAGGGGATACCGAAAACGTCATCGGGGTCCTCTCCAACAAGGACGTTCTCCTCGCCCTGGGCAAGGAAGACCTCGAACTCGACGACAGCGTCACTCTGCTCCTCCGGGATGCCCATTTCGTGCCGGAAACCAAGACCGTGGCCGATACCTTCTCGGAAATGCAGCAGGCCGGCTACGGCCTCGTCCTTACCGTGGACGAATTTGGCGGCATCGCCGGCCTCGTAACCCTGAAGCAGATGCTGGAAGTAATCGTCGGTCAGGTCGATGAAGAGCGGGGCGAGTCCAACGAGGGTTTCACCCAGGTGGATGAGAATACCTTCCGGCTGAACGCCAGCACCACCATTATCCAGGCCAAGGACAGATTCAACCTCAATTTCCCCGAAGGCGACTACCAGACGGTGGCGGGCTTCATCCTCGACCGTCTCGGCTATATTCCCGAACCGGGAGAAATCGTCGAGTATCAGGACCTGAAGGTTACCGTACGCTCAATGAACGGTGTGCGAATCGAGGAGGTCCTGATCCAGCACCAGGAAGTGGTGACCACCGGGGATTCCACGTGAAGTTCTCCCTGGTCCGGCACGGCGAGACCGAATGGAACAAGCTGGGCTGGTTCCAGGGACAGTACGACACGCAGCTCAACGAGGCCGGACTTGAGCAGGCGCGGGTCATCGGCCGCGCCTCTCGTCAGTGGGGAATCACCGCCATCTATTCCAGCCCCCTCACTCGCACCATGCAGGTAGCCAACGAAATGGGCCGCACCCTCGACCTGCCGGTCCACCCCCGTGACGGCCTCAAGGAACTGGCCCTGGGCGACCTGGAAGGTGTCCAGGGCGAGGAAATGCGCCAGGGTTGGCCCGAAGTCTTCTCAACGTGGAACAATCACCCCGAACGGGTGGTTATGCCCGGCGGCGAGTCCCTGGCCAACCTGGAAGACCGCTCCTGGCAGGTTATTCTTGACCTGGAAGGCCAGCATCCCAGGGAGGCGCACCTCGCCCTGGTGTCCCACAACTTCACCATCCGGGCGATCTGCGGAAAAATGCTGGGAATGCCCCTGGAGAACTTCCACCGCCTCCGGCTGGCCCTGGGTTCTGTCTGCACCTTCGAAAGCGACGAACGGGGCCGCAGGCTCCTCACCTACAACTCCACCGGCCACCTGTTGCAGCCTTCCGCAATCACCACCGATTAGCCGGAATAACCATGCCCGTAGTCTCCCTCGTCGATAGCAAGGTATCCGCAGCCCTCCAAAGGTCCGGGCTGGAGGGAAGGGGCAAAACCATCGTTGTGGGGGTTTCCGGCGGCGCAGATTCATCTACCCTGCTCTACAGTCTCAATCGCCTCAGGGAGGCCTGCCGCATTGACCTGCATGTGGCCCACCTGAATCACGATTTCCGAGGCGCTGAAGCCGACGAAGACGCTCGTTTCGTGGGAGCCCTGGCCAACGAGCTGGGCCTCCCCTTTTCCGTGGAAAAGCTCGACCCCATCGCTTACCAGCGCGAGCGCCACATTTCTTCCTTTGAGCAGGGAGCGCGGGAAATGCGCTACCGGTTTATGGCTTCTGTGGCCCAGCGAATTGGCGCGCCCGCCGTTGCGGTGGGCCATACCTCCGACGACCAGGCGGAGACGGTCCTCCTCCACATCCTGCGGGGCGCCGGCCTCCACGGCCTGCGGGGCATGACGGAAACGGCCCCGTGGCCCTTCCCCCCCGGCCTGGAGTCCCCGGTCATCTTCCGGCCCCTGCTGGAAGTGAACAAGAGCGAAACCGTCGAATACTGCCGGGAACTGCAGCGCGATTACCGCCAGGATAGCGGCAACTCCCTGTTCAGGTTCACCCGAAACCGGGTCCGACAGGACCTGCTTCCTTCCCTGGCTGCCGACTACAACCCCCGCGTCAGGGAAGCCCTCGTCAGGCTCGCCAGCTCGGCTTCCCTGGACCTGGACTACCTGCAGCAGGAATTGGACCGCGCCTGGCCCGAAATTCTCCTCTCCCCCCCGGCTTCAACCGAGCCGGTCCAGCCTTCAACGACCGTGGTTCTGGGGCGTCGCCCTCTTTCCTCGCTACATCCCGCGCTGGTCCGGATGGCGCTACGCCGTGCCTACATCACAGTCAACGGCGACTCCCGACGTCTGCGGGAGAACCACCTGCGCGCCATGACCGACTTCATCTCCGGCAATTCCAGGACCGGCGAATTGGCCCTTCCCAGCGGCATTTCCCTCCACGCCACCGCCTCCGAGATCATCTTCCAGACCGGCCAATACCCCGCGGACTGCCCTTACCCCCAGCTGGCCGGACCCTGTCAACTCTCCGACCCTAATATCCCCCCTACTGATGGTATTCATCACCTGCGGGAATGGCGAGTCTCTATTGAGACCTTCTCCATCGAAAACGTCCCCGACCTGCGCCCTCCCGACGCCCTCACGGCCTGGTTTCACCCGGAATCCCTCGGAACCGGCCTCATCTTGCGAAATCGGTCAGATGGTGACCGTTTTCAGCCTCTCGGCATGGCTGATTCCAAGCGATTGCACAATTTCTTTATCGACCAAAAGGTACCCCGCCATTGGCGCGACCGGGTACCCCTGCTGGTCAGCGACCGGGGAATAGCCTGGGTGGTGGGATATCGCATAGCTGAGTGGGCCAAAGTCCCCCGGGATCTCCCCCCGGGAAGCCCGGTTATGCGCATGCGGTTTGAATTAGGGGGATGAATTGACGGAAAGAATGTTTATGGCGCGCCGGTATTGCCGATTCTGTGGTTACTCTTCCAACTGCTCCGCCAGCGCTTCGGCCTCGGTAACCGGCAGCTGGCAGACATAATTCTGGCAGACATATGCCGCGGCCCTGCCGTTCACCAGTCCCCTTCCCTCCAGCAGAGGCAGGTCCTCGGCCACGGCGGCGTCCTCCTGGCTTTGGGCCGACAGGTCCACTCCCACCAGCACCCTGTTGGGCAAATATCGACCGTAAACCGCTTCCAGCAGCTTTTCGCTACTCTCGTCGCCGCACCCGAAGATGGCTATCTCCTTCGGCAGCGAGATATAAAAGTCCAGCGCTCCCAGCCAGTAGGCGGCCCCGCCCGGCGCCTGGGACATTACCCTGCTCAACGGCCGCAACGGTTTCGCGCCCTTCAGGTTGTAGTCCTCGTTCCCGGTAATGATGGCCAGTCGCAGCAGCGCCTCGGAAGCCACTGACCCCCCGCACGGCTGGGCGTTGTCAAACACGTCCCGCGGCCTGGTCACCAATACCTCATGCTCCGAACCCGTGTCGTAAAACCCGCCGACGTCCTCGTCCCAGAACAGCTCAATCATGGTGTCGGCCAGCGTGACGGCCCGGTCCAGCCATTCCCGCCGGAATGTGGCCTCATACAGCGCAATGTACCCGTCAATCACGCAGGCATAGTCTTCCAGGTACCCGCCTGTTTTGCCTCGTCCGTCCCGGTAGGTCCGCAGCAGCCTTCCGTTCTCGTACATTTCACCGTGAATGAAGCCTGCGTTGGCCGCCGCCGCCTCCACGTAGTCCCTCCGGCCCAGGGCCGCGCCGGCTTCCGCGAAGGCCCGCAGCATCAGCCCGTTCCAGGAGGCAATCACCTTGTCGTCCCGGAAGGGATGTACCCGCTTTTCCCTTTCCTCCAGCAGCAGCGGCCTTGCCCGGACGATCGCCGATTCCAGGTCGTCTTCCGAAATACCATGCTCCAGCGCGAAGGCCTCCGGCGCCTGGTGAATGTTCAGAATGTTCGAGCCTTCAAAGTTGCCCGCGTCCGTAACTCCGTAGAAGCCCCCCACCAGGTTGCCATCATCCTCGCCCAGGACTGCCCTGATCTCCTCCGGCGTCCAAACGAAGAACTTGCCTTCCACTCCCTCGCTGTCAGCATCCTGCGCCGAGTAGAAGCCCCCACGCGGGTCGGTCATCTCCCGAAGCACATAGTCCAGGATCTCCTCGGTAATCCGCCGGTACAGCGGCCTTCCGGTTATCTGGAATGCGTGAAGGTACAGTCGGGCCAGCAGCGCATTGTCATACAGCATCTTCTCGAAGTGCGGCACCAGCCAGTATGCGTCCGTGGAATAGCGGTGGAACCCGCCTCCCAGCTGGTCGTACATGCCGCCATACGCCATCTTCTCCAGCGTCATCTCCACCATATCCAGCGCCCGCTGGTTGTAGCCATGGTGGTAATAGCGGAGCAGGAACTCCGGCGTCATCGGCTGCGGAAACTTGGGCGCCGCCCCGAACCCCCCGTTCTGGTAATCGAAATTGGCCGCCAGCTTCGAATAAGCCTCGTGCAGAATGTCCACCGACAGCAGGTTGGAACCCGGCGGCAGCTGCCCCGTCCTCCCCATCTGCTCGGTCAACTGCCCGGTGACCCGCTCAACCTCTCCCCGGTTGGTGCGGTAAGCCTCCGTAACCGCCAGCAGCACCCGCGGAAACCCCGGCATGTTCATCCGGTCCGTGGGCGGATAGTAGGTGCCGCCGTAAAAGGGCTTTCCCTCCGGCGTCAGGAATACCGTCATCGGCCAGCCGCCGCTCCCGGTAAGCATCTGCACGGCTTCCATGTAAACCGCATCCAGGTCGGGCCGCTCCTCGCGATCAACCTTGATGTTCACGAAGTTGGCGTTCATCAGGCTGGCGATGGCATCGTCCTCGAAGGACTCCCGTTCCATCACGTGGCACCAGTGGCACGCCGAATAGCCAATGCTCAGCAGAATGGGCTTGTCCTCGTCCTTCGAACGGGCCAGGGCCTCTTCGCCCCACGGGTACCAGTCCACCGGATTCTCGGCGTGCTGCAAGAGGTAGGGACTGGTCTCGTTTATCAGGCGATTGGCCATTTTATTCCAGCTCCTCGGACATCTTTGCCATCAGTTCGTCCAGGGGCATCGCCCCCAGGTTGCCGCCCTCCCGGGTCCTGACCGCCACCGCTCCGTCCTCCTGCTCCCGGTCGCCGACCACCAGCATGTAGGGCACCTTCTGCATCTGGGCATTGCGTATCTTCAGGTTCATCCTTTCGCTGCGCCCGTCCAATTCAGAGCGATAGCCGCCGGCCTCCAGCCTTGCCTTAACCGCCTCCGCGTACTCCTGGTGGCGGTCCGCAATGGGTATCACCACCGCCTGTGTCGGAGCCAGCCACAGCGGGAACGCCCCCGCGTAGTGCTCGATCAGCACCCCCAGGAACCGTTCCAGCGAACCCAGGATGGCCCGGTGCACCATGTATGGTCGGCTGCGCCCTCCCTCCGCATCCATAAAGGTCAGGTCGAACCGTTCCGGCAGGTTGAAGTCAAACTGCACCGTTGTGCACTGCCATTCCCGCCCCAGCGCGTCCTTAATCATGATGTCTATCTTGGGACCGTAGAATGCTCCCCCGCCATCGTCAATGTCGTAGGCCAGGTCTCGTCCTTCCAGGGCCCTCCTCAAAGACTCGGTGGCGTGCTCCCACATATCCAGCTCGCCGGCGTAGCTCTCCGGCCGGGTGGACAGCATTATGTGGAACTCGTCGAAACCGAAGGCCTCCAGCAGCTCAAAGGTCAGGTCCAGCACCCCGCCTACCTCCGACTCCACCTGTTCCGGCAGGCAGAATATGTGGGCGTCGTCCTGGGTGAAACCCCTTACCCGCATCAGGCCGTGAAGCACGCCGCTGCGCTCGTACCGGTAAACCGTTCCCAGTTCCGCTATCCGCAGGGGCAGCTCCCGGTAACTTCGAAGCGACGAGCGGTAGATCATTGTGTGGAATGGACAGTTCATCGGTTTCAGGAAGTACTCCTGTTCGTCCACTTCCACCGGCGCGTACATGCTTTCGCGGTAGTGCGACAGGTGACCGCTGGTCTGCCACAGTTGCGACCGACCGATGTGCGGCGAATACACTATGCTGTAGTCGTGGCGATAGTGGAGGTTTCGCCAGTACTCCTCCACCAAACTGCGCACCATGCCGCCCTTGGGATGCCACACGATCAGGCCCGGTCCGATTTCATCGTGAATGGAATAGAGGCCCAGCTGGCGGCCCAGGGTTCTGTGGTCCCGCCTTTCCGCCTCTTCCAGCCGGTGCAGGTAATCGTCCAGGGCCTCCTGGCTTTCCCATGCAGTGCCGTAGATGCGCTGCAGCATGGGCCGGTGTTCGTCGCCGCGCCAGTAGGCCCCGGCGATGTTGAGCAGCTTTACTGCCGGTATGTCCGCCGTCCCGTCCACGTGGGGCCCCTGGCACAGGTCCACAAATCCCCCGTGACGGTAGATGCTCAGGGTGGTCTCGTCCGGCAGGTCTGAGATAATTTCCAGCTTGTAAGGCTGGTCGGAAAACAGGTTGACCGCCTCGTCCCTGCTTATTTCTTCCCGTTCGAAGGGCTGGCTGGACGCGATGGTCTGCCGCATCAGGTCCTCGATCTGCTCCAGGTCCCCGGGAGTAAAGGGACGCTCTACATCGAAATCGTAGTAGAAGCCGTCCTGCGTCGGCGGCCCGATGCCCATCTTTGCTTCGGGAAAAATCCGCAGAACGGCGTCCGCCATAACATGGGCTGCCGAATGCCGCATCCGGTGCCGCAGCCCCTCTCCCGTGTCCGCATGGGAATGATCAAGTGCTCCGTGGTCCAGCATAAAGACTTCCTGCCTGGTGTTGGGCTAACTCCTGCGGAAGGGTCGCGTAGCCGGTTCCCGCAAGGCGTCCACCAATTATACCCAACATAATTGAAGAAAGATAACGTAACTCACCGGGGGTACAGGGCTATCGCATGAATAGTGGTGGGAAACTAGAATAGGAAAACCGAAGAA
>JAPPGG010000069.1 GCA_028875055.1 Chloroflexota bacterium
GCCAAATACGGGCTATGTTCCTTTGGACCAAACTATTTTGACCACACCCCCTAATCTTTTCGGACGGGGACTCTGCTGACGCAGTCAATGAAGAGGGGCGAAGGGTCCAGGTCGTACTCGACGGCTCCGATCAGACGGCTTCGCACCGTTTCCAGATCTACAGCCGGGGCGCCGGCGGGGAATGGACCCAGCATGCGGAAGGTTACGTCCCGTCGGGCGCCCCCTTGCCCGAAGCGGCCGAGCGCACGGACCTGGATGGCTTGAGGTCCCGCCTGTCACCCGCTGACGTGCCGGCCTACTACCGCGCCAAGTCCACCACCGGAATTGACCTGGGCCCGTCCTTCCAGACGCTGGGCATGGTCTGGGCCGGTCCGGGCGAGGCCCTGGGAGAGGTACGGCTGCCGGAAGCCCTGGTCCGAAACCAGTTGGACCTGCATCCCCTCTTGCTGGACGGCTGTTTCCAGGTCGTGGGCCTGGCGCGCAACATGACGGGCGAGCCAGGTGAGGCGACCTACCTGCCCTTCGGCTGGCAGAGCCTGTGGCTGGCGGGGCGCCTGCCGGACCGCTTTTTCTGCCACGTAACTATGAGGGAAGCTTCTCCCGCGGCCGATTCAGTGTCTGGCGAGCCGCCGGAAACTCTCAGCGGGGAACTGCGAATCTACGACCCCACCGGTCTGCCCCTGGGGTCGATCAGTGGGTACACGGTGAAACGGGCCACGCCGTCGGCGCTGCTGTCGGCCATAGAAGGGATAGACGACCTGCTCTACGAGGTCATCTGGAGAGACAACCCCCTGCAAACCGGAATTGAGGCTGCGGACTTTTTCCCCGCCCCTGCCGACATCCTGGCGGGATCGCCTCTGTTCACCAGCTACCTGTCCGATGCGGGGGTCGCCCCGCAGGGCAGAAATGCCTTGCTAGCGGACCTGGAGCGATGGTCGTGGGTCCGCGCCCTCACAGCCCTGGAAGAACTGGGCTGGCGACGCGCGGTGGGTGACGTCGTAGATGCCGAGGGCCTGCGGGAACGGCTCAATGTCCTTCCCGAGCACAGTCGCCTCTTCCGCCGCATGCTCGAAATGGCCGCCAGGGCAGGGGCGCTGCAGGAGAGGGAGGGCAGCTTTGTCGTAACCGTGGGTGAGGGAGAGGAGCTACCCGGGGACCTGCCGCGCGACCTGGCGGAGTTCGGCGCCCGGATGCAGGAACTCTATCCCCACGGTCTGGTGGAGATTGGGCTGTTCCAGCGCTCGGGCCAGGCCCTGGCCGACGTCCTGGGCGGCCAGGCGGACCCGCTTACTCTTCTGTTCAGCAGCGGGGAGCCCACCGCCGCCGATCTGTACCTGAAAGCGCCGGTGGCCCGCGCCGCCAACCGGATGATCGCAGACTCAGTCCAGGCGCTGGTAGCCGCATTGCCCGAAGGGCGGCGGCTCAGGGTCATCGAGGTGGGAGCGGGAACGGGTTCGGCGACGGCCTCCGTCCTTCCGGAGCTCCCAGAGGGCCGGTTCGACTACCTTTATACCGACATCTCCGCAGGCTTTTTCGCCGAGGCCGAAGCCCGGTTCGGTGACGGTGGCGGCGGCATGGAATACCGTCAGCTGGACATCGAGAAAGACCCCATCGCCCAGGGGTTCGAATCCCACGGCTACGACCTGCTGATTGCCTCCAACGTGCTGCACGCGACGCGACGCCTGGACGAGACCCTGGAGCACTGCAGGGCCCTGCTGGCGCCATCAGGTCATCTGGTGGCCCTCGAAAACCTTCGCGGCCTGGGGTGGATGGACCTGACCTTCGGCCAATTGGACGGCTGGTGGCGATTCGCCGACGAGTGTCGTCCCCATCATGCCCTTGCGGGTCCTGCCGTGTGGAAGCAAGCGCTGGCGGACGCTGGTTTTGAAGGCTCGGCGGTCCTGGGCGTGGACGATTCCTGTCCAGAGGAAATGCTGGACAAGGGTGTGATTGTCGCGCAGGGTCCCGCGCAGGTGAACGAGCCCCTCGGCCAGTGGATCGTGGCCGGAGATGGCCCTCTGGCCCATGAACTGGCGGCGGAACTGGCGGCCCACAATCAGGCGGTGGTGGTGGCCACGGGAGACTCGTCCCGCCAGGGCCTCTCACCAGCCGCTGACCCCATGATTACCGAAACCCTGGTGGAGAGGGGCAGTCGCGAGGCCTGGCAGGCGGTTATCGAGGGCCTGCCCCGGGATGTGCCCTTCAGCGGCCTGGTGCACCTCATGGCCCTGGACGGTCACGGAACGCAGGCAACCACTCCTGAAATTGCTGAGGACGTGTCCCACGCCGGGGCCAGTGCGCTGGCAATGGTGCAGGCCTTGAACGAGGCGGACGCCATACCGCAAAAAGGGCTCTGGTTTATCACCAGGGGAGCACAGGTTACTGAGCGGGAGCAGGGCGGAGAGCTTGCCGGCGCGGTTCTCTGGGGCTTGGGCAAGGTTGTGGACCTGGAGGCCGGCCACCTGCAGCCGCGAATGATCGACCTGGCCCCGGGCGGCGCGCCGCCGGTCTCCGACCTGGTTACCGAGTTGCTGCGCCCCGACCAGGAAAACCATATAGCGTACCGCGCAGGACGCCGCCTGTCGTCCCGCCTGGTTACCTTCGGGTCCTCGGCCCAACGCCTGGCCCTCCCGGAGGGGCCGGACTGGGTACTTACTCCCAGCCGCGCCGGCGTCTTCGACCAGCCGGAGGTGCTGCCGCTCCCGGCCGGTTCCCTCGAACCCAGGGAGGTACGTGTTTCAGTTGAGGCTGCGGGCCTCAACTTCTGGGACGTGTTCCGTTCCCTTGGCTTCATAGAGGAGGGTAACCTGGGCCGGGAACTGTGCGGGTACGTCGTGAATGTGGGTTCGGAAGTCTCTACCGTCTCCATCGGCGACCGCGTGGTCGGGCTGGGGTTTGGCGCCTTCGGGCCGGAAATGGTCACGCGGGAGGAACTGGTGGCTCCGGCCCCGGCCGGAGCGTCCGCTTCAGCGCTGGCCGCCCTTCCCAGCGCCTTCGTGTCGTCGGCCTTGTCCTACCGCTATTCGGGGCTGCGGGCCGGCGACCGGGTGCTGATTCACGCCGGCGCGGGTGGTGTGGGACTGGCCGCCATCCAGCTGGCGCAGGCTGCCGGCGCGGAGGTTTTCGCCACGGCCAGCGCGCCCAAGCAGGCCTACCTGCGCTCCCTCGGCGTCACCCACATCTTTGACAGCCGCCAGACAAAGTTTGGCAAGGAGATACTGGAGGCCACCGCCGGCCAGGGCGTGGACGTGGTGCTCAACAGCCTCACCAGCGAGGGCTTTATCGAGGCCAGTCTGGCCTGCCTGGCCCAGGGCGGCAGGTTCGTCGAGTTGGCGAGGAGGGACATCCTGAGCCATGAGGAAATGGCGGCAGTGCGCCCCGACGTGGCCTACTCCATCCTGGAGCTGGATGTGCTGAAGAAAACCGAGCCGGCCGGGGTCGGTGAGGTACTGCGCGAGGTGATGGAACAGCTTTCGGCCGGCGAGATCAAGCCGCTCGTCCACAGCAGGTGGCCTCTGACCGAGGCCGGGGCCGCGCTGGATTTCATGCGCTCGGCCCGGCACGTCGGCAAAATAGTCCTGACACCTCCGCCGCTCATGAAGGGCCAACTGCGCTCGGACCGAACCTACCTGGTCACCGGCGGCCTGGGCGGCATTGGAATCGCCGTGGCCGGCTGGCTGGCGGACCACGGGGCCGGCGCCATAGTGTTAAATGGCCGGCGCGGACCCAGCGCCGAAGCCGAGGAAGCCATCGCCGCTCTGCGCCAAAGGGGCATAATGGTCGAGGTCAGGCTTGCCGATGTTACCGACACCAATGCCATTGACGCCATGCTGGAGCGGATGGATGCGGAATTGCCGCCGCTGGGTGGCATCATTCACAGCGTGGGCGTGCTGTCGGACGCCTCCCTGGACAACCAGTCATGGGCCAGCTTTGAACAGGTGCTGTGGCCGAAGATCAAGGGGGCCTGGCACCTGCACCGCGCGACCATGGACCGCGACCTGGATATGTTCATCCTCTTCTCGAGCCGTGTCGGCGTGATGGGCAACCCGGGCCAGGCCAACCATGCCGCTGCCAATGCCTTCCTCGACCAGCTCGCCAGCCACCGCCGCGCTCTTGGTCTGCCGGGCCAGGCCATCGCCTGGGGCGCGTGGTCTGAAATTGGTGAAGCCGCCGAGCAGCGGGAGAGAATCGAGCGGCGGCGTGCGGCTCTCGGGGGCCGCTGGTTCACGCCCCAGCAGGGCATCAAGGCGCTGGACAGGCTGGTTCGACAGGACACCGCTACATCCGTGGTAATGTCAATGGACTGGTCGGCATTCGGAGAGGCTATCCAGTCCCGTCCGCCCCTGCTGGAAGACCTGCTGTCCCCGGTTGTGGACTCTGCAGCAGCCGAATCGGCCCCGTCGGGAGACGTGCTGTCGCAACTTCGCAGCGTCCCGGCGGCCGAACGGCAGCAAGTCCTGGTCTCCTTCCTCCAGAGGGAGGTTCAGGCCGTGTTGCGGATGCCGGCGACGCCGTCGCCAACCGTCGGGTTCTTCGACCTGGGTATGGACTCCCTGATGTCGGTGGAATTGAGGAACCGGTTGAACCGGGCGCTGTCGGGGGCGTACGTGGTCTCCAATACAGCGGTGTTCGACTATCCCAACGTGGATGCCCTGGCCGGTCACCTGGCCAGCGAACTGGGCGGTGAAGCGGGTGGCGTCTCGGGCGCCGACCGGCCCCAGCCTGCAGCCGTGGCCGAGGCGTCCGCTCCCGCGAGTCGCGCGGGGGAGAAAAAGGACGTGGATGCTGTAGCCATCGTGGGGATGGCCTGCCGCTTCCCGTCCGCTCCCGACCTGGATTCCTTCTGGCGCCTGCTGGAAAACGGCTCTCATGCCATCACCGACAGGCGGCGGGACGGAGATCTCCTGGCCGGCGCCGTCGGGGACCCCGCATTGGAGGATGTCATTTACCGGAGGGGCGGCTTCGTCGATGGTATTGACCAGTTCGACAACCGGTTCTTCCGCATCGCGCCCCTGGAAGCGCGGTTGATGGACCCACAGCAGCGTATGCTGCTGGAGACCACCTGGCAGGCCCTGGAAGACGCGGGCATCGACCCCGACCGCATCAGGGGCAGCCGCACCGGCGTCTATGCCGGAATCGGCAGTAGCGAATACCGGGACGTGCTGGCGGCCAATGGCCAGCAAGACTTTTACTTCGGTACCAGCGGCAGCATGACGGCGGGGCGTATTGCCTTCGTTCTTGGCCTGGAGGGACCGGCAATGCCCGTGGACATGGCCTGCGCGTCCTCGCTGGCGGCCATCCACCAGGCGGCGAATGCCCTCAGGCTCGGCGAGGTGGACCTGGCCCTGGCGTGCGGCGTGAATGCAACGCTGTCCCGCTCCATAATGCGGTTCCACCGGGACATGGGGATGCTTTCGGGTATCGGCCAGTGCAACGCGTTCGACGCTGCCGCCGATGGCTTTGTCCGCAGCGAGGGGTGCGGGGTTCTGGTCCTCAAGCGCCTTGACCGGGCGGTAGCGGATGGAGACCGGATATGGGGTCTGGTCAGGGGGTCGGCCGTCAATCAGAACGGGACCAGCGCCGGCCTTCCGGTGCCCAACGGCCCCGCCCAGGAGAGGCTCATCGAGGATGCCCTGGCGAGAGCCAGCGTGCAGCCGTGGGAGGTGGACTACGTTGAGGCCCACGGCGCCGGCACCGAACTGGGCGATTCGATTGAGCTTCGCGCCCTTTCCTCGGTCTATGGTCGAGGCCGGGACGTGGAGAAGCCCCTGCTGCTGGGTTCGGTGAAGACCAACATTGGGCACACCGAATGGGCGTCGGGAATGGCCAGCGTCATTAAAGCCGTGATGGCGATGCGCCGGGGAGTCATACCGGCGCACCTCCACTTCCGGCAACCGAACCCGAACCTCGACTGGGACCGCATCCCGGTACGAGTAACGTCGGAAAAGATGCCGTGGCCCACCACTGGCGAACGGCCCCCCCTGGCTGCGGTGAACTCCTTCGGCCTGTCCGGCTCCAACGCCCATGTCGTCCTGGAGGGCTACGCCGAACCGGCCGAATGTGACGGGTCCGATGGGTACTGGCCTGCCGGCTCGCCGACTCCTGTCGCGGCCACGCTGAAGGATGTTGACGCCGCCGAGTTGCCGGCGGAAGTTTTTTCCCGCCGTGCCTTCAGGCTATTGCCCTTGTCCGGCAAGTCTCCGAACGCCCTTCGCGACCTGGCCGGACACTACCTGTCCTGGCTGGATGTGCACGCCGAAGGGCTCGGCCCGGACGCCGCCTCACCGCTGCTCGCTGATATGGCGTGGACGGCCGGCATGGGACGCAGCCACTTCGACTATCGGTCCGGTCTCGTCTTTCGCGATTCCGAAGATTTGCGCGCGGGACTTGAGGGACTGCTCGAGACTTCAGGGGCAGAGGTTCGGTTGGCCTCGCCGCCGACAGCCAGGACGGCTTTCGTATTCACCGGCCAGGGCGGTGAGTGGCCAGGTATGGGCGAGTCTCTCTACCAAACTGAGCCGGTTGTCCGGTCTGTGCTTGACCGCTGTAACCGTTTGCTCCTCGGGGAGCGAGGCGCATCGCTGCTGGACGTCATGTTCGGCCGGTCCCGGGAGGCCGGCGACCTCAGCGATCCCCTCTGGGCATACCCGGCAACTTATGCGCTGGAGGCGGCGCTCACCGCCCTCTGGACAAGCGTGGGGATCAGGCCCACCAGGGTGTTGGGCCAGGGCGTTGGTGAGATAGCGGCCGCCCGCGCCGCGGGAATCTTGAGTTTTGACGATGGGCTGCGGCTTGCGGCTGCTGTCACCAGCCCTGATGCAGCCTTGCCGCTATTGCCCGTAACCCCCCCGTCCCTGACCATGGTCAGCAGCCTGACCGGACAGGCAATTCAGTCACCGGAAGAGTTGCACAACGGGCACTGGCGACGGTTGGCAGGCGAGAGCGCCGCCTGGGAAGCCGGCGTAGATGCGCTGGCCAGCGCCGGCGCGGACCTGATCGTGGAGATAGGCCCGCATGCGTCGCCTGGCCTGGTTGCGGCGCCCTGCTGGCCGCCGGCAAGAGAGGATGCCCAACTTCCCACATTCGTGGACGGACTGCTTCCCCCTCGAGGCAGCGCGCCGGAAGCGGAGGAACGATTCCTGAGAGCGGTGGGAGCCGCCTACGAAGCCGGGGCCAGGCTGTCGTTTGACGGTCTCTATGCGGGAGAGGAGCGGCGCCGGATCGCCATCCCCGGTTATCCGTTCCAGCGCCGCCGCTTCTGGGTGCAGACCCGGTCAGCAGCGGAATAGCATGGCCTCCGTCCGTATGCGGTAACAGAGGCGTGCCAAAGCGAATCGCTCAGTGGGCTTTTTGGCGGCAGGTCGCGCATTGGAGTTGAGTGGGGGCGTGGACCCGTGACAGGCCGGTACCGGCGTATCAGGACTCTATCAGGCCCTCCTGGGGCATGGTCCAGGGCAGATTGTAGAGCGGCGCGAATTGCGGGGCCGGCGGCGCCGACATCTCTCCGAAGGGCACGTCGATAATCACCGGACCCTGCCGCTCCAGCGCCAGGGGAATCAGTCTCTCCAGGTCCATCAGGCCGCCGGCTCTCATGCCGACGGCGCCGAAGGACTCAGCGAACTTGACGAAGTCCGGGTTGTGCAGGTCGGTCTCATAGGCTCCGCCAAAGGCCTCGCTCAGGTCGCGGGCCACGTTGCCGTAGGAGTCGTTATTGAAAACCACGACCACCACGCTGATGCCATACCGGACGGCCGTGGAGATCTCCGACGAGTTGAACATGAACCCGCCGTCCCCCGTCATGCATACCACCGGTCGGTCGGGCCTTGCGACCTTTACCCCCAGGGCCGTCGGGAAGGCGTAGCCGAGGTTGAAGGAGTAGCCGGAGTCTATGTACGTCTTGGGGTGATTCACCTGCCAATGGGTCCGGGCATAGTATCCGAACTGGGTTACGTCCCAAACTACGAATGCGTCCTCCGGGACGCCCCGCCGGATTGCTTCCAGGGCAGGGTATTGCGGTTCCTTGAGCCGAATGTCGTAGTAGGCTATCAGGTTGCGTGCGGCCCTAACCGCCTCGGCAGGCGACGGGCGGTCTCCCGCTCCCTCCTCGATGAGAAGGGGAAGCAACGCCCGTATGGTCTCTCCCGCATCGCCGTGAAGGGGAAAGGTGTTGGGGTGATGCCCTTCAAGCTCAGTGTCGTCTATGTTGATGTTCACCAGCGTGGATGCCTGGCCGGCAGGAAAACCCAGCGAGAAGCGCGCGCCGATTCCAATCACCACGTCCGCCGACTGCATCACCTCGTAGAGCTGGTTCATCTCCTGTCTTTCGCCCCTGGGACTGAAACAGGAGCCATACGACAGGGGATGACTGTCGGAAATGGCGCCCTTGCCCCCGCTGGAGGTAATTACGGGTATGTTCGTCGCCTCGGCCAGCCTGACTAACGCCGCCTCGGCGTCGGAACGCGCCACGCCGCCTCCCGCGTAAATCAATGGCAGTCGAGACCTGGCGATAACCCTCGCCGCCTCCTGCAGGGCCTCCCTGCCTGGCACGATTCGAGGGACATAGGCAGGACTCCGCAGTTCGACCTCTTCCCGCTCGACTCCTGCCTCCGGCGGAATCTCCAGCAGGGCGGGACGGGGACGGCCGGTGCGCAGCTGCCGGAACGCCTCCAGAACGGCATCCGGAACTTCCCTGGGCCGGAATGCCTGACCCTGCCACTTGGTCACGGACCGCACGGCCCCGGCCTGGTCGGCGATTTCGTGAACTGCCCCTCGGTTCCTGCCGATGGCCCTGCGGGGGATCTGGCCGGCGATGAGGAGAACGGGAGTGGAGCGGGCGTAGGCGTTGGCCAGGCCTGAAGCGGCGTTGTAGAGGCCGACGCCCGGCACCACCAGCCCGACTCCAGGCTTGCCTGACGCCCGGGCATAGCCGTCGGCCATATACGTAGATGCCTGCTCGTGCCGGGTGGTGATCATGCGAATGCCGGGCTCGTCTCGAATGGCGGAGACAATGCCGTAGGTCTGGATGCCAGGTATGCCGAATACGACGTCAACGCCTTCCCCTAACAGAGACTTGGCAAGCGCTTCACCTCCACTCAATCTGACCAATTATTGCCTCCTGTGTTTCGGCAGACACGGTAGCATTTCTTTCCCAGCGGCCGGGCGGCAACAGGGCGGCCCAGGTGCGACGGTATTTCCGGTAAGCCCCGGCCGAGGAGAGTCACCGGGGAGTCGCCCATCCACAATGTGAAAGTCCGTTTGGCTTTTCGGGGGGGGGCGTGGTTGAGGAATTTCCCATAGCCCCGATAGTCGGTGTCGGAGGCTTGCCGGTACAGCCGCAACTCCCGCGATTACCACATAGCCATAGAGCGCGGCCTCACCGATGACGTCGGGCAGGGTGGCCAGGAGATGGTGGGCCCGGCTGGGTTCGAACCAGCGACCTACCGGTTATGAGCCGGTTGCTCTTCCGCTGAGCTACGGGCCCTCCGTCAATCCAGCTTAAAGAGGGCAGTTTGCGGTGTCAAGGAACTTGCCAGGCTTCATGCCCGGGGAACCGCTCCAGGCCCCCGGGGGCCCCGCCATCTACACCAGCCCTAGCCTCTGGCGGTACTCCGGATCGTAATCCGCCAGGAGACCCAGCTCCACGGCCCGGGCCGGATCCATCTGGGGCGATGCTTCGCCGCTGGCAGGAATGTCGGTGATGATGGTGTCGGCCACCAGCCCCTGGTAAACGTCTTCCTCCAGTCCCAGCAATTCCCGCAGAAGGGGCTTGTTGTCCTGCCCGAATTCAGGGCCGGGACCCCGAATACTCATGGGAGTGTTCGAGAATTTGTAAGGGCGTCCCATCAGGAATCTGCTGCCCACCTCACGCTCTTCCGGAAAGTCCACCCTCTCCAGGAAGTTGCGGCGCTTGTAGTGCGGGTCAAAGTGAATGTCCCGCCCCGTGAGAACCGGCCCGGACGGAATGCCTGCCCCCTGCAGCAGGTGCATGAGGTCGTACTTGTCCTTCGTGGCCGTCCACTGGCCCAGCAGTTCGTCAAGCTCGTCGTGGTTGTTTCGCCGCGAAAGGATATCGCCGAATCGTGGGTCGGAGGCCAGGTCTTGCCGTCCCATAACCTGGCACAGCGCCTGCCATTCCTCGTCGCTTCCCACCGAGAGGGTAATCCATTGGTCCGTGCCCCTGGCCGGATAGCAGCCCTGAGGCGCGCGGTAGGGGTGTCGGTTGCCCAGCCGTCCGCCCTCCCTGCCGTTAATTGTGGCATCCATCAGGTACTCGGAGAGAAACATAACCCCGGCCTGGTACATGGCGATGTCGATCCACTGCCCCTTACCGGTGCGGTTGCGGTAGCGCAGGGCCGCCCCCAGAGCAAATATGGCGCTCCACGTGGAAAGAAAGTCCACGAATGACGCTCCCGCCTTGGCCGGACCGTCGTTCAGGTACCCGGTAACCCAGCAGTGGCCGTGGGTAGCCTCCTGGGTCGTGGCCTGGGCCGGATAGCCCGAATAGGGGCCTTCGCCGTGGCCATACCCGGTATTGGAGACCAGGATGATGTCCGGCTTCAGCTTTTTCAAATTGGGATAGTCCAGCCCCCACCGCCGCATCACCCGTGGCGTAAAGTTCTCCATCACCACGTCACTGATGGTCACAAGCTCCCGGAACAGGTCTCGTCCCCTTTCGTCTCCCATATCCAGCACCAGCGACCGCTTGCCCCGATTCAGGAGATTGTATGTGGAGGGCTTGTTCCACCAGCGTTCCCCGGCCAGGTTTTCGGGGAAGGACCCCGCGTACCCACCCGTACGGGTAACGTCCGGTCGGCCCGGCCCCTCAATCTTTATGACTTCGGCCCCCAGGTCGGCCAGGTGGCCGCCCGCGTAGGGCAACGCAAAGACGTAGGTTGAGTCCAGGATTCGGATGCCTTCCAGGGGAAGTCTGGGCATTTCGGGGCGTACCTCTTTGCCTGGTGTGGGTATTTCGGGACTAGATCACGTTCAACTGCCGCAACTGGGTGAACTGCTGCTCGTCGTACTCGAGCCCTTCCACGTAAATCTCCCGGTTGTGCTGGCCGATAGTAGGGGCGGGATACTCCAGTCGGTAGGGAGTTTCGCTTAGCTTGAACAGCTCCGCCGGCACCCGGACGGTACCCAGCTCCGGATGTTCAATTTCCCTGAAGAAATTGCGGGACTCCAGCTGAGGGCACTGGGCCAGTTCCGACGGAGTTTGCACCAGGCCGAACAGCATTCGGTATTCCGCCGCCTTGGGAAACAGGTCCCACTTGCCCCTTTCGCTAATGGACTCAATGACGATGCGGTCCAGTTCCTCGCCGTTTTCCGCTCGCTGGGCCCGGTCGGCGAATCGCTCCTCCAGCATCTCGGGGCACTGGAAGAACTCCGACAGGTCCTCCCAGGAGGCGCCGCCGCCGGTCTGAACAATAATCCACCCGTCCTGGCACGGCATGGGATGGCCGAACATGCTCCCGCTGGCCCGCCGCCTGACCTGCGTGCCGCCCATGAATGGATACATGGTCTGGGTGGCCATCATCGTCGAAGCCACGCATTCGGTAATGGAAACGTCTATGTGCTCTCCCTGGCCCGTAAATTCCCGGCCAAACAGGGCCATGGAAGTAGTAGCGGCGGCAAAGAGACCCCCCTCGTACTGGGCCTGAAACCCTCCGTGCTTGAGAGGTTCCCGTCCCTGCACTCCGCTGATGCTCATGATCATGCCCATGGCGTAGTTGACGATTTCTTCGCCCCGGTACTGGCTGTAGGGGCCGTCCTGGCCAAAGGGCGTAACTGAGGTGACGGTCAGTTCCGGGTTCAGTTCCTTCAATTCGTCGAAGCCCAGGCCAAGGGACGCGAGGTAGCCCGGCCGGTAACTTTCCACGATGACATCCACGCGTGGGGCCAGGCGCTTCAGGATATCCTGTCCCGTCACCGTTTCCAGGTTGAGTGTGGCGCCCTTCTTGTTGAGGTTCAATACCAGGAAGAAGAGGCTCTTTTCCGGGTGGGCATCGTCATGAAAAAAGGGCCCCATCCGGCGCAGGGCCGCGCCGCCGGGAGGCTCCACCTTCAGTACATCGGCGCCGTAGTCGGCCAGGAGACGGGCGCAAAACGAACCGGCAATGTCCTCGCTGAGGTCCAGAACCTTAACCCCGTCCAGCGCGCCAGTTAACATAAACTACATTGACCCTTGCTATTTTTGGAATCGAAGGGGATTTTAGCCCAACCTGCTATGTAAGGCAAACGTGGCCCGCCCCTGCAATGGTACGATGTTGCGCCGGCAAAGGAACGTGGTGAATAATGGGTTGGCAAAAGACATCGGCAAGACTTTGGAAGGAGCATTCCATGCGTGAGAATCGTGTAAAGAAAGTTATTCGCGAAGGGAAGCTGGCCCTGGGAACTTACGTGACCTTCGCCGACCCCCAGATAGTTGAGATCATTGGCCTGGCCGGTTACGACGCCGCATTCATTGACATGGAGCACACCGATTTCGACCTGCGCCTGGTGGGTGAGATGATTCGTGCCGCCGACCTGGCCGGAGTGACCTCCATAGTCCGCGTGCCCGACAACGACGAAAAGCTGATTCTCCGAATCCTGGACGCCGGCGCCGAGGGCATCATCATTCCCCACGTTGACGGCCTGGAAGGCGCCAGGCGGGCAGTCGCAGCGGTGCGGTACCCTCCCCTCGGCCACCGGGGCGGCGCCGGCGGCACTCGCGCTGCCGGCTACGGCACCATATCCTGGGACGACCATTGCCGGCAGTCCAACGAGCAGATCCTGCTCTCGGTCATGACTGAGGACGAAAAGGGAGTCAACGATATTGAGGCCATTGCCGGCCTTGAGGGCATTGACCTGGTCTCCATCGGCCCCACCGATTTTTCCGAATATATGGGCATTCGGGACCCGCAAAGCCCGGAGTTGCGGGCCAAGCTGACCGAACTCGCGGATCGTATCAAAAGCATTGGCAAGGCCAGGATGCAATTTCCCATGAATCACCCGGCCATGCCCCTGGGGCCCGGGGAGCTGCAGGAATTGGGTGTAGGCTATACCCACGTCGCGCCGGCTCCCCCCGCTGTGCTCATGCGTTCCCTGCGAGACCGTCTCCAGACTATCAGGCAGGAAATTGGCTGAGTCCTCGAACTGACCGTGGCGCCGGCCTTTGACTGTTGCCGGTAGAATTGTTCGGCGCCCTTTTATTTGCTTTCTGATATGCGTTTTCCGACCGTCGCCGTTTCCCTGTTGCTGTTCCTTCTCGTGGTGGCCTGCGCCGAGAGTGGCCTGGCCGAACCCATCGCTCTGCCGCAGCCCTTGCCCACGAATACGCCCCAGCCGGCGGCAACTGACCTGCCGGTAGCGACTCCCTTGCCCGCGGCAACCGATATTCCCATGGCGACTCCCCTGTCCGCCGCGACTGACCTGCCCACGGCAGCTCCCCTTCCCATGGCAACTGAAATACCCACGGCCACCTTGTACCCAACAGTTGCCCCGCTGCCCGCAGCCACCGAATTGCCTACTGCCGAGCCGGCCTCCCCGGCGCCGGTCCTGCCGGTGGCTGAACCGACCCCGGAGGAGCTGCTGCCGCTGGTCACCATCGGTGAAGCTTCCTGGCCCGTGGAATTGGCCGTCACGCCTGAGGAGCGGTCCCGGGGCCTTTCCGGCCGGGAAGTCCTGCCCGAGGGCTTCGGCATGCTGTTCGTTTTTGAGGGCGACCATCATTTGAGCTTCTGGATGCGGGAAATGAACTTTCCCCTGGACATGGCCTGGATTGATTCTTCCTGCCACGTGGTTGACGTAACCCGGGATGCCCCTGTTCCTGAACCTGGCCAGTCTCTTTCTGACCTTCCCAGGTTCTCTCCGTCCCAACCGGCCAGGTTCGTCCTGGAAATTAACGCCGGGGAATTTGATGGAATGGACGCGAGCATTGGAGAGGCAGTCCGGTTTGAAGGCGCTCTCCAGGGTCAATACGGCTGTTGAATGGCTGGCCTGCCCGCCGGCCGGGATTGCGTACGCCGATACGGTGGGTTAGAGTGAATCGGCCCCGCGGCTGCCACCGCTGCAGCCCGCGGCAAGTAGATCGAGAGGACTGATCATTTATGGAAGTACTGGTATCCGGATCCCTGGCCTACGACAGAATCATGGATTTTCCCGGGCGTTTTTCCGAACACATAATGCCCGACAAGATCCATATGATTAACGTCAGCTTCACCGTCAACGGACTGAAGGAGAACTTTGGCGGAACGGCTGGCAACATTGCCTACAGCCTCTCCCTGCTGGGGGAGAAACCCCGCATCGTCGCCACCATCGGGCACGACTACCATCGCTATTTCCAGTGGTTCCAAGAATGCGGACTCTCCACCGACAACATTCGCATCGTCGAGGAAGAAGCCACAGCCTCCGCATACATAACCACGGACCTGGCCGACAACCAGATTACCGGGTTCAATCCCGGGGCCATGAAACAACAGGCAGGTTTCGACTTTGGAGGCATCGACCCCAACGACGCCATCGCCATAGTGTCTCCGGGTAACATCCAGGACATGGCTGAGTTTACCGACACCCACCAAAGGCTGGGCATTTACTCGATTTTCGACCCGGGCCAGTCCCTCCCCGCCTGGGCAGGCGATGACCTGGCCCACTGCATCGCCAGTTCACGTATGCTGGTTTCCAATGACTACGAGCTGGCCCTGATCCGGGACCGGACCGGAAAGTCCACCGGGGAACTGGTTGAAATGGCCGGAACCATCATTACCACCAAGGGAGAGCAGGGAACCGAAATTCTGACCCGGGTGGGCGCCATTCCCGTGCCCGCCGTTCACACTTCCGACGTGGTGGACCCCACCGGCGCCGGCGATGCCTTCCGGGGCGGCCTCATCAAGGGCCTGGTTGATGGAGCATCCCTTGAGCGGTCCGTAATGATGGGTACCGTATGCTCCCACTATGCCATCCGCAAGCTCGGTACCCAGGAGTACTACTTCACCTCAGAGGAGTTTGAAGCCACCCTCGTGGAGAACTTCGGGGCCTGACCAAACCCAACTGGTTGACCAAAGAAGACAGGGCGGGAATTTCCCGCCCTGGCTTGACGTCGGCCATCTGAAATCGGGGGTAGGCCTGAACCGGACTCTTCCGCGCCGCCGGGTGAAACTCGGAAAGGGGGTGAGGTCCCCCAAACTTAGCCTGCCTTAATGCAGGATAGCCCGTCCGCTTCCATTTCGGCGGGGTCCACCTTGACTGTTCGGGCGCTTCCTAAATTGTCGTACTGTTGATGACGTGGGGATTGTTCACCACGCCCGGGTTCAGGGAGTGGACTGAGGTGTGACCGCAGTGGCCCAGTACCAGGTCAACTTCCTGCCGTAAAATCTCCAGCATCAGCCGGACGCCATCCGCCCCGTTCCAGGCCAGCCCCCAGAACAGCGGCCGCCCCACCAGCACTGCCCGCGCCCCCATCGACAGCGCCTTTATGACGTCGCTGCCCCGCCGGATTCCCGAGTCCATGTATATTTCCGCGCGGTCCTGCACCGCCTCCACTATCTCCGGAAGCATTTCTATGGTGGACAGCGTGCCGTCCAGCTGCCGCGCCCCGTGGTTGGATACCCAGATGCCCTCCACTCCGTGCTGCACCGCCTGGTAAGCATCCTCCGCCGTCCTCACGCCCTTCAGTACAATGGGCAGCGATGTCTGTTCCCGCAGCCAGCCCAGTTCGCCCCAGGTCAGGGGAACGTTCCAGGGGCGCTGGTAATACAGGGCCTCCAGCGTATCCGGTACCAGGCCCAGTCCCGCTTCCTCGCCTACGAAATTGCCCGGGTTAAATCCCCGCGGCCTCTCCGAGCCGTGCCGGATACTCCGCTCAATGGGGCTGTTGATGGGAGTGTCGATGGTCAGGGCGATGGCCTTGTAACCTGCCCGCTCCGCCCGTTTCACCAGCATCGCGCTGGTTTTCTGGTCCTGGTGGTAAAGCTGGAACCACAGGGGCCCGCTGGATACTTCCGCCACCTGCTCAATGCTGAAATGGGAACCGGTAGCCAGCGTCATCAGGGTTCCAGCGGCGCCGGCCCCTTTAGCGGTGGCAAGTTCTCCCTCCGGATGGGCCATCTGGTGGCCGCCGGCGGGAGCAACCATCACGGGAAAGCTTATCTTCTCCCCCAGGACGGTGGTGGACAGGTCCCGGTCCGACACGTCCTGCATAAAGCGGGGGCGAAGGGTTATAGCCTCCAGCGCGGCCCGGTTTCGCCTGACGGTTACTTCGTCCTGGGCTCCACCGTCAATAAAGGCCCAGGCATGGGGACTGATGAACCGGGAAGCGTGCTCCTCCAGTTCATACAGGTTCAATGGTTCCAGTCGCATTTCTTGGCCTCCGACAATTCACCTGCCGAAGCCCTCTCATTCACCAGGTGTGGCCGCGGCGCGCCAATTATACACCGGAACCTCCGCCCTTACCGAACTTCCGGGGCGCCCGGCAGGGCAACGCGCCTCCGGAGTTCGGACCGAGTCAGCGCTTGCTGACCTGCGGGGGTCGCTCAGGCGTTCGGTGGGCGATAGTTCACCGGGATGCTGGCCGCCGCGTCAATCTCTTCGGGAGTCAGCAATGCGGTTGTGCTCCAGCTGATCGCTCCCGCAGATGCGATGCTCATACCCAGCGCGGTTGCATTTGCCCGCTCCGGGACTTCAAAGATGACATAAAGGTCATCCTCGCCAAAGGCGAAATAGAGCGACTCAACCGTCCCTCCAACGGAGCCTATGGCTTCAGTTATGGCATTCTTGCGGGAGGTACCCCCTTCGTTTATCAGTCCCTTCAGTCCTTCCACGGAATAGGACGCCTTGGCCAGGTATTTCGGCATAATCGCTTCCTCCTCTCTGTAAGTCCTCAAGCATTATGATCTTAACCCGCAAACGTCATCGCAGGTGGGAACCGGCGTCCACCATTATGGTCTCGCCGGTCACATGTTCCGCTCCCTCCAGCAGCCATACCACCGGTTCAGCCACAATGTCCGGGTGGCCGGCTGCCTTCAGGGGAGTCCCCTGCGCGTATCTCTCGATGAAGGCGTTGTAGTTCTCCTCGCCCAGTCCTTCCCGCCACCACCGGGTCTGCATCACCCCTGGGCAAACGGCGTTGACCCGTATTTCCGGCGCCAAAGCCCGCGCCAGGGACAGCGTCATCGTATTGAGCGCGCCCTTGGACGCGGCATAGGCGATGGAACTGCCCGAACCGCTGAACCCGGACCCGGAAGAGATGTTGACTATGGCCCCCCTGCCCTGCGCCTTCATGGCCGGGGCCACCGCCCGCACCGTCTGGTATGCCCCGACCACGTTTACCGCGAAAATCTGGTTGAAGTCCTCGGCCGTCAGCCCATCCAGGTCCGAGTGGGTCACAATCTTGGAGCGGGCCGCGTTGTTCACCAGTCCGTCAATCCGCCCCCAGCGGTCCAGCGCCTCCCGGGCCATGCGGCGGCAGTCCTCGTCCACCGAGACGTCCGCCTGGCAGAGCATCGCTTCGCCCCCCAGGGCCGCGCACGCCTCGGCCGTCTCTTTTGCCTCGGCAGCGGAGCGGGTGTAATTGACGACTACCCGGCCCCCCCGGCCGGCCAGGCGCTGGGCCACCGATGCCCCCAGGCCCGTGGCCGACCCGGTAACAATGAAGACGCCGCCCTCAATTTCCATGGAACACTCCTCCCTCAAGGGGTATTAATCGCCCTTTGCCGGGGATTATCAGCGCCTGTTCGTAGTGAGTGAAGGGGGAAGGCAATAGCAGTGATGCACGGAAGACCCGGCTGGCAAGTCAGGAGAACCACCCTACCCATTTGTCTCCGAGCAGTACGATGTAGATGACAATCAACCCGGTCCCCACCACTATTGAGAGGGAAATGTCCAGCATCCGGCTTTGCGTGTCCGGGAACCTGATTTCATAGTGGCGGTACTCGTCCGACGCTTCGATGGGCTCCAGCTTGTGCTCATCCCGCTCCCGTTGCAGGTCCCACGCATGGGCCAGAAGGAAGACTACCACGGCGGATATCACCATCGCAAAAATATCCACCAGGAAACGCTTCCAGCCATCGACCACCTGCAGGGGCAGCGAGAACAGGGCCAGGCCGATGGTAATGGAGCCAAATATGCCCAGCGCGAAAATCTCCCCCAGGTGAATGTCCACCTGCTTGGACCGGATAAGTCCGTCAAGTTCGCTTTCCACCTCCGTCAACGCCTGCAGATCGAAATCGGACAGGGCGCTCATATCCACCGCGGTGATGTGACGACGCGCTTGAACGTAGTGCATTTTCAGGCTCGCCGGATTGTCAGCCTGGTCAATACCCAGGATGCAGTTGCAAATATCGCTGTTCACAACTCCCCTGCGTTGTAACAGGTCAACTTTCCGAAAGATGCTGAAAGTACGGTTGTCCTCGTCCGTGGTTCGGGATGACATGCGCGCCACCCGGAAGGCCAGCAGCAATGCGAAAATGGTGGCGGAAAGGGCCACCGCCCCAAAGTATCCGCCCTCGTTCCATTGCCAGTTGACCACGCCGATGAACTCAAAAATGTGGTCCCGCATATAGACGATTGCGCCGCAGGTGCCCAGTCCCAGTATCAATGCTTCAAAGCCCAGCTGCACCTCTGCTTCAAAGTTGATGATCAGATTGGAGGTGATGATGGCCGCAGTGCCGATGATGAGGTAGGAGGCGTTGATGTCGCCAATCTGGCCGGCAAAGGCCAGGAACGCCAGCGACAGGATGGGAGTGCCGTACGTCAGTGAATGGATGCCCAGGTTTCGGGTCAGGGTCGAGGCGAAGTTCCACAGCGCCCCCGCGATGCCCGCGCTGAGGATACCCCCAATCACCCCCAGCAGCAGGCCGCTCGGCGAAAGCCATTCCCCGGTGAAGGCCCCGTAGCCCACGCCCACCACGCCATTGAGGGCCGCCGCCACCAGGTTGGCCAGCAACGCCGCCACCAGCAAGAAGAACAGACCAAGGGATTCTTCACTGTGGGACTCCGCCAACGCAGACGGAATGTCGGCGTGGGTGAGCGTGTTGTGGCTCCAAACCCAGCTGAACCCGGCAAAAGCGGTGATGAAGGCCGCCGCCAGGGCCAGGGCCAAGCCAACATATACCCTTGAGGGAAACTCATGCAGGGTCTGCCTGCCCAGTTCGGTAAACCCGTTGGTCTGGCTGGCCAACACGAAGACGATTCCTATCAGGGCAATGAACAGCATTAACAGGGTCATTCTGTGGACATTGTGCTGCCTGCCGCTGGTCCACCGGGCCACTATGAAAATCAGCAGCAAGGGAGAAAGCTCGAAGAACACGGCGCCGGCCGAAGGGTCGGCCCATCGGAACGCCAGCCCCAGCACCGCAAAGTCAAAGTAGCTGGCCACCACTCCTCCCATTTCCGGCGAGAAAAAGCGTCGGCGGATGAACCCGTAGATTTCCCCGTTGCCCAGAACCCTCCAGAAAATCGCCAGCAGCAGCGCAAGAACGAATGCCGCAATGCCCAGCCGCATGGTTGCCCCGTATAGAAAGGGGTTGTGGTCTCCCCCCAGCGCGATTACCAGGGGTACCAGCCCAAAAAATGCCACAGCCGCCAGCATGTAGGTGGTGGCGCCGGCGCTGGTATTCCGAAACCGGTTTCTAGCCTGGACAGAAGTGGAGTTTTGGGTAGCCATAGTGGGGATATTAGAGCATAGGAATAGGAGGTTTTCAACTTGAATGGCTGCTTTTCGTAGCCAAAGTAATAAGGCAGCAAGGGTTTAGAATTAGCGGGATTTCCGTGCCAGTCAACCCCGTCATCCCGGCGAATGCCGGTATCCAGGAGTCCTGGCTGCGCATGACCTGTATTCCTGGCCACCCTTGCTGGATTCCGGCCTGGGCAGGCATGACGAGTTCCAGGCCGCCGCGACTCATCAACTCTGACAGATGCCCTGCGGGTTATTCCCATTGACTAACCACTGGCCCTGCGTTAGCCTAATTTCGTCAAGTCCCCCGCCCGTCGGGGTAGCTTTGCGAGGATGCAGAAAATGACACAGGAATCCCAGTCGGCCCTTACTCCCGAAGTCAGCGCGATGATTGGGGTGTCAGGCGACGTGGTCGAGGCTTGGGGAGAGGTCGATGGCGAGTACTTGCGCCGCTTCACCCAGGCAGTGATGGACCCGGATCCCAGGTACTGGGACAAGGAGTTCGCCGAGTCCACTCACTATGGCGAGATCATTACCCCTCCCATCATGGTCAGTTACCTGGCCTCCCGCATCAGGCCAGATCAGGACGACCCCGTTACCAGGGCCTTCGAGGAAAATCCCGAGTCTGACGGCATTGGCTCCATCGAGCGACCCGGAGAATTGCCGCCGGTGCCCACAAACCTGGTGCGCGTCCTCAATGCGGGAAATGAACTGGAGATTTACAAGTATCCCAGCATTGGCGACAAGGTCTTCTTCCAGAACCGCTATTCCGATATTCGCGAACGGGTCGGCCGTGACGGAAGGGCCTTCCTGATTATCACCCGGGAGACCACCTACACGAACCAGAAGGACGAATTGCTGTGCATAACCCGGGCCTCGACTATCCGCAGATAGCAAGGGCGCCTGCCGGTCAATTGCTTGAAATCTTGGCGAGGTGGCAAAAATGAGCCTGCCGTTAGAAGAACTGCTCAAGCTGGAGGCGGAAGAAATTCTGGCCCACAACGAGCGGCCCAAAGCCGACGACCTGCGCAATAAGCAGCAGATCTACTACGACGATGTCGAAGAGGGCATGGAACTGCCCAAGTACATTTACAATCCCACCCCTACCCACCTGTTCCGCTGGAGCGCGGCCATCGAGAACTTTCACCGGATCCATTACGATTTGGATTTCGGCCTGAACCACGACAGAAACCCCAGCATCCTGGTACACGGCTCCTGGAAGCAGAGCGTGGTTCCCCAGTACTTGAAAGACTGGACATTGCCCAAAGGCTGGCCGTGGAAGGCCCAGTTCGAACACCGCGCCATGCTGGTGCCTGGCGACATCCTGATTATGTGGGGCCGCGTCACCAGCAAATACGAGAAGGGACAGATGGGCTTCGTTGAACTCGAGATCGGCATGAAGACCCATGACGGTATCGAGAGCATGCCTGGGACGGCCACCGTGGTCCTGCCCCTGCGGGGAGGGCCCGACATACCGTATCCCTTCGTGCCTCCGGCGGACTAGAGAATCCTTGGTCTCTTCCCTTTCTTTGGCGGAAGGTCGGGATCAGGCTGACGACCTGCAGAAATCCCTCGTCCCCGGAAACCGGTGGGGTGGGAGCAAGGCCTTGAGCCAGCCCCCTGGCCCGGTCACTCTTTACAATCGATATGCTCAGTGAGGTAGGCAACCGATGACCCGTTTCATCGCAATTCACAATGTGCCCGGAATAACTGAGGAAGATTTCCGGGACAAGCTGAACGCCGTTCGCAAGTGGCGCCCCGACCGCCGCACCACCATCCTGAAGGTGTATGGCGACCTGGAAAACGGCCGCCTCGTTTCCGAATGCGAGGCAGTCGAACAGGCCCACTTTGAGGACTGGATTAACCTGGTAGGCTGGCCCGTGGAATCCATCCACAAGGTCGATGTGGTCTGCCAGGTAGGCAACTTCTGGAAGTTATGAAGTCACGTTGATTAGTTATTTCGCTGCCATTTTCCTTGGGGAAGTCATGAAGGGCGGGAACAACTCCCGCCCTTTTCGCTTTTTGGCCCTTGTCCTTTTCACTGATGGCCGCTGGGAGGTTCAATGTCCAGGGAGAGATGAGGTACCTCATCCGCCCAACTCCAGCCGCGCATCCGGTCTATCTTTTCTCCAGGGTGATATGCCTGCTGGTAGTTGGAGCAGATTTCCGCGCCCAGGGTCAGTATCAGCGCGGAAAGGAACACCCAGAGCAGGAACACGATGGTAGAAGCAATTGACCCGTAGAGGACGTCGTATTGGCCATAGTGGTGCAGGTATTCGTTAAATATCTCCTTTCCAACTTCGAAGAGGAGTGAGGCAGCAAGTGTTCCGACCCAAACGTAACGCCACTTCATTTCGCAGTTGGGCAGATACCGGTAAATCAGCAGGAACCCCACCGCCGTCACCGACCAGGACGCCAGCCTGACCAGCGTGTTTAGCAGGCCCGAATCGCGGATGGCCTCCTGGTAGGTCGCCCCCAGGTCCACATTCAAGAGGACCTGGCTGAAGGAGGTCACCAGCAGCCAGAAGATGAAATACAGGCCAAAGGTGAACAGGAACATGATGTGTTCCATCCGGTGTACGTGGAAGGGCTGGCCCTGGTAAATGCCCCAGGCCCGGTTCACAACCCTGCTTATGGAGCCAAACACCGAACTCGAGGACCACAGGAGTCCCGCGACTGCAATGAGGATCAGTTCCACCCTGTGGGACTCGATGAAGACTATATTGCTGGCAATCAGGTGGTCGGAACCGGGCAGATTGCCCACCACAAACTCGAGCAATTTAGCCTGGACAATTTCGGCCTCCAGGAAGAGTCCTGAAATTACCATCACCCCCAGCAGGAAGGGGAAGATCCCGAAAATTGAGTAGTAAGCTACTCCGGCCGCCAGGTGATTGGCGTCCCTGGTGACCATATTCAAGGTGACGTGGGCCGCAATCTTGATCGGCCGGTGCCGCATCAACGAATGGCCCCACGCCCACTTCTTGATCCTGTGGGTGGTGTCTTTCAGTATTGAGACCGGGCTTGCCATCTGATCCTGCTACTCACCCCAACAGGGGAACCTGGTTCCGGCGTTGAGTGTCCGGATTCACCCTGGTTACTTTAGCATTCCCGGTGGCCACCATCGGAAGGAGACTTGTCCCACCATCAGGCTCAGCGGCACTGGCCCGAATCTTCGACTGTCCTCACTGTCCGCCCGGTTGTCTCCCATGACAAAGATCTCGTCTGTATCGTTGACCCACTGGGTTGCGCCCAGGGCCGGTGTCTCAGTACCTTTCGGCAGGTAGGGTTCCGCCAGGGCCGCCCCATTTACTTCCACCACGCCCTTGTTGAGGGCCACATGCTCACCGGGCAATCCGGTAACGCGCTTGATGTAAATGCTCCCCGGCCGCAGCGGGTGCCTGAAGGCTACTATCTTCCCCCGCAATCCCTCCCGGGAGGATGATCTGGACAGGGGCCGCGTCTGGACCAACTGACCGCTGCTCAAGGTCGGCGCCATGCTGTCTCCCCTGACTCGCAGCAGCCTCCATTCCTTCCATGAATCAAGCACTCAAATTTGCTCCCGAACTCCGGCAGTTGAGCCCCGCATTCCCCTCCCTGCGCCTGAATAGCCAACCGGGTTCAGCTGGCTGTTACTAACACCCCCGCCACCCGTGCCGGCGGTAGGCCGGAACGGGTCTGAACTGGCTTCACCGGCCGCCTCAGGATGCACTGCCTGCCCGTTGCAGGATACCTTATACGCGCCCTGACCGATCGGCCAGTGAAAATGGTAACTTGCGCCAACTGACCTTGGCAACCCGAGGCGACGGCGCGTGAGACTTCAGACTCTGGTGGGGTCTCCATGCCAGCCAGCCCCGTCATATCGGCGAAAGTCGCAAGCCAGGAATCCCTTTCATCAAAATGCGCCTGTTCCTTTGGCCTGTCCATCCCGGATGACAATGCCCATTGCCTGCCCTATAATCTGGCCCCACAGCAACACCCACATTTGGTCCCCGTTAGGAGGTTTTCCGTGGCTAATGAGTCTGTTCGATTGGGGCTAATCGGCGCGGGGCGAAACACCCGCGATCGCCATATCCCCGGTTTTCTTAACGTCGAGGGAGTGGAGCTGGCCGCGGTTGCCAACCGCAGCCGTGAGTCGGGCCAGCGGGTGGCCGACTCCTTTAACATCCCCACCGTCTATGACAACTGGCGAGACCTTCTGGACGACCCGTCCATCGACGCCATCTGCATCGGCACCTGGCCTTATATGCACCGCAACTTGACCCTGGCTGCCCTGGAAAAGGGCAAGCACGTCCTCACCGAGGCTCGAATGGCCGCCAACGCCCGCGAGGCCCGGGAAATGCTCGAAGCTTCCAGGAACCACCCCGAGCTCGTCACCCAGATAGTGCCCGGGCCATCCACCTTCAAGGTGGACAACCTTATCCAGCAGAAGATTGCCGAGGGTTACCTGGGCGACCTGTTGGCAGTGGAGGTCCAGGTAGTCACGTCAGCCTTTGTGGACCCCGGCGCTCCGCTGCACTGGCGACATAACCGCACCTTCAGCGGCTACAACATTATGAACATGGGCATCTGGTACGAGTGCCTGATTCGCTGGACCGGCCCGGCTACCCGCGTCATGGCCATGTCCAGGGTCAACGTCCCCAAGCGCCTGGATGAAGACGGGACCATGGAGGCAGTTACCATACCCGACCACGTTGACATTCTCATGGAGTTCTCCAACGGCGCCCAGGGCCACATGCGGGTCAGCGTTGTAACCGGCCTTGCCCGGGGCGCCGAAGCCTGGCTTCACGGCAGCCAGGGCACCCTGCACGTGGACCCGGGTCTCAACGTGTTCGGCGGTCAACGGGGGGACAGCCAGCTTGAGGAAATTCCCAACCCGCCCGAAAACCAGTATGGCTGGCGCGTGGAAGAGGAATTCATCAGCGCTATTCGCGGGCTGGAACCGGTAACCCACACTCCCTTTGACGTGGGCCTGCATTACATGGAGTTCACCGAGGCCGTTACCCGCAGCGCCCAGACGGGGCAGGCCATCTCGCTCCCGCTGTAGGGACGGTGATACCGGCCGGCACATGGTAAGCAAATGCCCCGCCCGGAGATTCTCCGGCGCGGGGCATTCATGCTCTGACAGGAGTCTTCAGCCATGCACGTACCTGAGAAAATCGAGCCCGCCAGCCTCGCCGACTACCTGGAGATCATGAGCAAGTCGGTCTTCCAGTCCGGGATTTCCTGGCGCGTCGTGGAGTCCAAGTGGCCCGGGGTCCGTGAAGCCATGCGCGGCTTCGACCCCAGGAGTGTCGCCGCCCTTGCCGACCCGGAACTGGACGAACTTGCCCAGGACTCCCGCATGATTCGGCACCGCCGCAAGCTGACGGCCATATCCGCCAACGCCCAAAAGATGCTCGACCTGGAGACCCTGCACGGCTCCTTCCAGGGTTATCTGCGCTCCCATGGCAGCTTCGACGCTACCCTGCAGTCCATCCGCAAGGAGTTCAAGTACATGGGCGACTCCGGAACGTACCATTTCCTCTACACCGTCGGCGAAGAGGTTCCGCCCTACGAGGAATGGTGCGCCACCCACGAGCGCAAGCGGCGTTAGGACCATTGTCGCTGACGATGCCTTGCAACTCCCGGTGGCTACTTGCGGCGCTGGTCCCGGTAATTGGGTGCGGTAATAGGGTGCCAGTCCACCATGGTCCCATCAACCAGTCTGGAACCGATCCGGGGCTTCATTGCTTCGAGTTCCTGAATGTTGAAGACTGACGTAATAATGGTGGGCAGCCTGGCGTCGTAGCGATATACCACGATTTGATACAGTTTTTCCTCGGCCCAGGGGGTGCTGCTTTCCGTACCCAGATCGTCCAATACCAGCAACGGAACTGTCTTTACCTCTTCGAAAAGTTCGTCGTAGGCAATGAGGCTGTCTGGGCTGAAAGTACCCCTCAGATGGTCCAGGAGCGAAGGGACAAAGGCGTAAAATGCCTGCCGGCCCTGTCGCTCACTCTCACCGAGTATGGCGGCTGCCAGGTGAGTTTTTCCGCATCCCCGAGGTCCGGTAAGGAGCAGCCAGCCGCTGGGACTGACCGCAAACCCTCTTGCAGCTTCAAGGGCCCGCGCCAGCGATTCACGGCCTTCCAGGTCGGTGTCGGCCCTTCCGTAAACGTCAAAGGAATCCAGCGTCATTCGAAGCTGCATTTCCTCCGGCATAGCGCCTATCCGTCTTGAAAGCCGGGAATTGTTCTCTCCCAGCCTGAACACCCTGGAGAAATCGCTTTGGGACTCCATCCGTGTCCTCAAGCCTTCGTCCAGTCGGTCCAGAGACCCACGAACAGTAATGATGGTGGGAAGAGACTCGTTGAAGCGGTGGCTGATTATCTGGAACAGCTTTTCCTTTGCCCAGGGAGTTGTAACCTGGGCTGAAAGGTCGTCCAGCACCAGAAGAGGCGCGTTTCTGACGTGCTCGAACAACTCGTCATATGTAAGGTCGCTGTCGGGAGCATAGGTAGCTCTCAAGTGGTCCAGCAAGTCTGCGGCCACGATAAAGTAGGTGGGAAGCCCCTGCTCGATGCAGCGGTTGGCGATTGCAACAGCGAGGTGGGTTTTTCCGCTGCCGCTCGGACCCGAGAACACCATCCATCCTTTCGGGTCCTCCGAAAAGTCTTCGGCAGCTGCCAATGCTTCCCGAAAAAGAGATGAGCCGGCGGCGTTGAGCAGAATACCTTCCGGGCGGGTGTTTTCGAAGGTTGTTCGCCGAAGAGCGCCCAGGTTACTGTAGCGGCTCAGGGCATGCGTCCGCTGTTCCGTATCCTGTCGTTGCTGGCAGCGGCAGGGAAAGGCTTCACCGAAGTCGGGATGCCCTACCGGAACCCGCTTGCTGACCCAACCTGCCCCATTACATATAGGGCAGTCGGTCTCTTCGTTCTCGTCAGGGGCAATGCTGCGAAGGCCCGCCCTATCTCCGTTGAAAGTCTTCTGGAATTCGCGAGCGGCCATCCTTTTCAGAATGTCTCCCAGGCTCTCCATGCTGCCTCCCGTCCCCTTCCCATAGGGTCGCACCTGCTTTTACTCCCACACCGGGCTGCGGGCCCGGGCGTGCTTCTTCTGCTGGCTCCATCCCGCCCCTGCCCTCGGCGGCCCACCGCCGCAGAATGCCGGCGATGTAACGCCATGACCGCTTGTTCTCAAAGATGGCCGTGCTGAACGCTTCCTCTATCCAGCGGGGAGGGTAGCGCTCTTCGGCCTCGGCCAGTTGTTGCGCCATCATCGGCCCAATGGTGCCGATATTGTTTTCGTAAAGGTCGTAAATGCTGCTTCCGTCGGCTCCGGCCCGGGGTCGTTTCTCCCCCGCTTCCGGGGTGGCCGGGCTGCTGGCAGCGGGTGCAAGGCCCTCCAAGCGGTTTGACAATGCCTTCCGGTTCCCGTCTGTATTCAGCAAGTAAAATCGTTCCGTCGCGTCTTCGTTGGTCTGGCGCAGCAGAGTGCCCCGCGTCACCCCCAGGGCCAGGGCCTGCCGGATGTGGTCATGCGGGTTGCCTCCCATGCCCTGCAGCGCCGCCAGCATGGTAGAGTCTGAAAGCAGGTCTCGCTCCGCCACGTACCTCACCGGTCCCCGCTGCTGCCCCAGCAACCAGATCAGGCGCAGGATAACCTTCAACTCCGCCAGGTCTTCGATTTCTTCCAGCAGCGAGTTGAACACGGGATCGGGCACCGCAGTGGCCCGAACGTTTCGGGGGAATCCTTCAAACGGCATGGCTAGAAGTCGTCGTCCCGCCCCAGTGCGTCAAAGCGCACCAGGTTGTTACGGAAGCGCATTTTTACCGCCCCGGTTGGTCCGTGCCTGTGCTTGGCAACAATTATCTCCGCGATATTCCTGGGGAAGGGCCGGTCGGGAAAATGCTGCTCCCATTCCTCCTCAGTGTAGTACACGTCCTCCCGGTAGATAAACATAACAATGTCAGCATCCTGCTCGATACTGCCGCTGTCTCTCAGGTCCGAGAGCAGGGGGCGGTGGCCTGGCCGTCCTTCCACCACCCGGCTCAGTTGCGAGCAGGTGATGATGGGCAGGCGCAAGTCCCTGGCGATGCCCTTCAGGTTGCGGGAAATCTCGCTGATTTCCTGGACCCGGTTCTCCGTGCCTCTTATCCGCCCCTGGCCCTGGATCAATTGCAGGTAGTCCACAATCAGGAGGTCCAGGCCCTCCGGGCTCAGGGACAGCCGGCGGGCCTTGCTGCGCATTTCAGGGATGCCCTGGAAGGGAGTGTCATCAATGAACACCGGCAATTCGGAAAGATTGCCGATGGAGTCAATAATCCGCTGTTCCTCCGCCTCTGTGTACAGGCCCAGGCGCAGCCGGTGGGCGTCCACTTCCGCGTCTCCCGCCAGGATGCGCAGGGCCAGCTGCTCCCGGCTCATTTCCAGGCTGAAGATGCCCACTGTGGAACCCTGCCGGGCCGCGTTGATGGAAACGTTTATGGCCAGCGCGCTCTTGCCCAGCCCCGGGCGCGCCCCCAAAATCAGCATATCGGACCGCTGCATTCCGCCCAGTAATTCATCCAGGTCGTTATAACCCGTCAGCACCGGCGCGGTGTCATCCAGCGGGTCGGCGATGGAAGCCCTTTCCTCAAGGAACTGGTCATAAATCTGGCGTAAGGGAATGAACCCGCGTTCCTGCCGCCGGGTTCGGACATTGAAGAGCAGGTCTTCCGCCTGTCTTAGCGTGCTCTCCACGTCATCGCTGTCCCGGTAGCCTATGGCGGAAATGCCGGAGCCGGCTTCTATCAGCCGCCGCATGGTAGAGGTGTTGTACACCACCTGCGCGTAGTAGTTGGCGTGGGACGAAGTGGGTGTGGTGGAGATCAGGTGACTGAGGTACGCCATGCCGCCGGCGTTTTCCAGGTTGTCGGTCCGGTGCAACTCCCGGGCGACGGTTATCTGGTCGATGGCGTCGCCCCGGCGGAATAGTTCGGCGCAGGCGGCAAAGCACAGCCGATTGCGGTCTCGGTAAAAGTCATCGGGCGAAATCAGGTGGGAGATGTCGAGAAAAGAGTCGCTGTCAATCAACAGCGACCCTATCACCGCCTCCTCCGCCTCAATATTGTGGGGAAGGAGTTGCTCCGCGTACATTTCCTACTCTTCTATTTCGGCGACAATGTTTATCGTAGCGGTAATATCCGCCGACAAACGCAGTACTGCCTCGTACTCTCCCGGCTCGCGGATGGGATCGATGGTGGAAACCAGGCGTCGGTCTATTTCCCGTTCCAACGTTTCCGACAGACATTCGGCAATCCGGGTGTCCGTTATGGCCCCGTAGTACCGTCCCGTGGGCGTAACCCTCGCAGCCACGTTGACGGTGGTGTTGTCCAGAATCTGGGCCAGTTCCTCCATCACCTGGGTCTCCCTGGCTCGCTGCTGGTCGCCGGCAACCTTGATCTTGTGGGCGCGCTTCAGTATCTCCGGGGTCGCCACTTCGGCCAGGCCCTTCGGAATCAGGTAGTTCCTGGCGTACCCGTCGGCTACCCGCTTTATGTCACCGGCATGGGCCTGGTTGGCCACATCCTGCAGGAAAATTACTTGCATAGCGTTTACCTTTCTTGGCTCATAAGCATATTTGGTCACGCCATTATACCGGAAAAACGCTCTCCCAACACCCGGCCCATTCCTCGGAACAGGGCAATAACCCGGCAATTTCCGTTTAAACTTGGCCCGGGCCGGCAGCAGAGGTCCCTGTTGCCCCGACCCTGCCGAAGGATCTGAACTCCTGGCTGGCAACGGGGTCGGGCCGTCCTGAGTCCCGCAGCAAGGCCGGAAATCCTTGCCGGCATCCCCTACCCGAAATCCCGTGCCGGAAGCGGATACCGGGGACACCGGTACCAGCGAACTGCCGTGGCCGTAATTTCCACCTTTTCAACTCGCCTGACCCGTGCTTACCATAATCTCATAGCATGTGAAGACTTCGGGAGTTTTGCCGGTTACTCATAGAAACTCGCAGACTTCCTCATTCTACGAAATAGCCGTAGCTGAGCAGCCGCAGCCTTTGGCCTTCGGTGGGCAGTCAGCCCCGGCTCTCTCAGCTACAAAATGAGGTCAGATGAGAGCAGCTGGAGAGAAAAAGCAAAAATTGTAATTTCCCTGACCTCCACTGCATTCCCGCACCCTGGTCTATCCGCGCCCTGGCCATTTCAGGAGCGAGACGGAGCGCCCTCAAGTGGAAGGTGCGGCGAAAACCCACGCCAGATGCGACGACGAATTCGGTCTGCTCTCTCGCCGGCAGCCAGGAACCAGTCCAATTGACCCTGGTTATTCTAGCAGGCTATGATTTCCGAACATTCAGGCCTTCCGGGCTTCCGGAACTTCAGACGGAGAACACCCATGTCCTTTACCGACGACATTGAACTCAGGGCCCTGCCCATCCGCCAGGCTATCCTGGCCCATCCCTTTGTGGTGGGAGTGGGCAGCGGCGCCCTGGAGGTGGAGAAGTTCAAGCACTATGTGCTCCAGGACTACGTTTACCTCATCGACTACAGTCGGGTCCTGGCCCTGGCGGCCGCCCGCGCGCCGGAACTGGACACAATGGCCTGGTTCGCCCGCCTGCTGGACGAGACTCTCAACGTGGAAATGGACCTGCACCGCAGCTATTGCGCCGAGTTCGGCATAACCACAGTGGAGCTGGAAACGACCTCCCCCTCGCCCACAACCGTGGCCTACACCTCCTACCTGCTGAACGTGGCTCACCAGGGCAGCTTCCCCGAACTGGTGGCCTCCCTGGTACCCTGCCAATGGGGCTACTGGGAAATCGGCGACCATCTGGCCCGACAGGGCGAACCTCCGGACGCGCCCCTCTACAGTCAGTGGATCCAGATGTACACATCCCCTGAGTTTACCGAACTGGCCGGCTCCATCCGCAACCTGGTCAACCGCCTTGCCGACAGATCCGGCCCCGCCGAAATTGAGGCCATGGGCAATGCCTACCTCACCAGCCTGCGGTTCGAGTACATGTTCTGGGAAATGGCGAACAGCCTCGAAATATGGCCCGTCTGACCAGGACTGAAGATCATCAAGGGCCACTCCTCCAGGCCGGCAATAAGGGAACGTTGAAGGCGGTCCAAAGCGCTTCAGCTGTCGATGTGGAAGTTGTAAGAGTTCAGAAATGGTGTGTTACAAGGCAGGAAAACTCGTCGTTCCCGCGCAGACGGGAACCTGGAACCTGTGCAAGTCGTGGGTTGGGTAGGGGCGCATGGTCATGCGCCCCTACGAAGTCGGGGGTATGACGGGTGTATTGGAAGGCAATTCCCTCAACTCTGAACAAATACCGGAAGCGCTCCGTGCTTGTCGATTCCATTGACAGCTAATATACTGCCTGTATGACTCAGCCAAACCAGATACCCCCGGACGACTTGACGGAACTGCCCCTGTTCCCCCTGAACCTGGTCCTGTTCCCGGGGATGAGGCTGCCCCTGCATATCTTCGAGGAACGCTACAAGGCAATGATCGGGGACTGCATCGACCGGGACGCGCCCTTCGGAGTCGTTCTTATCCGGGAGGGACCGGAGGTCGGCGGCCCGGCTGAGCCCTTCCGTATCGGCACCTCTGCCCGCATTTCTCAGGTCCAGCGGCTGGAAGAGGGAAGAATGAACCTGCTGGCCCTGGGCGAGCGCCGCTTCGATCTGGTGGAGATTGTCCAGGAAGTCCCCCACATGGTAGGCCGCATCGCCTTCAAGGAAGAGGCAATGGGGGAGCTGGATTCCCAGGTCTTGTCAGACGTGGGACAGGAGTACGGCGTCTTTCTCCAGCACATAGCAACCCTGGCCGGCTCCTGGAACGCCCCCGTGGAGGTCCCGGAGAGCCCCCTGGATCTCTCCTTCGAGGCCGTATCCACTTTGACCGGCAGCATCGAACTTCCCCAGGGCATGCGCCAGGACTTGCTGGAAGTGGATACCGCCGGCGAGCGCCTCTCCCGACTGCTTCCCCTGCTCAAGAGGGCCAACGAGCTCATTGCCGACCAGGTGGACAAGAACAACCCCTATCGCGGCCCCCGCCTCAACTGAATCCCCGGGCGGCAGTTTCCAGCAGTCCCCTTGGGAATATCCCTGACGCCGGCCATCAGCATCGCATGACCTCCGCAGCGAGTCTATCGGGGCCCGGCCTCCAATGAGGTTCTCTCCCCTGCAGGAACAGCAGCTGGTGGCCGAGGCGCTGTCCAGTGGCGTAGAAAGGCTAGTGGTCGGCGCTCTGATCTGTCGCCTGGGCAGGGTTCTCCTGGTGCGCAGGAAACCGGCCGACTTTATGAGCGGGCTTTACGAGTTGCCCAGCGGACGTGTTGAAGGGAAAGAAACCCTGGCGGCCGCTTTGCATCGCGAGGTCCATGAGGAGACCGGTCTGGTGGTAACCGGCATAGATTCATACCTGGGATTTTTCAATTACGTCTCCCGGGGCGACGCGACAACCAGGCAGTTCAACTTCAGCGTCAGTGTGGCGGACTATTCGTTCATCAGGTTAACGGAACACGACGCCTTCATCTGGGCGGAGGCTAGAGACCTTGGCCGCCTGAGGATTACCGAAGCAGTCCGAAGGACAATAGGCCGGTCCTTAGGCTGTCAGCTCAACTGAGAACGTCCTCATTGAGGTACAGCCGGTCAGGAGGAATCTCCACCAGCCCCTTTACATATACCCCGGGCACATGGATGTCGTCGGGGTCAAGCTCCCCCGGCTGCAGCACCGCAGTCTCCACTTCCACCAGGGTTGTTCGGGCCGCCATAGCCATAATGGGGTTAAAGTTGCGCTGGGCTAACCTGAATCGAAGGTTGCCAAAGGTGTCGGCCTGCCAGGCCCGGATGAAAGCGTAGTCCGCCTTAAGCGGAAATTCCAGCACAAATTCCCGGCCCGCAATGGTCCTGCATTCTTTCCCTAGGGCAATTTCCGTGCCAGCCCCGGTGGGCGTGTAAAAGGCTCCGATGCCCGCGCCACCGGCCCTGATCCGCTCGGCCAGGGTTCCCTGGGGCACCAGCTCCGCATCCAGTTCGCCGTCGTTGTACATTCGCACAAAGGGCGTTACACGTGAGGGATGAGTTGCCGCGGTGATGGAGCAGACCATCCGGCGGACTCGCCCTCCCTCGATCAGGGTTCCTACGTCAACCCTGCCGTCGGTTCCTCCGTGCTCGTTGGATATGGCCGTCAGGTCTCCGGCGCCTTTCCGATAAAGTGCGGCAATGAGGTTCTGGGGCGCCCCCAGCCCGCCAAAGTCGCCGAACATAATGGTAGCGCCGCAGGGAATGTCAGCTACGGCTTCATCAAAGGAAGGGAGAACCTTGTTCTTCATTGGCTGCTGTCAGAGTTGGAAGGCTGAGAGGTAAGGTGGTACAGCAGGGTCAACATGGCGTAGAGGACCAGGGGAGTCGTAATTGAGTAGGACGCCCAGTTGCCCAGGTTAGCCAGCTCAACGGTTGCAGCCAGGCCTGCAGCTATGCTGCCGGACGCTTCAATGAACCCGGCGGGCCATCTCCAGAACCTTAAGGAGTCAGGGTAACTGGGCCGCCAGCCTACCTGAAGGCCGCAATAGCTGCAATTCTCGACGCCTCGCCGATTGGCGCTGCCGCATCTGTGACAAATAAACTCGCGACCCATCCTGCATACCTGCGAAGTGCTGGTGGTGTCGATTGAAGTACCCAAGCTGCAGTTGGCCGTAGGCTAACACAGGGCCGGGCAAATGGCTAGCGGGCCTCTCTCGGTCAACTTCTCCCACTCCAATGGTATCCCCATCATGAACCCGTCATACCGGGGAACACCGGCATCCGGAAAACCTGCTACGTTAAGCGCCGCTGATCCAATTTCATTCCTTGATTCCGGCTTTCGCAAGTTGGGTCTCTACGGATTCCCGCATGGCCCCCTGACTCCGAAAGTTATCTCATCGTCTCCGGGTTGTTTCCGCGGACCAGGCCCCCTAGTACTACAACGACGGGTTGTTGGGTAGAATAGGTGGCCAGATGACAGTGGGCGGTGTGGGTGATGGATGCAGCGAGCTTCCAGCGGGTCTACGACAGCTTTCAGGGATTACACGCATTCTTTGCGGCCTCCTTCGGCCGCAAGCAGTGGCGGGAGCACAGCCGGACCTATCTTCAAGCCCTGCTGGTGCAGGCTCAGGAACGGCGCAACGCCGAGAATCTCTCGGAGTCGGTGGGCATCTCAGCCCGGGCGATGCAGCGTTTCCTCACCGAGGCCCGGTGGGACGATGACGCAGTCACTGGGCGGTTGCAGGAATACCCGGCCCCCAGGCTGGGGCACCCCGAGGCGGTGTGGGTGTTGGACGGCAGCGACTTTCCCAAGCAGGGCAGGAAATCAGCGGGAGTGGCCCGGCAGTACTGCGGCAGGCTGGGCAAGGTGGCCAACTGCCAGGCCGGAAGGTTCCTGGCCTACGTCAGCCCGCTGGGCCGGGCCTTGGTGGACAAGCGGTTGTACCTGCCCCAGAGTTGGACCTCGGACCCACAACGCTGTGCGGCGGCGGGAGTGCCCGAGGAGCAACAGGGCTACCGGTCCAAGACGGAGTTGGCCTTGGAGATGCTGGAGCGGGCCTTGGAACTGGGCCACCTCAAGGCCGGGTGGGTTGCCGCAGACGACGCCTTCGGGATGTCGCCTTCCTTCCGGGAGGGACTGGCGGCCCTGGGGATGCGCTACGTGCTGGACGTTCCCGGCAACACGCCGGTCTGGCCCTTGGAGCCGGTTTGGACTGTAGCGGAATACGGGGGATCCGGGCGTCTCCGCAAACCCAGGTTGCGGGAAGGGCAGCGGCGGACCATGGAGCAGCGCGGTGCTGAGTTGCCCGATGCGGCTTGGCGGGAGATAACGGTGGCGGAGGGAAGCCAGGGGCCGCGCAGCTACCGGTTCAGCACCCAGCGGGTACGGGTGACCAGGAAGGGCAAGCCCGGTGAAATCCACTGGGCGGTATGGCGCCGGAACCTGGACGGCAGCGAGCCCCGGTACTACCTGTCCAACGCTCCCGAAGACACTCCTTTGGAAACCCTGGCCTGCGTGGGCGGTTCCAGGTGGCGCATTGAAACGGAGTTCCAGACTGAAAAGGGAGACCTGGGGCTGGACGAATACGAGACCCGTAGCTGGGCAGGCTGGCATCACCACATAGCCATGTGCCTGCTGGGCGGAGCGTTCCTGCTGGGGTTGCAGCAGGATTGGGGGGAAAAAGATGCCCCGGATCACCCGTCCGCAGGTGTACCGGGCGGTGCGTGAGATGCTGCCCCGGGAACGGTTCGGACCGGAGGAGTTGCTGCTGTGGCTCCAGGAGTCGCAGCTGCGAAACGAGCGGGCGCGCCGGTCCCACGAAAGCCGCCGCGCCGCCCGCCGTGAAGGCAGGATGGAACTGCCACCCTAAAGCCGTCGTTGTAGTACTAAAATGGCGCGGAACTGAATTATACAGAATCAAAGGCGGCAAAATGGCCCAGGAAAGTGCTTTGAACGCCCAGGGCAACCCCCGGGGAAACTCGTCGCAGCGGATGTTCGGTTCGCAAGCGGCATTCTATGCGACCAGCCAGGTCCACATCAGTGATAATCGTTTGACGACCCTGCAGCGGATGATAGCTGAAGCCCCCACTGCCGGGTGGGCAATCGACCTCGGCACCGGCGCCGGATTCACAGCGTTCGCCGCGGCTGAATACGCCGGCATGGTGGTCGCCAGCGACCTTACCCGCGAGATGCTCTTGGAAACCCGGAGGATAGGCGGCGAACGAAATCTGAACAATGTCGTCGTTTGTCAGAATCAGGCTGAAGCCCTGCCCTTCGGCTCCGATTCCTTCGACTTGGTCACCCGCCGGGCTGCGGGTCATCATTTTTCTGACCTGGGAGCCGCCTTCGATGAAATCCACAGGATTCTCAAACCCGGCGGCGCGTTGGTCATGGCAGACTCCGTCTCCCCTGAGGATGACTTTCTCGCCAGCTGGTACAACGACGTTGAGTTGCGCCGGGACTTCAGCCACGTGGAGAACCGCAAAATCTCGGTGTTGCTGGACATGCTGGAGAGCCGAGGTCTGGAAATCGTGGAAAAGCAAGACGAGCGGACCTACATGATGTTCAACGACTGGGTTAAACGGACCGCCACCCCCGAGGCCGAGGTCGTGTCCCTTCGTCGCGACTTCCTGAACGCCACCCCGGAAGCGAAGGAGACCTTCCTGATTCAGGAGCAGGGCGACGACATAGCTTTTGCCTGGCCAAGCCTGGTATTCAAAGCGGTCAAGCGCTGCTGACCGGGAGCCATTGCGGTACCCTTACCCCTCAGCGTGCGTAGCCAGGGATTGGAGCGGCGCCCGTCGGTACCTGCCGCCAGGCTCAATGCCGGCCCGCAGCATGGCCTCAAAGACGGGTGCTAGAAGACTGGCATTCCCGGCACATTTGCTTGAATGCTGTATAGACCCGTTCTCGCCGTCACGTAGATAGTTGATAGATCGGGGCCGCCAAAGCACAGGTTGGCGGGCAGCTGAGGAAATTCAACGGTGCCCAGGTGTTCCCCTTCAGGAGTAACCACCCACAATCCGCCCGGCCCGGTCACGTAGAGATTCCCCTGGCTGTCCAGCTTCATGCCATCCGGTCCACCCTGCGCCTCAACGTCCATATCCACCAGCACGCAGGGTTCTCCAACGCCCAGGCCGGCATCCAGCGGGTAAGCCAGCACATGCCGGTTTCGTGAGTCGTCCACGTACAGAACAGACTCGTCGATAGAAAGAGCCAGGCCGTTTGGCCGGTTCATGCTTTGACTCAGCAAAGTAATTGAACCGTCCGTATCCGCGCGATAGACTCCATTAAACCCCTGTTCCCCCGGGTCAGGGTCTATCCCGTAAGGTGGGTCCGTGAAAAAGATGGCTCCGCTGGAATGGACCACAATGTCATTGGGGCTGTTCAACGGTTTACCGTTGTGGCGGTCCACCACCGTCTCCATGCTGCCACTTGCGCCCCTGCGGGAAACCCGGCGACCACCGTGCTCGCAGGCCACGAGATTTCCTTCCCGGTCGAATGTCAGACCGTTGGAGTTTCCGCTGGGGCTGATGCAGGGTTCCGGAACCCCGCCGGGCGCATAGCTATAGATCGTATCGGCGGGAATATCGCTGAACAGCAGGTATCCGTCAGGATGCCAGACCGGACCCTCGGTGAATTGGAACCCCTCTGCCACTTCCACCGGAGTCTGGCTTGAAACCAGGTCATTCAATGTCACGGGCAAGATAACACCTCTCACTCTTTCCGAAAGACTTTAGCCCCTGCGGATTCCCGGCCAATTGCCTGTCAAGTCATACCCTGGCCGCGCCACGATTTGACAGGGGCCCCGTAACCGCAGGAATTTGCGGGACTTGCCCCGAATCATATCAAATTGGACAGGGCACACGGAAAACACAGCCTCCGGTGTGTCCTTGGCCGACCTCTTCCCCTTGCCGTAAATGACATGCTGTATATAATTGGGTTCGCCGGTACACCCCATACTCAGGGGGCTAGTGCCAATAACGTTCGGTATCCGGCTGATTCTTGAAATTGGGAGGTTTGCCTGATGGGCGCAACCGAGACTATCGCAAAATGGGTAGTTACCACCAGCTACGAAGATATTCCCCCTGAAGCCATCAGAGTTGCCAACGAGTCCTGTTTCGATTTGCTGGGGGTAATCCTGGCCGGTTCAACCCAACCGGTAGGCGAGATAATCCAGCAATATGTGGACGACAGTGGCGGCTCCACCCAGGCCACGGTGTTGGCCTCCGGCTTGCAGACATCCCTGGCCAATGCCGCCCTGGCTAACGGCACCATGGGTCACGCCCTCGACTACGACGACTTTGGCGGCTTTGGTCACCCTACGGTGGCCATTTTCCCGGCCCTGCTGGCATTGGGTGAGAGCCTGAATGCCACCGGCAGGGACCTGCTGGAAGCCTATGTCATTGGCTGCGAACTCGGCCTGGCGCTGCAGCACACTACCAAGTACTCCCAGATGGAACGGGGCTTTCACAGTACGGCGGTCATCGGTCGCATGGCTTCCACCGCTGCCTGCGCCAAGCTGCTGGGCCTGGACGAGGAGCAGACGGTGATTGCCCTGGGCATTGCCGGTTCCATGGCCAGCGGCGTCATCCACAACTTCGGTACCATGGTCAAGCCTCTGCACGCCGGGCTTACGTGCCGCGACGCTGTTATGGCGGTGCAGTTTGCCCAGCGGGGCTTCACCGCCGGGCACCAGATATTTGAACACCCCCTCGGTTTTACCACTCCCATTCTGGGTGAAGGCATCTACGACCTGAACCAGATGGCCGAGAACCTGGGTAACCCCTTCCGGGTGCAGGACGCATTGATCATCAAGAAGTACCCCTGCTGCGGCGGCAACCATGCCATGCTGGACAGTTTGTTCAGCCTCATGCGCGAGCACAATTTCACGTGGGATGACGTGGCCAGCGCCGAGGTAGATCAGTCTTACCTGTCCATCGTAATGCTGTATCCCGAGCCTGATGACCCGCTCAAGGGCAAGTTCAGCGCCAAGTACAACGTGGCGGCAGCTCTGGTGGACGGCGAGGTGAATATCGACACTTTCAGCGACGAAAAGATTGCCGACCCGGACATTGCCGAAGCCATGGACAAAGTGACCACCCGCGTAATGTCCAAGTGGGAGGAGAGCGGCGGGGAAGTGTTCAAGGGGCTGCCGGTCCGCATAACGCTAAAGGACGGCCGAACTTTCGAGCACGTGACCGACCGGGACATGATCCTGGGCGGAGCGAAGAATCCCTGGGGCTTCGAGAACATCAAGGGCAAGTTCGAAGTGAACGCTGGCCTGGTGCTGCCGGAAGACCGGGTCGCCGAGACCGTGGAAACCTGGTCCGACATAGGAGAGGTGACCGACCTGACGGAGACCATTCGCAGCACGTTGATTGGCGCCTGATAGCAGGAAGGCAGGTCAGGCTGGAGTTCTGAATTCTGCTCTTAATGCCGGCGTACCCCTAGCCAACAGGAGCATCAAATACAAGGTGTTGCCATCAGGTTCGAATACAGCTTAAACCAATTGCGAGGAGACTTGTTCGGCGGCGTCACGGCTACCATCGTGGCGCTGCCCGTAGCGTTGGCCTTTGGAGTTGCATCAGGCCTGGGGCCTGAAGCTGGAATCTACAGCGCCATCGCCGTCGGCTTCTTCGCCGCCGTCTTTGGCGGGACGCCCTCCCAGATTTCCGGTCCGACCGGGCCCATGACAGTTGCCATGGCGGTGGTGGTAGCCCAGTATGCTACAAACGCCGCCGAGGCTTTCACCGTCGTAATCCTGGGCGGCCTGTTCCAGATCCTGCTGGGGTTGCTCCGGATAGGCCGCTTCGTCTCATATACCCCCTATTCCGTCATTTCCGGTTTCATGACCGGTATTGGCGTGATCATCATCATCATTCAGGTCCTTCCCTTCCTGGGAATTCAGTCGGTACCCGGTGGCCCGGTGGCTGTCATTCGCGCCTGGCCGGGATTGCTGGGCGACTACAACGTCCACGCCCTGATCATTGCGGTAGTGGCGCTGGTGATTGGCTTTGCGTGGCGGGGATTACCTGCCAGGTACGTCCCAGGTCCCCTGATAGCGCTGATCGCGGGGAGCCTCCTGGGGGTGTTCTGGCTCGGCAGCGCGCCTACCATCGGCGAAATACCTACCGGTCTTCCCCATCTCCAGATCCCCCAACTGGCGCCCGACTTCCTGATCCGGGTTATTCAGCCCGCGATAATCCTGGCCCTCCTTGGTTCAATAGACAGTCTCTTGACCTCGTTGATAGCCGACTCCATTACCCGGACCCGGCACAAGCCCAATAAGGAGCTGGTGGGTCAGGGCCTGGGCAACATGGCATCCGGCTTTATTGGTGGACTTCCCGGCGCCGGCGCTACCCTCGGCACCGTGGTCAGCATTCGGGCCGGTGGCCGCACCCCCGTCGCCGGGGTGTTGAGGTCGCTGGTACTGGTAGCCCTGATCCTGGGGCTGGGAAGGCTGGTTGAGCCGATTCCTCACGCGGTCCTGGCTGCCGTACTGATGAAGGTGGGCTGGGACATAATCGACTGGAAGTTTGTCACCCGTATCCGGCACGTGAGAAGAGACCACCTGATGGTGATGCTGGTCACCTTTGCGTTGACCGTGTTCCTCGACCTGGTTACCGCGGTGGCCATCGGCCTGATCGCAGCCGGATTTGCTCACGCCAGGCGCCTGGAGACCCTTGAAGTGGATAACGTCGTGTCCGTGCCCATGCTGGATATGGATTTTCTGGGTGTCTCTCCTCCCGCGGACGGCAGTGACACGGACTTCGATCCCTACAGCGCCCAGGTAGGGCTGGTGGCCTTCCGGGGCCAGTTCTCCGTTGCCTCCTCCAATCGGCTGGTACAGGCAATCGGCCCCGACATCAAGGACCACGAGATTGTCATCCTTGACTTCTCGCGCACTACCTACGTTGATGACAGCGCAGCCCTCCTGATGGAGCGGGTAATAAGCACTGCGGAAGATGAAGGAACGACTTGCATAGTTATGGGTCTTGCGGAACCCGTGGCCAGCACGCTTAATTCCCTGAATATATTCGGGAGCGTGCCGGAAAACCACTTTGTCAACGACCTGGACGAGGCCAGGGAATTAGCCAAAGAAATGCTGGCGGTTTAGCGTATTTCAAGCTGCTATTGGGTTGACCGTCTGACGAGAGAATGAAAAAGGGCCGCTGCCAGCATGGACAGCGGCCCTTTTGCGGTTGCCCCTAAACTGGGCCGGTTTTTCCGCTGGCGGTCTCGGTTCCGGTTAAGGCTCAATCCTGATGGCGTCGCCTACCTTTACTGGCCCGCCACTGATCACCATGGCCAGGATGCCCCGGCGGTGATTGAGTTCTTCCCTCAGGCCCATCCGGATGGCGTCCATCTTTCCGCAGGGTTCACATTCCCCTACTATTTCCATGGTAACCTCGTCGCCTATGAAGAAAACGTGGCCGGGCTGAGCCTGAGACAGGTCCAGGCCCACGGTGGTGATGTTCTCCTTGATCTGGCCCGGCACCAGCTCGAAGTGTTCCAGGGTCTCCTTGTCCATCACCAGTACCTGGCGGGCATTGCGCACGTTACAACTGCGGTCTCCCTCCAGCCCGTGCGCGGAGATGGCCGTCGCCTCCTGCACCGGGTCCGAAGGGGTACCCTTTACCCTGGCAATGTGCAGGTCTGTGATAGTACCTTGATTCATGGCTTTGCCTCCAGGTTCCCGGAATGGCCGGAATGAACCATTTGCGGGCGAATTCATTTGGTGTGCAAAATTATAGGGTGGCGTGGCCCAAAACACCAACCCCTGTGCTATCGTAATCGGCGGTCAATCTAACCCATTTCCCGCCGGGCAGCCGCTGGCCGGAAAGGATGGAGTAGCAATGTCGGACGAGTTTGTTAAGACGGAATCCAGGGCAGGCGTTCTTATCATTACCCTGCACGATCCTCCCACCCGGAATGCCATAAACCCCGAAATGGCCCGGGAATTCTTCGAGGCGCTGGAACGGTTTGAAGATGATCCGGAATTGAGGGTGCTCTTGCTCACAGGCATGGAACCCTCTTTCTGTTCCGGGGCCAATGTTCGGGGCTTCAGCCGCAGCATTGAAGCCCGGGAAGAACGAAGCGATACCGGGAGCGGTCGCCCCTGGGGTAACATGGAAGCCAGGTACGCGAAGAAATTCGCCCCCGAGTCCTCGCGGGCGCCGGAAATGGTGCTTCGGCTCCAGGAGTTGCAGAAACCTACCGTCGCCGCGGTGAATGGACACGCCATAGGGGCCGGCATGGGCCTCGCCCTGGCCTGCGACATTCGACTGGCGGCCGAAAAGGCCACCTTTTCCGAAGCCTTTGCCAGAATGGGACTCATTCCGGCCGACGGCAGTTGCTGGAATCTCCCCCGGCTAATCGGAGTCAGCAATACGCTGCTCCTGCAATATACCGGCGATCGGGTGGATGCCCAGGAAGCTCTGCGCCTGGGCCTGGTGAGCAAAATTGTGCCGGATGAGCAATTGATGGAGACGTCTCTGGAGCTGTCCGGGCGCATTGCCCAGGGAGCCACCCGCTCCCAGTCCCTCATCAAATACCTGGTGCGCCAGGGCTCGGATCAGTCCTTCCGGGAACATCTTGACCTGGCGCATGTGGCCCAGGACCAGGCAAGGACTACTGAAGACCACCGGGAGGCGGTCCAGGCCTTCCTGGAGAAGAGGCCGCCGGTATTCAAGGGAAGGTAGGGTGACGACTCTTGATACTCAGGTGGCGGGAATTCGGCGGTCGGCCCGGCAGCCGGCTCTTTGAGCGCCTACATGGCAGCATCGATCGGTACCGGGACCGGAGTGAAAGCGTCAATATAGGGCTGACGACCGACCCCACCCTGTTGTGGAGCGCGGAACGATACACCGGGTGGAACGAAATGGTGGTCATCTACAGTACTTCTACCCGTGACTTCGCCGCCGCCGTTGAGGAGGAACTGCTTGCCCGGGGCTGGGGACCATTCTTCACCAGCTGGGACTACGAGTTCATTGGAGAGCGGCTGCCGGGAAGTTATACCAGGTACTATGTCTATGTGAAGCTGATGTGAGGCAGGGTAATTGGGCGCCAGGGGACCAATTCCTGGAATAGACTGATTCACCCCTTGACGTGCCGGAAAACCCTCTCTATAATCCCTTCTTACAGAAAAGCAGGCGGAGTTCAGCAGCAAGGTATGAAAATTACCTGAAAGCAGAAGGCAATTTGGGAGAACCCGAACGGCGGTTTGGGGTAACCCAACCGCCCTTTTCTATGCACCTTAAAAGCTGAATAAGGAACCTTGAGAAATTGTCCTGAAAACTCAAACTGAAAAGTTTGGAGTTCTTAGCGTGGGTCAAATTATTAAGGGCTTACGGTGGATGCCTTGGGACCAAGGGCCGATGAAGGGCGCGGTAAGGCTGCGATAAGCCTCGATGAGCCGTCTAACAGGCATAGTCGGGGATTCCCGAATGGGGTAACCTGTTCCGGTGTTGAGCCGGTTCATCCCGCAAATGCGGGAGGGTAAGCGGGGGAACTGAAACATCTAAGTACCCTGAGGAAAAGAAATCAACCGAGATTCCCTAAGTAGTGGCGAACGAACGGGGAATAGCCTAAACCATTATGACTTAACGGCGGGAGGGCCTATGTCATAGTGGGGTTATAGGGAATACCTGGGATCGCCTCTCCAGATCCGAGGAAGTTACCAATCTTGTTTCTAGCCGAAGGACCCTGGGAAGGGCCGTCATAGAGGGTGACAGCCCCGTAGGCGAAAGAGGCAAGACTTCCGGTATTTTCCTGAGTACCACGGGGCACGGGAAACCTTGTGGGAAGTTGGGGGGACCACCCTCCAAGGCTAAATACCCTTGGTCACCGATAGCGCACCAGTACCGTGAGGGAAAGGTGAAAAGAACCCCTAGCGGGGAGTGAAATAGACCTGAAACCGTAAGCCTACAGAATGTCGCAGCCTCGATTCAGTTCGGGGTGGCGGCGTGCCTATTGAAGAATGATCCGGGGACTTACTGTATGGAGCAAGGTTAAGGAACTGGAGTTCCGGAGCCGTAGCGAAAGCGAGTCTGAATAGGGCGTTCAGTTCCATGTAGTAGACTCGAAACCGGGTGAGCTACCCATGGCCAGATTGAAGGTTCGTTAACGCGGACTGAAGGATCGAACTCGTGGCTAGTACAAAAGCTTGGGATGAGCTGTGGGTAGAGGTGAAATGCCAATCGAACCCGGAAATAGCTAGTTCTCCCCGAAATGCATTTAGGTGCAGCCTCGGGAATTAGGAGGACGGAGGTAGGGCACTGAATGGGCTAGGGGGCGTGAGCTTACCAAACTCAATCAAACCACCAATGCCGTTCTGCCGATACCCGGGAGTGAGACAGTCACAGATAAGTGCGATTGTCAAAAGGGAAACAGCCCAGACCACCGGCTAAGGTCCCCAAGCGCAGGCTAAGTGGGAAAGGAGGTGGGGTTCCCAAAACAACCAGGAGGTTGGCTTAGAAGCAGCCATTCCTTTAAAGAGTGCGTAATAGCTCACTGGTCGAGGGGTCCTGCGCCGAAAATGTAACGGGGCTTAAGCCTGCCGCCGAAGCCGTGGATGTTCAGGTACAAGAATCTAATTCCAGCCTTGTGGTGTAAAGCCGCAAGGGTGGAGTGAAGGTTCTTGAAGCTGCCTGGGCGTGGTAGGGGAGCGTTCCTCGGGCGATGAAGGTGAGTCGTGAGGCTTGCTGGAGCGCGGGGAAGTGAGAATCCCGGAATGAGTAGCGTAAATCAGGGTGAGAATCCCTGACACCGAAAGCCCAAGGTTTCCTACGCAACGTTTATCGGCGTAGGGTTAGTCGGTCCTAAGCCGTAGGCAAGCGCCGAAGGCGATGGACAGCAGGTTAATATTCCTGCACCGCCGTTGTTTTGATGATACTCGGAGGGGTGCGGAAGGGTAGGTCGGGCGTCTTATTGGATTGGCGTCCTCCTCCGTAGGCGAGCCAGGGCAGGCAAATCCACTCTGGCGTTAAGCTGAGGGTTGAGGGAATCGTAGCCCAAGGGCTAACGAAATCCGGCTGAACCCAAACCGACAAGAAAAGCTTCGTTTGGAGAAGCAGCGGCGACCGTACCGCAAACCGCCACTGGTGGGCTGGGATAAAAGTCCCTAGGTGTTCGAGCTAACCTCCGCTAAGGAACTAGACAAAAGAGCCCTGTAACTTTGGGAGAAAGGGCCCCCTGGGGGGTGAAACCGCTAGCCGGTGGAGCGCTTCGGGGGCGCAGACAAGAAGGCCGGGCGACTGTTTAACAAAAACACAGGTCTGTGCTAAGGGGAAACCCTACGTATACAGGCTGACGCCTGCCCAGTGCCGGAAGGTTAAGGGGAGTGGTGCAAGCTACGAACTGAAGCCCCGGTGAACGGCGGCCGTAACTCTAACGGTCCTAAGGTAGCGAAGTCCCTTGTCGGGTAAGTTCCGACCCGCATGAATGGTTGAACGACTTGGCCATTGTCTCGGCGGAGGGCTCGGTGAAATTGCGGTGCCCGTGAAGACGCGGGCGACCCGCGGCAGGACAAAAAGACCCCGTGGAGCTTTACTGTAGCCTGGTATTGGGCTGGGAACTGTCATGTGTAGGATAGGTGGGAGGCTATGAACCTCCAACGCCAGTTGGAGGGGAGCCGTCGTTGAAATACCACCCTTGGCTGTTTTTGGTTCTAACCTCAGCAAAACTGGGGGACAGTGCCTGGTGGGCAGTTTAACTGGGGCGGTTGCCTCCAAAAAGGTAACGGAGGCGCCCAAAGGTCCTCTCAGGACGGATGGAAATCGTCCACAGAACGCATTGGCATAAGAGGGCTTGACTGCGAGACCTACAAGTCGAGCAGGGACGAAAGTCGGGCAAAGTGATCCTACGGCACCGTGTGGAAGGGCCGTGGCTTATCGGATAAAAGCTACCCCGGGGATAACAGGCTTATCTCGCCCAAGAGTTCACATCGACGGCGAGGTTTGGCACCTCGATGTCGGCTCGTCCCATCCTGGGGCTGAAGGCGGTCCCAAGGGTCCGGCTGTTCGCCGGTTAAAGGGGTACGTGAGTTGGGTTCAGAACGTCGTGAGACAGTTCGGTCTCTATCCGCCGTGGGCGCAGGAGGCTTGAGGGAACCTCTCCCTAGTACGAGAGGACCGGGAGGGACAGACCTATGGTGTTCCAGTTGTTCCGCCAGGAGCAGCGCTGGGTAGCCATGTCTGGCAGCGATAAGCGCTGAAGGCATCTAAGCGCGAAGCATCCCCCAAGATGAGGCCTCCCTTCCCGATTAACTTCGGGAGTAAGACTGCAGAGAGACTATCTGCTTGATAGGTCGGATGTGTAAGGCTGGTAACAGTTTCAGCATACCGATACTAACCGGTCGAGCGATTTGACCCACGTTATGGACTCCAGACACAGTGATAAGCTTTCAGGGCAATTACTCAGGGTTTCTTGTTCCGGTGTATTTACAAAATTTTCCTCTACGTCGCGGGGTGGAGCAGTGGCAGCTCGTCGGGCTCATAACCCGAAGGTCGTAGGTTCGAATCCTACCCCCGCTACCAGTAGATCAATAGACTGCAAGCCCAACCCCCGGTGAAAGCCGGGGGTTTTTGCCATAATGGGCAAAAGTTGGGCGGCGATCAATTGGATGCGGTTCGGAAAGAAGATGATGGCCCGATCCTTCACGTACATCGGGACCGCGTTTGTCATAAGACTACGCACCTATATGGTACAATTCCTCCACCAGCCTTAAGTTTCATAAAATCCACCAGTCGAGAGGGTTATCTATGTCCAATATTGTGCTGTCGAACACTGAATACAGCGTGGTTGGAACCCGCCCCGTGCGCCATGACGGTACCGACAAGGTCACTGGCCGCGCCAAGTACGGCGGCGATTTCCAGATGGCCGGTTTGCTCCACGGCAAGGTCCTCCGCAGCCCCCACGCCCATGCTCGTATCAAGTCCATCGATACCAGCAAGGCCGAGGCCTACCCCGGAGTCAAAGCCGTCATTACCGGCAAGGACTTGCCCGTAGCCAGCATGGAAAACCCGGGCCGGGGCGTACGTTTTTCCAGCGAAAATATCCTGGCCCAGGACAAGGCCCTTTATCGAGGGCATGCGGTGGCGGCAGTTGCCGCTGCCAACTCTCATGTGGCCGAGATAGCCGTGGGACTGATTGAGGTGGAGTACGAAGTCCTTCCGCCGGTAATTAACGTTACCCAGGCTATGGAAGACAGCGCGCCACTGGTGATTGAAGACCTGACCACGACGGAGCTTGGCGAAAGGACCGATAAGCTCAGCAATGTTGCGTCGCACTTCCGGTACGAGATGGGCGACCTGGATAAGGGATTTGCGGAAGCCGATGTCGTCGTCGAAAGGGCCTTCCGGACCAGCACCGTCCACCAGGGCTACATCGAGCCCCAGAACGCTGCCGCTCTGTGGAATGCAGATGGCAAACTGACCGTTTGGACCAGCACCCAGGGCGCCTTCGCCGTACGCGACTCCATGGCCCAGATTCTTGATATGCCGGTCTCCGACATAAAGGTAGTCCCCATGGAAATCGGGGGCGGATTCGGCGGCAAGATCCCGGTTTACCTGGAGCCCATGGCCGCTATCCTCTCCAGGAAGACCGTTCAGCCCGTAAAAATGCTCATGTCCCGCACCGACGTTTTCGAAAGCACGGGTCCCACCTCAGGCTCCACGGTCTGGGTCAAGGTCGGCGCCACCCGTGACGGCAAGATAACTGCCGCCGATGCCTCGCTGGCTCTGGAGGCTGGCGCTTTTCCCGGTTCGCCGGTAACCATGGGCGCTCAGTGTATGTTTGCGCCTTACGACATCGAAAATGTCCGCGCGGAAGGCTACGACGTAGTCGTCAACAAGCCGAAAGTTGCCCCCTACCGGGCGCCCGGCGCTCCAATCGGCGCCTTCGGCGGCGAACAGGTAATGGATGAAATAGCACGGGAAATCGGGATGGACCCCATCGAGTTCCGCCTGCGCAACGCTTCCAAGGAAGGCACCCGCCGGGTGGACGGTCCGGAGTTCCCGGTGATTGGCAATATTGAGGTCGTGGAGGCTGCCAAGGCCACCGAGCACTACAACACCCCGCTCACTGGCCCCAACCAGGGTCGGGGCATCGCCTCTGGCTTCTGGTTCAACATTGGCATGCAGTCCAGTTGCAGCATCGGGGTGGCCGCTGACGGCACCATCAGCCTGGTGGAAGGCTCCACCGATATCGGCGGCACCAGGGCATCCATCGCCATGCAGGCGGCGGAAGTTCTGGGCATACCTGCGGAGGATGTGCGCCCCAGCGTGGCCGATACCGACTCCGTTGGCTTCACCTTCCTGACCGGCGGCAGCCGCACCACCTTCGCCAGCGGTTGGGCTGCCTACGAATGCGCCCAGGACATCAAGAACCAGATGATCGACCGGGCCGCGACCATCTGGGAAGTTTCCGCCGAAGACGTGGAACTGGTGGGCGGCGTATTCCAGCACAAGTCCGACTCCGATCTGAAGATGAGCTTCAAGGAGCTGGCCTCTCAACTGAACGGCTCCGGCGGGCCCATTTCCAGCCAGGTTAGCGTTGATCCCCGCGGGGCCGGCGGCGCCTTTTCCACTCATATTGTGGACGTAGAGGTTGACCCGGAAACCGGCAAAGTGGATATTCTGCGGTACACCACCGTCCAGGATGCCGGAAAGGCTATCCACCCCAGCTATGTGGAAGGCCAGATGCAGGGTGGCGTTGTCCAGGGCATCGGCTGGGCCCTCAACGAAGAATATTACTTCAGCGAAGACGGGCAGATGGTCAATTCCAGCTTCCTGGACTATCGGATGCCAGTGAGCCTCGATTTGCCGATGATTGACACGGTAATCGTGGAAGTAGCCAACCCCGGCCATCCCTACGGTGTACGGGGCGTAGGCGAGGTGCCCATCGTGCCTCCCATGGCTGCCATTGCCAATGCCATCCACGATGCAATTGGCGTTCGGATGGAAAGGCTTCCCATGTCCCCCGGCGCCATCCTGGAGGCTCTCTGGGACAAGAACGGAGAGGGAGTGCAGCAGGCCGCGGACTAGAGCAGCGCAACCAATTTGCCCAGGCTTCAAGTTAACGGCATCCCCGGCAGCACCGGGGATGCCGTTTGACATAATGACCCGACTCCAGAGATGCCGAGGTTTTACTTTCTTCGGTCTTGGAAATTATAGGAGGAATTCAATATGGCTCGTGTACCATTTGCCACTCGAGAAAATATGGACGCCGCAGGGCAGGCGATCTGGGATGACATTCAAACCAGCCGGGGCGGAGTGCAACGAAATTACGCCGCTATCTTGAACAACCCTCAGGCCGCGGGAGCCTTCGCCGGCTTGGGCGGATACGTACGGTTCGAGACGCCCCTGGACCCCAGGGTAAAGGCTGTGGCCATTCTGACGGCCGCCAGGGAGGCCGGCGGCCACTATGTGTGGACGGTCAACCAGCGGGGCGCCAAGGAAGCCAACTTGAGCGACGAGCTGATAGCCGCCATTCGGGAATTTCGAGCCCCATCGGGACTTGATACCAACGACGCCACCGTCGTCCAATTCGTGCTTGAACTCTTGCGTCAGCACCGAATCTCGGACACCACTTTCGAGGCGATGCGTTCCCTGGTGGGCGACGCAGGCATAGTCGATACGCTGGTGGTCGTAGCGTACTATCACGGCCTGGCCCACAGCCTGCAGGCCCTGGAGGTGGAACTTCCCGAGGGAGTTGAAACAGACCTGACCTATTAGCCGGTCAGGGATCAAAGAAAAGTTAAAATGTCCGTGCCTTGTTTGGCGCGGACATTTGCTTTGGACTGACCGGTATTGCCCTCGCTTGCAAAAGAGGAGCGACCGGGAACCGCTGGAGGAGCGGCTCACTGTCGGTCGCTGGACTCCGATTCTATCCCCGCTACCGCTGCCAGTCAAGGGCCGCTATACTTGGCCGGGAATTTTCAGCAAGGAGGCCGCAGAAATGGCCGACTACATTTACCTGGTGCAGATGGACATTCCCCAGGAGCTGGAGGATGATTTCAATCGCATTTACGACACCCAGCACATACCAAATATTGTGAAGGCGCCCGGGGTACACAGCTGCACCCGGTACCGATTGGAATCCACCGATGTCGAAGGGGTGGCCAGGTACGCTGCCGTTTACGAAATTGACAGTCCCGAGGTGCCCTTTACCGATGCCTGGGTTGCCGCCTCAGACACCGGTGACTGGGCTCCAATGATTCGCCCGCACACTTCCAATCGTTCTCACATCGTTTACCGGAAGGTTTAGGCTCTGGTGAAGACCATTGGGCTCCTGCCCACGCTCAGGGCAGGGCCCAATACTGTTGGCCGCAGGTTGCAGGTAATTAGCTGGATATGCAAGCTGTGGTGGTTATTTCCACCAGATTGTCCGGCTGGCCAAACTGGACAATGATCGTGGTCCGGGCCGGGTAGTCTGAGGGGAAGAACTCGGCGTAGGTCTCGTTGAAGCCCGGCAAGTCTTCCCTGCTGGTCACGTAGCAGGTATTGGTCAGGACATTGTCCATTGAGGAACCGGCGGCTTCCAGGATCATCTTGATCCGCTCCAGGGCGAAGCGGGTTTGCTGCCGGATATCGGAGCCGTTTTCCCCCGTAGTCGGGTGGCGCCCCGTGCACCCCTGCACAAACACCAGGTCACCGAATCGGGTCGCCTGGGACAGTGGGTTGCTGCCCTGGGCAATATCGGGATGGGAAATAATCTCTTTCTGTGGCATGTGTCAGTTCCTGCATTGTTATTTGGCTCGCGCCATGCGGGGATACTAATTAAGGCGATGCCTACTGTCAATCGAAAGCGTCGATATGTGCCCCGCGCCTGCGAGTTCCGGCGAGTTTGACCGATCCGGCCCGATTGAGCTTTCGCACCTGGGCCGTGACGCCAATTTGACACTGCCTTGACCTCGTAGTAATCTGCCCTCAATTCCCGCCGCGCCCGATGCACTTAAGCGCCGGGCAAGTGAAGGGAAATGAAACGCAAAAACGGAGGTAACGATATGCCATACGAAGGGTTGATTGCAGAAACCGTCAATATCAATGGTCACAATGGCGACCAGATTGATGCTTACCTGGCCCGTCCCCTGGGCGCGGGTCCCTATCCCGGGGTCGTATTGATTCACCACATGCCCGGTTGGGACGAGGCATCCAAGGAGATGGCCCGTAAACTGGCGTACAACGGCTATGTATGCATTTCCCCCAACCTGCACTTCAGGGAAGGCCAGGGAGACCCCGTAGCCAACAGCGCCAGCGTCCGTGAAGCTGGTGGTATGCCGGATGACAGGACTCTGGGCGACGTGTCCGCTGCTCGCGACTATCTGCGCTCTTTGCCCTATCACAACGACAAAGTTGGCGTGATTGGGTTCTGCTCCGGCGGTCGCCAGACTTACCTGGTGGCCTGCCGCCTGGATGGCATTGACGCCGCGGTAAACTGCTGGGGCGGCGGCGTAACCACGGTACCCGAAGGCGAGCTGGAGCGCTCCCGACAGCCAGTAGCGCCGGTGGACTACACTTCCGGTCTGAATTGTCCATTGCTGGGGTTGTTTGGCAACGAGGATGCCCGCCCCTCTCCCCAGGACGTGAATGACCTGGAAGAGGCCTTGAAACAGCACGGCAAGGACTACGAATTCTTCCGCTACGACGATGCCGGCCATGGTTTCTTTGCCGTTGACCGTCCCAGCTACAGGCAGGGAGCGGCGGTGGACGGCTGGAAGCAGGTACTGCGGTTCTATGGCACCCACCTGGCCGCCGGGTCCCGTGAAATGGCCGGAGTAGCCGACGACGACTAGGTCTTTGCCTGCCAGAGTCTCCCCTAAAGGGGCACCTGGCGTAACTGGCCGAATCAAGAGCGTCATGGGACTACAGCCAGTCCCATGGTGCTCCTTGTATTGGGTGCAACTGTTTTGCCCCATGACCAGGGATGGACGGCGGTATTTGAATGCCCTCGGGTCTTAATCACTGGTTTTCAATAAAATAGTTGACATTCTATTTGCTGATGTGATATTTTGCACAAACTGAAAAAGCTATGATGGAGACGAGTAGGCAGGGCCCGGCGCTCAGCGAGCCTGGTATGGTGAGAGCAGGTACGCCAACCTTGTCGAAAATCCCTCCGGAGCTGCCAGCGGAACCGCGACTGTAGAGCTTTCAGTCGCTCAGTAAGCCAGGCCGAGGTTCGTCGCTCGTTATCCGTGACGGGGCATGTTGGTGCCTGCTAAGAGAGGTCCGGTTTGCCGGATAAATAGGGTGGTACCGCGGGAGCATTATATCCCGTCCCTATGGGGGACGGGTTTTTTTATTGTCCTACGGTCGGCCTTCCCGATACCTTTCTCGGCGGCAGAACGCAAACGTTTTGGAGGCTGCTGTGAAACTTAAAGGATCGGAAATAATCTGTGAAAGCCTGCTCCGCGAGGGTGTTGACGTAATTTTCGGCCACCCCGGCGGAGCAATTTTGCCCTTCTACGATGCTCTATGGGGCTATCCCCAGTTGAGGCACGTACTGGTCCGGCATGAACAGTCGGCTTCCCACGCCGCCGACGGGTATTCCCGGGTGACCGGTAAAGTCGGTGTCTGCGTAGCCACCTCGGGGCCGGGCGCCACCAATCTGGTTACCGGTTTGATGGGCGCCAAGGCCGATTCCGTCCCCATGGTTGCCATTACGGGCCAGGTCGCCAGGACGGCCCTGGGCTCTGAAGCTTTCCAGGAATGCGACATCTGCTCCATAGCGTCGGTATGCACCAAGCGGACCTACCTGGTAATGTCTGCCGCCGACCTGGCTCCCACCATCAGGGAGGCATTCAAGGTAGCCCAGGAGGGACGTCCGGGTCCGGTGCTTATTGATGTTCCCCGCGACGTGCAATTGGAGCTGGCGGAGTTCGAGTACCCGGAGATTCCAGAATTTGCCAGGGAACCTCTTTCCGATGAAACCCAGGCCTCACTGGCGCGGGCGGCCCAGCTGATTAACGAGGCAGAACGTCCCGTGTTGATCGCCGGCCACGGTGTGCTTGCTTCCCATGCGTGGGACGAACTGATGGAGCTGGCCGAAGCCACCGGAATTCCCGTCATCAACACCCTGCTGGGACTCAGCAGCTTCCCGCGAAATCATCCCCTGAGCCTGGGCATGCTGGGAATGCACGGCATGTACTGGTCCAACATCGTTGTGGACCAGGCCGATGTGGTCGTGGGCCTGGGAATGCGGTTTGACGACCGGGTGACCGGCCGCGCTTCCACCTTCGCGCCCCATGCCCGCATTATTCACCTGGATATCGAGCCCAGCCAGGTGGGTCGGAACGTGCCTGTGGAGGTCCCCCTGGTGGGGGACGCCAAGGTGGTAATGCGGTCCCTGATTCCCCTGGTAAAGCGAGTTGACCGCCCCCAGTGGATGAGCTATATCGAAGAATTGAAGAGAGACCATCCCTCTCTGGCTATTCCCAAGACCGACAGCCTGCTGGCACAGCACGTTCTGTCGGAAATGAATGAGTTGATCCAGGAAAACCCGGATACTGTCGTGGTGACCGGGGTCGGGCAGCACCAGATGTGGGCGGCCCAGTTCCTGTTCTTCAACGGCTTCAACACCTTTGTATCCTCCGGCGGTTTGGGAGCGATGGGTTTCGAACTTCCGGCAGCCATGGGCGCCCAGGTGGGCCAGCCAGGAGCGCCGGTATGGAGCATCGCCGGCGACGGTGGAATCCAGATGACATCCCAGGAACTGGCCACAGTCGCCCAGGAAAATCTGCCGGTGAAGATTGCGCTGATAAACAATGGTTACCTGGGAATGGTGCGCCAGTGGCAGGAGATGTTCTTCGAAAATCACTTGAAGGAAGTACCCATTCCTGGCCCCGAGTTTGTTAAGCTGTCTGAAGCCTACGGAATTCCGGCCGTTCGGGTGACACACCAGGAAGACGTGATGCCAGCCCTGCGCAAGGCCCAGGCCCATGAGGGCCCTTATTTGATAGAGTTTGTAGTGGACTATTCAGTCAATCTCTATCCCATGGTGCCGCCGGGAGGGTCGCTGGGAGAGACGATGGAAGACCCTCTGACCTCCGGCGCCAGGATCGGCTAGGCCGGGTCCCGAAGAACCCGAAACCAGGGAATTTCAGACCCCGCAAATGGAGGGGAGTAAGTCTTGGAAGAAGTTACTATTCAGGAGGCGTCTCGGCGCTTGAATGTGTCGCAGGACATCATCCGTCGCTACATCCGTGAAGGACGATTGAACGCCCGAAGACGGTCAAGTGAGGAAGGCCGGGCCTGGGTCGTTGAAATGCCGGAAGATGGCTGGCAGGACGATAAGAAGGACCATATAGACGACCTAGCCCGGCAGCTGACACCCTGGTGGTGGCCCAACCCCTACAAGAGGGGTGAGGTCCATTACGTTGAAAGCCTGGGAATTGAGGAAGTGGAACCCATTTACCTGTGCGGAATGACGTCGGAAGACTTCTGGCCGGCCGTAGGGCATTCTGTGGAACAACGATGTCCGATCTGCGTCGATGAGGTCAGGCACCGGGGATTGCCGATGGAAACCCGGGAATAGCCGCACGTTAAGTCAAAGAACCGAGGCCTCACCAGGTCCCGCCAAGGGGACAGGGTGAGGCCTCAAACGTTTTCGGAGGAGTGTGATGTCGCGCCGGGTCAGCTGACCTGGAAAACCCACACCTGGTGCATAACTTCAGGTTCTCCTTTTGGCAACGGGTAATAGGCGTCGGAGACTTCCACCAGCTTCCATAGGCCGGCAGACTCAAGGGATTCCAACTTGTCCTTGAAGCCGTTTTCCAGGTATGTGTCAGTCCTCAGGCTGAAGACGATGTGGCCGCCTGACCTTACCACCCGGACCAATTCATCAATGGAACTGGCAGGAGCGTGGCCCTGCGTGAAGACACCCACGATGACCGAGGCATCGAACTGGTCGGTTGCATAGCCCAGTTCCTCGCCCATAGTCATCTGGTCCAGTCCCTGGTAGATGTTCTTCCTCCGGGCGACTTCCAGCATGCCTTGCGACAGGTCCATCGCCGTCATGTTGCGGAAACCCAGCTGGTGAAGGCACTCACCAACCAGGCCGGTTCCCGCCCCGGCGTCAAGGATGGATGCGTCTGTTGCCACGTGCTTGGCCAGGAACTCGGAAGTTCGCTGGGGAGAAATCCAGCCGTAATCGCTCTCCAGGTCGGCGTCGTACTCCTCCGCCCACTGGTCATAGCGTTCTTCCAGTTCCTGCTCATTCTGAGAGGAATACACCCATTGGACGCGATCATTCTGTGTCATTACTTACCTCGATGTGCGTCGGCCGCGGAAGACAGGCGCGGACCTATTTCTTGCGGCAGACGAACATTGCCCACCCAAGTTCCTTGTTGTCCACTGCCGCTGCGGTCTCCTTGTAGGCCTCGGCCAGGTAGGCGAACCGCTCCCGGTGCTCTTCGTTGCCCCTGGAAGCGGCGTCGCTGAGCATCAGGTAGCTGGTCTTGAGGTGCCGGGAAATATCCTCGGCCTCCAGTACCTCAAAGCCCGCGTCCTTCAATGCTACCTGGTAGGACTCGAAGGAAAAGTCCGTGTCGAACAACAGGCGCTCGTACACAAACTTCACAGCCTTTTCGCTGATTTCCGGCTGGGGCTTGATGAGGTCGTCAAAAACGAAAATCCCTCCGGGCTGCAGGACCCGGTACACCTCTTCAAGGACCTTGATCTTGTCAGGGACGTGGTAGATGGTGGCCTGGCTCCACGCCCGGTCAAATGTCTCGTCCTGCAGGGGCAGGTCGGTGGCGGAACCCTTCTTGAAGCTGACCTTCTCCCTTACTTCTTCCGGATGCTCATCGAGGGAATCGATGGCGTTGGCAATGCGGACGCCGCTCAAGTCCACCCCGGTTATCTGGCAGCCCACTTCCTTGCAGAGGGCTATGGCGGTTGTGCCGCTGCCGCAACCCACGTCAATAACGTTGGAGTCGGCGTGCAACTGCCCGCGCCGGGCCATAACCTTGTTCAGGTTGGAGCCTGCCTCAAGGAAGGTCATGTTGGCGCCGTCTTCGAACAAACCCCAGTGGACGCTGCCGTCCTTGTCCCATAGAGCCCGGTAAACAGCATCTTCATGGTCGTAGTATTGTTCGGTTTCTGACTCGTTAAACTGCAATTGCATTTTCGATCTCCGTCAGATAATAGTCGAACTCGTTGTCATCGGTAACCAGGATGGCCTTGGGCCGGACCGGTTCGTCAGTAACCTCAAAGGCCATGATGATGACCTTGTTGCCGGGGTTGGTCAGCTTGGCTGCTGCTCCCTGCACGGAAATGATGCCGCTGCCCCGTTCGCCGGAGATGGCATAGGTCTCAAACCGGGCGCCGTTGTTAACGTCACAAACCAGTACCTTCTCGTACTCCCAGATATCCGACTTGTCCATCAGATTCTGGTCGATAACAATGCTACCAATGTAGCTCTCGTCGCAGTTGGTGACCGTCGCCCGGTGAATCTTGGACCTCATGAGTTGTCGCATGTATTTCTCCTCCTTGTTTTTTCCAGTCGATTCCGATTTGGTTGTGAGTTAGAAAGCGCACAAGTCTCTACAGCCGGGGCTCAAAGAGCTACCTGGTAGAGTCGTTCCACACCTTTTGAATACGTTGCGCTGATGTTCTAGCGACTAAGTATCAGCCACACTTGCCCAACAAAGACTCTATGTTGTTCAACGTGGAGGGAGCTAATGCTCGCAGGGGAGTTGGCGGCTCGGTAGAGAGGCTGTGTTTCCGAAGTAGGTGAAAAAACGCCGGGAATTGATATCGTACCTTGACCCGGCACAGAAGTTCTTCTGCCTTTCGGGCTCCGTAGAGTAAGGGATGACCTTACCCTGCCGTGCTAAACTTACACGCATCCTTGGATACCCCCTTATGCTTAGGGTGCGTTGTTAGGGCATAATACTTTCATCCAGTACCATTGTCAAATTATTATCGGGTTATAATCCTCGGTATATGTCGAGCTTCCCGCCTATCTTGCCAGGGCTCTTCAATCAAGTGGACTTTCTCGGAAACAATTGGACTAATGTACTGCGGAATTCGCCATATTTTCACGAATTTCTTTGTGAGGCAGCCTGATGTTTGATTTGCTGATCGACCGGGGCCGCATTGTTGATGGTACCGGGCAAACCTGGTTCAGGGGCAGTGTCGGCGTTGAAGGAGATACCCTGACCGTATTGCGGGGCGACACATCAGCGGTGGCCGCGGACCGGGTTATCAAGGCGGACGACAAAATAATCTGCCCCGGCTTCATAGATATGCATTCCCACTCCGACTTGATGCTCCTTACCGACCCGGCCAACGAGGCGAAGCTCAGGCAGGGCGTCACCACCGACGCCCTGGGAATGGACGGCCTTTCTTACGCTCCCACTTCCCCGGCCCACCTCGAAGAGCTTCTGACGTACCTGGCCGCGATCAACGGCACTCCCCCGCCGGACGTGCGCTGGGGCCGGGTGAGCGAGTTCCTGGACCTGCTGAACGGCCGAGTTTCCTGTAACGTGGTCTATTTTGTTCCTCACGCCGCCATCCGGGTAGAGGCTATGGGCTGGGCGGACCGCCTTCCCACCGACGACGAAATTGTCAGGATGCAGGAACTGGCCCGGCAGGGAATGCGGGACGGCGCCTTCGGTTTCTCGACTGGACTGACCTACCCTCCAGGCGCATACAGCGACACTGACGAACTCGTGGCCGTATGTGAGGCGATCAAGGACTTTGGCGGTTTCTACATGACCCACGCCCGCTACAGCCTGGGTGATCGACTTCTGGACCCCTTCCGGGAAGCCCTGAACGTCGGGCAGCGCAGCGGCGTTCCAGTACATATCTCCCATTACCACAGTCCCGTGGAAGGACTGGGAGTCCGCATGGTGTCGCTGGTGGATGAAGGCAGGGAAGCCGGCATCGACGTAACCTTCGACCAGTATCCCTATCCGGCTGCCAGCACGGTGCTGCATTCGCTGCTGCCCTATTGGGTACACGCCGGGGGGCCCAGTCTTCTCTTCCGCCGCATCCACGAGCAGAGTATCCGGGACGAAATTGGCGACACGGTCGAGCCCCAGTGGGGCCTCAGCCTGGACCACTACATCTTCAGCCATATCGGGTCCAAGAAAAACAAGGAATGGGAGGGTCGCTCCCTGGTTGACTTGGCCGAACACCAGGGCAAGCGCATGGTTGACGCCATCTGCGACCTGCTCATCGAGGAGAACCTGGAAGTCGCCTTCGTTGCCCGCACCGGGAATCCAGAGAACATTCGGAACATTGCAAGGCATCCGGCCCAGATGGTCGGGTCCGACGGCCTGCTGACCGGCGACTACCCCAACCCCCGTACCTACGGCACCTTCCCCTACGTGCTGGGGCAGTTCGTGCGCGAAGAAGGCCTGTTCCCCCTGGAGGAGGGTGTGCGAAAAATGACTTCCTACCCGGCTCAGCGCCTGGGACTGAAAGACCGGGGCATCATCTGGGATGGTATGAAAGCGGACCTCGTGGTGTTCGACCCGGAGCGGGTGGAGGCCACGGCCACCTTTGAAGACCCCAAACAGTACCCGGTGGGCATCGACTACGTAATCGTCAATGGGCGAGTCGTCATTGACGATGGGGTGCATACCGGAGCAATGGCGGGCAGGGCCCTGCGTTCCCAGTAGCATTGGAAGGGAATTGAAGGGAAAGCAAGGCGCCGGGGAACGTTCCCCGGCGCCAGTAGTTCTGGACCTGGTAGTTCAGGACTGGTAGTTCAGGACGAGAATAGCGGGCCAGTCTATCGGCCCTTCCAGACCGGGGCCCGCTTCTCGGCAAAGGCCCGTACGCCTTCCTGAGCGTCCTCGGTTTCCAGAATCTCGTTCCGCTTCTGTTGGGCGAAGTCCACCCTTTCCTGCATCCCCATTTCAGAACCCTTGATGGATGCCTCCTTGATGGCGGCCAGAGAGAGAGGGGCGTTGGCGGTGATCATTCGGGCCATCTCTTCGGCCCTGGGCATCACTTCCTCGGGCTGCACCACATAATTGACCAGCATAAGGTCCAGCGCCCTCTGAGCGTCCACGAATTCCCCGGTGAACAGGAATTCAAAGGCGATGTTCCTCGGAACCACCTGGGAGAGCAATGCGGGCCCGCTGACCGAGGAGATTCCCCGCTTGGCCTGGGGCCAGCCGAACCTGGCTTCCGTGGAAGCGATTCGAATGTCGCTGCCCAGCGCGATGCCGCATCCCTGGGCCAGGCAGATTCCGTTAATGGCGGAAATGATCGGCTTGTATATCTTGGACTGCTCCACATAAAGGTCGCCCGTGGTTACACCTTCGTTGGCCTGGTCGTTAGCCATGGCCACCAGGTCATGGCCGGTGGAGAAAGCGCGACCCCGCCCCGTTACGATGGCGCAGCGCACTTCCGGGTTGGTTTTCACATCCTGAAACGACTCCCACAGCAGCTGACGCATATTGGGGTCAATGGCGTTCAGCTTTTCAGGTCGGTTCATCGTAATGTAAGCGATGCCTTCCTTGATTTCGTAGATTGCTTCGGGTTCGGTCTGTGTGGTCAAGATATTCTCCTCCTAAGTTGTTGGCGCAGGGGAAAGCAGTCCAGGCGTGAACCTGTCCGCTCCCCGCCGTACCCAGTCCTGTTTTTCCTAAATTATTCGAGACCCGGTCGGCTTCGTCCCAATCACTCCGCCCGCTTCCAGGTCATCAATTTCCTCGGCGGCAATTCCCAGCAATTCCCGGTAAATCTGGCGGTTGTGCTGGCCCAGTGTGGGTGACGGCCAGTGGACCTGCCCCGGGGTTTTCGACATGCGCCAGGCGAACCCCTGGTACCACTTGGGACCCACCCGAGGATGGTCCACGTAGTTGAATGTGCCCCGGTCGGTGTAATGCGGGTTCTCCAGCAGATCAGGGCCCCGCAGCACCGGACCCGCCGGGACCCCCTTGCTCTGCAACAGGCTGGTCACTTCCCACATGTCCTTTTCGGAAACCCATGCTCCAAGGAGCGCGTCCAGCTCCCGCCGGTGCTGGAGCCTGTCCCGGTTGGTAGCAAACCGGGGATCCTGAGCCAGTTCCGGCTGTCCCAGGGCCTCCGCCAGGCCGCGCCACTGGTCGTCGTTGGTAACCCCGATAGTCACCCAGCGGTCTTCACCCTTGCAGGGGTAGGCATTCTGGGGCGCGAACCAGGGGGAGTGGTTGCCCATGCGCTGCGGTTCCTCAGCGCTGATCTGGTAGGCCACAACCTCGCCGCCGATCAGGGCCACCGCCGACTCCTGCTGGGAAACGTCCACGAACATGCCCTTTCCCGTGCGCCGCCGATATCGCAGCGCGGCCAGCAGCACCCCCGCGGCGTGGGACCCGGTAATGGGGTCGCCGTGATTTATGCCCGATTTCATTGGCCCGTCGTTGACATATCCCGTCATATGGGCCATGCCCGAAAGCTGTTCCTGCCCAATCCCATAGGCCACATAATTCTGCCAGGGACCGCTGTTGCCGAAGGCAGGCATTGAGGCGTAAATCAGGTCCGGCCGAATCTGGCGCAGGGTCTCGTAGTCGTACCCCAGGCGGGTGAGGCTGCCCTGCCGGAAATTTTCCACCACCACGTCGCTGATGGACACCAGTTCCTCGAAAACCCGCCGGCCCTTCTCCTCTGTCAATTCCAGGGTGATACCGTACTTGCTCATGTGCAGGCAGTTGAACCACCCGTTTCGGTTCCAGGCCTCTTCCCCGGGATCGGAATCAGGGTATGCCGCGATACCCGGGGCGGGAGCTACTGGTCCCCGGTGCGAGTCATAGACCCGCATGGATTCCATCTTGATGACCTCTGCCCCCATGTCGGCCAGCAGCTTTGTGCAGTAGGGGCCGGCCCAGATCCTGGACAGGTCGAGAATGCGAAAGTTTTTCAGGGGTTGTGCCGCGCTCAACTAGATGACTCCTTCGGCAAAAAGACGTTCCACTCCCTGGCTGTCGTAGCCCAGTTCTCCCAGGACCGACAGGTTGTGCTCCGCCAGCAGCGGCGCTCTCCGGTACACCCAGGGTTCAATCTCCTTGGAGTGAGGGCTGATGGGAGGACCGGGATAGCGAAAACGGCCGGCTATGGGGTGGTCTAGCTCAACGAAATAGTCCCGGGCCACCAGCTGCTCCATTTCCAGGATGTCCTGCATTCCGGCCACGAAGGAGAATCCAAGGCCGTGGTCCTGCCCTGCCTTGAAAATGTCCACCTTGTCGTGTTCCAGCAGCCAGGGCAGCATCAGGGCGTCCACCTCGTCCGCGTTGAGCAGGCGACCCTGCCGGGAAGCGAACCGGGGATCCGCCAGTTCCTCGCTCTCCATGATCCTGGCCACCTCGGGCCAGTTCTGGTCCGGACCAGCAATAATGCCCACAAACCCGTCCTGGCAGGGGTATATGCCCCAGGCCGCGCGCCCGTACCCCCGGTTACCCACCCGGGTGAACTCCACGCCCGAGTAGCTGTACTGCATCAGGGCGTTTTCCAGGACGTTGGTGGCATATTCCGCGATGGCCAGGTCTATGTGCTGTCCCTCGCCAGTGTCTTCTGCGCAAAACAGGGCAGTCATCGTGGCGACAAAGGCGTTCTGCCCGGCGCCCAGCTGCGAAAGGGGCGCCCCTTCTTTCAGGGGAGGTTCTTCGGGCTCGCCCGTAATGTTCATCAGGCCGCCGGTGGCATAGAGGTTGATTTCGTCAGCCTTCCAGTCCCGGTAGGGGCCGGTCTGGCCGTAGTTTGAGACCGAGGTCATCACCAGGACAGGGTTAACCCTGCTCAGGGAGTCGTAGCCCAGACCCAGGCGTTCCATCACTCCCGGCGAGAAATTCTCGACCACAATGTCGGCGTTTTCCACCAGCCTCAGCGCCAGCTCTCTGCCCTTTTCCGTTTTGAGGTCCAGGGTAATGCTCTTTTTGGAGGTATTCAGATAGAGGAACCAGGCTCCGCTTTCGCCTGGTTGACGCTCGCTGGCGAAAGGGGGAATTCCCCGTATGGGGTCCCCGACGCCCGGCCGCTCAATCTTGATGACTTCCGCGCCCAGGGTGGCCAAGAGCTTGGTGCAGTAGGGGCCGGCAAAATGGTGGGTAAAGTCGATTACCTTTACACCTTCGAGCAATCCGGGCATGGGGCGAGTCTCCTGGTGTGGCCCGCAAAGACTGGGAACGAACAGGCCGCTTGCGAGGCGGATTCCCCCTAAATCGGGCGAAAATCAGGTTGCATTGTTGCATTGGGTTGCCGGAATTGCAAGGGCAAAAGGGTATTTTGAAGCGGCCCGGTAGCGACCGATGCCACCTGGTTAGACTTGCAGGGCGGGCCCTCGGTTTCAGTCCCTCCGTTACCCTTTCGTTCTATCTTGCCGGGAAGGCAGCTATGAGGGGGTGACGTCCGTGGAATGTTGATTGGGCCCAATTCCCATTTTTCCGTCTCCCCTCCGCTGCTTATCCCGGCTGCCCTGCCTGCACCACCAATACCGGTCATGATCAGTGGAAGAGCATGAGTTGCGCCAGTTGGTATTCCCGGAAACTCTCCAGGGCAGCCATTTGCGCTCAGGTTGGCTTAAGTCCTGGGTGTTGCACGGGCGGTTAACCCCGTCACGCTGGACCAACCCACTTCCTCAGCCGTCGGCCCCACAGGTCCAGATGGCGGAGGATTATTGGAATTAATGGAGTTCTTGCTTTCGAGTACCTCTTCACAGTTGCAGTCTGAGCAGTTGGTCCGGAGGAACAAACGACCCGCGCAGGGTACTGTCACGCCATCCTTTATGCTATTCTGCCCCCGAGACTAGTTCAGGGATGGACGACAAAGATGGAGCGACCTATTTTTCAACCCGTTGGCACGCCGGTGGAAAGCCTGGATACCCCGGCCCTGGTAATTGATCTTGATATCATGGAATCCAACATAGACACACTGCATGACTCTTTCCGCCAGTTGCTGCCGGACGGTGAGACGCCGCAAACGGACGCCTGCGTCAGGCCCCACGTCTCCTGCCACGGCTGTCCCGAAATTGCCTTGCGCCAGGTGTCGGCCGACGAAGGTCTCATAGAAATGGCTCCCAGTTGCACTGGGGGAATCGCCGTTGCTTCCCTGGGGGAGGCGGAAGTATTTGCGTCGGCGGGTTTCAATGACATCCTCATCACCGGCCGCGCTATTACCGGGCCCAAGATTCGCCGCTTGCTGGCCCTGGCCCGGGACAACTGGGTCTTTCAGGCAGTGGACAACCTCCGGAACGTGCAGAACCTTTCCGAGGCTGCCGCTGCTGAGGATGCCATCCTGGGGATCTTGGTTGATATCGATGCCGGTTATGGTCACGGCGGGGTGAGTTCCGCCACCGATGCCCTGGCGCTGGCCCGGGCAGTGGAGGACGCCCCTGGTCTCGCGCTGATGGGACTGATGGCCTACGAGGGGCCCTACTCAACTACCAGCCAGCCCGAACTGCAGGAAGAGTCCCTGCGCCGACTGCGGGTGGTAAACGATGCCAGGGAACAGATAGAAGGCGCGGGCATCGAAATTACGCTGGTAAGCGCCGGAAGTACCTACAATTATGATGTGGCGGCCAGGATACCCGGCGTTACCGAAGTTATGGCCGGGGTCTATCCGCTGATGGACGGACAGATGTCTCGACTTCGCCCGGAACTGCAGCCAGCCGCCAGGGTGTTGTCCACGGTCATCAGCCACCCGGTGCCCGGGCGGGCGGTGGTAGATGCCGGTCATAAGACCACGGGACCGGACTTTGGAGTTGCCGCGCTGGATGACATTCCCGGCGCCGTGGCCACCCGGTTCAGCGCCGAGCATGGCATTCTGGAGCTGGAAGGGGAAGCTACCGGCGAATTTAACCCCAACGACAAGGTGTGGCTGGTCCCCTACAACCTGTCCCTCTGCGTGAACCAGTTTGATTACTTCCGCGCCGTTAGGGACGGCAGGCTCGTCGGATACTGGCCCATATCTGCCAGGGGCAGACTGGACTGACCGAAGTCCCGGCCAGGGACATTCAAGATGCTTGAAGCCAGACCACGGAGGACCTGAAATGCACGATCTGTATCGCCCTAAGCCAGGAACGCCTGTAAGTGAACTGGATACCCCTTGCCTCATCCTGGATATGGACGCCCTGGACCATAACATGGATGTAATGGCCAGCTTTTATGAAGGTCGCCACAGCAAGCTGAGGGGCCACAGCAAGAACCACAAGACTCCGGCCATAGCGTTGCGACAGATACGTCGCGGCGGCACCGTGGGCGGTGTGTGCGCAGCCAAGGTGTCGGAAGCCGAGGTCATGGTGCATGGTGGGGTTCCCAGCGTGTTCGTCACCAGCGAAGTGGTGGACCCCGCAAAGATTGAGCGGCTGTGCACCCTGGCCCGGGACGCTGAAATCCTGGTGGCCTGCGACACGGAGGCTAACGCCCGAGACATTTCCACCGCCGCCAACAAGCTTGGCGTGAACGTTGGGGTTGTCATTGAGCAGGAGACCGGCCTGGTCCGTTGCGGTGTCCAGGATGTTGAACCCGGCGTGGCCCTGGCCAGACTGATTGATTCCCTGCCTGGGCTGTCATTCAAGGGTGTGATGAGCCACCAGATGATGTCTGAACCCTCTTCGGACCGGGAAGACCGGGTTACCGAGGCTCACAGGTTGATTCAACCGGTGCTGGACCTGCGAGAGGCGGTTCTCGCCGCGGGCCTGCCGGTGGAAATAATCTCCACGGGCGAGACCTGGAGTTACGACGTGGCCGGTGAAATGCCCGAGGTCACCGAGGTCCAGGGGGGCAGCTACCTGGTAATGGAAACCGGCTACGAGTACATGCCCGACTTCCTGTTTGCCGGCAAGGTGTTGAGCACCGTAATCAGCGCCCCGAAGGTGGGTATTGCCGTGGGTGACGCCGGCGCACGCGCCGTGGGCGGCCTGAAGGGACTGCCCCGGGTTGAGGGTCGTCCTGGCGTGGAGGCTGTGGATATGGACCCCGACCGCACCGTCTTCCAGGTTGCCGAGGGCGTAACCCTGGAGGTGGGTGACCAGATCACTCTCATACCTGGCCAGCAGGACGCCATGGTCAGCCGGTGGGACCGGTTTGTGGGCATCAGGAACGGGGTCGTTGAGTCGGTGTGGGACATCCAGGCCAGGGGGTGCCACAACTAGCCCGGAGGAATCGGGATAGACCTTGCGGGGTCCCGCGCCGCGGATTGACCGGACTCCATTTCTTTCTTCAGTCGTTGAGGCCGGGCCAGGCCGGCACAGACAGCAGCTCCTTGAGCTTGTTTGCGCTGCTGTGGGGCCCGGAAAGTACGGGCACCGGGCAAACTTGCTGCAGCCGGTTCAGCGCCGACGCCATGGAGAACTGCCCCAGCAAAACGGCGTCCACCCGTTCGGACAGGTCCAGAACCAGCTCTTCCAGTCGCCGATTGAAGGCGTCCTCACCCTGGGTGCGGTACAGGGGGATCAGTTCCTCGGCAAAGCAGAGTTCAGTCTCGATGGTTCGGCCCTGGTCTTCCGCCGTTAGCTGCAGGTAGTAGTCCGAGTCCCTGAGGGTTGCTCCCACCGAGGCAATAATTCCTATCCTCTTTCCAGCCCTTACCGCCTCTTCCATGACCGGGCTGTAGGACGAGACCACCGGAACGTCCACCAGGTCTTTGGCGGTTTCCACCACGGGTGCATAGACTGAGCAGGCCAGGCCGATGGCGTCCGCCCCATATTCCTCGCAGTAGCAGATGAGCTGGCTCATACGGCGCCGCAACTGGGGTGTAATGTTGCCCTTGAAGTCTATGAACAGGGCCTCGTCCAGCAGGTTTATCAGTTCCGCCTCGGGGAAAACCTCCCCGAAAGCCACCTTGACGGGCGGCACTGACTCGGCCAGTGCATGAATCATAACAACGCGCATCAGTTTCCTTGCCTCAGATGGAATGAGGGCATTAATTCTTGATTGACAGGTTCAGATTAAATTGTAGCACCCGGCTTCCGGAAATGATACATCATTGTTACGAATGTTGGGCATAATATTGCCGGCAACCACGATATAGTTATATGTCGAAGTGGCGGATTCCGCGTAAGGAATACCACCGGCGCGGGCATGCCTCAGAACAGGGGAGGCTGGTGGAATTGGCCGTCGCTCGTAACGTTGTGCTTGGGGTTGTGTCCGTGCGCTTTACGATGGGACTGAAGTTTGGCCGCCTCAACCCGCTCAGCCTTGCCTCTGTGAATTGGCCTGGTCTCTACAACCAGTTTGTCCGTATTCTTCAGCTTGCCGCTCTCCCGATGTTCTCCGGCTCTTCTTGTTGGATTATTGGTGGTACCGATGTACTTGGTGCGCCCCTTCACGTCTTTGATGGAGTACTGGACGGCCTTGCCATCCCGCACTTGCCCTTTAGGGCGTGTGGACAAAATGGTAACATAGGGGGAGTCAAGGATACGGGTATGGG